>SFFH01000005.1 GCA_004557905.1 Clostridiales bacterium | reverse complement strand
ATCAGTCGTTGGTGTAGTTGTCGAAATAGCCCTGGATGTAGATGATCGGGGTGCCCTTGTCGCCGGAGCCGGAGGTCAGGTCGCACAGGGAGCCGATCAGGTCGGTCAGACGGCGCGGGGTCGTGCCCTGGGCAGCCATGTTGCCCACCAGACTGCTGCCGTCCTTCTGCTGAATCTTGCCCTTGATGGCGTCACGCAGCGCCTCGCCGGACAGATCGGCGAAGTCGTTGTCGGCCAGGTACTTGAGCTTGAGCTCGTTGGGCGTGCCCTCCAGGCCGGCTGTGTAGGCCGGGGAGACGACCGGGTCCGCCAGCTCCCAGATCTTGCCGACCGGGTCCTTGAACGCGCCGTCGCCGTAGACCATGACCTCGATGTGCTTGCCGGTGATTTCCAGCAGCTTCGCCTGAATCTTCTCCACGAGGTCCTGGCAGTCGCGTGGGAACAGCTTGACCTTGTCCTCAGTGGACTTGTTGGAGCCCAACAGGCCGTACTTCTCGTTGCAGCCGCTGCCGTTCACCGGGGCGTTGAGGATCTCGTCCAGGCCGAACACGCGCTCGGCGCCGGCAGCCCTGAGCAGGCGCTTGGTGCGGGCGCGGGTATGGATGTCGCAGGCCAGCACATTTTTGGTGTACTTGAGGATCGCGCGCGGATCGTTGGCGAAGATGACCTCCACCTCGGCGCCCATCTCGCGGATCAGGTTGGAATAGTATTCGATGTAATCCACGCCCGTGAACGGGTGCTTGATATAGCCGAACAGCTCGCGATAGCGCTCGAGCGTCAGCACGTCGCTGTAGGGATTGACGCCCTTCTCATCGAGCAGGTCGAGGTCCAGCAGGTGATTGCCCACCTCGTCGGACGGATAGCTGAGCATCAGGACGATCTTCTTTGCGCCCTTGGCGATGCCGCGCAGGCAGATGGCGAAACGGTTGCGGCTCAGGATCGGGAAGATCACGCCGATGGTTTCGCCGCCGAGCTTGGCGCGCACGTCGTCGGCGATATTGTCGACGGTGGCGTAGTTGCCCTGGGCACGGGCGACAATCGCTTCAGTCATGGCGACGATGTCACGATCGCGCGGCTTGAGGCCGTCCTCCTTCATCGCTTCCGCAATGGAACCGGTGACGATCTCCACCAGGTCGTCGCCCTCGCGGATAATGGGCGCGCGCACGCCCATGGAAACAGTACCGATCATTCGGCTCATCGTATACACTCCTCTATCGGGTGGGTTCATTCCCGCCCTTGTTTTGCAGAGATTGCAGCTGCGCAGAATATCGCATTTGCTTTAGTATTATACAACAAATCGATATCCTTGTAAAACAGAAACTGCAAAGAACCTGAAGTTTTTTGGAGAATATGGCGGATACACTACGTCTTTTCCGGGCAGCGCCCGCCGCAGGCCCTGTATCACAGTGCCGTCTGCGCTTCCTCCTGGCCTTCGCCCACGGCATAGCGCTCCAGCTTGCAGCGAACCGTCACGCGCATGCGCCCGCCCTTGGTGCAGGTGAACAGCGTCAAATCCCACTCCCCCGCCAGCATGTCCTCCACGGCGTATTTGCCCAGCTGCTCCGTCCCGCAGACGGAATAGAAGAAGACGTTGCCGTCCATGTCCGTGAAGCGCACCTCATCGCCCACGGCGAGATCCTTGAGCCGGCCGAAGTGACGGTCGTAGTTGTGCCCGCAAATCACCATGTCCTTGCTGTACACCGAGCCGACATACCGGCACGGCGCCTTCTTGAGCCGCGGATACGTCCATTCGCTGATCACCGGCAGCGAAAGCTCCAGCGCGGGCACCTCAACCATGCCGATATACAGCGGGGAGAGCGTGTCCCGCAGCTCCTGCCACTTCTGACGCAGCTGCGCAAAGGAGATCGCCTGCCCCGCGCCGTCCGTCGGCCAGGGGGTCAGCCGTCCTGCCGCGTCGCGAACCCAGGGCAGCAGCGCGCCCTGCGCGTCCACCGTCCAGCCCGAAAGCACGTCCTGCGCTGCGTCCGTCTGCGCGGGCGCTTGCCCGGCGAGGGGCGCGTCTTCCGCAGGCGCCGCAGTCATCACCGGCGCGAACGGCTCCGCCGTGCCGCCGTCCTGCGTATCATCAGGCTGTCGCGCCGTGTCCGGCACGGTCTGCCCCTCCTCCGGCGCATACACATCCGGATATGCTTCAGGGGCCGGGATGGATGCATCCGTCTCTCCGCCGCGCAGCTGCGTCCAGTACACCGTCCTGCCCTCGCCGTCCACGACGGCGGGGACGGGCGCGCCGTCCTCCACGGGCCAGGGCATCGGCTCGCCCTGCCTATCCAGCGGCCAGTCGAGCAGATTCCCTTCCGCATCCGCTAGCGCCAGCGTCCGCGGCTCGTCCTCCTCCTGCGGCATGACCGTCCTCATCTGTCCGAGCGCCGCGGCTGCCGCCTCATCCGCCCGCCGCTGCTCACGGGTATTGCGCAGCGTCAAAAGAAGGGCGGCTGCAATCAGCAGCAGCCCCGTCGTCATCAGAAAACCGCCCTTGCGCTTTTTCCTGCGCTTATTCGTCCTCATCGCGTCTCCTTCGCAGCCATCCGATCAGAAACAGCGCCATGCCGCCGCCGGCCAGCAGCGGCACGGGCCACCAGAGCAGGCCCGTCTGCGGCAGCTTGCCGCTGGGCTTCGCGGGCACCACCGGCGTGCATTTGCGGTTCACGATGGTGATGCGCTTGCCCAGCCTCCCGCACGATGTGAGGTAGGAGCCCGTGTAATCGATGCTGTGCGTATAGCCGGAGGGAATCGGGCTCTCCGTCACCTTGAACACCGCGGGCTGCCTGACGTTGCTGACGTTCCAGGTGAAGCGCCAGTTGTTCGCCGCGTTCAGCGTCGCTGCGCCATAGAATTTCCCGTTGACATAGAGCCGCACGGTGATTTCCTTCGGGCGCGACGCGCTGCCCCCGTCGCTCCAGACCTTGCGCACCTGAATCTCGTCATAGCGCTCCACCGCCTCGGGCTTGGGCTCCACGGTCACGCGGTACATCCACACGTCCTTCGCGTTGCGCGAGGGCAGCGCCACGAGCGACGGCTGCACCTGAACAACCTTGCCGTCCGTCTCGTACGGCGTGCCGAGGACGAGATACAGCCCGACGCGCAGGCCGGAGAAGGTCGCCCTGCCGTCCGCGCCGATCCGCTGCGTGCGCCTCCACTGTCCCTCGCGGTTCACATAGCCCGAGAGCGTGCCCGCCAGGGCGCTCCAGCCCGCGCTGTCCAGATCGGTCAGCTCGTCCGCGCTGACGATATCGTCAAAGCCCGCCGACGGCGTGAACTCGCCGAAGCCCGTCATCTCCGCGACGCGGTAGATCGTGAACGCCATCCCCTTCATCCCGTACTCGACGGTCAGCGACGCCTCGCGTCCCGTCTCGATGGGATCGATGGCCAGCGCAGACGGGGCGGCGCAAAGCAGCGCCAGCAGCAGCACCGCCAGCGCGGGCAGCCTCCCCTTCCTCCTGCGCATGAACCTGCCATTTTTTTGCATGGCATTCACTCCTCCGTTGTTTCCAAAATCCACAGCTCCGCCTCAGTCCCGGCGGCGGGGCAAAACCAGCGCCGCGAGCACAAACGCCAGCAGCAGCGGCGCGGCCACGGCCAGGGCGACCTTCCAGGCCGCCACGCGCACCGCGTCCGCCATGACGACGACGGGCGCGCGCTCCTTCACAGTCTCCACGCGGTGCCCGCGCACGAGCAGCCGGTGCGTATTGATGCCGTAGGGCGTGCAGGTCACCAGCGTGCACAGATCCGCCTGCGGATCGATGGCCAGCGCGCTCACGTCCTCCGGCTCCACGGTCAGAATCTGATCGACCTCATAGGTCAGCGTTTCATCGAGCACATGGAGCATGAAGGTATCGCCCGTCTGCATCCGGTCCAGGCTGGTGAACAGCTTGGCCGAGGGCAGGCCCCGGTGGCCCGAGAGCACGCAGTGCGTCCCCATCCCGCCGATGGGCAGCGAGCTGCCCTCGATGTGCCCGACGGCGATCTGCAGCACGCCCTCGCTCGTGCCATGATAGATGGGCAGGCTGCAGTCGATCCTCGGGATTTCGACATAGCCCATGATGCCCGTGCCGGAAACGTCCAGCACGCTTTCATAGACCGCGCGTTCCTCGTCCGTCATCATGAAGCGGCCGGGGCGGTTGGTCAGCGCCGCGTTATACGCCTGCGCCTGTGCGAGCAGCTCGTCATAGCGGGCGTTTTCCATCCCGGAGACGGTCTCGCTGTAGGTGGCGATGGCGCGGGACTGATGCATGGCGTTCCACCGGTCGCTGACGGTGGGATACAGCATCAGGGAGAGCCCTACCAGGAGCACCAGAATCATGGCGATGGTCGAAAGATGCTTTTTCATAGGGTTCTCCTTGATGCTGCAGGGAAATCCCGGGGAGGGGCCTCCCTCCCCGGGGAAAAGCCTGTGCTTACGCCTTCTTGCGCTTGGCGATCAGCATCGCCGCCGCGCCGATGACCAGCACGCCGCCGATCACATAGAAGATGGTCGTGCCGATGCCGCCGGTGGAGGGCAACTCGGTGCCGGACTGGTTGAGAATCTTGACCTCATCCACGCCCTGCGGGGCCTCGGTCGTGCCGTTGACCACGCCGTTCTCGCCGATGACGATGGTGACCGGGCCGGCCAGCTTGTTGTAGCCCGCAGGCGCCGCAGTCTCGGTCAGGTAGTAGGTGTCCGCGTCCAGGCCCTTGATGGTGAACTTGCCGGTCGCGTCGGTCGTGATCTCCGTCACGGTGCCGGTTTCGCCGGTCTTGGCAACGCGGTAGACGTTGTTGCCCTCAGACACCAGCGCGATGGGATTGGAGCCGTCGCTGTTTTTGCTCAGCGTGAATTTTGCATCCGCCAGCGCCGTTTCCGTCTCGCCGTTCATGGTGTACTTGAACACATCCACGTCCCAGGTGTAGGTCTTGGTCTGGCTGTCCGGAGTAAACTTGGTATTGCTGCTGTCACCGTAGCTGACCTTGCTCGTGTTGGGGTTGCCATCGCCCGCGATCACAGCTTTCTCGTTCAGCGTGGCGGTGTAGCTGATGACGATTTCGTTGCCAGCCGCAAGCGTGTCGCAGAAATTCTGCTTGAAAGAAACCTCGAACGTGCAACCATCGGTAGGTGTAGTCGCTCCCTGTACGGTGTAATCCGTAAAAGTGTAATTGGACGCATCCACAGCATTTCCATTCAGTGTGACGTACACGCTGCCACCAAAGGTCAGACCCTCGGACATCTTATCGTGGAACACATAGTTCTCCGCACCGGCCTGCGCCGTGATGGTGCTCTTGAAGTTCACGGTCTGGCCAATGTCCGCGTCGTTCTTCTCGCCGTAGTTGCCGGTGGAATCCTCCTCGACGGTCTTGACGTTCGTGGGCACCTCGTTCTTTTCCTCCATGGTCACATTCGGGTTGGTGGTGTCCAGGGAGCACAGCGTGCCCAGCGTGGTATCGACCAGATAGTAGCCCAGATCAAGGCCGGTAAAGGAGACGGTGGTTGTCGTCGCCGTCACGCTGCCCTGATTGGCAATGCTGTTGTCCTTCGCATACTTCTGAGTGGCCTTAGCAAACGCCGCAGCGTCCGCGCCGTCCTTCCACGTCACATAGCCCTGCGCATCAACCTCCACATAGGTGCCCTTGATGGCATCGCTGTTGATGAACGTATTCCATGCGGTCGTCGCCTTGTATGCATACGCATTGGCGCTTGCATTGTAGCTTTCCAGATCGAGAATCTGGTAAAGCGTGTAGGTCTGACCCACCACCGCGTCATTGATGGTGATGCTGCCGGTCTCTCCCTCCGCCATCGCCGCGCTCACGGCAAAGACCATGACCAGCGCCAGCAGAAGGCCGACGAGTTTCTTGGTGTTCTTCATAGATTGTTTTCCTTTCCCTGTGTTTCTTTTGAGTAAAGGGCTGTCAACATGTTGTGTTTGCAGATCACGAGGACGGCCTATCCCCCCTTCTGCGTCTTGCCTGATGATACAGCAGGAGTGCGCCTGCTGCCGTCAGCAGCAGTCCTCCCACGGCATACAGCATTCTGCCGGTTCCGCCGGTCTGCGGGAGCTCGAAGCCAAATTCGTTGACGAATCGGTCGTCCCACGCTACAGCATTGCCGCCGGCATCCTTGACGGTGACGGTAATCTGATCATAGGCCACGGTCACCGTATAGGTATTGTCGTTGGGCAGGTATCCGTCCGGCACCTTCGTCTCTTTGAGCGTGTAGGTGTGGCCGGAGGGGATTTTCGTGAAGGATACGCTGCCGTCCGCTCCGGAAACAGCCGTCTTGTCCGCAACCGTGACGCTCGTTCCGTTGCCGCGGCAGATGCCGCATAGCGATTCCTCGTGGCGCAGCAGGAATACCGCGCCGGGCACTTTGCCGCCCTGCGTATCCACCTTCGTGAAGCGCAGCTCCGCCAGATAGCCGTGAACCAATGGGATGGGGAAGTCGACCGTCTTCGGATCGGAGACCGACAGGTTGCCGTCCGTACCCTGAATCGTCCGATATTGCAGGATCGTCGTGTCGTTGGTCGGATAGATCGTTCCCTCTCCGAAGCTGCCGATCTCGTTCTTCAGCCGCACCCGGTAGACCAGCCGATAGATGTAGGTGGTTGTCCCGCCGCTGGTGCTTGTCTCATAGCCCGACTTCTTCAGATCCCAGCTGATCGCTGCCTTATCGCCGACATACGACGCGGTGTTTTCGCCGTCCTCGGCATAGCTGCCCGTCAGATTGCCGGACACCAGCTCGGGCTTCTTGCTGTAAAAGCCGATGAACTCGACCGTCTCCGCCGAGTTGTTGATTGTCGGCATCGGGTCGTTGGCCACCCAGTCCGCCACGGAGCCGGCCTCCACCTTGTGCTTGATCTCCGCAAAGATCTGTTTGAATGCGGAGGAAAGGCCGGCGGAATCCGTGCTGTCGTAATAGTAGCCCGAACCGATGCTGTCCCGCAGCCAGTTCTTGTAGGCCTCCGTGCTGCTGGCGTCGCCAATCTCGTATGTCGTGCCCGTGCGGTCCACGACGGAGTGATCACTTGCTTTCTCGCTCTGCGTGATGTACGTCTGGATGGTCTGACCGGCCACATCCACGCCGATGGAGAAGATGGTCACGCCGGAGCTCTTGATCGCCGCAGCCCTTTTTCTGGCCCGGATGGCAGCCTCGTCGCTGTAGCTGGTGCCGTACTTGCACGGCTTGTTCAACACGCGATCCTTGAAGATCTGACCCGTAGTATCATAGGGATCGTAACCGGAATAGCCGCTGCGGATATAGGTCGTCGGGAAGCCGTCGCTCAGGAAGATGATGAACTTGTTCTTGTTCTTCGTTCCGTTCAGCATGTCCGCGCCCATCTTAAGGCCAGCCTCCACGTTGGTAAAGCGGTTGTGAGTAGTATTGTAGTCGCTTGCATTGATGATGCTGCCGGTATTCCTGCGCATGGTGTTCTTCAGCGCATTAACCTGTTCCTGCGTCGAGCAGCTCTGCAGGCCGAAAATCTGGTGCGCATCCGTATTGAACGCCACAAAGCCCACCTTGCTGATGCCCAGCGAATTGTTCGCCGCGAACTGGTCAAGGAAATTCTCTGCCGCATTCATCGCCGCCGCGTAGCGGGTGACGCTGCCGAAGTTGGAGTTCATCGTGTTGGAAATGTCCATCACGATGACGACGGCCATGTCCGGCTCATGCACGATCTCCGAAACATTGATTTCGGTCTGCACCTGAAGCGTGATGTCGAACACGTTCTCCAGATCCGTTCCGGCGATGGTCTTGCTCACGGAAACGGAGCCGTCCGTGGACGCATTGGTTCCGCCCCGATCATCGACCTGCACGTCGGACGGCTGCGCTGCCGCCGAGACATCGTCATCCACCAGCAGATTGGCGGACAACACCGCCGCCGACCGCTGCGCAGTGCGCGTGCTCAGGGTGCTGCCGCTGTACTGGCTGAACCAGCCGCTGCTGCGCAGGGCCATCCAGTTGGTGCCGACGGCCGGCTCGGCCAGTGAATTGGGATCGCCGTAGACCAGCCAGAACACCCGGTCATTCAGCTCTTTGAATTCCTCCTCCGTCAGCTCGCCGCGCTCCAGAGCCTCGCGGAGCTGCACAAACAGTGCCTCCGCCTCCTGCAGGGACGCGTCGTCCAACTCGCCCAGCGCCTCGAGCGCCTCAATACGCAGCAGGAATGCCTCGTAGGCCGTCTGCTGCGCCCTGACGGTGTACGTCTGCGTCTGCACCGAGCGCTTTTCCTCCGTCTGGTGCGTCGGGCACGTTCCGTCCCACGCGCTGTGCTCCATGGCCGCGCTGAGGGTCACCGAAACCTGCTCGTCCTGCGCCATGGCGAGCACGCTGACGGTCACATAGCCCGTGAACGCGCCCGGGATGACGCGCTCCTCCAGCGTGCTGCCGCGCAGCAGCCGGTAGCCGGTCAGCACCTGGCAGGAAACCTCCGCGCCGTCCAGCTGCATGGTCTGCGCCGTCACAACCGGCGCATAGCCCTCGGTCTGATCGAGCCAGTCCATGTCCGAAAGGTCAAAGACCGCCTTCTCCGCCGGGAGCGGCAGGACGAATTCCAGCCTGACGCGTCCCTCGCCGTAGGCCGCATCCGTGTAGGATGCCGTGCGGACGTCAAATTCATAGCGGATGCGCTCCCCGTTGCGGACGGTGCTTGCATCCTCCTGCTCACGCTCTTCTGCAATTTCTGCATCCGGAGCCATGAAGACCTCGGAGCCGGTCGCCGCAAGCTCGCTGACATAAGCACCGTCGTCCGTCAGGGCAGGCGCAACGGAGGCAAGCAGCGCATCCAGCAGCGCTTTCGCCGCCTGCAGCCCGTCGATGCCGGTCACCTGCGCCTTGAGGGCATCCGCCAGCGCGTCATACGCCGCAAGGGCCTCGTCCATCTGCGCGGCGGTCTCCCGGAACCACGCCAGGAATCCGGCCCGGTCTCCGGCCTCGCGATACGCAGCCACCAACGCCTCCAGCGCATCCTGCGCGGGAATCGCTTCGATCAGCGCGGCCACCGCGTCCACCTGCGCCTGCTCCTCCGCAGTCAGCGCCGCGGCTAGACAGCTTTCATCGTGCCGGTGTTCCTCCAGCGTGCACACGAGCGTGCCGCTTTCGTCGCAGCATGCCGCCGTGTGGGCGTGCTCCTGCTTGCCGCAGACGTACGCCGTTTCAGGCGCATCGTCCGGCGTATCCGGCTCAGCTTCCTCCGCCTCTCCCGGTGTCGCCTCGGGGATTTCTTCCGGCGTCGCCGTCGGCTCAGGCGTCGGTTCCTCGTCCGCCTCGTCCGGTGTCGCCTCGGGGATTTCCTCCGGCGTCGCCGTCGGCTCAGGCGTCGGTGTAGCGGTCGGCTGTGCCGTCGGCCGGATCAGGCAGGCGTCCTGATGCACATGCTCCGGCAGGCGGCAGATGAATGCGCCGCTTTCGTCGAAGCAGGCCGCTCCGTGTGCATGCTCTTCAAGGTTGCAATAGTACACCGGTGCATCCGTCGGCGTGGTCGTCGGCGTCGCGGTCGGCGTGGCCGTCGGGGTCGCCGTCGGCGTCGCAGTCGGCGTGGCCGTCGGGGTCGCCGTCGGCGTCGCGGTCGGCGTGGCCGTCGGTGTGGCCGTCGGCGTCGCGGTTGGTGTTGCCGTCGGCGTCGCCGTCGGCGTCGCGGTCGGCGTGGCCGTCGGGGTCGCCGTCGGCGTCGCGGTCGGTGTTGCCGTCGGCGTCGCGGTCGGCGTCGCCGTCGACGCATGTCCATGCTTCAGCGTGATATCCTGCGCCCGCACATAAAGCACCCTGCTGCCGAACTGGACGGCGTACCACACGCCCTGATCGTTCTCGATGCTGCCGATGACGACCAGCTCAATCCCCTGGTTTTTGAAGCTCGACACGCCGCTCCCGGCGGAGGGCTTGTCATACGCAGGCACGTTCCTGGCCGCGGTATAGCCGATTTCAGCACCCTGCTCCTCCGCAGAGGGAACGCTCGGGACGCGTTCCCCGCTGAGCCACAGCAGATCTGTCAGGATATAGCCGCGCTGCATGCCGTACTGAACCCTGAACCACCGGCCGTCTTCGCTGGCATCCAGCACGAACACCGGGGTGTTCGCCTCGTCCAGCCGTCCGATGCAGTCGCTCTTTTCGCTCGCCTGCGCGCGCATGAGCACAGCGCTCTTGCCCGTATAGCCGATCAGGCCCCAGATCGTCTCCTCCTCCGGCTCGCTCGTCGGTTCGGCGGTCGGCTCCGTGCTCGGCTCCGTGCTCGGCTCCGTGCTCGGCTCCACAGTCGGTTCCGTGCTCGGCTCCGTTGTCGGTTCCGTGCTCGGCTCCACGGTCGGTTCCGTGCTCGGCTCCGCAGTCGGTTCCGTGCTCGGCTCCGCAGTCGGTTCCGTACTCGGCTCCGCAGTCGGCTCCGTGCTCGGCTCCACGGTCGGCTCCGTGCTCGGCTCCGTTGTCGGTTCCGTGCTCGGCTCCACGGTCGGCTCCGTTGTCGGTTCCGTGCTCGGCTCCGTTGTCGGTTCCGTGCTCGGCTCCGTTGTCGGTTCCGTGCTCGGCTCCGTTGTCGGTTCCGCGGTCGGCTCGACGGTCGGCTCCGTGCTCGGTTCCGCGGTCGGCTCGTCGATTTCCTCAATGCGCAGCAGGCTGCCGAAGACAAAGCCCTCGTACTCGCCATAGCGCACCGCATACCAGAGCCCATCCTGGCCCTGCGCCGTGCCCAGCACGTCCAGCCGGCTTCCCTTGTGCGCGATCTTCGTCACGCGCTTCGCGCTTTTGTCCGGACCGCTGCGCAGATTGACGTTGTTTGCGATCGTATAGCCGACCGTTGCCCGCTCCACCGGAACGATGCTCGATTCCGTCTCCCCGGGCGCATCGGGGCCATCCGGCTTTTCCGCCTGCGGCAGCTTGCCCGCGCGCACCATGAGGGCTTCCATGCTGCCGTATCCGATGATGCCGTCGCCGGACACCGTACGCTGCTTGCGGCGCACGCCGCCGACGTTGCCCTCAATCGTATGGATGGTTCGTCCGTCCGCCTTCTCCACGATGCCCATATGGGACGGGCTGCCGTTGCCCTCCCATGCAAAGAAGACGATATCGCCCCGTTCGGGCTGATAGCCGCTGCCGGACGACCGGTATGCGCCCATCTGCTCCATCGCGTCCATCCACGTTCTGCAGCTTGCGGAGACCGGGCAGGCGCTTTCCGGGATATCCGCGTAATGCGCGCAGAACGCGACGAACATGGCGCACCAATCCGAATACGGCGCGCCATACCAGTCGCCGTACCGGGAGTAATACTGCTTTTTGCCCGCATCGTCGAGGATAAAGCACTTTTCGTTATAGCTCCAGCCAACCTGTGTGGCCGCGACGGCCGCCAGATCCTTGCCCCAGTCGCCGGTCAGCTTCGCTCCGGAGACGGAGCGCTTCCAATCGCGCTCGGTTTCCCAGCAGCGCTCTGCGGCAATCAGGCTGACCGATTCCTTCACCTGCTGCCCGCTGCCGTCGGTGACCTTTGCCGTGAGGGTATATTCGCCGTAGCCTTCCGGCGTGAAGGCAAACGATGCGTTTCCGCTCTCGCTGAGCTTCACGGATTTTTTCTCGCCCTGCACGCTGAAGCTGACGTCATATTCCGGCACGCCGCCCCACACGCTCAGCTCGGCATGCACCGTATCCTCTCCCGCAAAGGCAAAGCCGCGATCGGCGTACAGCGCAATCTGCAGTGCCTCCGACACGGGTGTCTGCGGCGCGGGCGTCTGCGTCTGCTCCGGAAGCACGTCCGGCGCTTCCGTCTCTACAGTCTCCGGAAACGTTTCCTGCGGATCGTCAAATTCAGGCGTCTCATTCTTCGGCTGCCCGTCTCCGGTCGCTTCATCCCCGGATTCTTCGTCCTCGGACTCTTCGTCCTCCTTTTCCTCGTCCTCCGGTTCCTCGTCCTCGAGTTCTTCGTCCTTCGGCTCTTCCTCCTCCGGTTCCTCGTCCTCCGGCTCTTTCTCCTCCGGTTCCTCGTCCCCGGGCTCCTCGTCCTCGGATTCTTCGTCCTCCGGTTCCTCGGTCTTCGGCTCTTCGATCTTCGGTTCCTCGGTCTTCGGCTCTTCGATCTTCGGTTCCTCGGTCTTCGGCTCTTCGGCCTTCGGCGTCTCGGCCTTCGGTTCCTCAACCTTCGGTTCCTCAATCTTTGGCGTCTCAGCTCTCGGCTCCTCAACCTTCGGTTTCTCGTCCTTCGGTTTCTCATTCCAGGAAGAGACAGCTTCGCTGCTTGTCGCAGTCAGGATGTCATAGGCATTGTCCCAAGCAAAGGTATCCAAAGCGCACAGCCAGGCCGTCGCCGCGACGGCCAGAACCAGCGCCAATGCCATCCATCTCTTCTTCATCCTTATTCCTCCCCGACATCCGCACCGCCGGACAGCAGTCCAAACCGCTCCGGCGGCCAAATGCGCAGCACGATTCTGCCGATCAGCTGCTCCTGCGAAAGGCATCCCACGGCGGAGCTGCGCGAATCGACCGAAACGGCGCGGTTATCCCCCAATACAAACCACGAGTCTGCCGGCACGCGGCAGGGCAGAGCGATATCGGTCGTCCCGGAATCCTGCGTCCGACCGCCCGTCTCCTCCAGCGCCTGCCCGTTCACCAGCAGGACGCCGTCCTCGCTCACATCCACCACATCGCCCGCCGATGCGGCAATGCGTTTGACCAGAATCCGATCCTCAAAGGAAAATGCGGCGATATCGCCGACCTCGCACGGCAGCGCGCGTAGCGCGAGGAGCACATCGCCCTCGCGCAGCGTCGGCGCCATGGACGATCCGTGCACCTTCAGCACGGGCGCCATCAGCGCCGAAGCCACAGCGGCCGCGCCGATGACAACCAGCGCCGCCAGCGTACGGCACAGCGCCCTTCTCAACCGACTTCGGCTGCGGACGCGCTCAAGCTCCCTTTGAAGCTGCTCAAGCGTCGGCGCCTCCCGAAGACGCTTCGGTTTGCTCATAGGCCCCATTTCCTCTTTTTATCGCGCTCGCCGAGCGTCTTTTGAAGCTGCGCGTTCTCGCTGCGCAGCTGTTCAAGCTGTGCAAACAGGTCGTCCCATTTCCGGTTGGCCTCCTGCTCCGCCGTGCGGTAGAGCTCCGCGCAGCGCTGCTGCGTTTCCTGCTCCATCCTCCGGCAGCGCTCGCGCGTCTCCGTGAGCATCCGCTCAGACCGCGCGCGGCTCTCCTCCTCGATCCTCTCGCAGGTTTCCTCCTGCGTGCACCAGCGCTCGCGCATGTTCTCCATGTACTGCTGGCCCGCCCGCTGCGCCGCATCGAGCACACCGTTGACCAGAAGCGCTGCTTCGGCCATCGTCCCGGCCTTTTCAATCTTCAGCGTCCTGTCGTCCAGCTGGGCAAGCGCCTCGTCGAGCTGACTGTGCAGCGCCTCGTTTTCGCGGGTTTTGTCAATCAGCAGCTCCAGCAGCTCCGCCCTGCTCATGCGCTTGAGATCCTTGTCCTTCATGGTGCCTCCCCGCGTTTCTGCGGCAAACGACAGAAGGGGCCTGCCAGATTCAACAGCCCCAATGCTCATTGTATCGACTATTATATGAGGTCGCATCTTTATTGTCAATAATTCTGAGGGTATATTTACCCTTTGTTTACAAATCATTCCTTCTTATGCTTTGTTTTTTCCGGTGCAAAGCATATCACACAGAATGTATCTGCGAAAACCGGCAGCAGGTTGCAGCATTCCTGTATTTGCTCACCGTTCATATTTCCGTTATCGCTGAAAAAAGCATCCCCCAAAGGACGCAGCCTTCAGGGGATGCCGACAGGATATGCAGTTCGTTTGGATTAGCGCCTGCGCAGGCGGATGACGTTCCAGCTCAGCTTCTCCAGCTTCACGGTGAGGTGACCGCCGTCCATCGTACCGCCCTGGCCGGGCTTCGGCGCGACGTTGTCCGGGTTTGCCTCGGTGTTCACGGCCTTCACATCGTCATGGTGCAGCGCAATGTGCTCCACGATCTCCAGGTCGCCGAAGGCGCGCAGATCGGCGGAGAGCTCGATGTCCTCGTCCAGGCTGCGGTTGACCGCGAAGACGGTCAGATCGCCGTTGTCCGCGAGCGTCGCCGTCGCGTCCACGAGCGGCACCTGCTCGTAATCGGAGCAGTCGTACGTCGGGGACTTGATCACCGGGCGCAGCGCCGTGCCGCGGCCGTACTTGCTGGCGTGCATCAGCGGCCAGTAGATCGTCTGCGCCCAGACGCCGCCGCCGTTGCGGGTCATGATCGGGGCGATGACGTTGACCAGCTGCGCCATGCAGGCGACCTTCACGCGGTCCGCGTTGCGCAGGAACGTGATGAGCATCGCGCCGACGAGGAGCGCGTCCTCGAAGTTGTAGATGTCCTCCAGCAGCGGGAGCGCCACGCCCCATGGTTCCGCCTTCTTGATCTCCTCATCCTGCTCGTTGGAGTGATACCAGACGTTCCACTCGTCGAAAGAGAGGTTGATCTTCTTGCTGCTGTGCTTGGTGCCGCCCACGGCGTCGCAGATGGAGACGACCGTCTTGATGAAGCCGTCCAGATCCATGTTGCGCGCCAGGAAGTCCGGCGTGTTGTTGGTGCGGTTGCCGTAGTAGCGGTGCAGGCTGACGTAGTCGATCTGATCGTAGCACTCGGTGAGCATCTGATACTCCCAGGTGCCGAAGGTCGGCATGTCGTACGCCGAGGAGCCGCACGCCACCAGCTCGATGGAGGGATCGACCCACTTCATCATCTTGCCGGCCTCGCGCGCGATGCAGCCGTAGTCGTACGCCGTCCTGTGGCACATCTGCCACGGGCCGTCCATCTCGTTGCCCAGGCACCAGAGCTTGATGCCGAACGGCTCCTTGCGGCCGTTCCTGATGCGCATGTCGGACCAGTAGGTGCCGCCCTTGTGGTTGGCATATTCGACGATGCTGCGCGCCGCGTCGGCGCCGCGGGAGCCGAGGTTCACCGCGTACATCATCTCGGTATTGACCTCTTTGCACCAGTCGGCGAACTCATGCAGGCCGACCTCGTTGGTCTCGGTCGTCATCCACGCCAGATCCAGCCTGCGGGGACGGCTCTCCCGCGGGCCGACGGAATCCTCCCAGTTGAAACCGGAGACGAAGTTGCCGCCGGGATAGCGGACCACCGGCACATCCAGCTTGCGCACCATCTCCATCACGTCGCGGCGGAAGCCGTGCTTGTCCGCGGTGGGATGGCCCGGCTCGTAGATGCCGCCGTACACAGCGCGTCCGAGGTGCTCAATGAAAGAGCCATAGATGCGGGGATCGATCTGACCGATTGCATAGTCGCGGTCGAGGATCATCGTCGCTTTTTTCATGCAGTCATTCTCCTTCTCATGCGTGCTCAGGCACGCCGTATTTCTGAATTATACCAAATCACATCGTCCGTGTCACCACGGAAATGCTCAGCCCTTGACAGCGCCGGCCGTCATGCCCTCGATGATGAAGCGCTGCGCAAACAGATACAGCACCAGCAGCGGCACAATCGCGAAGCAGGAACCCGTGATCATCAGGTCGTAGTTGTTGCCGTACGGGGACCACAGGGTGTTCAAGCCGATCGGGATGGTGTACTTCTTCATGTCCGAGATGACCAGCATCGGCCAGAGCAGGCCGTTCCACGCGCCCATGCCGACCATGACTGCCATGGAGGCGTACGCCGGCAGCATGACGGGCATGATGATGCGGAAGAAGATGCCGTACTCGGTGCAGCCGTCCACGCGGCCGGCGTCGAGCAGATCGACCGGAATGCCCTCCAGGAACTGGCGGAAGAAGAACACCGCGCTCATGCTGACCAGGAACGGCAGCATCACGCCGGCGTAGCTGTCGCGCAGGCCCATGGTGTTGATCTGGGAGTACATCGGGAGCATGAGGATTTCCAGCGGAATCATCATGACCAGCAGCACGCACAGGAACATGGCGTTCTGCCCCTTGAACCTGTACTTCGAAAGGCCGTAAGCCACCATGGAGGACAGCAGCAGCGTGAGGCCGCCCTGCACCAGCACGATGAACAGGCTGTTCTTGTACCAGATGAAGTAATCATGCGGGTTGGAGGTGCCGTCGCTCATCACGCCGGTGAACAGATAGCGCCAGGCCTTCAGGTGCAGCTTGTCCCAGGTGGGGTTGAGGTTCAGGCCGCTGACGAAAAGCTCGGCGCCGCCCTTGAAGGTGCCCAGCAGCAGCGCATACAGCGGCACGATGATCAGAAACGCCAGAAGCGCGAAGAGCGCGACCACCACGACCGTCGAGACGGAGAATCTGCGGCCCTCTTTTTCCTTTTTCATTGCTTACTTCTCCTCCTTCCTGCCGATGGTGCCGGTGACAAACAGCTGCACGACGGTGATCACCATCGCGCCGGCCAGCAGCACCAGACCGACCGCGGACGCGAAGCCGAACTTGTCGACCTTCTCGAAGCCGTAGCGGTACAGGTAGCCGACGATGGTCAGGCCGTAGTTCTTGGGCGAGTTGTTGGTGCCGAAGATCATGTAGCTCTCGGTGAACATGGACAATCCCGCGTAGATGGAGATCGTCAGCACGTAGATCGTCGTCGGCTTGAGCAGCGGGAGGATGACGTTCCAGAACTTCTGGAACTCGTTCGCGCCGTCGATTTCGGCCGCCTCATACAGGTCGTTGGAGATGGACTTGAGGCCGGCCGTATAGTACAGGATGTTCATGCCCGTCCAGCGCCACATGCACAGGAGCACCATGGCGAACATGCTCGTCCATTCGCCCTTGAGCCAGGCGATGGGCGCCAGGCCCAGGGCGGCGCGGATCTGGTTCATCATGGCGCCGCTGAGCTCGGAGAACATCATGCGGAAGATGATGCCGGCCACAACGACGGAGCACAGCACCGGCATATAGGAGACGGTCTTGAAGATATCCGCCAGCCTCCGGGGCATCATCTTGGAATTGAGCAGGTACGCCAGCACCAGCGGCATCGGAATCAGGATGGCGCAGGTGAGCACCATGTAGCGCATGGAGTTCTTGACCGCGATCCAGAAGTTCTTGTTGGCGAACATGTCGCGGTAGTTCTTCAGGCCGATCCACGTGGTACCGGAGCCCTTGATCTCCTGGAAGCTCATGATGACGGTCGAGATGAGCGGATACACGAAGAACACAATAAACGTCAGCAGGAACGGCAGCACGAAGACGTACGGCGCGATATTCTGCGAGTAGAGCAGTTCACGGTTGAGCGCCACAAACAGCACGAACACCAGCACAGCCGCAAGAATCGGGATCATCCTGTGGCGCGCAATCGCCAGCCACACGCTCTGCAGCGCGCTGTAGCTTTCGCCCTCAACCAGCGGCGCAAAGTAATAAGGCGACAGATCCATCCCTCGATCGTACGCCGTATCAAAGCGCGTGGAAGCCGTTCCGAGGGTAAACATGGCGTACAGGCCCAGGGCCAGCAGCACCGCGGAAATGACCAGCAGATAGGCCGTCTTCTTCCATTTGTTGCGGCTGGTTACGGGCGTCATGGTTTTGGTTTGCATCCCGCAGGTCCCCTTTCTGTCACTGTGCTGTGCCCGGCATGTCAGCTTGCCGTTTGGGCAGCGCATCCGGCTTCCTCATGCGGAGGCCGGATACAGGAAACGGATGGGGGAGGTTTTCCCCCATCCGCGGGTCATCAAAGCAGATACCCGGGCAGTTGCTTCCTTAGAACAGGTCGCTCTCGATGGCGTCCTGCGCAGCCTCCAGGGCCTCGGCAGTGTCCACGCCGTCCACATACACCTCGTTCCACAGGGTGGAGCCGAGGTAGCTGCTGATGGTCGGGCTGATCTCGTTGGAGATCATGGCGCCGATTTCGTCCTTGATCTGCAGCAGCGCATCGACCGGGTAGCCGACGAAGTACTTGTTGAACGCGTTGTCGTCGTTCTTCATGAGCGCCTCGTCCTCCCAGACGGCCTTGTTGACCGGGTCGAAGCCCAGCACTTCCCAGACATAGCGGTTGCCTTCGTCGGAGATCTTGGCGTAGGTGAAGAAGCGGGCAGCCAGGTCGGCGTTCGCGCCGTTCTTGTAGATGACGGTGCCGGTTCCGCCGGCGCCGACGGAGCGGATCTGGCCCTCTTCAAAGACCGGGCAGGGCGCGACGGCGTACTGGTTGGCGCGGACCTCACCGATTTCGCCGGTGAAGCGGCTCATGTACCAGAACGGCATGATGACGCAGGCGATGTCGTTGTTGGCGATGTAGGCCTTGCCTTCCTCGGTATCCGGCTGGCCGCCCGGGCAAACCTCGGCGATGCCGGCCTCGAGCCACTTCTTCTGGGTGTCAACAACCTTGGCGACAGCCTCGGTGTTCACCAGCACCTCGCCGTCCTTCTGCCAGTCGGTACCCTGCTGACCGAGCATGAGGGTGGCGACCCACTGGGTAGAGGTTTCCACGGTGCCCATCCATGCGCCGGTGGCTTCCTTGACCTTCAGGCCGGCCTCATACCAGTCGTCCCAGGTCTTGATGGCGGTATAATCCACGCCGGCCTTCTCCATCAGGTCCACACGATAGTACGCGACCATCGCGCCGACGTGCAGCGGCATGCCGTAGTAGTGGCCGTCCTTGGAGTAGATCTGCAGGCGGGCTTCGACGATGTCGTCCTTCAGCGGCTCGATGTAGGAGTCGAGCTCAACCAGCTTGTCGCTGTACGCGAGGATGTTCGGGAACTGGCCCAGCTCCACGTCGCAGGCATCCGGCGCGCCCTGATCGGACTGGAGCGCGACCTTCATCTTGTTGTGCATGTCGTCGTAGCCGAGGGTGGTGACTTCGATCTCGATCTGCTCGTCCGGATGGAGCGCATTCCACTTTTCGGCCATGCCCTCATAATACTCCTGATGCTGGGCGATGAACGTCCACGCCGTGAGCTTGGTGGCTTCGGCGGAGCCGACGGCGAGAGCCGCGATCATGCACAGCGCGAGAGCCAGGGCAACGATTTTCTTCATAACGAAAACCTCCTTTTTTATTTTGAGAAGCACCAAACCATGCTTCGTCAAAGCAGACAGCGCGCGCCCGATGGCGCGCGGGCAAACGTCCCTCCCGGCGTCAAAAAGGCGCAATTTAACATTCTTCGCCTAACATCAGCGTTTTACATTAACGTTAATGTTATCATCTGGTGAAATTATAGCACGGTTTTTTATTCATGTCAACAATAAAATTGACATTCCATACCGGTTCATGTAGAATAAGGGCGGAAGATTTGACAGGCAAGGGGAACCGACATGATACGAAACGATAAGTCCCGCCGCTGCACCCTGCAGGACATTGCAGACCGTACGGGATACACGGTCAATACCGTATCCCGGGCACTGAAAAACAAGAGCGACATTTCCGCCGCCACCCGGGAATATATCCGGCAAGCCGCCGACGAGATGGGCTATATCCGCAATCAGATGGCCTCCTCACTGCGCTCCGGGCACACCAAGACGCTGGGCGTCGTCGTCGGCGGCATGAGCAACCCCTACTATGGCGTCATGACCGATGCCATCCAGAACGTCGCCGCGGAATATGGCTATTCGCTGTTCATCTTCTGCTCCAGGGATAACCCGGAGCTGGAGCTTCAGGTGGTGGAAACCGCCATCAGCCGCCAGGTGGACGGCATCCTGCTGTTCCCCTGCCGCGGCTCCGGGCGCACCATCGAGCGCATGAAGGCCGCGGGCGTCCCCTATGTGCTCATGGCCCGTCACCTGGATTCACCGGAGGACGACTGGGTCGTCTGCTGCGAGGAGGAGGGCGCATATCTGGCCGCAAAGCACCTGATCGACGCCGGGCATACGCATCTGGGCTTTCTGAGCAGCTTCGACGTCGTGGGCAGCAGCGAGTGGCGCACGCACGGCTTTCTGCGTGCGCTCGAAGAGCACGGCCTGCCCAGGGAGAACGGCCAGCTTGCCTGCTGCTCAGGCGAAGACGAAATCCGGGCGCAGCTGAGCGCCTGGCGTCAGGACGGCGTCACGGGCATCTTCGTCTTCTGCGACCTGGAAGCCTGGTTTGCCGTCAGCATCCTTCACAGCCAGGGGCTGTCCATTCCGCGTGATATGGCCGTCATCGGCTTTGACAATATACAGAGTATTCTGCCCGTCCCCGCGCCGCTTTGTTCCGTGGGCTACGACATCCCCGCGATGGCACGCAGTGGCATCGACCTGCTGCGCAGGCGCATTCACCGCGACGACACGCCCCCGCAGCACATCACCTTCAGTCCGTATATCGTCTGTCGCGGCAGCTGCGGTTCCAAAACCGGCTCTCCGCTTCCGGAGAAGATTCCCGACATCTATCGGTACTGCCGGTAAAGACCACCACATCATGGAGGGATTGCAATGGCTTCCACAATCACCAAGGTTCCGCTTCCTCAGGTCGTCCTCTCGGAGGGCTTCTGGGCCTCCCGCCAGCAGCTCATGACCGACGTCACCATTCCCTATATGGAACGCATCCTGCGCGACGAGGTGCCCGGCGCGGCGAAGTCCCATGCGATTGAAAACTTCCGCATGGCGGCCGGCGAGCAGCAGGGCGAGTTTTACGGCATGGTGTTCCAGGACAGCGACGTCGCCAAATGGCTGGAGGCCGCCGCCTATTCCCTGTGCATTCATCCGGACGAGGCGCTTGCCGCGCGCGTGCGGGACATCGTCGCGCTCATCGGCCGCGCGCAGCAGCCGGACGGCTATCTGGACACCTACTTCACCGTCAGGCACGTCATTCCCCGCTGGACGAATCTGCTCGAGTGCCACGAGCTCTACTGCGCGGGCCACCTCATCGAGGCCGCCGTGGCGCTGCACGAGGCCGCGGGCATGGACGAGCTGCTTCATATTGTCCTTCGCCTGGTGGACCACATTGACGCCCGCTTCGGCGAGGGCGGCGTGGAGGGCATCCCCGGCCATCAGGAGATCGAGCTGGCGCTGCTTCGCCTGTACCGCGTCACCGGGGATCCGCGCCACCGCGACCTCGCGCTGCGCTTTCTGAACCTGCGCGGTCAGGACCCCGAATTCTTCAAAAAGCACACGCCGAAGGAGACGCTCGGTCTGGCCTTTGGCGATTACGGCATTGATCCTGAGGACAACGTCTACAACCAGAGCGACGTGCCCGTGCGCGAGCAGCAGAAGCCGCGCGGTCACGCGGTACGCCAGGTGTACATGCTTGCCGCCATGGCCGACGCCGCGGCGACCACGGGCGATGCTGAGCTTGCCGAAGCCTGCCGCCGGATGTTCGACGCCATCACCCAGCGCCAGATGTACGTCACCGGCAACATCGGCTCCACGGTGCACCTGGAGGCGTTCACGGACGACTATCACCTGCCCGGCGACACGGCCTACGGCGAAACCTGTGCCTCCGTCGCCATGGCGTTCTTTGCCAGCAGCCTGCTCACGCTGGAGCCGCGCGCCGTCTACGGCGACATCCTCGAGCTTGAGCTGTACAACGGCGCGCTGGCCGGCATGCAGCTGGACGGCACCCGTTTCTTCTACGTCAATCCGCTCGAGGTGCATCCCCGCATCTCGGGCCGGCTGGCCACCCACAAGCACGTGCTGCCTGTCCGCCCGAAGTGGCACGCCTGCGCCTGCTGTCCGCCGAACCTCGCCCGGCTGATCACCTCGCTGGGCGGCTATCTCTACACGGAGGACGAGCGCACGCTCTACGCGCACCTGTTCATCGGCAGCCAGGCGAAGACCCGGCACGCGGACGTCTCCCTGTCCACCTCCATGCCCTGGACGGGCGGCGCCGCGTTCACGATGACCGCCGTGCACACGCCCGGCTTCACCTTCGCTGTGCGCATCCCCGGCTATGCCCGCAACGTCCGCTTCTCGGTCAACGGCGAAGCCCTATCCCCCGACATCCGCTCCGGCTACGCCTATATCACGCGCAGCTGGCAGGCGGGCGACACGGTCAGCGTCGACTTTGACATGCCCGCGCGCCGCCTTCACGCCGATCCGCGCGTGCGCGATGCCGCAGGGCGCGTTGCGCTTGCCCGCGGGCCGATCGTCTACTGCCTGGAGAGCGAGGACAACGGCGAGGAGCTTTCCTGCCTGCGCCTGCCCAGGGACGCCGAAATCCGCGTGCCGGCGCACGATCCCGCTCTGCTCGGCGGCGTCACGGTGCTGGAGGCCGACGGTCTGCGCCTGCAGCCCGCACCGGCGCTGTACAGCGAGGACGCGCCCGCACAGACGCCCGTCACCCTGCGCGCCATTCCGTACTACGCCTGGAGCAACCGCAGCGCGGGCGAGATGACCGTGTGGATTCAAGAAGCCTGAGTCACCGTTACAAAAGCAGAGGAAGCAGCATTGATGAAACGGCTTCGTTGGATCGCAGCGGTCCTTGCGCTGCTCCCGGTATGGGCCGCAGCGCAGGAGGAATTTGTCGCGGAATTCCCTCCTGCGCTCAGGTTTACGCAGCAAACGCAGATTTGGGAAGCCGCCAAGGATATCTTCATCAAATGCGTATACACCCGGCCTGCGTCGCTCCGAAAACTGGACGCCACGCTCGTGTGATCTAGCTGTGTGATATTTTTCGGAAAAATACCGTTTCAGGCCAAAAATATGATTATGAAACCGGAAATGATTTTCCGCTCAAAAGCATAGGCCCCACATAGAAAAAGTCCACCTTTCCAGCTATTACTGAAAAGGTGGACTTGGCGCAGAAGGAGGGATTTGCTCTCGTCGCTCGACGCGCCTCGGTCAGCCCGGCTCAGACAGCCCACTGGGCTGTCTTTTACTCCCGGGCCAGTTCAAATCCCTTCTCTCCTTCTCTTTTTGCATAACAAAAGAGACTCTGACAAATCAAAGTCTCTTTTCTGGCGCAGAAGGAGGGATTTGAACCCTCGCGCCGCTTCACGCAGCCTACTCCCTTAGCAGGGGAGCCCCTTCGGCCTCTTGGGTACTTCTGCAAGACCTGCACGATATGAAACTGAAATGGCGGAGAGAGAGGGATTCGAACCCCCGGTACCTCTCGGTATCACTGGTTTTCAAGACCAGCGCCATAAACCACTCGGCCATCTCTCCAGTCTGCTCGAACCAGCAGAACTATTATATGACAGCCCCCCCGCCTTTGTCAACCCCTTTTTTCAAAACCTGTGCAAAGCAGGCGGCTCCTCCGTTGGCGCGAAGAAGCCGCCCCTATCCGCCATTTACCGTCTGAACGCCAGCAGCGCACTCTTGCCCGCCGGGCGCAGCTCGCTCTGCGCCACGCGCAGCCTGCGCGCGGTGTCCCACCGGGTCTCGCCCGCCGCCGGCCACACGAGCACAAAGCCCCGCTCCTGCCGCTCCTGCGGGCGCTCGATCACGTCCGTCACGCCCTGAATCCGCCTCACGCCGTGCTGTCTCGCGCGCAGGCCCAGCACGCACCGTAGCTCCGCGCGGTCGCTGGTCGTCGGCCCGGTCGTCGTCTCGATGGGATAGGCCTGCACGCGCACGTCCTCCCCGGCCTCGACCGGAAAGGTCATCACGAACGGTTCTCGCGTGCGCATGGAGACCGGGATATCGGAATCCACCGGCAGGTAGATGATCGTCACGCCCATCACGCCCTCCGCGTCGAGCCTGCGGCCCGACGGCGTGACCGCCGTGATCGTCGGCTGCACAAAGCTGGCCAGCACCGTGCCGATGGGCGGCATATCCTTGGGCATCGCCACCTGCAGCCGCGTGCTCTCGCGCACATCCGCGTTTTCCTCCGACGTATGCACGTCGAGCGTCTCCGTCACCGGCTCGAGCACGGGCCCGCTGAGGCTGTAGAGATCCTCCAGCAGCTCCGTCTGACGCTGCCGGCACTGGCTCAGTCTGACGCGCACCTCGGCCTCCACGCGCAGCGTCCGGCTCTTGTCGCTCTCCACGGAGTCGGCCATCACGTCGATGACCTCCGCCTCGGCCTGCGGCTGCGCGCCGTCCGCCAGCTGCGGCGTGTCGATCGTCAGGTCAAACGGCAGCTCGTGCACGGTGGCCACCATGGGATTGCCCGGCTCTTTGGGCCTGTGCAGCGCGCGCACCTCGATCGTGCCGGATACGCCGATGCGCCCATTGCCGCCGGAGAGCTCGCTTGCCGTGGCCGAGGCCGTCGCACTGAGCACGTCCCCCACCTCGAGCTTGGCCGGCAGATCAAACTCCTCGCGCACGAGCGTCCTGTTTTCGCCGAGCGCCTCGCCCGCGCAGAACGCAACCGTCTGCGTCCGGGTCTGAAGATCGTCCGCGCCGTCTGCGTCCTCCGCACGGGTGACCAGCTCGCGCTCGATGGTCTCAAACGCCTCGGTCTGCACGCCAAGCAGAGCGCGCAGCGTCATGCGTCCGCTGCCCGCGATGCCCTCGGTCTCCTGCACAGCCGCCGAGGCGAATATGCGCATGGCGGGCGTCACCCCGGAGAGCGGCATGGTGTGCGTGAAATCGCAGCTCGTCTCCAGTGCGCGCACGCGGGTCAGATCGCCCTGGGTATAGAGCACCTGGAAGCACACGCGCCCGCGCACGCCGGCCTCGCCATTCCCCGCCTGCGCATCGCTCAGGTGGGTCTGCGCCTGCACGCTCAGCACGGTCACGGCGTCGCGCATGCTGCCCGGCAGCGTCGCCTCGCCCTCGATGGTCACCTGTTCCTCGCCGCGGTTCACCAGTCTCTCAAAGCGCAGCGTCTCTCGCGTCAGCTTCAGTTCCACGCGCCGTCCCTCCCTTTGTCCATCCTGTTGCCTTCAAGCGTATGCGTCCAGACAGGAAAAAAGACTGTCTGTGCAGCCAGACAGTCCTGAAGAAACGACAGAATCGCGAGGAGTGCGGCGCATCAGCTCCATCCCGGCAGGCCGTGCGTCCCGTCCTCGCTTCCTCCTCTGCGTCACACGCAGTCCGGCGGCGTCACGCAAACCGGCAGCGCCATCTTCATGGGCAGGAATCCGTCCAGCGCCGCGCAGGCCGCACGCACCTGTTCCTCATCGTAGAATTTGAACTGATGATTAGGCTGAACGGCAACCTCCTCGCAGACAGACGCCAGCCATTTTGCCCGCTTCCGCTCCCACGGCGCGGCGCAAACGGTCAGCGCGCCATAGCGCGCGCTCAGCAGCTTCATCGCCGCAGGGAAATCCGCCTCATCCTCCAGCAGCAGCTCCGCAAGATGGCAGTTCCCTTCATTTTGCCGCAGCGCGCCGAAGCCGACCGGCCGCCCTCCCCTGCGCAGCGCAAACGGCTCGTTGTTCCACGAGCGTAGGATGTCCAGATACGCTTCCCCGCTGCGCGCACAGAAACACGTCTGGCGCTCCAGCAGCGCGGCAGCCTGCGGCACATGCGCCTGCGTCATGGGCATCACGTCATAGTCCGCCGCATCCACCGTCCTGAGCGCGTGGCGGGCGTTGGCCGGCGTCAACCGGCCGTGCAGCTCGTAACCGGCGTAATCGTAGCCGAAATACTGGTAGCGCTGCCGCTGCCCGCCGAGCACAGCGAACGCCGCGCCCGTCTCCTTCGCCCGCGCGTCCACCGCGTCCATGAGCAGACGCATATAGCCCCTGCCCCGCGCCCGGGGATGCGTGCTCACCGAGCCGACGCCCAGCGTCGTCAGCGTTCTTTCGCCGATGTGCATCATCACCGGGTAGACCAGCACCGTCGCCGCGAGCTTCCCCTCCTCGCGCACGACAAAGTGATGCGCGGCCCCGTCGCCATGCTCGCCGTAGAGCTTGGGCAGCAGAGTCGCAAAATCATGCGGGCGATGCGCCTTGGAAAACACATAGTCGATGAACTCGACGATCTCTTCCTTTTCCCCCGGACCGGCCCAGTACGCGTCTGCCATGGGTTCATCCCCTCTCCTGTGATCGGTTGATTTCATTATATCACGCGCAAACATGGCGAACAAGTGATTGAACCACGCCGCGCGATATGCTACAATATTATATAGAAAAAACGCCTCAGGAGGGATAATCCGTGAGCCTCAGGGAACAGATGGAGACCGGCAAGGTCTATATCGAATTCGGCCATGCTTCGAAGGAAGATCAGGCCTACGAGCAGGTGATCGAGGAGCAGCGCCAGATCGCCAAGGAAATCTGCTTTGACTACAACAGTACCCGACCGATGGACGTAAAGCGCAAGGACGAGCTGCTTCACAGGCTGCTGGGCACCTGCGGCAAGTCCATCTGGATGGAGGCGCCGATTCACTTCGCCTACGGCTGCAACACCCACATGGGCGATCACGTCTACGCCAACTTCAACCTGACCGTCGTGGACGACGGAGAATGCCGCATCGGCAGCTACGTCATGTTCGCGCCCAACGTCGTCATCTCCACCACCGGCCATCCGCTGCACCCGTCCCTGCGCGATAAGGGCGCGCAGTTCTCCCTGCCGGTCGTCATCAAGGACCACGTCTGGATCGGCGCCAACGTGACGATCATGCCGGGCGTGACCATCGGCGAAAACAGCGTGATCGGCGCGGGCAGCGTCGTCACCCGCGACATTCCGGACAACGTCGTCGCCTGCGGCGTGCCCTGCCGCGTGATGCGCGAAATCACTGAGGAGGACAGGCTGTATTACCGCCCGGGCATGAAGCTCAACGAGGACTGGGACAAATAAATCGCATACGTCAAAGCCGCCGGCTTCTGCACATGCAGGGCCGGCGGCTTTTGTATCAGCATATCTTCTTCAATTCGCTCTGCTCCAGCTTGATGGCGTCCTTGCCCGGGTTGATGACCAGCCCGCTGTACGGCGCGGCCATCTTTTTTGCTTCATCAAAGGAGATGACGGTCACGCGGGACTTCTGCCCGAACACCGGCAGCAGCTTCGTGAAATCGGTGAACAGCGGCACCCATTCCTCCTTCGTCCTGTGATAGACGATGGTGCGCAGGTGCACGCGGCGGCTGTCGCTCTTCTTCGCCAGGCGGTAGCCGGGGTTGCCGTTGGTGACGATGTGCTGGTTGAGCGCGTACAGGCGCTTCGCGCCGACGGTCGCGTGCAGCGCGCGGTCGCTGACCGGCGCGTTCGGGTCCTCGCCCTCATAGCACATCGGCGCCAGGAAGAGCGTATCGGGCAGCGCTTTGCACATTTTCTCCCGGATCTCCGCCTTCTGCGCCTCATCCTCGCAGGAAAGCAGCTGCGCGCTCAGCGCCGCAAACGCGCCGACCCGGTCGGGCTGCTCCTGCTTTTTCTTCGGTTCTTCATCATTCCTGGGCTTCATGCCCACCATCCTGCGCAGATTGTCAAGAAAAGAAGCCATGACCGACACCTCGCCTTTTGTTTCCGTCATACCAGTATCCTATTATATCATAGAATGCACAGGCAGGCAACGCGCTTGACGCAAAATGCCGTTTCATCACGTTAATGCAGTATAGAAAACGCATTGGTCTGACGTCTGAACTGCATAAATCCGCCGCTCAAAAGGCCCAGTTTCCTGTTTTCGGACGCTTTTGCTCCCAAAAGCTTCAATTTTTGTGAAAAGAGGGGTTGTTTTTCTCTGGAATATTCTGTATAATGCACCTATCACTCTTGACTAAGGAGGTTACCCCGAATGAAAAAGACTATCGCACTGGCTTTGGTTCTGGTTATGTCCCTGTTTGCTGTTTCCGCGCTGGCGGAAACCGTGAAGATCGGCGTCTTCGAGCCGGCGTCCGGCGACAACGGCGCGGGCGGCAAGCAGGAGGTCATCGGCATCGAGTTTGCCAACTCCATCGTTCCCACCGTCGAGGTCGGCGGCAAGACCTATGACGTCGAGCTGGTTATCGTGGACAACCAGTCCGCGACCGACAAGGCCGTCTCCGCGGCCCAGGAGCTGGTTGACGCCGGCGTCTCCATCGTGCTGGGCTCCTACGGCTCCGGCGTGTCCATGGCGGGCGGCGAGGTGTTCGCCGACGCTGAGGTTCCGGCCATCGGCTGCTCCTGCACCAACCCGGGCGTGACCTCCCTGTGCGACTACTACTGGCGCGTCTGCTTCCTGGATCCGTTCCAGGGCACCGTCATGGCCAACTTCGCCATGGATGAGTTCGGCGCGAAGACCGCGTACGTCCTCAGCCAGCTGGGCGACGACTACACCACCGGCCTGGCCACCTACTTCGCCAAGGCGTTCGAGGCGATGGGCGGCACCGTCATCAACGAGCAGTTCACCGAAGGCACCTCCGACTACACCGCTTACCTGACCAACGCGGTCAACGGCGGCGCGGATGTCATCTTCTGCCCGACCAGCACCACCGTCGCGTCCCTGCTGATCAACCAGGCTGCTTCCATGAACATCGCACTGCCGCTGCTGGCCGGCGATACTTGGGAGTCCTCCGTCATCCTGGACGCCGCCAAGGGCACCAGCCTGACCATCTGCATGTCCACCTTCTTCGATGAGAAGGATGAGTCCTCCACGCAGGCTGCCGAGTTCGTCCAGGGCTTCAAGGCCTGGCTGAACGCCAACCCGGACAAGAAGACCAACAACGGCGGCAACGACATCGTCGCTGCGGTTTCCGCGCTGGGCTATGACGCGTACATGGTCGCCATCGAGGCCATCAAGGCTGCCGACTCCATCGAGGGCGCGGCCATCGCCGAGGCGCTCCCGTCCGTCGTCACCACCGGCGTGACCGGCGCCATCTCCTTCAACGAGATCGGCGACGCCAACAAGGATATGGCCTACATCAAGAAGGCCAACACCGAGACCGTCGCGTTCGACTTCGTGAAGACCCAGACCGTCGCGGAGCTCGACAAGTAATCGCGGCCCCGATCTCATCCGAGTGTGCATTCTGCCGAACCCGCGCCCCTACGCGGGTTCGGCGTCTTCGTCTCAGGAAAAAACGGCATCATTCGGGGCAACATCCCGCACAACACGGAGGCTTGCAACCATGTTTGACAAAATCCTGCCCTACCTGCTCTCGGGCATCTCGGTAGGCGGTCAGTATGCCCTCATCGCCGTCGGCTATACGATGGTATACGGCATCCTGCGCCTGATCAACTTTGCCCACGGCGATATCTTCACCGCCGCAGGTTTTTTCATGGTGTATCTCAGCGCGGCGCTGCCCGTGCAGATCGCCATCCCGCTGGTCGTCGCCCTCACCGTGCTGCTGGGCTTCACGGTGGAGCGCGTTGCCTACAAGCCGCTGCGCAGCGCGCCGCGCATGTCCGTCATGATCTCCGCCATCGGCGTGAGCTATCTTCTGCAGAACCTGATGTGGTATGTGACGGGCGGCCTGGCCAAGCAGTACCCCACCATCCCGTGGATCTCCAACTCCATCACCATCGGTACGGCGACGACCAAGGTCGTCACCCTGGTCACCCCGCTGCTGACCATCCTGCTGGTCATCGCGCTGGTCACCATCATCCAGAAGACGAAGATCGGCATGGCCATGCGCGCCGTCTCGAAGGATTTTGAAACCGCGCAGCTGATGGGCATCAAGATCGACTCCGTCATCTCCACCACGTTCATCATCGGCTCGCTGCTGGCGGCCGTCGGCTCCGTGCTCTACTTCTCCAACTACACCTCCGTCACCCCGACCGTCGGTGCGATGCCGGGCCTCAAGGCCTTCGTCGCGGCGGTGTTCGGCGGCATCGGCTCCATCCCGGGCGCGGTCATCGGCGCGTTCATCATCGGCATCTGCGAAAACATCATCAAGGCACTGGGTTACACCACGTTCTCCGACGCCTTCACCTTCGCGCTGCTGATCGTCATCCTGCTGTTCAAGCCCACCGGCCTGTTCGGCGAAAAGACTTCTGAGAAGGTTTGAGGTGAGCGGTATGAAGAAATCCACGAAAAACCTCATCAACGTCGCGCTGCTCGCCCTGATGTTCGTCGCGGTATACCTGCTCGAGCAGCAGTTCGGCCGCCGCTCGATGCTCATCACTGTGCTCAAGAAGGGCGCCATCTACGCGCTCATCGCCGTGTCCATGAACCTGCTCAACGGCTTCACGGGCCTGTTCTCCCTCGGCCAGGCGGGCTTCATGCTCGTGGGCGCGTACACCTACGCCGTGCTCACCATCCCCATGGCCAAGCGCGCGGCGGTCTATCAGTATTATAACGGCGGCATCATCGGCTTCACCGTGCCGACCATCGTGGGCATCCTCGCCGCGGGCGCGCTGGCCGCGCTCATCGCCGCGCTCATCGGCATGCCGGTGCTGCGGCTGAAGAGCGACTACCTCGCCATCGCGACGCTCGGCTTTGCGGAGATCATCCGCGCCATCATCCAGTGGGACACCCTCGGCCCGATCACCAACGGCTCCAACCTGCTCAAGACCTATCCGACGTTCAAGTCGGTCGTCCCGGTCTTCGCCGCAGCGACGATCTGTATCGGCATCATCGTCCTGCTCATCAACTCGACGTACGGCCGCGCGTTCAAGGCCATCCGCGACGACGAGATCGCCGCCGAGGCCATGGGCATCAACCTCTTCCACCACAAGCAGATGGCGTTCGTCATCTCCTCCTTCTTCGCGGGCATCGGCGGCGCGCTGCTGGCCATGTACCAGGGCAGCCTGCAGGCCAACGCGTTCAAGTCCTCCATGACCTACGAGATCCTGCTCATCGTCGTCATCGGCGGCATGGGCTCCATCAGCGGCAGCGTTATCGCCAGCTTCCTGTTCATCGCCGCCAGCGAGTGGTGGCTGCGCTTCCTGGATACGGAGATGGTCCTCTTCGGCGGAACGTTCAAGGTGCCGCTGCTGCGCTCCGGCTTCCGCATGGTCGTCTTCTCCGTCGTCATCATGGTGATCGTGCTGTTCTTCCGCCGGGGCATCATGGGCGAAAACGAGCTGTGGGACCTGGTTGAGAAACGGACAAAGAAAGCGAAGGGAGGCGCCAGGCGATGAGCCGGAACGTATTGCATGTGGAGAACGTGACGATGCAGTTTGGCGGCGTCGTCGCGGTGAACAACCTCTCCATGGACATTGGTGAAGGCGAAATCGTCGCCCTGATCGGCCCCAACGGCGCGGGCAAGACCACAGCCTTTAACTGCATCACCGGCGTCTACGAGCCGACCAACGGCCGCGTGGACTTCATGGGCAAGACCATCGCGGAAAACTACCCCACCGGCAAGATGAAGCGCGCCTACGCAGGCGAGAACGCCGGCCTGTACACCAAGCAAATCGTGCGCACGCCGGACAAGATCACCAGCCTGGGCATCGCCCGCACGTTCCAGAACATTCGCCTGTTCAAGAGCCAGACGGTGTTTGACAACGTGCTCATCGCCATGCACATGCGCCGCACCAGCAACGTCTTCACCGCCACCTTCCGCCTGAACCTTAAGGAGGAGCACGCCATGCGCGAGGAGGCGATGGAGCTGCTCAAGATCGTGGGTCTGGACGGCGTGGCGAACGAATTGGCCACCTCTCTCCCCTACGGCCAGCAGCGCCGTCTGGAGATCGTGCGCGCGCTGGCGACGCACCCCAAGCTCCTGCTGCTGGATGAGCCGGCCGCCGGCATGAACCCGCAGGAGACCGAGGAGCTGGGCGTGTTCATCAAGGAGATCAAGGACAAATTCGGCCTGACGGTCTTCATGATCGAGCACCACATGAACCTGGTCATGGGCATTTCCGACCGCATCTACGTCATCGACTTCGGCAAGCAGATCGCGGAGGGCACGCCCAGGGAAGTGCGCGACAATCCCGCCGTCATCGCGGCGTATCTGGGGGTGGATGAAGAATGATTATGCTCAAGGTCACGGACCTGAAGGTCCATTACGGCGGCATCGAGGCGCTCAAGGGCATCAGCTTCGACGTGCGTCAGGGGCAGATCGTCACCCTGATCGGCGCGAATGGCGCGGGCAAATCGACGACGCTGCGCGCGATCTCCGGTCTGGTCAAGCCCAGCGAGGGCAGCATCAACTTCATGGGCCGGGACATCACCTCCCTGAATTCCCAGAAGATCGTCGCCGAGGGCATTGCACTCGTGCCGGAAGGCCGCCGCGTGTTCGCCAACCTCACCGTCAAGGAAAACCTCAAGATCGGCGCCTACCTGCGCAAGGACAAGGACGAGATTGAGGAGGGCATCAAGGACATCTACCGCCGCTTCCCGCGCCTGCGCGAGCGCGAGTGGCAGCTGGCCGGCACGCTCTCCGGCGGCGAGCAGCAGATGCTGGCCGTCGGCCGCGCGATGATGGCCAAGCCGAAGCTGCTGATGATGGATGAACCGTCCCTGGGTCTGGCGCCGCTGGTGGTCAAGGACATCTTCTCCATCATCCGCGAGCTCAAGAGCGAGGGCATCACCATCCTGCTCATCGAGCAGAACGCCAACGCCGCGCTGCGCTGCGCGGACTACGGCTTCGTGATGGAGACCGGCCGCATCACCATGACCGGCTCTGGTCAGGAGCTTCTGGCCAACGAGGACGTCAAGGCCGCGTACCTGGGATCGAACTGAACGTCATCCCCCTGCATCGGTTTGCAGGGGGATTTTTGATACACTCCCTCAGTCACGGCTAACGCCGTGCCAGCTCCCTCAGGAGGGAGGGGGACCGCCCTGTGGACGGTGGAGCGAGTGGCCGTTTGCAGGCAGCAGCAGAGAATTGATGGATAAACTGAGCAGCGGCGCATCCATGACGATACGCCGCTGCTGTTTTCTTATGCAGTTCAAACATTCCCGCTGCGTTTCCGAATGGTGCGCATCAGCATGCCCAGCGCAAACCCGATGGCGGCGGGCGCCACCCAGCCCAGATTCAGGCGGAACCAGGGCAGCGTGTTTTCCGCCAGGCGGACCAGGCCCTCCAGGTGAAGGCTGCTCTGCACGCCCGCAGGCAGCGTCTTGATCAAATCGAACAGGGCGGAAAAGCCGGTGAATGCCGTGACGCATCGATACACGACCCTGTCATGGTCAAACAGCTTTCCAAACAGCGCCAGCAGGATCAGCGTGATGGCCAGAGGATACAGGAACATCAGCACCGGCAGCGAATACTCGATGATTTTGGACAATCCGAAGTTGGAAATGCCAAAGGAAAAGGCCGTGAAGAGCATAGCCCAGGCTTTGTAGGTCAGACCCCTGGGGAACATTCTGGAAAAAGCGTCCGCGCAGCTGGTCACCAGGCCGATCGAGGTCTTCAGGCAGGCGCAGGTCACGGTAACCGCCAGCACGATGCTTCCTGCCGTGCCGAGATAGTGGCCGGAGATCTGCGCCAGGGCAACACCGCCGTTCGGCGAAACATCGAATAGCCCTCTGGACTGTGCGCCCATCAGGATGGTAGCGACGTAGATGACGGCCATCAGCAGGCCGGTCAGAATGCCGGAGTGCAGAACATCCACGGCAACGGCCGCGTCATCCGTCACGCCCATGCCCCGGATGATATCGATGACGACGATGCCGAAGGCAAGACCGGCGATGGCGTCCATGGTGCCATATCCCTCGATGAATGCAGAGAACAGGGCCCCGCTGCGGTACGCGCTGTCCGGCTCCACAGCGGACACGGAGGCGCCGGGACGGCACAGGGCCGTGATCACCAGAACCGCAAAGAAAACAAGAAACAGGGGATTGATGATTTTTCCAATCCACACCGTGATCTTTGCCGGGCGAAGGGAGAAAAACAGCACCAGTGCAAAGAACGCCAGCGAGAAAGCCAGAAGCGCCGGCGCCTCAGAAGCCCCGCTTCCCAGCAGCGGCTGGATGCCCGTCGTAAAGGATGTGGTGGCGCATCGGGGAATGGCAAAGAACGGCCCGATGGTCAGATACAGGATGCAGGTAAACGCATACCCGTAGCCCTCGCCGACCTTGCTGGCCAGGGCCTGCAGGCCGTCGGAATGCGTATTGCCGATGGCCGCGACGCCCAGAATCGGAATGCCGACCGCCGTGATGATGAATCCGATCATGGCCGGAACCGCATTGCTGCCGGCAAGCTGACCCAGATGGACCGGGAAAATCAGGTTTCCCGCGCCAAAGAACATGCCGAACAGCGTTGCCGCCACCAGTATCCTCTGCCTGATGCTCAGTCTTTTTTGCATGGTGTGTCCCTCCTGTGTTTCTTTCCCATCATCTTACCATGGAGATTGCAATCTGAGAAACGCCTGTTTATAATAAGGGTATGACAAAACGTAATAGGGACAGGAGCGAAACAGATGGTATGGACAGCAAGAAATTTGAAATTCTGATGGCAGCGGCGGAAATGGGCAGCCTCTCCAAAGCCTCCGAGCGCGTCGGCTATACCCAGTCGGGTCTCACGCACATGATGGATGCGCTGGAGCGGGAGGTCGGCTTTCCCCTGCTGCAGCGCAATCACAGCGGCATACAGCTCACACAGCAGGGCGCGCAGCTGATGCCGGCCATCCGGGAGTTTTTGCAGGCCAGTGCAAATCTTGAAAACCAGATCCGGACCATCGCCGAGAAAAAGCACGAGGTCATCCGCATCGCTGCTTACGCAAGCATCGCCATGCACTGGATGCCGGAGATTCTCTACCGGTTCCGCCGCATGTGCCCGGAGGTGAATGTCGATCTGCGCATGGTGGACCACGCTTTGGAGCCGTTTGAGCTTCTGGAAAGCGGGCAGACCGACGTGATCTTTGCCAGCCGGCAAAGCTACAGCTGCTGCGAATGGGTGCCCCTGTACAACGAGCGCATGTACGCGATCCTGCCCAGGGACTATCCCCTGAAAGGCCGCAACGCGTTTCCGCTGGAGGAGTTCGCCGGGCAGGAGTTTCTCATGCCTTACGGGAGGTTTGACATCGATGTGATGGCCGCGCTCAAGCCACTTGGCGTCAGGCTGAATGCAAAGCTCGCCCGGGTCGATGATGAAACGGTCATCCGCATGGTTGGCTGCGGGCTGGGGGTGTCCATGATGACGGAGTTGATGATCCGGGGCAGAACGGATGACGTACTGTGCATTCCCGTCGATCCGCCGGCCAACCGCGAGCTCGGCATGGGCACGCATGTCCGCAGAAGCATGTCCGACAGCATCCGGAAGCTGAAGGAGTGCGTGCTGAATTACCTGCAAAAGCCGCAGGCGTGAGGCGCGTCATCACAGGCAAAACCTCTTCTGTCCACAAGTGCAGGACAGAAGAGGTTTCTTTATTATATGCTTCTGAAGCGATAGCCCGCGCCCCAGACCGTCTGGATGTACTGCGGCTGCGCCGGGTCCTTCTCGAGCTTCTCCCGCAGGCGGTTGATGTGCACCGCGACGGTCGCATTGTCCCCGAAGGCGTCCATCCCCCAGACCGCGCCGTAAATGCGCTCCTTGCTGAAGACGATGTCCGGATTGAGCATGAAGAAGCGCAGCAGCTCGTATTCCTTGTTCTTGAGCTCCACCCGCCGTCCGTGCGCAAACGCCTCCCGGGTTTCCGTGTTCAGGCGAATGGCGCCGATGCAGATCTCCTTTTGGCGCCTTTTCCCCTGCGTCAGCCGTTCATAGCGCGCCAGATGCGCGCGCACCCGGGCGACCAGCACGCTGGGGGAAAACGGCTTTTCGATGTAGTCGTCCGCACCCAGGCCCAGCCCGTGAATCTTGTCGATGTCCTCCTGGCGGGCCGTCACCATCAGGATGGGAACGTCCGTCTTCTCCCGCAGCAGCCGGCAGACGGTGAAGCCATCCATGTCCGGCAGCATCAGATCCAGCAGAATCAGATCAAACGCGTCCTGCTCACCCAGCGTCAGGCCGCTTTTTCCTTCCGGCGCAATCTGCACCGCATAGCCCGCCGCCTCCAGATAATCCCGCTCGACGGCCGCAATATCCGCGTCGTCCTCAATGATCAGAATGCCCGGCATGTTCAGTTTCCTCCTTTGGCAGGCCGATGGTCAGGATCAGGCCCCTTCCCCCGGCGCTTTCGGCGCGGATGCTTCCGCCCATTCTCCGCACAATCTTCGCAACGATGGCCAGCCCCAGGCCGCTGCCCTCCGCCGGATTCTTTCTGGAGCGGTCCGTCCGGTAGAAGACGTCAAACAGCCTGTCCGCCTCCTCCGGCGACACGCCCGGCCCGTCGTCCTCAATCCTCAGGACGCCCTGTTCGCCCCGATCCTCCAGCGTCAGGCGCACGCACCCCAGCGGCTTGTCCTTGAACTTCACGCTGTTGTCCAGCACATTGAGGATGACGCGCTGCATCTGCCCGCAGTCCGCCAACACCGTCACCGCCTGGAAATCCGTTTGAATCTCCAGGCCCTTCTGTCTGTACTCCTCCCGGATATCCTCCAAAAACGCGCCCAGCTCCCGGTCCAGCCTGACCGCGCCGATCTGCATCGGATACTCCTCCATATCCAGCTTGGAAAACAGGAACAGCTGCGTAATCAGCCGGTTGATGTCCTCCGCCTTTTCCTTGATCTTGAGCAGATACCGCTTCTGCGCCTCCGGGGTTCTGGCGATGCCGTCCAGCAGCCCCTCCGCATAGGCCTGCACAGAGGTGAGCGGCGAGCGCAGATCGTGCGAAATGCCCGCGATCAGCATCTTCCTGCTCTGCTCCTCGCGCTGCGTGCGCTCAACCGATTCCTTCAGGCGCGCCGCCATCTCGTTGAACGCCTGGCAGACCAGCAGGAACTCGTCCTGCTGCGCGTATTCAATCCGGCAGTCCAGCTCGCCCTCGCCGATCCGGCGAACGCCCTGCGCCAGCATGTCCAGCGGCTGCTCGATCCTCCTGATGACAAACCGCACGAGGAACCGGTTCATCACAAACACCGCCAGCGCCACAGCCAGCAGCACCGCGGCCGCGGCCAGCGCCGCCGCCCGCTTCAGCCGGGTGCTGATCTGCCCCGTCTGCGTGCCCAGCACAAAGATGCGCCACACTTCCTCCTCCGTGTACTGATAGGTCATCAGCACATTGCGCGTGTCCAGCGAGGCCGTCGCGCCATGTGTGTCCAGGCCGCGCACGGCCTCCATCAGCCGTTCATCGCCCGGATGCGCCGTGCCCGCCGTCAGGATGCGTTCCCCGTTCCGCTCGACCACCATGCGCATCTGGTTTGCATCCAGCATATCCGTCAGGGAATCCGTCGTCTGCCGAAGCGCCAGCTCTCTGTGATCCTCCTGGCCGCCGGCGCCCTCCAGCGCCAGCTCCGCCAGCTCGGCGACCACATGGCTTGTCCAGAACACGCTCCGGCTGTCGCTCCCCGTGACCCTTCCGCCGTGCTCGATCAGGTTCAGCAGCGCACAGAATCCGCCCAGCGCAAAGACGAGCCCGATGAGCACCGGAACGGCGATCATCAGCATATTGGACAGCCGCAGCCGCTTCTTCACAGTCATGTTCCTCTCTCCTTTGTATGGCGCGCGCATCCGGCGCTATCTGAACCACCCGGCCGTCGACAGCGCGAGGACCGGCTCCGCCGCCTGTCCGTCCATCGGCCTGCTTTCCAGCGTCAGGGTGTCCGTCTTCTCATCAAGGCGCAGAATCCACAGGCGTTGGCTGTCCTCCGGCGAGGCGGACGCGCCCAGGCCCAGCACCGGCACAGATCGGCTCTTCGGCGGTCTCCCGCACGTCTCTGCAATCGCCGTGACGGCCGTGCCCTGCCCGTGTGCGCACAGCACCAGGCGCACCTGCTCATGCCGCTGCAGCAGCGCGCTGCGGACGGAGAGACCGACCGAGCCCGTCTCCCCGCCGGCATTCAGATACCGGTTCAGCAGAAGAATGGCCGGGATGTCTTCATATTCCTCCAGGATGCCGTCCGCCCAGCGCAGCTCCTGCACCGTGGGCGTCCGGCTCAGGGAAAGCATCAGGATGCTGCCCTGCGCGGTATCAACAAGCTGCGCACGGGCAATGCCGCCTTCATACCAGCGTTCCTCCGCATTTGTCATGCGCTTCTGCGCATAGCCGGTGACATACGGCTGATACGCTTCCTCCTGATGACCGATTCTATCATACCCCGCCAGCAGCGAATACGCAATCTTTCCGTCCAGTTTGCCCATCACGTTTGCAGCATTCTGCCACTGCCGCGCGTCCTCCCAATCGCATACGATGTCGCCCGCGTGCACCGCAAAGCGGATATTCTCCTCATCAGCATGCCCGACGATCCATTCCATCTGTGCGGACAGCCCGCCATAGCCTCCGCTCAGACTGCCGCAGGTGTCGCCCAGCCAGGCGACAGAGGTCTCCGCAGCGGCGCCCGCCGTCATCATCAGGCACACGGCCGCCGCCATCCAGCCCAGGCAGCCCCTCCAGGTTTTCCTCATAGACTGCGCTCCTTTCTTTCCTGCAGTCTATTCTACGCGCAGGATTTAAACTGCCCTGTAACCCCTGTTAAACTGTTTATAAACCCGTGCGCCGGAAGCAGCTGCCCTTTCCTATGCGCGATGGGCTTTTCATATGCCCGCGACAAAAAAAGCAGCCGGTCAGCTGCTTTTCGTTCCTGTTCCTCATCCATCCTGTTTGGAGCCAAGCCGCTTCGCCATCGTCTGGGCCACCCGCGGCGCGACGACCCGCGCAAAGGCGTCATTGCCGAAGTGCTGAGCCCGCACGCGCGCGGTGATGCCCGTGCCGTTCACCTCGTTGGAATCGGTATCGCGCGGGATTTCCACATAGGTTTCCGGGCTCCAGCGGCGGTAGTTTGCCCAGATCGTCCGGCAGCCCTCCAGAGCATACCAATACGCGACCGTCTCGACATTGTACCAGACCGAGCGGTTCCAGCCGCCCCTGTACACGCGGCCCGGATAGTTCGCGCCAAAGAAGCGGAAGAAGTCCTCCGTCATCGCCTCAAAGCCGCGCCAGTGCCCCGCCGGATCGCCGCTGTCATGCTCGCCCTGGCACCAGACGACGCCGAGGAACCGGTTCTCCGGGTTCAGGTCGAGCGCATAGGCGATGCGGTCCCGCATGCACCGGTAGTAATTGGACTGTACGCCCCAGCGCCACGCACCCGGCGCAGGGCGCATCGCCGCCTCGTCATACGCACCGAATTTCCCGACGGTAAAGCCCGTGCCGCCGTACGCGCAGGGAATCACGAGGATGCCGTAATCCTCCGGGATCTCCTTCAGCAGCAGACGGGCCAGCGGCAGATGGATGCCCTTCGTGCCCACGCCGGGATTGGACGGATGGCCGTAGGGCCGCATGTCCTGCAGATTCTGCGCGCACACGCCCAGCGGAACCACCCGGAGGTTGTCCTCCCCGTACAGACCGAGCTGGGCGATGCGCGTCCGGTCAACGCGTGTCAGGGCATTCGCCGCCACGGGCGACTCATCGTAGCCGACGGCGTTGGACTGGCCGGCAACGCACAGGATCATGTACTTTTCCTTCATGTCATCACCACAATGCATTCATTTTGCTTAGAGTATACCATGGTTTTCTCCGGCTGCAAACACAAAACGCAGCCGTTTTCAGGCTGCGCTTGATATGGACGGAAGGGATCAGCTGGCCTCGTTGAGCTTGCGGGCGCTGGTACGGCCCTCCGGACGGATCTCGCCCACGGCCGTCAGCGAGCGCTTGGTCAGCGCCGGGCCAACCAGCTCATACACCAGCACGGAGAACAGCACGACGTTGCGCGCCAGCGCGCCGTCCGCCAGCGTGGCGGCCGTCATCGCCATGCCCAGCGCCACGCCGGCCTGCGGCAGCAGCGTGATGCCCAGATGGCTGACAATCGGCTTCGGCTGATGCGTCATGCTGCAGCTGGACGCCGCGCCGTAATACTTGCCCAAAGAGCGCGCGATGATGTACACTACGCCGACGATGAGCGTCACCGGCTGCGCCAGGACGTTGAGGTCCAGCTCCGCGCCGGAGAGCACGAAGAACAGCACGTTGAGCGGCATTGTCCAGTTCTCCACGCGCTCCATCAGCTCCTCAGACGTCGGGCAGACGTTGCAGAAGATGGTGCCGGTCATCATGCACACCAGCAGCAGGGAGAAGCCGCAGTTCACCGGGCCGACCTTGAACTCCAGCATGGACAGGCCGACGGTCAGCATGACGAACGCGATGGAGATGGTCATACGCTTGCTTCGGGAGTGGAAGAACTTCTCCACCCGGTGAAGCAGCCAGCCCATCGCCGCGCCGAGCGCGAGGGACAGCACGATCTCCACGATCGGCTCCACGACGACGGCCAGGATGCTTACCGCGCCGCTGGCCAGCGCATTGGCGATGCCGAAGGACACGGAGAACAGCAGCAGGCCCACCGCGTCGTCGATGGCGACGACCAGCATCAGCAGGCGGGTCATCGGGCCGTCCGCCTTGTACTGGCGCACGACCATCATCGTGGCCGCCGGGGCCGTCGCCGACGCAATCGCGCCCAGGGTGATCGCGCACGGGATGGAGATCATCGTCGGGAAGCACAGGTGCAGCGCGATCAAAGCGATATCCACCACGATGGTCGTGATCACCGCCTGGAGGATGCCGATGATGATCGCACTCTTGCCCATGGCCTTCAGCTGCTTGAGGCGGAACTCATTGCCCATCGAGAACGCGATAAAGCCCAGCGCCGTCTGGCTGACGATCTTGAACGTCTCGACCTGCGCAAGGGAGTTGAATCCCAGGCCCTGCACCTGCAGCGCGCCCACGCAGAACGGGCCCAGCAGCAATCCCGCCACCAGATATGCAGTAACCGCCGGCAGATGAATCAGCCTGGTCAGTCGGGAGAGCATGAGTCCGCCCACCATGGCGACGGCCAAGCCGATCAGAAAAAATTCCATAGGTTTACGCCTTCTTCTCTTCAAAATGCAAAAATGAACGGAAAATGATCGACTGACCATTTTCCGTGCTGTATTCTATCACTGTTGCGCTGGAGTTGCAAGTAAAACATCTGTGATTGCAGAGTTTTTTCTGTCTGCGGGTGAAGATCGTCTCTTCCCCGTTGCCCGACCCGGAATACGGAAGCCTTCCCGGCACGCCGCCTGCCGTCTTCCCGTGCTCAGGCGCTCCTGCGCGAGGTGAGGATCATCCCGAACAGGCCGCCGCTGGCCACGCCCATGCCCAGGTCTGCCAGATATGAGGTCAGCGACGGGTTCTCCCCCATCAGCAGGCAGTAGCAGAGGATGCCCAGCGCCATGTACAGAAAGCCCACGCACACGCCGCGGGCCGTTCCGCCCTGCGTCTGGCCATTCAGGGCCGACACCACGCCCGCGAGAATGGAGACAAACTTGACGACCTGGTTGATCGCCGTGATCGCCCGGTCGCTCGCGTCCCACCAGTTGAGGATCAGCGCGAAGATGGCCACGCTGATCACCGTGATGCTTGCGCTCACGAGCACGCCCCTGAGCACCGCGCCCAGCGCGCTTTTTCCCCTTCCCCTGCGCACGCTCCGGCGCATGGAGCGCTTGAAGGAATCCAGCCCCCGATCCGTCTTCTGCACAAAAGGCTGCGCCTTGCTGTCCACGTCCATCCCTCCCCAAACGTTTGAGCTTCCGTCCTGAAACTGCTTTTTCTCAAAGAAATCAGGAAACGATGGGCTGCCGCCCAAACCTGCTTGGGGATTTCATCCCCAAACCCCTTCTCCGCTTCGCGCTTGCATTCAAGCTTATAGAAGCAAAACAGTCTCAGTATGAAAACATCATGACCAAGAAAAAGCCGCTCTGTCATGGTCAACCCTATGACAGAGCGGTTTTGATTATGCGGATTTGAGGAACCGTGTCAGGCAGCCGGTCAGATGAGGGTCTCGGCGTCGTTGGTCACGGAGAGCTGCTCGACGTTGCGGACCGCCCAGCGCGCGATCATCATCTGGGTCTTCTGCTCGCCGACCTCGATGGTCAGCACCTCGTCCTTGATGCGCACGATGGTGCCGTAGATGCCGCCGATGGTGCAGATGCGGTCGCCAACCTTCAGGTTCTCCAGCATCTTCTTGGCTTCCTTGTCCTTCTTGCGCTGCGGACGGATGAGCATGAAGTAGAAGATGACGAAGATGAGGATCATCGGCAGGAACTGCACGGCGTAGTAGATGATCATCGCGCCGGTGGACATCTCGGCCTCGGCGCCGGCAGTCGCCTCGGCAGCCGCGGTCGCGTCAGCCAGCAGGCTCATGAGCTTGGCATTCATGGAAAAAGACACATCCTTTCAAAATTTGCAAAATACAGCATTCCTATTATACATGGAACGGGAGAAAACCGCAAGGGCCGCAGGCAGAATTCACGCCGGCTCCGGCGGTTTTTTGCACGTCCGCGTCAATACCGGGCAAAGGCCTGCTTCACCGCCGCATATGCGAGCTTCGGCCGGCGGTAGGAATCGACCACGCCCTTGTTGTTCAGGCACCCCGGCCGCTTCTCCGCCCAGCTCTCGTCCACGCGCGTGTCAGCGAACTGCCACAGGAAGATGCCGCTGCACGCCGGATGAGAGAGCACCGCGTCGATCTGCCGCCGCACGATCTCAGCCTGGCGCTCCTCGGACCACTTGGGCATGGCCGGGTCGTGATTGCCGTAGATGCCGCCCGCGCCGATCTCGCTGATGAGCACCGGCTTGCCCGCGCCGCCGTTCTCCGCGGCCCAGCGGGTCATCTTCTCCACATGCACGGCCGGGTCCGTCGGATGATACCAGAGCGGATAGAGGTTGAGGCTGTCCACGTCGCTGTCGGCGAGCACCCGGCTGCCCCTGCGGTCCAGCAGCGCGGCCGTCACCGGGCGGGAGGGATCGAGCCTGCGCAGCAGATCGTAGTTCCAGCGGAAAATCTCCGCGCTGGCGGGCGTGGTATCCTCGCACTCATTCAGGCAGCCCCAGATGAAGATGCTGGGATGATTGCCGTGCTGAGCGACCATCTCGCGGGCGCACTGCTCCGTCTGCGGCCTGAACAGCGGATGGAGCATCTGCTGCTCCACCAGGCCGCGCGCGTGCACCTCCTCCCATACCAGCATGCCCATCTCGTCGCACAGGTCGAGGAAGCGCGGATCGTTGGGATAGTGGCAGGTGCGCACGGCGTTGGCGTTCATGTCCTTCATGAGCTGAATATCGTGAACCATCGCCTGCAGCGGCACAGCACTGCCGAAGTCGGCGTACGTCTCGTGCCGGTTGAAGCCCTTGATGACCAGCGGCTTGCCGTTGAGCAGAATTCTGTTCCCTTCAACCTTCACCTCGCGGTAGCCGAAGCGGTCGCACAGGTCGTCCGTGGGCCGTCCATTCTCAAGCAGCACGGCACGGGCCATGCAGAGCTGCGGGCTCTCCGGGCTCCAGGGCCGCACGTTCTGCGCCGGGAGCGATGCGTTGAGCACGAGGCGTCCGCGCGCAGGCAGATGCTGTGCCTTGAACAGATGCTCCGCCGAGCCCGCGCTGACGAAGACGCTGATCTCCCGGTCCTCATCGCAAAGACTGTGCGCGGTGACCTGCACATCGGCGATCCACTGCCCCGCCTCGCAGCGGGTGCGCACGGACAGGTCCGTCAGGTACGCGTCGCCCAGCTGCTGCACGTCCACCGGGCGGTTCACGCCGCCGTAGCTGTAATAGTCGTTTTCCACATGCAGCGCGGAGTCCTCGCCATAGCGGTTGTCCGCCACGATGCGCAGCGTGTGGATGCCGTGCGGCACGTTCTCCGCCACCGCGTCAAAGGCAGTGAACGCGCCGTAGTGCCCGGCGATCTGCTCGCCGTCCAGATAGACCTGGGCACGGAAGCTCACGCCGCCGAACACAAAGCGCAGCGTGCCGCCGGCTTCAAACGTGTTCTCGTACGCGGCGCGGCCCTTGTACGCCCGCAGGCCGGGGATGCTCTCCCACACGCAGGGCACGACGGTCTGCACGGGATGATCAAGCCCGCCCGCGTCAAGCGTCGTCAGCGTCCACAGCGGGGGCAACTCCAGATGTCTGCGCAGATGATGCTCGGGAAACAGTCGCTGCATGGAATTCTCTCCTTTTCATCCGTCAGTTATAAGAACGTTCTTCCCTCCGCCGGGAAGGAAGAACGCGCTTGTATCCGCATCAGAAATTGCGGCTCATGTCGTATTTGTTGAAGAAATCGCGGCGGAACTCCTCGAAGCGGTCCTCCTCGATGGCCTGCCGGATGCGCTCCATCAGGCGCAGCAGGTAGCGCAGGTTGTGGATGGTCGCCAGCCGGCCGCCGGTGATCTCGCCGGCCTTGAGCAGGTGACGGATGTACGCGCGGGAGTAGTTGCGGCAGGCGTAGCAGTCGCAGCCCTCCTCAATCGGGCCGAAGTCGTGCGCGTACTGCGCGTTGCGGATGACCAGACGGCCGCTGTCGGTGAAGCAGGTGCCGTTGCGGGCCACGCGGGTGGCGAGCACACAGTCAAACATATCCACGCCGCGGTACACGCCCTCGACCAGGCAGTCCGGGCTGCCCACGCCCATCAGGTAGCGCGGCTTGTGCTCCGGCATGTACGGCATGATCGCCTCGAGCATCCCGTACATGACCGGCTTGGGCTCGCCGACGGACAATCCGCCGATGCCGTAGCCCGGGAAATCCATGTCGGCTAGCGTCTTGGCGCTCTCGATGCGCAGGTCCTCATAGAACGCGCCCTGCACGATGCCGAACACAGCCTGATCCTCCCGCGTGTGGTGCGCCTTGCAGCGCTCAGCCCAGCGGTGCGTACGGTGCATGGCCTCCATGGCGGTGCGGTGATCGCAGGGATACGGCGAGCACACGTCAAACGCCATGGCGATGTCGCTGCCCAGCGCCTGCTGGATGTCCATGGAGGTCTCCGGGCCGATGAACATCTTGCTGCCGTCGAGGTGGCTGCGGAAGTGCACGCCCTCCTCCTTGATCTTGCGCAGGCTGGCCAGCGAGAAGACCTGGAATCCGCCGGAGTCCGTCAGGATCGGGCGATCCCAGCTCATGAACTGATGCAGGCCGCCGGCCTCGCGGATGAGCTCCTCGCCGGGGCGGATGTGCAGGTGATAGGTGTTGGAGAGAATGATCTGGGCGCCGATCTCCTTGAGCTCACGCTCGGTCATCGCCTTAACGGTGGCCTGCGTGCCCACGGGCATGAAGATCGGGGTCTGGATGTCGCCGTGGGGCGTATGGACGACGCCGCGGCGGGCGTGGGTCTTCGCGTCCTTCTTGACGAGATCAAAGGTTACAGGGGACGGCATATTGTCAATCCTTTCAATCCGTTATCATCATCGCATCGCCAAAGCTGAAGAAGCGGTAGCGCTCCTTCACGGCGATCTCATAGGTATGCAGCGCGTTCTCGCGGCCCATCAGCGCGGAGATGAGCATCAGCAGCGTGCTCTGGGGCAGGTGGAAATTGGTGATCAGCGCGTCCACCGCCTTGATCGGAACCCCCGGCGTGATAAAAATCTGCGTAAAGCCGCTGCCCGGATGGACGATGCCGTCCTCCGTCGCCACGGTTTCCAGCGTCCGCACGCTGGTGGTGCCCACGCAGACCACGCGGCCGCCGCGTGCGCGGGCGGCGTTGATCCGCTCCGCCTGTTCGGGCGTGACCTCGTAATACTCGCTGTGCATGTGATGGTTGGCGACGTCCTCCTCCTTGACGGGGCGGAACGTGCCCAGGCCCACATGCAGCAGCACTGGCACGATCTCCACGCCCTTGGCGCGCACGCGCTCCAGCAGCTCGGGCGTAAAGTGCAGGCCGGCCGTCGGCGCGGCGGCGCTGCCGTCCACCTTGGCATAGACCGTCTGATAGCGGGACTTGTCCTCCAGCTTCTCGTGGATGTACGGCGGCAGGGGCATCTGACCCAGACGGTCGAGCACGTCCTCAAACACGCCCTCATACTCAAAGCGAACGGTGCGCCCGCCGTCCTCAGCCATCGACAGCACCTCGGCCCGCAGCTCGCCCTCGCCGAACACGAAGCGCGCGCCGGGCTTGGCCTTTTTGCCGGGCTTGAGGATGACCTCCCAGTCGGTGAGGTTCAGCCTGCGCAGCAGCAGGAACTCAATCGCCCCGCCGGTGCCCTCCTTCACGCCGTACAGGCGTGCAGGGATGACGCGGGTCTGGTTGACGACGAGCACGTCGCCGGGATTCAGATAGTCGACCACATCGTGAAAGATTCTGTGCTCGATGGCGCCTGTGTTTCTGTGATAGACCAGCAGGCGGCTGGAATCGCGCGGACAGGCAGGCGTCTGCGCGATCAGCTCCTCCGGCAGGTTGTAGTTAAAATCGGATGTCTTCATAGTCTTCCTTCTTTATCGGAGTACGTTGGGCTGCCGCCCAAACCCGCTCGGGGACATTGTCCCCGAACCCCTTCTTCGCTTCGCGCATATCTGCGCAGCTTATCCATCAATGATCAGTCCAGCAGGCTGATCTGTCCTTCTCCCCTGCTCTGCGTGCGCGTTTCCTGCGGCATGGGAATCTTCATATGATCATACGCCGCCTGCGTGCAGATGCGTCCGCGCGGCGTGCGCATGATGAAGCCCAGCTGCATCAGGTACGGCTCGATCACGTCCTCGATGGTCACCGCGTCCTCGCCGGTCGTCGCCGCCAGCGTATCCAGGCCCACCGGCCGGCCGCCGAACTTGACCATCATCGTGTGCAGCATCGCGCGGTCCGTGCGGTCCAGGCCCAGCTCGTCCACATCCAGCATCGCCAGCGCCTGGCGCGCAATCTCCCGGGTAATCACGCCGTCGCCGCGCACCTGCGCATAGTCGCGCACGCGTTTGAGCCAACGGTTGACGATACGCGGGGTGCCGCGGCTGCGGCGCGCGATCTCGCGCACGCCCTCCTCGTCCGCCCGGATGTCCAGCACGCCCGCGGAGTGATGCACGATCTGCATGAGCTCCTCGGTGGTGTACATCTGCAGCCGGAAGATGATGCCGAAGCGGTCGCGCAGCGGCGCGGACAGCGAGCCCGCGCGGGTCGTCGCGCCGATCAGCGTAAACTTGGGCAGCTGAATGCGGATGCTGTTGGCCATCGCGCCCTTGCCGGTGACGATATCCAGCGCGTAGTCCTCCATCGCCGGATAGAGCACCTCTTCCACGGCGTGGGACAGGCGGTGAATCTCGTCGATGAACAGCACGTCGCCCTGCGAGAGATTCGACACCAGCGCGACCAGATCGCCCGGGCGCTCGATGGCCGGGCCGCTGGTGACGCGGATGTTTGCGCCCATCTCGGCGGCGACGATGTTGGCCAGTGTCGTCTTGCCCAGGCCGGGCGGGCCGTAGAGCAGGATATGGTCCAGCGGCTCGCGTCTCTGGCGCGCCGCCTGAATGTAGATATTCAGGCTGTCCTTCACCGCCTGCTGGCCCACGTATTCGCGCAGCGTTTTGGGGCGCAGGCTGCTCTCCTGATCGTCGTCCTCCTCGCGGAAGCCGCTCATGACAAGGCGTTCTTCATCCATCTTCTCTCACCATACTCAAACAAACTGATTTCTTTCCTTAGAATATGCGTAACCAACCTCAGACAGCCTGCTTACGATTTCTTCCTCGCTCACGTCAAGGTCGTCACACAGCGCCGCAAGGGACGCATACGAATCGCGCAGCTTCATGTTCACCACGCTCAGCAGCATGATCGGATCACTGGGCAGCATGTCAAACGCCTCCTTACAGCGTGCTCATCTGGCGAAGCGCCAGCAGCACCATCTGATCCACCGTATTGGCCTGGTCGCGCACCTGATTGACCGCGCGCGCCGCCTCGGCGGACGTATATCCCAGGGCCTGCAGGGCCGCCTGCGCCTCGCGCTCCATGCCGCCCGCCGGCGCGGAAACCGGCGCGCTGACGCCCGGCGCGGACGAGGAAACCTCCGCCTGCTCCACCTTGTCCCTCAGCTCCAGCACGATGCGCTGGGCCGTCTTCTTGCCGATGCCCGGCGCGCGGGAGAGCGCGGTCACGTCGCCCGTGACGATGGCGATGGACAGGTCGCGCAGCGGCAGTGCGGAGAGAATGCCCAGCGCCGTCTTCGCGCCCACGCCCGTGACCGTGCAGAGCTTTTTGAACATCTCGCGCTCGAGCTTGCTGGCAAAGCCGAACAGCTCCATGGCGTCCTCGCGCACGTTCATCACCGTATAGCAGCGGAACGTCTTGTCCTTCTCCGGCGCGGCGGCAATCGTCGCGTTGGAGCACAGCAGCGAAAAGCCCACGCCGCCGGCATTGATGACCAGCTCGCCGTGGTTCTTCTCGGCCACCTTTCCTTCGATAAATGCAATCATGTTTTCCTCTCGCGGGACAGCATCCCGGTCACTTGATTCTGAACTGCGCGCGCATCACGCCGGCATGCGCATGGGTGATCGCGCAGGCGACCGCGTCCGCCGCGTCGTCCGGCCGGGGGATCTCCGTCAGCCCCAGGCGCATGCGCACCATCTGCTGCATCTGCTTCTTTTCCGCGTTGCCGTAGCCGGTGATGGCCTGCTTGATCTGCATCGGCGTGTATTCAAACAGCTTGTCCGTATAGCTCTGGCAGGCTGCCAGCGCCACACCGCGCGCGCCCGCCACCTGGATGCCCGTGGTGATGTTCTTGGAAAAGAACAGCTCCTCAAAGGCGATCTCATCCGGCTTGAACGTATTAAGCAGCCCCTTCACACCGGTATACAGGCTGCCCAGGCGCGTGGGAAACGTGTCCCTCGGATAGGTTTCCAGCGCGCCGTACTGAATCAGGCGGTCCCTGTAGCCATCCGACTCGATGACGCCCCAGCCCATGGTCGCCAGGCCGGGGTCAATGCCCAGTACTCTCAAGAACTTTCTTCCTTCTTATACGTAAGAAATTGAAACCAACTCAGTTTATCCTATTTTGCATCCGCTGTCAATGCGTGACGTTTTCGTTTTTATGCGAATACTGTTGAAGTGTCAAACATAGGTTACACTCAAGCGGCTAGAGAACAGTCAAGGGAAGGGTGGAGATTTGCGAAGCAAATACGACCCGACCTTGACTGTGGTAAGACCTCG
>SFFH01000111.1 GCA_004557905.1 Clostridiales bacterium | reverse complement strand
TGTTAGCGCTAATCTAAAAATGACCACTTTCGCAAACGTATCTCGCCGAATGCGCTAACGCGCTTTCGCCGACCCCGCTAACGTACTTTCACCAACTGCGCTAACGGAACTATGCTCCGATCGGGTATCCGACCCGGGAGGAGCGAGATATGGAGCGAAACGTAATGGGAGAGCTGAACGTCTACAGGGGGTCCGGCGCGAAGCCGAACTTCAGCGAGATCGCGAGGAGGCACGGCATGGACCGGCACACGGTCGCCAAGTACTGGCGGGAGGGCGAGTCCGCCGCCGACGGGAGGTCCGCGAGGGGCAGCGCCTTCGACCCGCTCGAGGAGGTGATCCGCTCGAAGGCCCAGCTGCCCGGGATGACCAAGATGGCCGTCTACGCGTTCCTGCGCGAGGGCCGCGGGGAGGGGCTGCCCGGGTACGGCGCCTTCACCGCCTGGTGCCGGGCCCGCGACGTGCCCTTCGGGGGCGCGGGCGGCCGCGAGCCGCACCCGCGGTTCGAGACGCCCCCGGGCAGGCAGCTGCAGTTCGACTGGAAGGAGGGCATGAGGCTCGTCGACTCGGAGGGCGAGGTCTTCGAGTTCAGCGTGTTCACCGCGACGCTCGGCTACTCCCGGAAGCACCGCTTCATACCGGTCAGGAGCCGCACGCTCGACGACCTGCTGTCCTGCCTGCTCGCCACCTTCACCCGCCTCGGCGGCGTCCCGGAGGAGTGCATCACGGACAACATGTCGTGCCTGGTGACCGTCTCGGGCCGCAGGAGGACCAGGCAGGAGAGGGCGTGGCGGTTCGCGCGGGAGGCCGGCTTCGAGCTCAGGCTCTGCGCGCCTCGCTCGCCGCAGACCAAGGGCAAGGACGAGTCGGCCAACCGCTTCCTGAACCGCCTGCTCGCCTACGGCGGCGAGTTCACCGGGTGGAGCGGCCTAGTCGAGGCGGTGGCCCGGGTCGAGGCCCAGGCCAACTCGGAGCCGAACCGCACCACCGGCCTGCCGCCCGACGCGCTGTTCATGCGGGAGAAGGAGAGCCTGCGGCCCATCGGGAACCTCCGTCTCCTCGAGTCGATGGTGGGCGACGTGAGCGTCCAGACCGTCCCGCCGACCATGCTCGTCAGGGCCGCCGGCAGGGAGTGGTCCGTGCCCAGGCGCTGCATCGGCCGGCGCGTGAGCGTCGTGGCGATGCCCGGCGGCCAGGTCGTGGTGAGCCCATCAACTACGACCCCGACCACTACGAGCAGGCCCTCGAGGGGAAGCGGGGCCTGGCCGACGCGGACATCGCCGAGGCCGCGCGCGCCAACCTCGCGCTGCTCGACTCGCTCGGAGGGGCGTGATGGGCGCCGTCGCGGAGGGCAGCCCCTCGATCAGGGCGCAGGCGAACCTCTCCGCGCTCGGGCTGCACGAGATGGCGGCGTCCCTGCCCGACTACGTGAGGATGGTCGCCGCGGGCGAGCGGAGCTTCGCCTCCGCCCTCGAGGAGATGACGCGCGTCGAGGTCGCCGCCCGGGAGGCCAGGATCACCAACCAGCGCATACGGTCGTCGGGGTTCCCCTACGTCAAGGGGCTGGCGGACTTCGACTGGGACTTCCAGCCGTCGGTCCCGCGCGCCGAGATCGAGGAGCTCGCGACCCTGAGGTTCGTCGAGCGGGCCGAGAACGTCCTGTTCGTGGGGAGCCCCGGCGTGGGCAAGACGCACCTCGCCGTCGCGCTGGGCATCGAGGCCGTCAGGGCGGGGCGCGAGGTCAGGTTCGTGGACTGCGCCCGGCTCGTCGAGGACCTGGAGGACGCCTCGTCGCGCGGCATCCTCAAGAAGAGGCTCAGGTACTACGCCCACTCGAGGCTGCTGATCATCGACGAGCTCGGCTACCTCGACGTCGGCAGCGCGGGCGCGGACCTGCTGTTCCAGCTGATATCGACGCGCTACGAGCAGCGCTCGACGATCATCACCACCAACGTGGGGATCAGCGGCTGGGGCAGGGTGTTCGGGGACGACGTGGCGGCGAGCGCGATCGCGGACAGGGTGTGCCACCACTGCCACCTGGTCAAGATAACCGGCAGATCCTACAGGCTGAAGGACCTGCCGAGGGACGGGCCCGTCAAGCCGTGACCGGAATCGGTGAAAATACGTTAGCGCAACCGGTGAAACCGCCTTTGCGCGAACGGTGCGCCTGTTTAGCGAAACTGGTGAAAAATAGATTGACGCTAACA
>SFFH01000110.1 GCA_004557905.1 Clostridiales bacterium | reverse complement strand
GCATCCTCCAAACAGATGTCCACCGAGATCGCGGCATCCACCAGCGAGATCAACGGCGTCATGGCCACCGGCGGTCAGCTGGGCATCGCCAATGAACACCTGACGGATTTCACCCGTGTCATGATCGACCTGGGCAACAGCTGTGAGGACTTGAATGCGGATGAAGCCGCAACCTCCATCGCCAAGTTTGCCAACGTCATGGGCACGAACCAGAGCCTGTTCCAGAACATCGGCTCGACCATCGTCGATCTGGGCAACAACTTTGCCACGACCGAGAAGCCCATCATGGAGATGGCGCAGCGTCTCGCTGGCGCAGGCAAGCAGGTGGGGCTGACGGAAGCACAGGTGCTGGGCTTTGCCACGGCGGAGGTCGCCTCTGCCACCGGCGGGGATGCCCTCAAGGATTTCGCTACTGTCTGCGGCATGACCAGTTCGCAGTTCAAGACGCTGTTTGACAGCGATCCCGCTGCAGCATTTCAGGCATTTATTGTCGGCCTTTCCAAAATGGATGAGGAAGGCGAAAGTGCCATCGCTGTGCTGGACGAAATCGGCATCAAGGAGGTACGTCTGCGCGATACGATGCTGCGCGCGACCAATGCCACCGAGCTGTTCAGCCGGGCACAGGAAACAGCCAACCGTGCATGGGAGGAGAACACCGCCCTGACCACCGAGGCCAACAAGCGCTACGCCACGACGGAGAGCAAGCTCATCAACCTGAAGAACAAGGCTGTCCTCTTTGGGCAGCAGCTGGGCGATGATCTCAATCCCACCATCCAAAACCTCATCAAGGGCGCAGACGATATGCTGGACAGCTTCCTCAAGCTGGATGCTGCGCAGCGCAAACAGATTCTCCAATACGCCGCGATTGCCGCTGCTGCCGGGCCGGTGCTGCTCACGCTTGGCAAAATCACGAAGGGTATCGGCACCCTTTCTACCGGTATCGGCAAGTTTGCCACCGCTGTCGGCAAGGCTGGTGGCGGCATCAAGGGCTTCATGACCGTCCTGAGCAGTTCGCCTGCCGTGTGGCTGGCTGTGGCTGCCGCAACAATTACGGCGACCGTCGCCATTGCGGACTACGTTTCCGGTGCCAAGCAGGCCCGGGAAGCCCTCAAGGGTATGCAGGAAACCGCTGACAAGTGGAAGTCGACTGCCGCGGAAACCTTCTATGGCAGGAGCGACGGCCTGTCTTTCTTTGGCATGAGCAAGTCTGACTTCGTCCGGGACAAGCAGACCGCACAGGATTGGCTGAATGGCCTGATTACCGTATGGACGGACGGCAAGAAGGAATCCGATGAGATCGTGTCCGAATGGACGGATTCCTTCAAAGCCCTGACGGAATCCACGCGAACGGAGCTGATGCAGCTCAAGGCCACCGCCGATGAGGGCGGGTACACGTCTGTCTCTCGCGGGCTGTCTGACGACATCGCCACGCTGGATGCGATGGATGCAGAGATTGCCCGGCTGCTGAAGAAACGCCAGAACGGATACTTCACCGAAAAGGATAAGATTCGGCTTCAGGAACTCATCGACACGCGCGAGGCTATTGAAGTGAAATACCGCCTCTCGCCTGCAGATGCGGATGGTTTCGACACCATTCGGCAAAAACTGGAGGCAGAGGTTGCCCGCGCAGGCCCGCGGCAAGCAGGATGCCGATGTGACGGTTTATGAAAACGCCGTCGTTGCTGCTGCACAGGGGTTGGCTGCCATGAACAGCGAGATCGACGCGCAATACGACAAGGAGTACGCGCTCATCCAGCTGATTGAGGACAGCGCGGAACGTCAGGCTGCGATGGACGCGCTCAATGCCCGGTACAACGAGAACCGGCGTGCTGCCGCGCAGGAATATGCTGCACTGCTGGCAGACATTGTGATGCCCGTCTGGGAACAGGCAGACATTCAGCAGGCAGCATCCGACGTGGATCTGCTCACGCAAAAGCTGCGCGAATACAGCGCTGCCAATGAGACGGAGAAGCCTGCGCTGCTCGAGGATCTGAACGCCATTGCTGCCGCCATGGACGAGGGCGCGATGACGGAGTATATCGCCATTCTGACGCAGATTCAGTCCCTGCTGGACAGCGGCATGTCCGAAGCTGAAGTGCAGGCGATGTTCCCGGAGATCGACTTCTCCACGGCGCTGGAGCAGATTGCGTCCATCCA
>SFFH01000051.1 GCA_004557905.1 Clostridiales bacterium | reverse complement strand
CCTGGCCGCTGGACGCGCAGGCCGAGTTCTCCCGCCGCTACGAGGGCGGCATGAGGCGCATGCCGGAGGAAGGCGAGATGGACGCGGACGCCATCGCCGCAGCGGCACAGGAAATGCTCACCGGTCAGGCGGGAAGCAACGCCGAAGATCACACAACCCTCTGGCTCTCGCTTTACGGCGAGCGCGCCTTTGCCGACGGCGTCGCGCGCTATCGGGTGTACTGCATCCCGCAGAGCGATGCCGGCGATCTGCCCGAATCCTGCACCGTGCTGACGCTGCGCGCCTCGGACGGCGTGCTGGAATCGTCGCAAATCCTTCCTATCCCCAGCCTTTGACGCATATCTCCTCCCGCGGTGCGGCACACTACGTCAAGCCGTAACCGCGGGAGGTTTTTGTATGTGCACAGCGCTTTGCTTCACCACGAGAGATCACTACTTTGGCCGCAACCTCGACCTGGAATACGCGCTTGACGAGGCCGTGACCGTCGCGCCGCGCCGCTTTCCGTTTGCCTTTCGCCGCATGCCCGCGATGAAGACGCATCTGGCGATGATCGGCGTGGCGACGACCGTCGATGGTTATCCGCTCTATTACGACGCGACGAACGAGGCGGGGCTCTCCATGGCCGGGCTGAATTTTCCGGGCAACGCGCACTATCCGCCCGAGGTGCCGGACAAGGACAACGTCTCGCCGTTTGAATTCATTCCCTACATTCTCGGCCAGTGCGCCACCGTCCCGCAGGCCAGGCTTCTGCTTGAACGCATCAATCTCGCCGCCATGCCCTTCAGCGACGCGCTGCCGCTCTCGCCGCTGCACTGGCTCATCGCCGACCGCAGCGAAGCCCTCGTCGTGGAGCCGATGGCAGACGGCCTGCACATCCACGACAACCCCGTCGGCGTGCTCACGAACAACCCGCCATTCCCCTATCACCTGACCAACCTGAGCAATTACCGGGCGCTCACCTCCCAAACGCCGGAGAACCGCTTTGCACCCGCGCTCGATCTGCCCGCATACTCCCGGGGTATGGGCGGCCTCGGCCTGCCGGGCGACCTGTCTTCGCCCTCCCGCTTTGTGCGCGCCGCGTTCATGAAGGCCCATTCCCTCTGCGGCAGCAGCGAAGCGGAAAGCGTCACGCAGTTTTTCCACATCCTATCCTCCGTGCGCCACGTCCGGGGCAGCGTGATGGTGGAGGACAAGCCGGAAATCACGGTGTATTCCTCCTGCTGCAACACGGACAAAGGGATCTACTATTACACCACCTACGAAAACAGCCGGATCACGGCGGTTGACATGCGCAGGGAGAACCTGAATGGCGATGTGCTTGCTGCCTGGCCGCTGATCAGAACGCAGCAGATGGATCATGTTCAGGGCTGATGGCGCCCTTTTTTCGCGCTTTGCGAAAAAGATTCAAGAAAATGTAAAAAAGGGGTTGACTCTCCGGGCGGAACCTGATATAATCTCTTCTCGTCAGGTGATCGCCGGCACGGTAAATCCGACGCCAATGTGGCTCAGTCGGTAGAGCAGCTGATTCGTAATCAGCAGGTCAAGGGTTCGAGTCCCTTCATTGGCTCCATATTTCGAGGTGTAGCGCAGTTTGGTAGCGCGTTTGGTTCGGGACCAAAAGGTCGCAGGTTCAAATCCTGTCACCTCGACCAGCAAAACTCAGGATTCTGATGATTCCTGAGTTTTTTTATGTCCGTCTTTCTGCCGGTGACGCCGACAGGAGCCCACCGGTTTCCTTTCCCCTTTTGTCATGTCGCCGTCAGCCTGCCATTGAGTATGAAAGGAGCTTCATCATGACGCTCACCCCGCTTCACCTTCTGATCGTCTGCCCGCTGGTCGGCATCGCCGGCTTTGTCGATTCCATCGCCGGCGGCGGCGGACTGATTTCCCTGCCGGCGTACCTCATCAGCGGTCTGCCGGTGCACACCTGCATCGCCACCAACAAGCTCTCCTCCTCCATGGGCACCACGGTCGCCACGGCCAAATATGCCCGCTCGGGCTACATCGACTGGCGCCTGGGCGCGTTCTGCGCAGCCGCCTCGCTCTGCGGCGCGGCGCTGGGGGCCAACATCGCGCTGCTCATCCCGGAGAGCGCGTTTCGCCTGCTGATGCTGATCATCCTTCCGCTGACCGCGTTGTATGTGCTGCGCAGGAAGGACCTCTTTTCCGAGGAAAACTGCAAGGCGCTCTCCTTCGCGCGCACGGTCGTCCTCTCCAGCATCATCGCGTTCCTGCTGGGCCTGTACGACGGCTTTTACGGCCCGGGCACCGGCACGTTCCTCATCCTGCTGCTCACGCGCTTTGCGCACATGGAGCTGCACCGCGCCAACGGCATCACCAAGGTCATCAATCTGGCCAGCAACCTCTCCTCCCTGGCGGTCTATTTGCTGAACGGTCAGGTGCTGCTGCCGCTGGGCCTGTGCGCCGGCGCGTTCAGCGTGCTGGGCAATACCCTCGGCTCCCGCTGCTTCACCCGCAAGGGCGCGGCCATCGCCCGACCCATCATCCTGCTGGTGCTGTGCGTGTTCTTCGCACGCACGGTGATGGAGATGGCGGGAATCCTGTAAATTCAATCCTGCCGGCGCGCTCATGTGTGCCGGCATTTTTTGTCAAACAGGAATTGCGTCAAAACCTGCAGTGGGCTCCGAATGACTTGGTTTTGAAAAGCTGTTCGGAAGTGGGAACGGCCACTGGCCGCTTTTTCATCGACAAAAGGAGGCGGGCTGTGTATAATAAGCACATACGAATGTCTCCTGATGAAAGCAGGTATGTATGAACAAGCCATCAAGCCTTTCCCGCAGCGAAATCCGCTGTGTTCTCCTCTATACCGCCGTGTTTTCGCTGCTGGCGCACGGCTACCGTTACCTGTCCCTGAGCTTTTCCGGCGACGCCATGCTGCTCTCCCAGGTTGGCGAAGAGGCCTATCAGATCTCGCTGGGACGCTTCCTGCAGCCGGTGTACTGGCAGGTGCGCGGCTATATCACCGCGCCGCTGCTCATCGGGCTGTTCGCCACGGCCTTCCTGATGGGCTCGGCGCTGATCGTCGTTTCGCTGCTTCGCCTGCACAGGCCGCTGCACATCGCGCTGGCGTGTGGCGTGCTCACGGCCAATGAGACGCTCGCCGTCTCCAACGCCACCTATCTCCCGTGGACGGATGTGTACATGCTGGCGCTGCTGCTCGGCCTGCTGGGCGTGTACGCGTTCATGACCATGCGATGGGGCTTTTTGATCAGCCCAGTGCTCTACTGCCTCTCCCTTGGGCTGTACCAAAGCTATCTGCCCGCCGCGTCCACGATGATCATTCTTCTGCTCCTGCTTCATACGCTGGACGGCGCGCGGCCGGGCGAGATCTGGAAGCGGGGCCTGCTGGCCTGCGTATCGCTTGTGCTGGGGCTGCTGCTCTACGCCGGCATGCTGAAGCTCATCCTCTTGCTGACCGGCGGTCAGGCCTCGCAGGACTACAACGGCGTGGGCCGCGTGGCGCTGGTCTCCCTGCAGCAGATTCCCGCGCTCTTATGGGACACCTTCGTCATGCCGCTCGATCTTCTGTTCAGCACGTCCGACGTGCCGGCGATGACCTGGCACATCACCACCGTGCCCGCCGTGCTCAACCGGCTGATCTTCGGTCTGGCAGGTGTGATGCTGCTGATCCGGGCCAGGCGACTGCGGCCCGCCGGGTGGTTCACGAGCGCGTTTCTGCTGCTCATGCTGCCGCTGGGCATGAACTTTGTGCAGTTCATTGCGAAGGGCATCGCCAGCGGCCTGACCATCTACGCCTACAACCTCGCCTATCTGCTGCCCGTCGCGCTGCTGTCGCGCATCGGGGACGAAGCCTCCCCGCGACTTAGCCGCGTCCTGCGGTGGGCCGGCTGCGGTGCGGCCGTCTGCCTCTGCGGCTTTCTCGCGCTGAACATCCGCACATCCAACGCGATGGCCCTCAAGCGCGACGCGGAGTTCTCCGCGACCACCGCCGCCATGTCGCGCCTGCTCGATCAGGCGGAGCGCACGGAGGGCTACGTCCCCGGCGAAACGCCCGTCGTGCTCATCGGCATGCTGCCCTCCTCCGCGATTGCCATGGAGCGTCCGGGCTTTGAGGACCTCGCCCGGGCGCAGGGCATGCGCTACACCTACGGCGCGTCGTACGAAACAGGCAACTACTGGTACCTTGAGATGGCGCTGGGCGAGCCCATCAACCTCGTCTCCCACGAGGAGCGCGTCCGCCTGAGCGCGCATCCGGACGCGGAGAGCATGCCCGCATTCCCGTCCTCCGGCTGCTGCCGCATGATCGACGGCTACCTCTACATCCGCATCAACTGACCTGTCCACCTGCAAAGGAGCATCCGCATGAAGCTGACTCAAAGCCCTTCCATGGACAAAGCGGGCCGTGCCCGCTCCCATTTCCGAACAGCTTTACAAAACCAAGCTGCTCAGTGCCCGCTGCACAACGCTTTGCGCAATTCCCTATTCGGGGATAAAGCCGCACTCCGGAACACAGCTGCCTTCACCCTGCTGTTCATGTTCGCGGCGCATGCGTTCTGCTTTTTCAACCTCACCTTTTCCAGCGGCTCCGTGATGCTCAGCGTGAGCAGCGGGCGCAGCGCGCAGATCGCCGGCGGGCATTTCCTCCAGCCGCTGTACTTCCGCCTCCGCGGCAGCATCTCCTCGCCGCTGTTTGTCGGCCTGCTCAGCACGCTGTTTCTGACGCTGACCAACGCCGTGATCGCCCGGCTGCTGGGCCTTCGCCGTCCGCTTGCGCTCTTTGCGCTGTGCGGCGCAATGACGGTCAACGCGGCGGTCACCTCCGTCTGCGCGGGCGCGCTGAACACGGCGGACGCGGTCTTTCTGGCCATGCCGCTGGCTGCACTGGCAGCGGTTTGCTGTCTGCGCGTCCGCCTGGGTGTGCTTCCCGGCGCTGCGCTGCTTGCCGCAGCGTTGGGTCTGGAGCCGACGGCGGCCTCCTTCTTCGCGGTGCTGACGCTCATCGCTCTGCTTTCCGACCTGATCGCCGCACGCGATTCCCGGGCGTTCCTGCGCAGCCTGGTCAGTCTGCTGCTCGCGCTGGCGCTGGGGCTGGCGTTCTATGCGCTCGGTGACGTGCTGATGCTGCGCCGCAGCGGCCTTGACCAGCAGGCCGTGCTGCAGACCGCCGGGAGCGGCCTGTCCGGCCTCTGGCTTGCGCCCATCCGCGCGCTGCTCGCCCCGCTGACGGCCTATGCATCCCTCAGCGTCGCGCTGCGTGCGCTCATCGTGCTGTTGGCCGTGCTGGCGTTCGCCGCGTCTGCCCGGGCGCTGGGCGCTGCCTGCGCCGCGCTGCTGACGCTCGGCGCGCTTGTCCTGCCGCTGGCCTGCAATCTGCCCATCTTCAGCGCGGATGCCGTGCCCCAGATCACCATGGCGTACTGTCTGCTCGATGTGTTCTGCATCGTGCTGATTGCCCGCCTTGCGCCGGACAAGGCCCGCATGCAGCGGCTGGCGGCCGGCGCCTTCGGCGTGATCTTCCTGGGGAGCGTCGTGTTCTCCAACCAGGTCTATCTGAAAAAGAACCTCGAGTTTGAATCCACGCTCTCGCTGATGTCCCGCGTCATCCAGCGCATCGAGGAGACGGAGGGCTATGTGCCTGGCTACACGCCCGTGGCAATCCTCGGCACGCCGGAGGACTCCGTCTTTTCCGTGGAGCGCAAGGGCTTTGAGCACCTCTCCGCGCTCGACGCGGCCAGCGGCAGCTACGCTATTTCCACGGATGAGGACATGATCTGGTACTGTTGGGAGGTGCTGGGCTATCCGCTCAATTTTGTGAGCACGTTCGAGCTGGAGCAGATTGAGCAGAGTGATGCAGCCCGCGCCCTGCCCGCCTTCCCGGACGAGGACTGCTGCACGTTCATCGGCGAAACGCTGGTCATCCGGCTCTCGTAACCGCATAGCATCAAGGGATGGCGCTTTGCGGCGTCATCCCTTTTCCTGCATTTGTCCGTCGACAAAATTCGCGATGCTGTGTATAATGTGGGCAGGCTCATTTTGCAGCAGTCATCCCGCCGGCGGCCCGCCGGTTTGTTTCCAAGGAGGCGTTCATGCCCGCATCCTATGTGCACCAGTGCGTCGCGTCAAGCGCATGCGACGCGCTGTCTCTCTTCTCCTCGCCTGCGCTGCGCAGCGCCGTGCTGGCCGGCAGCGAGGGGCCGGACCCCTTTTTCTTCTCCGTGATCCCCACGCCCGGCGCGCCGCTGGTGCCCAGGCTCGGCTCGATTCTGCACACGCAGAAGACGGACGACTTCCTGCTTGCGCTGGCGGATGCCTGCGCCGGCAGCAAGCTGACGCGCGCGTACTGCTGCGGCTTCTTCGCGCACTACGGGACGGACACCACGTTTCATCCCTTCATCTATGCCCATTCTCTGACCGCGGACGGCAGCTATTCCTCCACCCTGCACTGCACGCTCGAGCACCAGCTGGAGACGCTTCTGTATCGCCGTCAGGGGCACGCCGCGGGGCTGCCCGTGCAGATGGCGGGCTTTGCGCAGATGCGCTCCGGCGAGAAGGACGAGATCGCCCGGGCGCTGTCCGCCGCGGTCGACAAGGTCTTTCCGGGCGAGTCGATCGGCGTATTCCGCGTGCGCAGGAGCTTTGACGACGCGGTAAATCTCTGCCGCGCGCTGCGCTCGGAGAGCGGCAGAAAGTTCCGCGCCCTGGGCGCGCTGCTCAGGCCCGTAGGGCTTGACGCGCCGCTGCACGCGCACATGATGCCCGCCGAGCCGCCGGAGGCAGACATTGCCAACGACGCGCACCGCGCCTGGGCCTCGATCTGGTCGCCGGAGCAGGTGCGCCATGACAGCTTTGACGACCTCTTTGCCGCGGCTGTGCGGCGCAGTCAGGCGCTCATCGGTGCAGCTAACGACTACATGGCCGGCAGGGCGTCCTATGCCTCCCTGCGCGCGCTGCACGGCGGCTTCAGCTACGATTCCGGCCTGCCCTGGCAGACGACCTGCGCAGCGAAGAATGCGCCGGGAGTAACGAAATAATAACGAGGAAACGTTGGGCTGCCGACCCGGGGAACTCGCATAGTCGCGCAACAAGGCGCTCCTTGCGATTCCCAAGCTTCGCCGCACTGTATCGCCCACAGGGCGCGCGCGGCTACGCTTCCAAACCCGCTCGGGGACATCGTCCCCGAACCCCATCTTCGCTTCGCGCTGTTTTAAGCAATTATGCGAGAACAGTATGAAGACTTACTTCAACCTAAGCATGAAGTGATTTCGGATGCGCAGCAGCGCGTTGATCATGCCGGGCAGCTCCACCGTCTCGCCGGCGACGGCGGGCAGCGTCTGCACGGTCGTGCCGCCCTGTTTGACGCGGATCTCGCCGAGGACGTCGCCCTTCCTGACCGGCGCGGCCACGCTCTCCGCGAGTGCGACCTCCAGGGCAATCTGGCTCTGGTCGCCCTTTTTGAGCAGCAGCTCGCTGGTGCCGCCGCTGACGGTGGAAACCGTATTGCTGCCGCCCAGGCGCACGGGCACCTGCATCCCCAGGGAATCGCCCTCCTTGACCGGGGTAAACAGCTGGTAGCCCGAGAAGCCGTATTCCAGCATGCTGCGCGCCTCGTCAAAGCGCGTCTGGCTTGCGTTTGCGCCGAGCACAACGGCGATCAGACGCAGGCCGTTTTTTTCTGCCGTCGCACAGATGCAGTATTTTGCCTCGTTGGTCGAGCCGGTCTTGTACCCGTCGCAGCCGCTGTAGAACCGGATGAGCCGGTTGGTGTTCGTCAGCTGCGTCACGCGGCCGCCGGGATGCGTCAGCTCATCCATCCAGATCGTCGAAAACTCGTAGTACAGCGGATGGGAATCCAGCTGCGCGCTGAGCTTTGCCACATCGCGCGCGGTGGTGTAGTGCCCCTGCGCAGGCAGGCCCGTGCAGTTGACATAATGCGTATTGGTAAGGCCCAGCTCCTGCGCGCGCTGGTTCATCCTGCGCACGAACGCCTCCTCCGCGCCGTCCATGTACTCCGCGAGCGCCACGGCCGCGTCGTTCGCGCTGGCGACGATCACGCTCTTGAGCAGGTCGCGCAGCCTGTAATCCTTGTTGGCGTCCAGAAACACCTGGCTGCCGCCCATGCCCGAGGCGCGCGCGGACACCGGCACGCTGTCGCCGAGGCTCACGCGCCCGTCGTCGATCGCCTCCAGCGTCAGCAGGATGGTCATCACCTTCGTCACGCTGGCGACGGGCCTCCGCTCGTCCGCATTCTTCTCGAAGATGACCTTGCCCGTCTTTGGCTCCGTCAGGATGACGCTCGGGCTGGTGAGGGTAAAGGGCGTGCCCTCCTCCATCGGCGCTTCGCCCAGCGCAAGCCGCGGCATCAGCAGGGCGAGCGCGAGCGCAGCGGCGGCAAACACTTTTTTCATCGAGATTCCCCCTTCCATGGAATACAGCGGCTCTGCCGCTTCAAATCCGGTCATGTGGCCATCAGCTGCTCGATCTCCTCCCGCGACAGGCCCGGATGCAGCGCGAGGTTGATACCCTCGGCGAGGATGCCCGCCATGCGCTCCACCAGCGCGTCCACCTCGCGCGGGGTGACGATCAGGTCGCCCAGCCGCTCGGAGACGACGCGCTCCACGCACGCGGCGACCTTCTCCTCGTCCGCCTCCGTGCCGCCGTCCTCGCGGATCATATCGCTCATGGCGTCGCTGGCGATGGTCGAGGCGTACACCACCATCGGCACGCCCACGGCGATGACCGGCGCGCCGAGTGTCTCGCGCGTCAGCGCCTTCTGGTGATTGCCCACGCCGCTGCCGGGCGAAATGCCCGTGTCCGCGATCTGGATCGTCGAGCAGATGCGCGCTGAGCTCCTGGCGGCCAGCGCGTCCACCGCGATCACCGCATCCGGCTGCACGTGCTCGGCCATGCCGCGCAGCACCTCCGCCGTCTCCAGCCCCGTCACGCCCAGCACACCCGGCGCAGCCGCGCACACGCTCGCCATCCGCGCGCTGACGTCGTCCGGCAGGCAGCCGTCCATGTGCCGCGTGACCAGCACGCGTTCCACCGTGCGCGGCCCCAGCGCGTCCGGCGTCACGCTGCGGTTGCCCAGGCCCGTAACCAGCACCGTGCGCGCATGCTCCGGCAGCATCTGCCGGATGGCCTGCGCCAACTCCCGGCTGAGCGCCTCGCGCATGCTCAGCTCGATGGTCATCGTCTGCGGGCAGCTGAGCGTGACATAGGTGCCCTGCGGCCTGCCGAGCTCCCTGGCCGTCTGCTCGTCTTCAATCCTGACCACCGTGCGCTCGATGCCGCTTTTAAGCCGCACGTCGCTGACCGGCACGCTGCCGCGCGCCTCCATCGCCAGGTCCGTCCACTTTGCTCTCATGCTTCCCTCCGCGGATGTTCCTGGTTCTACTCTCTCCCGGAATGCCGCCAAAAATACCCGGACTTCCGGATTCCCTTGTCGCGTCCTGCCATCTCTTCACGCAAAAAATTTCATTTTTTTGAAAAAAAGGCTTGCATTCTATCGAGCCTTGTGATATACTATTTTCCGTTGAGAGGCAAGGGTCTCAAAACAAAGGATCTGCACCATTAGCTCAGTTGGTAGAGCACCTGACTCTTAATCAGGGTGTCCCGGGTTCGAGCCCCTGATGGTGCACCAAACCGGAATCTTCGGATTCCGGTTTTTCTTTGTTTTCTTCTTTTAAGCCGGCTCCATGCGCGAACTAACCGCTTTTCTTTTTAACGCTTTCTTGATATCCATCCGCATGCTTTCATGCTATGATGGGTAAAATGAGGTGATGATGTGACCCAATCCAGGAAATCTCTCCGGCCCGGCGTGCTGCTTTCCCGGCTGCGCAGGGCGCTTCCCCCCATTTCCCTGCTGATGCTGACCGTCGCCGGCATCGTCAACGCGTTCGGCGTGGTGCTGTTTCTCTCGCCCGTCGCGCTGTATGACAGCGGCATTTCGGGCACGTCGATGCTGTTTGCCCAGATTGCGCGCGGGATCATTCCCTTCTCGCTCTTTCTGATCGTGCTCAACGTGCCGCTCTTTCTCTACGGCCTGCGGCGCGAGGGTTCGACGTTCACCATCCGCTCGATCTACACCGTCGTGATCTACTCGCTGGCCGCCGCGTTCTTCGGCCGCTTCGTCACACCGGGCGCGTCGCCCATCGCCGGCAGCGATCTGCTGCTGTGCGCCATCTTCGGCGGCCTGATCTCGGGCGTCGGCTCGGGCACCACCATCCGCTACGGCGGCGCGCTCGACGGCATCGAGGTGCTGGCCGTGATCTTCTCCCGCAGGCTGGGCATGACTGTCGGCACGTTTGTGATGACCTACAACGCCCTCCTCTACGTCGTCGCCGGGGTCATCATGGGCAGCTGGGTGCTGCCGCTGTACTCCATCGTGACCTACGCCATCGGCATCAAGGCAGTCGACTTCATCGTCGAGGGCCTGGACAAGACCAAGGCGGCGATGATCATCACCGATCATCCGCAGGACATCTGCCGTGAGCTGTCCGCGGCGTTCGGCACGGGCATCACGCTGATCGACGCCCACGGCTACTATTCCGGCGATTCCAAGACGATGATCTACTTCGTCGTCAACCGCTTCCAGATTGCCAGGATGCGCACGATCGTCCACGACATCGACGAAAAAGCGTTCATCTCGATCACCGAGGTTTCCGACCTGTTCGGCAAAAACGCGAAATAACGCAGGCTGTGCCCGCCGCACGATTCTTTGGAGAACCTCCATCATATGCCCGCTTTCCAGCGGGTTTTTTCATGTCGAAGATTTTAACCTGCTGCATATTCCCCTGCCTTTTTCGCAATCCTATCGCCGGAGGTGATTGTATGAGTCCCAAGGAACTGCTCTACATCGACGACGCCCTCGGCCATGAGAAATTCCTCATCAGCCAGTGTCAGCAGGCCGCCAAGGCATTGACTGATCCGACGCTCAAAAACAGCGTGCAGCGCATGCTCGCGGCGCATCAGGATCTGTTCAACCAATTCTATCAGTTGGTATAAGGGAGGCATCGTATGAACGATCAGGCCATCATGGAGAATCTTCTTCTGACCACTAAGGGCGTGTGCGACCTGTACATGCACGGTACGGTGGAATCCACCACACAGAACGTGCACAAGGCGTTTGACGCCGCCCTCTCCGACAGTCTGTGCATGCAGGACGACATTTACAAACAGATGACCGCCAAGGGCTGGTATCCGTCCCAGGAGGCCGACGCGCAGCAGATCGAGCAGGTTCGCCAGAAATACGCGCAGATGAATTAATACGATTTTTTGATAGAAACGAGCTATAAGCGCGAAGCGAAGAAGGGGTCTGGGGACTGCGTCCCCAGGCAGGGGTATGGGGGCAAGGCCCCCATCGTCTCCATTCGCGAAACCAAAAAGCAAGAATCGCAGCGGAGCCGAAGGCGACTATTGCGATTCCGTCCATGATGCTTTAAGCAGACCCGCGCAAAAAAATGGTATAAACACAAAAAATCCGAAGGAGCGTCGCCGTTCCTTCGGATTTCTGTTTTTAGAGCTTCGCGGCCTCCTCCTTGAGCTGCTCCACCCTGTCGGTGTGCTCCCACGGCAGATCGATATCCGTGCGGCCGAAGTGGCCGAACGCCGCAGTCTGGCGGTAGATCGGGCGGCGCAGGTCGAGCATGCTGATGATGCTCGCCGGGCGCAGGTCAAAGCAGCGATTGACCAGCTCCGCCAGCTTTTCGTCCGGCAGCACGCCCGTGCCCTGCGTGTCAACGAGCAGGGAGACCGGCCTAGCCACGCCGATGGCGTACGCCAGCTCGATCTCGCAGCGCCTGGCCAGGCCCGCAGCCACCAGGTTCTTGGCGACATAGCGGCCGGCATACGCCGCGCTGCGGTCCACCTTCGTCGGATCCTTGCCGGAGAACGCACCGCCGCCGTGACGGGCATAGCCGCCGTAGGTATCCACGATGATCTTGCGGCCGGTGAGGCCGGAGTCGCCCATCGGGCCGCCGATGACGAACTTGCCCGTCGGGTTGATGAGGAAGCGGGTCTGCTCGTCCATCAGCTCCGCAGGCACGGAAGTCTTGATGACCTTCTCGATGATCTCGCGGCTGAGCTCGTCGTGCTCGATTTCCGGCGCGTGCTGGGTGGAGACGACGACGGTATCCACGCGCACGGGGCGGTCGTTCTCGTCGTACTCGACGGTTACCTGGCTCTTGCCGTCCGGGCGCAGCCAGGAGAGCTGGCCGCTGCGGCGGCACTCGGAGAGCTTGCGGGTGATGCGGTGCGCCAGCGCGATGGGCATGGGCATGTATTCCGGGGTCTCGTCGCAGGCAAAGCCGAACATCATGCCCTGGTCACCCGCGCCGATGTCGTTCTCGCCGACGGAGCGGCCCTCCAGCGCCGCGTTGACGCCCTGCGCGATGTCCGGGCTCTGGCCGTGCAGCGCGGTCAGCACCGCGCAGGTGCTGCCGTCAAAGCCGTACTTGGCGCGGTCGTAACCGATGTCGCAGACGACCTTGCGCACGATGTCGTCCACCGCGTAGCGGGCGGTCGTCGTCACCTCGCCCATGACCATGACGATGCCCGTCGTAGTGCAGGTCTCGCAGGCCACGCGCGCATACGGGTCCTGGCTGAGGATCTCGTCGAGCACCGCGTCGCTGATCTGGTCGCAGATCTTGTCCGGATGGCCCTCGGTCACGGATTCGGACGTGAACAGCTTTTTCATTTTTTCCATGTTTTTTCTCTTTCTCCTTCAATGTGTGCCAGCGCAAAGGGTGAAGAACGCGTGCCGTGCCCGCCGCATGGCTTTGGGCGCAGCTTCCTTTGGGTGAAGAAAAACCGCTCTGATTGTGCAAAATCAGAGCGGCTGCAATCTTGACCACACCTCATCTGCCGACATCGCTGTCGTAGGATTTAGCACCGGATTTGACTCCGGTTGCCGGGCTTCACAAAAGCTGAATCATGATAGCAGGTTTTTTTTGATTTGTCAAGCATAACCTTTCACGCTTGACAGATTCTTTTCCGCCCTGTATAATCACCTCTGCAAACCAGCATGATGCCGGTCCATCGCCGACGAAACCGTGAAAATTCATAGCTCTGTGCCCGAGGCCGGGGCTTTCAAAAAACTCACACAGATACATGCAGGAGGCAAGGCGCCATGAAGACTGTTTTGGGCTGTGTCCGCAAGGCGGACGCTGATTTTGAGATGATCGCCCCGGGCGACCGCATCGCCGTGGGCGTTTCCGGCGGCAAGGACAGCCTGCTGCTGCTCTATGCGCTCTCGCTCTACCGCAAG
>SFFH01000109.1 GCA_004557905.1 Clostridiales bacterium | reverse complement strand
CGCGTCCTGACCCGTGACAAAGTGCCTGACCTGCACCGCATCGCCGACAGCGTAGATGTCCGGCACGGAGGTCTCCATCCGGTCGTTCACCACGATGCTGCCCCGGACGCCCAGTTCAAGCCCGGCGTCCTTTGCCAGCCCTGTATCCGGCGTCACGCCGATGGCCAGAATGACCATGTCCGCGTGGAGGGGCGCTGCGTCCTGAAGCAGCACGTCCATGCCGCCGTCCCGCTGCGTAAAGCCCTCGACAGTGTGCCCCAGCGCCAGCTTCACGCCATGCCGGCGCATTTCCCCGTGGATGAGCGCGGCCATGTCCGCGTCGAAGGGCGTCATCAGGTGCAAGGGCTTCTGCACAATGGTCACATCCATGCCCAGCTCGCGCAGGTTTTCCGCCAGCTCCAGCCCGATGAAGCCGCCGCCGGCCAGCACGGCGGAGCGGGGATGGTTTTCATCAATATACGCGCGGATGCGCATCGTGTCCTCCACCGTGCGCAGGGTGAACAGCCTGTCGCTGTCCGCGCCGGGAAAGCGCGGCTGCGTGGGCTTTGCGCCCGGGGAGAGCAGAAGCTTGTCGTAGCTTTCCTCAAAGTACTCGCCCGTCTGCAGATTGGTGACGGACACCGTCTTCCTGTCCGGGTGAATGGCCGTCACCTCGTGGAGCACCTTCATCTTCACGCGGAAGCGGGCAAAGAAGCTCTCCGGCGTCTGGAGCGTCAACTCCCCGGCGTCCTCGATAACGCCGCCGATGTAGTAGGGCAGGCCGCAGTTGGCATAGGAGATATACCCGGAGCGCTCAAAGACCACGATTTCCGCCTGCTCATCGAGCCTGCGGATGCGCGCCGCAGCGGTTGCGCCGCCCGCCACGCCGCCGACAATCACAACCTTCATTTCAATATTCCACCTTTCCCGTATATCTGGCGATGCCGCCGATGTTACGCGCGTTTGTATAGCCCATCTGCCGCAGAAGGCTGACGGCCTGGCTGCTTCTGGCGCCGCTCTGGCAGTAGACAAACAGCGGCGTTTCGCGGGATTCGATCATGCCGGGCAGTGCGCCGATGGCCTGCAGCGAAAGGTTCCGGCTGCCGGGGATGTGCCCCTGACGGTATTCCTCCGGCGTACGCACATCCAGAAGCACCGCGCCGGGCGTTCGGTGAAAGGTTTGTACTCCCTGATCGATATCGGGCTGTCTGGAAAAATCGAAGAATCCCATACGCTCACCCCACATTCAGCATGGACTCAATCGCGCTGCGGGGACGTGCGCCCACCGCCTGACTCACGATCCGCCCGTTTTTCATGACCACCAGCGTGGGAATGCTCATGATCCCGAACTGGCGGGCCAGCTCCGGCTGCTCGTCCACGTTGACCTTTCCGACGCGGACGTCGCTGCGCGCGGCGGCGATTTCGTCGATGATGGGACTGACCATCCGGCACGGGCCGCACCAGGACGCCCAGAAGTCCAGCAGGACGGGCTTGTCGCTGTGCAGAACCTCGCTTGCAAAATTGTTCCTATCGATATGGATAACAGACATGGTTTGTGCCTCCTTCGTATTCCTGTTGGGATGGATCACAGTATACACGATCAGGGCGGACACTTCCGTGACTTTGTCACTCGCCGCCGCTGACGGTTTCTCCCGACCAGCTGCTGATGCCGCCGAACTCGACCGCCTGCTTGCTGCGGTTGCCGCTGCGGCAGTAGATGAGAATCAGCTGTTCCCTGTCGGGCAGCTGCTCGGGCGCTGTGCTGCCAATCGTCTCATTGGGAACGTTGATGGTGCCGGGGATATGCCGCTCGGCATACTCCGCTGGTGTGCGCACATCCAGCACAATATACCCGGTTTCACTTTCCATCAGCTCTGCAGCTTCCTGCGCGGTGATTTGGCGATACGTGCCCGCCGAAGGACGCGCAGCACATCCGGTCAAAAGCAGCACTGTCATGAAGAGAATGAGCAGGCGTTTCATCATCATGCCTCCGTTTCATTTCAGGGTCTCTTTGATTCATATTGATTATACACCGGCACGGGGCGCCGGTCAGTAACAAAGTCACGTTGTTCGATGATCATACGGACAGATGAAGTTTTCGGGAAGAAGATACTCATCGAAACAGAGAGATCATTCGCCGCCTCATCTGGTCGATTTGAAAAGTCCCGCGAAAACCCGACCGTTCGTTCATATTGCATTGAAACTCCAAATCAATCGTTAATGATCATAAATATGAATTGGCTAATTTCCTTGTTTTGAGTTATAATCAACTCAAACAGAAAGGAAGTCATGCCATGGAAATCGTCAGCCAGCGCATCCGCGCCCTGCGTGAAAGCGTAGGGCTATCGCAAGCAAAGATAGCCCAGCTTCTGGATTCCAAGCAGGCCAACATCAACCGCTTCGAGCACAACCAATCGGAGCCTCCGCTTGCGCTTCTGTGCCGATACGCTGATTTCTTCGACGTGTCGCTGGATTACATTTTCGGCCGCACGGATCAGCCGCAGAGAAAGCTATACGAGTACAGGCCTGCATACTCGCCAGAACGCGAGGACATGCGCCGCTTCATCGAGATGTGCTTTGAGCCCGGTTCTCCGGCCAATGCGAAGCTGAAGGATATGCTGCTGAGGATCGCCATGGACGATGATCAACCGAAGACCCCCTGATACAGAATGAGTTCTTCAATCGGAAGGTGGTGAATCCTACGAAAGCCGTCATCTATGCCCGCTAT
>SFFH01000108.1 GCA_004557905.1 Clostridiales bacterium | reverse complement strand
CGTCAGCGCAAAGCGCGGCGCGTGCTCCACCACCATTTCGCCGCCAGCCGCCTCGACCTGCGCGCGCAGCGACGACAGTCCGCTGCCCTCGACGATGGGCCCGGTCGGCACATCGCCATTGTTGAGATAGCGAATGCTCCAGCCCGTCGCTGTTTTTTCGCCGATGATTTCCAGCCGAGTGCCGCCCGCGTGACGCACCAGATTCGTCAGACATTCATGAGCCGCAGCCTCGACGATCTGCGAACTCTCCGCGCCCTCCTTCGGAAATACGCCGCGTCGCGCGATGGTCACGCCGATGGTACACGCGGCGCGGGCAAGCTGATCAAACGTGTCGACGCGATGCTCATCCGCATATTTCCCCAGCAGCAGCCGGACATTCTGCCGCCACGCGGTGCAGACGCTTTCCGCATCGTCCTGCGTGCCGGAGAGGAACTGTCGGGTCTGCAGGAGCGCATGGCCAATTTCGTCGTGAACGCGGGTCTTTGCGCGCAGAATCTCTTTCTCCCGCGTCGCCTCCTGCACGTCCTGACCATATTGCCTGAGCCGCCGGTTCATGGCTTTCAGGCGAAGATTGTCCTCTTCTAGCTCCCGTTGGAGCCGCGCTTCCTCAGTGATATTCGTGCCGGTGATCTGATAAACGATTTTCCCGTTCATCTCCATCCGCACGCGCTCAAAGCTCCACGTTTGGCCGTTTTCCAGCGTGACGATGGGCTGCGATTCAATCGTTTCCCAGAAAACGTTCGCGTTGAGCAGCGCCCCTCCCGTGAGCAGATGACTAACCGGCGAAAGCTGTCGCCTGCTTTTATGCCACAGCGTGAAGGACGCAAAAAGGCTGAGCGCCGTCAGGGACAATGCGGCTGCCGTCCATGGAACCGGAGAAAGGGTCTCGCTTTCCGGCAGACGAGCGAGCAGCACGGCCAGCGGCGCAAAATCCAGCAAAGCGATCACCAGACAAATTGCGAACGCAGAGCGGTGATGGCAGCGCACCGCGCTCATGCAGCCGAACAGACTGGCAATCGTTCCGACCAGCAGCGATGTACACATCAAACCGGCGTAAAACGGATTCATGCGCACTCACCTCCCCGATCAAAGGAGAGCGTCGCACACAACTCGCCGTCCGCATCGTCAATGGTCAGTTTCCCCAAAGCCCGATATTTGTCCACGTTCGGAAGCCCTGCCGCGTCCTCCAGCATCAGGCGAACGGAAAAGCGCTCGCCGCATTCCACGCGCACCATCAGCGCGCTCAGTGTCGGCAGCGCGGTTTCCAGACAATCCTCGAAAAAGTCGTAGGCAGTCTGCACATCGCGGCTGTTCACGTCGCCCCGCCCGTCCTGATGCAGCGTACAGACCGCGCCGTACTGCGTCAGATAAGTCAGCGACTCCCGGATGCAGTGCGCCAGCTCGTCCGCGAGGATGGCCGCTTTCTTATCGCAGATCAGCGCCAAATTGACCCGCCGCTTGACATACGCGCCCAGCAGGCAGACATGTTTCAGATTTTGAACGCTTTCTTCTTCCAGAAGCCGGTTGATTTGATGCAGCTGGGGCCGCACGAGCGCGATCATCTCGTCCATGAGCCGGTTCTTTTCCTCAGTCTGCGCGCGCTGACGCTTCAGTTCGTTTTCCGCCTGAATCAGTTCGTTTTCTTCTGAAAGCTGCGCGTTGATTTCGGCAAGCTGCGCCTGAATCCGATTGATTTTCGCAATATCCTCCACCCAGTACACGCGCCCGTCCTGCACCGGCACGCTTTGCAGCCGCGTGTCCGTGTTCAGCAGAATCGATTCGCGTGCTCCCGCTTCCAGCTGATTTGGCGTGAGATTGGGCGCGTTTTTCGCGCGGTAGACGGGGCACCCCTGCCCGTCCACGATCTGCGCGGCGACGGTGGATTCGGAAAAGAAATAGCGGTAATGGCCGTTAGTCGGCAGCAGCCCTACCTGCAGGCAGCTCTCCCAGAACGCCGCAAACGTCAGGCAGAAGCACTCCGGCATCTTGTGGAAGGTGTAGATATTCGCGAAGCTCAGACTGCACAACGCAAACCCGCCCAGAAATACACACAACGGCACCCATGCGTATCGCCTGCTTTCAGACACGCGGCACTTGCGGTAAACGATGATTCCTGTCGCCAGCAGCAGAGCGACAATCCACGTCATAGCAAGATAGTATACCCGGCCGTGGGTATAGTCCGCTTCCAGCGTCACAGCACCCGGCGCGGCTCGAAATGCCATCTGGTGCAGGTCATTAGTCAGAATGCCGCCGATCAGCAGCGCAGCAGGAATGAACAGCAGATACCATTTGCGAGAAAGCGCATCGCCCTCCCGCCGTCCAAGCTGAAGCGCGGCGAACAGGCTGAACAGCGGCGCAAGAATCTGCGGCACATAATAGCAATACCACAGATGGCGGGTAATGGTATCGTCGCTGAAAAATCGATACTTGACCGCGCGCAGAAACAGCCACAGCACGGCCATCGTGCAGCCCAGAAGCAGCCATCGCCGGTCGTTTCGATGCAGGCTTCGGCGCGATATGGAAAATCCCCACGCCATGGCCAGCCCGATATAGATCAGATTGGTCAACAGAAAATATACGGCGGAGGGCAGCGGCGCGGCCAGGCGATCCATCTGCCGGAAAACGCCCGCAAGGATGAACAGCCCCAGCGCAAGGCAGAGCTTTGCAATGGGTTTTCGACTTGCAGCAGCCATATATCCACCTCCTGTCAGTACCCTGAAACACCAATACTATACCATGCAAGCGGTGAAAAAGCCAGCATTTCCAAGGAAAAACGAACCAATCGG
>SFFH01000004.1 GCA_004557905.1 Clostridiales bacterium | reverse complement strand
TTTCAAGGGGGTATGGGAGTCCAGAGGGATGTAGGGGGGAAATCGAAATCCCCCCTCATCCCTCTGGGCCCAGCGCAGCGCGCTTCCCCTGAAGATGGCAATCTTCAATATCTCTTAGTTAACATTTGCTCCCTTATGCCGCCGACGCATCCCAAACAAGAAAAAAGCTCCATCTTGCGATGGAGCGATTTTGTGAATCAGTACTTGCGCTTACGGGCAGCCTCGGCCTTCTTCTTGCGACGGACGGACGGCTTCTCGTAATGCTCTCTCTTACGAACCTCAGCGATAACGCCAGCTCGCGCGCACTGCCTCTTGAATCTCCTCAGAGCACTTTCCAGGGATTCATTCTCACGAATACGGATCTCAGACATCTAGTATCCCTCCCCTCGGCTCAAGCATTCGACGATCCATTGCGTCAAACTCGCCGTCAATGGAGTACCGTACGCTTAATTATAGCGCAACTAACTCTATTCGTCAACCGCAATTTGCATTTTCTTCAAAAAGATTTCGGCACCAGCCCATCGAAAAGGCCGCGAATCTTCAGAAATCTGTCAGGCCATTTCGCCCGCCATCGTCCTGCCGCCCAGCACATGCAGGTGCAGGTGTCTGACCGTCTGCTGCGCGTCCGCGCCGCAGTTGGAGACCACGCGGAAGCCGCTGTCCACGACGCCCTCCATCTTCGCCACGTTTGCCGCCACGCGCATCAGGTGCGCGAGCAGCGCGTCGTCCTCGTCCTTCGCATCGTACCAGCCGGAGACGTGCTTCTTGGGAATCACCAGCACGTGTACCGGAGCCTGCGGCGCGATGTCGCGGAACGCCAGCACCTGCTCGTCCTCATAGACCTTCGTGCTCGGGATTTCGCCCGCAGCAATCTTGCAGAAAAGACAATCGTTCATGGGAAAGCTCTCCTTTCATCTTCCGGACCTCGCCGCGCCTCTCCCGCAGGAGGCTTATCCGGCGATTTCTCCACTCAGTTCATCGTTTTCAATCCCCACAATCCGCACCCGGACGATCTCGCCCGGCTGCGCGCCCTGCACATGCACGCGCATGTAGCCGCCGGTGTAGCCCGTGCCGCGGCCCTGCGCGTCGATCTCCTCGATCAGTACCTCGTCAGTCCTGCCGATGTGGCCTTCAAGCGCCGCGCGCTCCAGTTCCTTGCCCACGGCGATCAGCTGCCTGGCGCGCTCCTCACGGATGTGCCGCGGCACGCTGCCCGCCATCGCGGCGGCTTTCGTGCCCTCGCGCTCGGAATACGGGAAGACGTGCATCCGCGCGAATCCGGCCCTTTGGCAGGTATCCACCGTCTGCGCGAATTCCTCTTCCGTCTCGCCCGGGAAGCCGGTCATCACGTCGGTCGTCAGCGCACAGTCCTCAAACGCCCCGCGCAGCATCGCGCACGCCGCGAGGAATTCCCCGCTCGTGTACCGCCTGCGCATGCGCGCGAGCACCGTGTCGCTGCCCGATTGCAGCGCCAGATGGAACTGGTGGCAGACCTTGGGCATCGCCGCGATGCCCTGCACGAACGCCCCCGTCACGATCACCGGCTCCAGCGAGCCCAAGCGGATGCGCTCGATGCCCTCGACCTCATGCACCGCCCGGATCGCGTCCAGCAGCGTGATGGCCCCGTGCTGCTCACGGCCGTAGCTCGTCAGGTGGATGCCGGTGAGCACGACTTCCTTGAAGCCCGCCGCGGCCAGGCTCTGCGCCTCCGCGCGGATTTCATCAAGCGGCCGGGAACGGATCGGGCCGCGCACGGACGGAATGATGCAGTACGTGCACCAGCGGTCGCAGCCCTCCTGAATCTTCATCGTCGCGCGGGTATGGCCCTCGTGCGCGTGAACCGTCAGGTGCTCAAACGGCGCCTGCCGCAGCGTCTCCACCGCGATAAGCGCGCAGTCCTGCTCAAGCGCCTGAGCAAGCAGCTGCACCACCTCGCCGCGCCGCTGCGTGCCCAGCACCAGCCGCACACCCGGCAGCTTCAGCTCATCCGCCGCGCGCTGTGCGAGGCAGCCCGTCACGACGATTGCCGCGTCCGGGTTGTTCCTGTGGCAGCGCCGGATCGTCTGCATGCTCTTCTTGTCGCCCGTGCCCGTCACCGTGCAGGTGTTGACGACGTAGACGTCGGCCCTGTCCTCAAAATCCACCGTGCGAAAGCCCGCCTCTTCAAAGCGCTCGCGCATGGCCTGCGTGTCGTACTGATTGACCTTGCAGCCCAGCGTGTGGAAGGCCACGGTCCTGTTTTCGATCATGGAAATGGTTTGTTCTCCTTCGGTTTACTCTGTAATACTAATTCGCAATTAAAATGCTTAACAGAGCGCATCAGATTTTTCGCTTTGACGAAGCCGAGTGAAGTGAGGCGTTACTTAAGGTACGTTGAACGGAACGAGGCAAAGTCAGGGCGGAAAAGACGATGCGCGGATTAGGCCATTTTAATAAGAATTAGTATAAGTCCTTCTGCAAAGCTTCGGCCTCGATGGCAAAGCTGCAGGACTTGCATGACCTGGTCAGTCATGCAGCCGGCATCATGCCGGTTTATTGGATGTCCGCCGCCTCAAACGGGACGATTTCCTTCATCACGCCGCTGGCGAGCACATAGAAGCGGCTCGGCAGCTTCTGGCAGAATTCATACGGATCCTTGTCCTGATAATCCTTGGTAAAATCGCTGCGGGAAAACACGACGGAGTAGATGAACACGTCCAGCAGCTCGCCGGTCTTCTCGCTCCTGCGCTGCGTGTATGCGGAGACGACGACCTTCTTCGTCTGCGGCACCTCGGCCAACACATGGCTGGCCACATACTCGCCCAGGCCGAAGACGCAGGTGCGGTAGTCCTCCACCTGCTCCTTCTTGGTCTTCTTCTTGATCTTGATCGTCCCATCCGCCAGCTCCGCGAGCTTGTCCTGCGGCATATCCTCAATCTCCGGCAGGTCCAGGTCGATCATGACCGTGCCCTTGCTTTCGATCACCTCCGGCTGAACGGAGAACTCGATGGGCGCCTCGCTCTCGGACAGCCACGCTTCGATCTGCGCCTCGGCCTCGTCCGCGTTCAGCGTGCCGGACGCCTTCTTGCTCACGTCAATCGCCTGGCGATGGATGTTCACCAGCGCGATCTGCTGCGCGATGGCGTTCATCTCCTCGTCGCTGGGGCGATCCGGCTCCTTCTTCGTCTCCGTCCTGGCGGAGGCCGTCTTCTTCGATGTCGGCTTGGCCGTCGTCTTCGTGGAAGAGGACTTCTTGGCCGCCGCCTTCGTTCCGGTCTTCTTCGCGCTCTTCTCTTCCGGCTCCTCTTCCTCGGCTGCCGCCGTGCCAAAGCCCAGCACGCCGCCCAGCTTTTCCTTGAGCACCTTGTCCAGGCGCACGCGGTCGTACACGCCCGTGCCCGGGATGCTCCAGTTCAGGTAGGCGCCCTTGGTGCCCACGTTCAGTGAAACGGGCAGGCCGCTGCCCACCGTGAAGCTGGCGCCGCCCTTGGAGAGATTGAGCTTGACGCCCTTGGTCACCTTGATGCTCTTGCGAAAACGCATCGTCCGTTCCCTCTTTCGTTCGTAATCTTGTCTCCATTATAAAATACGGCGCGGACTCTTGCAAGTCTTGCGCCGCAAATTGCCTATTCCATTTCGCCCCGGAACGCCATCACCATCGTCAGCGCGCACAGGCCCGCCGTCTCCGTGCGCAGGATGCGCGGGCCGAGCGTGACCAGCTTCGCCCTCGCGTTCTCCGCCAGCCAGTGCGCTTCCTTCCCGCTGATTCCGCCCTCCGGTCCGATCAGGATGCCCACGCGCAGCGCCTCCCGTCCCTCGAACGGCGCAAGCGCCTGACGGATGCTCCCGTCCCGCGCGTCCTCCCAGGGCACGATGAGCACGTCCAGCTGCTTGAGTTCCTCCTCAAGCTGGGTCAGCTTCTTCGGCGGCAGAACCTCGGGCACCGTCACCCGCGCGCACTGCTTGACCGCCTCGCGCGCGATCTTCTGCCAGCGCTCGACCTTCTTGCCGGCGTCCTTGCCCTCCAGCTTCACCACGCAGCGCTCCATCGCCACCGGCTGGATCGCATGCACGCCCAGCTCCGTGGTCTTCTGCGCGATCATCTCCATCTTGTCCGCCTTGGGCAGCCCCTGATAGAGCGTCACCTGCGTGCGCGCCTCGGTCCGGCGCAGCTCCTCGCGGACCTGCACCTGCACCAGACCGTCCGTCTCGCCCGTGATTTGTGCCAGAAACCGTCCCGGCGCGCAGACCAGCTCGATCTCATCCCCGCTGCCAAGGCGCAGCACGCGCAGCGCGTGCTGAGAATCCTCGATATTTAGGCAGGCCGTTCCATTGACAATCCCGTTTTCATCGGCAAAGAATCGATGCATCGTCTTCTCCCCGCGTCACTGCGCCGCCTTGGCCGCCAGGCAGACCCACGAGCCCTTCGCCAGGCGATTGCACACGGCGTAGCCCGCCGCGGCCAGCGCCTGCTGCACGTCGTCCTCGCGCTCGCGGATGATGCCCGAGCAGATGAACGTGCCGCCCGGCAGCAGGTGCTTCTTCGCCGGGCCGCACAGGAAGCAGATCACGTCCGCGATGATGTTCGCCACGATCACGTCCGCCATCTCGTCGGCCTTCTCCAGCAGGTCGCCGTGCACCACGCGCACCCTGTCGTCAAGGCCGTTCTTCACGGTGTTCTCCGCGGCCACCTTGACCGCCAGCTCATCCAGATCGATGGCCAGCACGTCGCTCGCACCCAGCTTGGCCGCCGCCAGCGCCAGAATGCCGCTTCCGCAGCCCACATCGATGGCCTTGCAGCCCGGGGTCACATATTTTTCCAGTTGCTCCATGCACATGAAGGTCGTCTCGTGCGTGCCCGTGCCGAACGCCATGCCCGGGTCGAGCTCCAGCACCAGGTCGCCTTCCTTCTCCTCATAGGTTTCCCAGCTCGGCTTGATGACCAGATGCTCGCCCGCGCGGAAGGGCTTGTAATACTTCTTCCAGTTCTCCGCCCAGTCCTGCTCCTGCACGTTCTGGTGCTCGAGCGTCAGGCTGCCAATGTCAAAGCCCATGTCCAGGCGCTTCAGCTCGCCCAGCTTCTCGCGCACCAGCAGCAGCGTCTCCTGCACGCTGGCGTCGTTTTTGAAGTACGCCCTGACGAGCACGTCCTCGCTCATTTTGGCGAGCACCTCCTCGTCGATCATGTCCCACATGCCGTCCTCCTTCTTGCTGGAGGTCACGTCATAGCGGTCCTCGATCGACGTGCCCACCGCGCCCGCGTTCATCAGCACCTCGCTGACGACGTCCGCGCCCATGGTCGTGGTATGCACCACAGCTTCCATCCAATCCATATGATTCCCTCACTTGTTGAAGTCTTGCTGCTTGAAACTGCCGCGAAGCGATCCAGGGAGTCTGAGGGACAATGTCCCTCAGGCGGGTGTGGGCAGCAGCCCACAAAAAGCGCGCCGTGCGCGCTCCCGCTTCCGAACCACTTTGTAAAATCAAGTCACTCGGTGCCCGCTGTACGGTCTTTGACGCCATTTCCTATACGGTAAAAAAGCCTGAATAAGAGATAATTCTTACTCAGGCGTCAAAATCCTTTATTTCTTGTCGAACTTTTCCTTGAACCGCTCGGCGTTTTCGCGGATATAGTTCCTGACCTGGTCGCCGAAGCTTTTTCGGCGCTCGTACTCCTTGCCGCTGAGGGAATCCTCGAACTGGCGCAGCAGCTCCTTCTGCTTCTCGCCCAGGTGCTTGGGCACCTCGACGTGCACGGTGAAGAACAGGTCGCCCTTGCCGCTGCCGCGCAGCTGCTGGATGCCCTGGCTGCGGATGCGGAAGGACGTGCCCTCCTGCGTGCCGGCCGGGATGTCGAACTTTGTCGTGCCCTCGAGCGTCGGCACGTCGATCTCGCCGCCCAGCGCCGCCTGCGTGAAGCTGATGGGCACGTCACAATACAGGTCGTAGCGGTCGCGCTTGAAGATCTTGTGCGGACGCACGCTGCACGTCACATACAGATCGCCGGACGGTCCGCCGTTGCGGCCCGGTTCGCCCTCGCCCGGGATGGTCTTGAAGTTCTGTCCGTCGTCCACGCCCGCCGGGACGTTCATTGTCACCGTGCGCGTCACGCGGACAAAGCCGCTGCCGGAGCACTTCGTGCAGCGCTCCTTGATCGTCTTGCCCTTGCCGCCGCAGGTCTGGCAGGTGCGCATCGTCTGCACCTGGCCAAACGGAGAGTTCATCGTCACGCGCTGCTGGCCGCTGCCGCCGCAGGTCGGGCAGGTCTGCGGCTGGGTGCCGGGCTTGGCGCCGGTACCGCCGCAGGCGTCGCAGGTCGCGTTGCGCTGGAACTTGAATTCCTTCTTGCAGCCGAACGCCGCCTCTTCAAAGCTCAGCGTCAGGTTGTACTGCAGGTCGCTGCCGCGCTGGGGCGCGCTCTGACGACTCTGTCGGCTGCCCCCGCCGAAGCCGCCGCCAAAGCCGCCGCCGGTGAACATATCGAAGATATCCTCAAAGCCGCCGAAGCCGCCGTAGCCTGCGCCGGCGCCGGCCGCGCGCGGATCCTCGTGACCGAACTGGTCGTAGCGCGCGCGCTTCTGCGGATCGGAGAGCACCTCGTAGGCCTCGTTGATCTCCTTGAAGCGCGCCTCGGCCTCCTTGTCATCGGGGTGCAGGTCCGGGTGGCTGGCCTTGGCCGCCTTGCGGTATGCTTTTTTGATTTCGTCATCCGAGGCGCCCTTGGCAACGCCCAGCACCTCGTAGTAATCTCTCTTGTCTGCCACAGCAGTCACCACCTATTCTGAAACTTGCTGTAAACCGCGCGATGCCGCCGCCACAAAGTGACGGCGGCCTGCGCTTGCATCTTTCGCTGTTTATGCGCTTGTTAGTGGACGTCATAGTCCGCGTCGGCCGCGCCGTCATTGGTCGCGTCCTGCGCCTGCTGGTAGCCGCCCGCATTCGCCGCGTTCGGGTCCTGCGCCTGCTGCTGCTGATAGATCTTGCCAAACACCGCGTAGACCTTCTGCGTGAAGTTCTCCATGGCGTTCTTGATCTGCTCGGCGTCGCCGCCCTCGCGGATCTTCTTGAACTCGGCCAGCTCGTTTTCCACGGTCGCCTTGTCCTCGGCGCTCAGCTTGTCGCCCAGCTCGCGCAGCTGCTTCTCGATCTCAAAGATCATGGAGTCGGCGCGGTTGAGGGTTTCGACCTCCTCCTTGCGCTTCTTGTCCTCGGCGGCGTACTGCTCGGCCTCCTTGACGCGCTGGTTGATCTCGTCCTCGGTCAGGTTGGTGCTGGAGGTGATGGTCACCTTCTGCTCGTTGCCGGTGCCCAGGTCCTTCGCGGAGACGTTCACGATGCCGTTGCGGTCGATGTTGAAGGTGACCTCGATCTGCGGCACGCCGCGCGGCGCCGGCGCGATGCCGGTCAGCTGGAAGCGGCCCAGGGTCTTGTTGCCCGCGGCCATCTCGCGCTCGCCCTGCAGCACGTGCACCTCAACGGAGGTCTGGCCATCCGCGGCGGTGGAGAAGATCTGGCTCTTGGTGGTCGGGATGGTGGTGTTGCGGTCGATCAGGCGGGTGAACACGCCGCCCATGGTCTCAATGCCCAGGGACAGCGGGGTGACGTCCAGCAGCAGCACGTCCTTGACGTCGCCGGCCAGCACGCCGCCCTGGATGGCCGCGCCGACAGCGACGCACTCGTCCGGGTTGATGTTGCGGTACGGCTCCTTGCCGGTCACCTTGCGCACGGCCTCCTGCACGGCCGGGATACGGGTGCTGCCGCCGACCAGGATCACGCGGTCCACCTCATTGGCGGTCATGCCGGCGTCGCGCAGCGCGTTCTGCATCGGCGCGATGGTGCGGTCGACCAGATCGCGGGTCAGCTCGTCGAACTTCGCGCGGGTCATGGTGATGTCCAGGTGCTTCGGGCCGGTCGCGTCCGCAGTGATGAACGGCAGGTTGATGTTGGTGCTCATCACGCCGGAGAGCTCGATCTTCGCCTTCTCAGCGGCCTCCTTGAGGCGCTGCATGGCCATGCGGTCCGCCTTCAGATCGATGCCGTTCTCCTTCTTGAACTCAGCCGCCAGGTAGTTGATGATGCGGTCGTCGAAGTCGTCGCCGCCCAGGTGGGTATCGCCGTTGGTCGCCAGCACCTCGAACACGCCGTCGCCGATCTCCAGCAGGGAGACGTCGAAGGTGCCGCCGCCCAGGTCGTACACCAGGATCTTGTGGGAGTCTTCCTTGTCAAGGCCGTACGCCAGGGAAGCGGCGGTCGGCTCGTTGATGATGCGCAGCACCTCCAGGCCCGCGATGCGGCCCGCATCCTTGGTGGCCTGGCGCTGGCTGTCAGAGAAGTACGCCGGCACGGTGATGACCGCCTGGGTGACGGTCTCGCCCAGGTACGCCTCGGCGTCGGTCTTCAGCTTCTGAAGAATCATCGCGGAGATGTCCTGCGGGGTGTACTGCTTGCCGTCGATGGTGATGCGCTTGTCGGTGCCCATGTCGCGCTTGATGGAAATGATGGTGCGGTCCGGGTTGGTGACCGCCTGGCGCTTGGCCACCTGGCCCACCAGGCGTTCGCCGGACTTGGTGAACGCGACGACGGACGGCGTGGTGCGCGCGCCCTCGGCGTTGGGGATGACCACCGGCTCGCCGCCTTCCATGACGGCGACACAGCTGTTCGTAGTACCCAGGTCAATACCAATAATCTTGCTCATAATCTATTTCCTCCAGTCCAATCACAGTAAAGATTGCGTTGTTTGCAAAAGATATATATAGCCTCAGGCTTTAGCCTGCAACTACCTTGACCATCGCGTGGCGGATCACGCGGCTGCCGAGCTTGTAGCCCTTCTGCAGCACCAGGCAGACCGTGCCCGGCTCGCCCTCGTCCGCGCCGCCCTGCATCACCGCGTTGTGCAGCTCCGCGTCAAAGGGCTGGCCCAGCGGATCGATCTCCTCCACGCCCATCTTGCCGAAGGTTTCCTTCGTCTGGCGCAGAACCATCTCCACGCCGGACTTCAGGCCGCTCTCCTCCTCGCCCGCGGCGCTCAGCGCGCGCTCGAGGTTGTCAATCACCGGCAGCAGTTTTTCAATCGCGTCCCTGCGGCCGTCGTCAAAGGCCTCCTGGCGGATGCCCTCGGTGCGGCGGCGGTAGTTGGCGAACTCCGCCTGCTTGCGCTGCGCAAGATCGAGATACTCGTCGCACTGCGCCTTGACCTTTTCCAGCTCGGCCGCAAGCGCCTGCGCATCGTCCTCAAGAGACTGCGTCTCCGGAACCTCCGGGCTTTGCGTCTCCTGCGCCGCTTCCTGCTCCTTCTTGGTTTCTTCGTTCATGTTCTTCGCCCTTTCCGACTTGTCCTTGAGCCCCTCCGCAGCCTTGCGGAGCTGGTCGCGCAGCCTGCCGTTTTTCTCTGCGCCGCGCTTTTTCTTCTTTCTATTCATGTTCGTCATGCTCGTCAAGAATGGTGCCCAGCGATCTGCCGACCTGCGAGAGCACCGAGAGCACCTTGCCGTACTGCATGCGCGTCGGGCCGATCAGGCCGATGGTGTTCACCCTGCCGTCGCTCAGGCGGTAGCTCGCCGTCACGATGGAGCAGTCGCGGGTCTCCTCAAGCCCCGTCTCCGGGCCGATGCGCACGGAGATTTCCATCTCGCCGTGGTGATCCAGCAGCGAAACGATCTTCTCGCGGGTCTCCAGCACGGAAAGCAGTGCCTTCGCCTTGTCCACGTCGGCGTATTCCGGGAAGCTCAGCAGGTTGGAGCGGCCGCCGATGGCCAGCGCCACGATGTCGCTCTGGCTCTCCGCGGGCTGCTGCTCGGCCATCGCGCGGACGATCTCATGAACGTCCGTTCCGCTGCCGGACAGCCGCATCAGCGCGTCGGGCAGCTCGCTGAGCCGCAGGCCCTCGAGCTGGCTGCTCAGGATTCGCGAGACCGCGTAGAGCTCATCCGGCGCCACCGGGCTGCCCAGCTCAAGCACGCTCTGCTTGACGGTGCCGCTTTGCGTCACCAGGACGAGCAGCACCCGCCGGTCGGCGACGGGCACCAGCTGCAGATGGGAGAGCACCTGCTCGTTTCTGGGCGAGCGGGTCATCACCGCGCTGGTGTAATGGGTCATGCTGGAGAGCGCCTTCGCAATCCGCATGGAGAGATCGTCCACCTGATGAATTCGCCGGTCAAAGCACCGGTTGATGAATTCCGTCTCCTCCACGCTCAGCGGCAGAGGCTGCAGCATCTGGTCGACATACAGGCGGTAGGCCTTGTTGGACGGAACGCGTCCGGCCGAGGTATGCGGGGAATCGAGGTAGCCCAACTCCTCCAGGTCGCTCATCTCGTTGCGGATGGTGGCCGAGGAGAGCTTCTGTTCATACTTGCGGGAAATCGTTCGGGAACCGACGGGCAGCGCGGTCAGGATGTAGTCATCGATGATCGCCTGCAGAATTCTGTACTTGCGATCGATGAGGTCCATCTTGCGTTCCTCCTTTCGGTGTTGTTAGCACTCATCATGGTCGAGTGCTAATCAGCGTGATAAAGATACCACGCCGGCCGATATTTGTCAACTGCCTTTTCGCATCTTTTTTGACTTTTCCTGTCCTTTTTGTAAATGCATGAGCGTCCATTCTGACACTTCGGCGCCGCCCTGCGGGTTTCAGGCCCCGTTTTGCGGTTTTGAGTCCATTTCCTCCATCAGGTGAACCAGCACGCCGTTCATCACCTGCATGCCGCGCGGTGTCAGGCGGATTCTTCCCGAATCGCCCGTCATCAGGCCGCCCTGCGTCATCTGCGCAACGGTTTCGGGCCACACCTGCTCGATCCTTGCGCCGAAGTCCCGTTCAAACCTAGCCTCGTCCACGCCGCGCACCTGACGAAGGCCCATCATCATCCGCTCGAACATCCGGTCCTCGCGGGTGTTCGCGCCCTCGGCCTCACGCGCCGTACGCCCTTCCTCGGCCATGTGCAGATAGGCTTCCCAGTCCGCCGGATTATAAAACCTTCTGCCGTCCATGTCGCTGTGCGCGCCAAGGCCCACGCCCAGATACGGCAGGCATTCCCAGTAGACGATGTTGTGGCGGCACTGCCTTCCCGGCCTGGCATAGTTGGAAACCTCGTACTGCGCATAGCCCGCTTTCCGCGTCAGCCCGGCCGTCAGCGCGTCCATCTCCTCCATCGCGTCCTCGTCCGGCAGCGGCGCGCAGGTGCCCGCCTGCACGCTCGCAAAGAGCGGCGTGCCCTCCTCGAGAATCAGGCTGTAGCAGCTCAGATGATCCGGCTCAAGCGCAATCGCGCGTTCAAGCGTGTCCCTCCACTGCGCGGCGGTCTGCCCCGGCAGGCCGTACATCAGGTCGAGGCTCAGGTTCTCAAAGCCCGCCCCGCGCGCCATGCGCACCGCCTGCGCCGCCTCCTCGCTCGTGTGAATCCGGCCAATCGCCGCCAGCAGGCCGTCATCGAGGCTCTGCACGCCCAGCGACAGGCGGTTCACGCCCGCCTGCCTGTACGCCCGCAGGCTGTCCATCGTCAGCGTGCCGGGGTTGCCCTCCATGGTGATCTCCGCATCACCCAGCAGCTCAAAGCACGCGCGCACGGTGTCCAGAATCTCCTGCACCTGCGCGCCAGTGAGCAGCGTCGGCGTGCCGCCGCCCAGGAAGACAGTGCCCACGCGCCTTGGCCCAAAGAAGGCCGCCTGCGCGCGGATTTCGCGGCAGACGGCCTGCACATAGCGTTCCCGCTGCGCCATGCGCCCGGAAAAGGACGCAAAGTCGCAGTAGGCGCACTTTTTGACGCAGAGGGGAATGTGAATGTAGAGAGAGTTAGTTTCCATGGTTTACTCGTCCATCTTCAGCACGGCCATGAACGCCTCGCTGGGCACCTGCACGCTGCCCAGCTGCCGCATGCGCTTCTTGCCCTCCTTCTGCTTTTCCAGCAGCTTGCGCTTGCGCGAGATGTCGCCGCCGTAGCACTTGGCCAGCACGTCCTTGCGCATCGCCTTGACCGTCTCGCGCGCGATGACCTTGCCGCCGATCGCCGCCTGGATCGGGATCTCGAACATCTGGCGCGGGATCACGTCCTTGAGCTTCTCCGCGATGCTGCGGCCGCGCGGGTATGCGCGGTCCTTGTGCACGATCATGGACAGCGCGTCGCAGATGTCGCCATTGAGCAGCATGTCCAGCTTCACCAGGTCGCTCTGCTGATAGCCGAAGAACTCATAGTCGTAGCTGGCGTAGCCGCGGCTTCGGCTCTTGATCTGATCGAAGAAGTCGAAGATGATCTCCGAGAGCGGCATCTCATAGTGCAGGCACACGCGGCTGCCCTCATAGACCATGTCCTTGAACACGCCGCGCTTGTTCTGGCAGGTCTCCATCAGCGCGCCGACGTACTCCTGCGGTGTGTGGATGCTCGCCTTGACAAACGGCTCCTCCATGTAGTCGATCTCGCCGATGGGCGGCAGGTTGGACGGGTTGTCCACGTCCAGCACGGTGCCGTCCGTCTTGTGCACCTTGTACACGACGCTCGGCGCGGTCGTGATCAGGTCCAGGTCGAACTCGCGCTCCAGGCGCATCGTGATGATCTCCATGTGCAGAAGGCCCAGGAAGCCGCAGCGGAAGCCATAGCCCAGCGCCTGGCTGGTCTCCGGCTCAAAGGAGAGCGAGGCATCGTTCAGGCGCAGCTTTTCCAGCGCCTCCTTCAGGTTTTCATAGTCCGCGCCGTCCACCGGGTAGATGCCGCAGAAGACCATCGGCGTCGCCTGCCGGTAGCCGGGCAGCATCTCTGCCGCCGGGTTGGCGTCGTCTGTGATCGTGTCGCCCACGCGCGTGTCGTGGATGTCCTTGATGGACGCGGCGATGTAGCCGACGTCGCCCGCGCGCAGCGCGTCCGTGGGCACATAGCCCGGGCTGCGCACGCCGACCTCCACCACATCAAAGCATGCGCCGGTGTTCATCATGCGGATGCGCATGCCCGCGCGGACGCTGCCGGACACGACGCGCACATAGCAGATCGCGCCGCGGTAGTTGTCGTAGTACGAGTCGAAGATCAGCGCCTGCAGCGGCGCATCCTCATCGCCCTGGGGCGCGGGCATCATCGTCACCACACTCTCGAGCACCTCGTCGATGCCCAGACCCACCTTCGCGCTGATGAGCGGCGCGGCGCTCGCGTCGATGCCGATGATCTCCTCGATCTCCGTGCGCACCTCGTCCGGATGCGCACTGGGCAGGTCGATCTTGTTGATCACCGGGATGATTTCCAGATCGTGCTCCAGCGCCATGTACACGTTGGCCAGCGTCTGCGCCTCCACGCCCTGCGTCGCGTCCACGACCAGCAGCGCGCCCTCGCACGCCGCCAGCGCGCGGGAGACCTCGTAGGTGAAGTCGACGTGGCCGGGCGTGTCAATCAGGTTCAGCGCGTAGGTTTCGCCGTCCCTCGCTGTGTAATTCATGTGCACGGCCTTGCTCTTGATGGTAATGCCGCGCTCGCGCTCCAGCTCCATGGAATCAAGGATCTGATCCATCATCTCGCGCTTTTCATACACGCCGGTCTTCTCCAGCAGCCGGTCGGCCAGCGTGGATTTGCCGTGGTCGATGTGCGCGATGATGCAGAAGTTGCGGATTTTGTCCATTCGTTGATTTGCCAAAGCGGATTCCTCCTCCGTTATGGGGCCACCGTCCACGCGCCCAGAAGCATCAGCGTAAAGCCTCCGATCGTCAGAAGACACACCCAGATGGAATGGTATTTCAGGCGGATGCCGCCCAGATTGCTGACCGTAATCAGCTCCTCGCCCAGGAAGGCGAGGCTTGCGCCCAGCGCGCCCAGCACGCCCAGCAGCGGCAGCGGCCAGGGCCGAAACAGCCAGGATGCCGCCAGCGCCGCCGCCGCGGCCGCCGTCATCGCGGGCACTGCGCCCGTCACACCGGCCAGCGCGCGCAGAAAGAGCGGCTGCCGCGTGTTGAGCATCACCAGTGCCACGAACAGCACCGCGTGAATGGTCAGCATGATGAGCATCGCGCACTGCAGCACCACGTTGCTGGGCAGCCCCTGCGCGGCGTAGCTGAAGAAGTAGTGCAGCATCATCAGGCCGATGGCGCCTGTGCGCAGCAGCGTGCCCGCCAGATAGGTCTGACGGATGCCGCGGCTGATGGGCCTGTAATCGCTCTCCACCGCTGTGGACAGCCACAGCATGCACAGCGACGACGCCGTGACGGCCATGCCGCCCGATCCCGTCGCCACCACGCCCAGCACGGAAAGCATCATCAGAAACAGCGCGCTGCAGAAGCGGATGCTCCGCCCCCGGGCGTCCAGCCGCGCGATCAGCGCCACCTGCTCCTTCAAAAAGCGCGCCAGCCTGGCCAGGCCGTCGTCAATCTGCTCGCTGCCCTCGCGCAGGGTCAGATCCATCTGCGTTTCGTCCTTGACCCTAGAAAACAGGCCCGCGATGTTGCGGCCCAGCGTGCCGAAGTACAGCTGCATGCGCCAGCCGACGGCCGAATTGGCCAGCAGGATCATCCGCGGCTTCATGGTCCTGGGAACAGCCTCGCACCAGCGATCGACCAGGCGGTCAAAATATTCGTCGATCAATGCGTGCTCTCCTTTCAGGTGCTTTCCAACCGACGGAAAAACTGGTATAATGTGGACATGAAACCTCAATCCATTCATGTCAGGGGAAGTGTATGCTCATGAACGAACAACTTGAGAAGGTCGCCTCCGCCCTCCGCCGCCGCGGCTTTGAGGCCGTCGTATTCGATACCCGGGAGCAGGCCGTCGCGCACATTCTGCGCGAGCTGGGCAGTGCGCAGGAGGTCGGCATGGGCGGCAGCGCCACGCTCGCCCAGCTGAAGCTGGATGCCGTGCTGCGCGAGGCCGGCCACACCGTGCACTGGCATCAGGGCGCGCCCAAGGAAGAAGGCCCGGCCATCCGCCGCGCCGCGATGTGCGCGCAGTCGTACTTCGCCTCCGCCAACGCCGTCACCGAGGACGGCCTGATTGTGCAGATCGACGGCACCGGCAACCGCGTGGCCGCCCTGTGCTTCGGCCCGTCCGCCGTCTATCTCGTCGTCGGCCGCAACAAGATCGTCGAGGGCGGCTATCAGCAGGCCGTGCGCCGCATCAAGCAGGTCGCCTGCCCGCTCAATGCCCGCCGCCTGCATCTGGATACGCCCTGCGCGAGCACCGGCAGCTGCGACGTCTCCGCCTGCAAGCACTCCATGTGCCACATGTTCCTGGCGCTGGAAGGCGCGCCGGGCGGCAAGCGCACGCAGGTCATCCTCATCGACGAGGATCTCGGCTTTTAAGCCGCTAAGCGCCCTCCCCGTTCGGGGAGGGCTTTTCTATTGACCTCACCTGCCCTGGCGGGCACCCTCCCCATAGGGGAGGACTGAGTAACCAAGCCTTCCCCTATGGGGAAGGTGGCATGCCGCAGGCATGACGGATGAGGTTCCTTACCGCTTGCTGCCCTTCGCGCCCGCAGCGACCTTCTGCAGGATCGTCGAGTCAAAGGCGAAGACGTTGGTGTTCTTGTCGGCGTGGGCGCGCAGCGCGTCCTCCACCATGATCTCCACCAGCTTGCCAAAGCTCACGCCGCACTCCTGCCACAGGTAAAACGCCAGGGAACCCGGAATCGTGTTCGGCTCGTTGACATAGAGCACGTCGTTTTCGTCCAGGATGAAGTCGATGCGCACCGTGCCGCGGCAGTCGAGCAGCTTGAAGATTTCCTTCGTCATCCGCTGGATGCGCTCGGTCAGCTCCTCGCCGATGGGCGCGGGCACCACGCGCGACAGGCTCTTCATGCCGCGGCTGCTCTCGCCCTTCGTGCCCACGTTGCGCAGATACTTTTCAAAGAAGTTGAGGAACTTGTCGCCGGTCGAGGGCACCGGCATCTCGCACACGGAGGTGCGCACGTCCTCGCCGTAGCCCAGCGCCGCGCAGTTGATCTCCACCGGATTGTTGATGCCCACCTCGACCAGGATGCGGCGGTCGTAGGAGGCCGCCAGGTCGAGTGCCTTGTCAAGCTCCTCGCGATTGGTCGCCTTGGAGACGCCGATGGAGGAGCCCAGCGCGGCGGGCTTGACGAACGCCGGATACTTGATCTCGCGCTCAATTCTCTCCACGATGGCCTCGCGGTCGGCTTTCAGCTGGTCGCGGGTCAGCCACACATAGTCCAGCACCGGATAGCCCGCGCCGCGCAGCATCTGCTTCATCGCAATCTTATCCATGCCCACGGCAGAGCCCAGCACGCCGGAGGAGGCATACGGGATATTCGCCATCTCCAGCAGGCCCTGCACCGTGCCGTCCTCGCCGTGCAGGCCGTGCAGCACCGGAATGGCCACATCGATATGCGCGATGGGCGCCGGCACCTTGGCAAACAAGCCCGCACGCTGCGGCGGCCAGGCCCACAGGTCGCCCGCGTTTGCGCTCACGTCGAGGTTCACCCGGGTGATGCCCTTGCCCATCGGGTTGAATTCACGGAAGGTCTCAATTTGGGTGAGCGCCTCGCCCGTGTACCACAGGCCCTCCCGGGAAATGTACACCGGTATCACCGTAAAGCCGGCCGTCTTCGCCGCCTCGATCAGCTGCAGCGCGGAGATAATGGACACGTCGTGCTCGCAGCTGCGGGAACCGAAGATCACCGCAATGTTCAGTTTGCTCATATTCTTATCGCTCCTCACTCGCTGTAATTATCCGGCAGATCGTTTTCATAGAGCACCACGTCACCCGAGCGCATCATCGCATGCAGCACCCTTGTGCTCTCATCAAGACTGCTCACCACGTGGATCTTCTCCTGCGGGAACCCTTTTGCAAGCAGCCCGTCGACAATCGGCTGCGTGTGTTTTTTGCCAACCAGGATCGCGACGTCCACACTATCGGCCATCTGCTCGCCAAAGCTGCGGTTGAACGCCGCCTCCTCGCCGCCCAGCTCCACCATGCCGGGCGTGATGACGATGCGCCTGCCCGGGAAGTTTTTGAGCACCCGCAGCGCGGCCTGCGCGCCGACCGGGTTCGCGTTAAACGCGTCGTCGATGATGCTCACGCCCGCGCCGCCGCTGATGAGCTCCAGACGGTGCTCAACCGGCTGGCAGCGCGCCACGCCCTGCGCGATCTCGGCAAGGGTCATGCCCAGCACCCGCGCCGCCGTGCAGCACAGCAGCAGGTTGGCAATCGAGTGCTCGCCCAGCAGCCGCGTCTCACACCGGGCGCTCTCGCCGGTCTTCGTGTCCTGAAGCGTAAAGCGCGTGCCGAACGGCCCCCACTCCATGTCGCTCGCCTGCACCAGGTCGCCCGGCATGTACTTGTGCTCAAGCGGGCAGCGCGCGTAGAGCTCTTCACAGATTGCCCCGTCCCGCGCCAGAATCGCCGTGCCATTTTGCGGCAGGCCGTCGATCAGCTCGTACTTCGTGTTTTTGATCCGCTCGATGGTGCCGAACGTGTCCAGGTGCTGCGGGCCGACGGAGGTCAAAAGACCGATGGTCGGGTGCACCAGATCGACCAGTTCGCGGATGTCGCCCACGTGGCGCGCGCCCATCTCGGCGATAAAGACCTGATGCGCGGGCGTCAGCTGCTCGCGGATGACCCGCGTCACGCCCATCGTCGTGTTGAAGCTCGACGGCGTCGCCAGCACGTTGTATTTGACCGACAGAATGTCGCGCAGCAGAAACTTCGTGCTCGTCTTGCCGTAGCTGCCGGTGATGCCGATTCTGATCAGGTTCGGGTTGCTGTCAAGGCGCTTCTTCGCGTCGTCCACAAACTGCTGGTTGATGTGCTTTTCCATCGGCTGCGCGCACACGGCCGCCAGTGCGATGAGCGCCGCCTCAAACGCCGGCAGCAGGTACAGCAGCACCGGCGAAACCGCAGCGGCCAGCAGCGCAATCACAAACGCCGTGCCCGCGTGCATGGCGATCAGGCGCTTGACGCGCTCGGTGACGACGAAGGGCTTCTTGAGCTTCTCCTTCCTCGCCCGCGCAAACAGCAGCGCCGCCATCGCGGCCTCCAGCGCCAGGCAGACAAACCAGGGCGCATGCAGCACGGCCGGCACAACGCCCGCGGCCGCCATCGCCACGCCCGGAATCAGCGTTTTCTGCGCATTGCGCCTCACGCTGCGGTAAAAGCCCGGCAGCTGATAGCTCTCCAACTGGAAATAGTGCAGAAGCCTCCAGCCGCTTGCCGGCAGGCAGACGGCCAGCACCAGCGCCTCAGCGATGCTCAAAATGATGTTCATGCCTTATCTCCCTTCCAGCAGGAAGCTGCGCACGATGCGCAGAAACTTCGCGTTCTGCTCCAGATAGGCGAAGTGGCCGCAGCCCTCCTCCACGACGAGGCCCGCGTCCGGGATCTTCTCCTCCATCAGCCGGCCCATCCACAGCGGGGTCTCCGTGTCCTGCGCGCCCCAGTACAAAAGCGTCGGGGCCTTGATCTTCTCCAGCCGGTCCGTGAGGTCCAGCGAAATGACCTTGTTGAACGTCTGGCGCATCTCCGGCGACAGCGCGCGGTAGTCCGGCGAGCCGAATTTCTGCACCAGCGCCTCGCGTCCCCTGTCGGGCAGGCTGCCAAGCAGGTGCGTCTTATCCAGCGCGTTCATCGCGCCGCGCAGCCCCTTGTAAAGCTTCTGCTTCGCCGTCGCCTTGCCGGTCTGTGGTTTGCGGATGCCCGCCGCGCCGGTCAGGATCATGCGGCCCACAAGCTCAGGATATGTGCTGGCCAGCAGGATGGCCACGCGCGCACCGAAGGAATGCGCCACGATGTCGCACGGCGCAAGCCCAAGCTTTCTGATGATCGCCGCCGTCATCTCCATGTACTCCGGCACGCCCCAGGGCTCCGGCGGCGGAAGCGCCTTGCCCTCCCGGCCGTGGCCCGGAAAATCGAGCGCCGCCACGCGCATGCCGGTTGAGAGCAGATCGGCCACGCTCCCCATCATCTTCGCCGAGCAGCCCCAGCCGTGCAGGAGCAGCGCGGCGCGCTCGCCGCTGCCGCTCATGACCAGATCGACCTTCGCGCCGCAAACCTCAAGCTGCATTGTCCCGCTCACAACCCCATTCCTTCCCACAGTTCTGGATTCTCCTATTATACTCCATTTTTTGTCAGAATAAAAGAGGGCAACGGCGACTTGGTGCCATTGTCCTTCGGGGCATGCGATCAGTTTTCCGCTTCGTTCTCATCAGTTTCAGTCTGATCGTAAACAAACTCCTTATACATGATGAGCGCGTCCTCGCGGTTGTCCTCGTAATAGCGCTTGCGGTAGCCCACGTCCAGGAACCCGCACGCATGGTACAGGTTCTGCGCCGGCAGGTTGGAGCGGCGCACCTCCAGCGTCATCATCGCCATGGAATTGTCCTGCGCCAGCTGCATCAGCGCTTCAAAGATCCTCCTGCCGTAGCCCAGGCGTCTAAAATCCGGGTGCACGGCCACGTTGCAGATGTGCGCCTCGTCGAGCACAAACCACATGCCCGCGTACGCCAGTACGCGGCCCTCGCCGTCGTCGAGCACCAGCCAGCGCGCCACGACGTTCTCCTTCACGTCGTGCAGGATGGATTCCTCGCTCCACGGCATCGCAAAGCAGAGCTTCTCGATTGCGTGAATCTGCGGCACGTCCTCCTCGCGGATCGCGCGGACAAACGGCTTAGCCATGGGCCTCCTCCTTCTTTTGCGCGGCCAGCTTCGCCGCGCGCTCGCGTTCCGCCTGCGGCGCGCGCAGGTACAGCGGCAGCAGCGTCATGCAATCCTTGAGGTGACTTTCGTCCTCAGCGTACGCCTGCGCCAGCGCGCAGGCGCTCGCTGCGCGAAGGCCCACATGCTGCGCCGGCGCAAAGTGCGCCTTGTCGCCCAGCCTCGCCGCGATTGCGTCCCGCATCGCCGCCACGCCGTCGCCCAGAAACAGCGCGTCCCGGCCCGTGGCCTCCACGCGGTCAAGGAACAGGCTCAGCTTTTCGGCCTCGTCGTCCATCAGGCGTCTGGGCGGCATGCCGCCTTCAAACATCGCGCCATAGACCTGCTGCGCGCGCGCGTCGAGGATCGGGCAGATCACGCCGTCAAAGTACGGGGCGTTCGCCGCCAGGGCCTCCAGCGCGTCGATGCCGATGCACGGCTTGCCCGCCGCGTGCGCGAGCGCCTTCACCGTAGACACGCCGATGCGCACGCCGGTGAATGAGCCAGGGCCCACCACCGCGCCGAACAGGTCGACGTCGGTCACCGCCATCTCGCACAGTGCAAGCGCCTGATCCACCATCGGCATCACCCGCTGGGAATGCGTCTTGCCGCTGGTCAGCTGCATTTCGCAGACGATCTGGCCGTCCCGGCTGATGGCCACGCCGCATGCCGGGCCGGAGGTGTCAATCATCAGGATATTCATGGCTGTCCTCCATCTTCTTGAGAATCTCTTCAAGCCGCGCCTGGTCAAACGCGCCCATGGGCGTGAGCGTGATTGCTCTCGCCTCGCCGTCCATCGCGTAGCGGATGTCGATGGCCAGCGCGTCGCCCGGCATTGCCTCCGCCGCCATCTGCGGCCACTCGATCAGCGATGCGCCGTCGTCCGCAGGGATGTACTCGTCAAGGCCCATCTCGTACAGCGCGTCCTCGCCCTCCAAACGGTACAGGTCAAAGTGATAGAGCCTGAGCGCGCGGCCCTCGTGAATGTTGAGGATGGTGAACGTGGGGCTGGGCACCGGGCCCTCGACGCCCATGCCGCGTGCCGCCGCGCGCGTGAGCACGCTCTTGCCCGCGCCCATCTCGCCCTCCAGCAGCACCACATCACCCGCACGCAGACAAGCGCCCAGGGCATATCCCAGGCGCTGCGTCTGCTTTTCCGAACAGCTTAAGAAGGAGTACAAATCCGTATTCACCCGTTTTCCTGGTCGGCGCGTTACCTGCCGCCGCGCTGATGCAGCAGCGGGGAAACGCGCTTGTACAGCAGATACGTCGTGCCGCTGAGCACGGCCGCCTTGAGCAGATTGAACGGCGCGGTGATGAAGATCACCAGCTTGAGCGTCGAATCGACGAAGCTGAGGACCTTCTGGCCCATGCCGATGATCACCTCAAGCGGCAGGTTCATCAGCACCTGGTACGCCGGAATGAGGATAAAGTAGTTGACCAGCACGCCGGCCACCGTCATCGCAGCGCCGCCCGCCAGCATCGCGTGCAGCGCGCCCTTGCGGGTCTTGTTTCTGCGGTAGAGGAGGCTCGCCGGGATGACAAACGCGCAGGACATCAGGATGTCCGCCATTTCGCCCACGCACGCCGTGCTCGTGCCCAGCATGTGCACCAGGTTCTTGACAATCACAACCGCCGCGCCCTGCACCGGGCCCATCGCGAAGCCCGCCAGAATCGCGGGCATCGTGGACAGATCGAGCTTGTAAAACGCCACGACCGGAATCTCGATGTAGTACAGGATCACGGCCATCGCGGCGAGCAGGCCGCAGCGGGTGAGGTTGAACATCGCGTTTGCATTGCGCTTTTCCTGAGACATATGCGTTCTCCTTTCGGCGCAGTTCGCGCCATTGCATTTTCGCATAACAGACAGCCCCTGACAGCTGAGCGATCAGGGGCCGATTTCGCATTGCAAAAACCGAAAAGGAGATATGCTCTTCTTCCATCCAGACTGTACTGTCGGCTCCGGAATCTCACCGGATCAGCCATGCCGGCTCGCGGGCTGTACCGCCGGTAGGGACTTTCACCCTGCCCTGAAGATCTCTCAAAGACTGCGCTGTAGATCGGGCTTATTATAATGCAGCGGCATACCGCTGTCAAGCCGGCCGTCCATCTTTTCTGCGCGCCGCGCAGTACGCCGCAATCGCCCGGGCCATGCACGCCGCCGTGCCCTCGCCGTGGCGGTCGATGTTCTGCCTGAAGCGCTCGTCCGCCACATACATCTGCCCGAGCCCCTCGAGGATCTCATCCGTGCAGCTGTAAAAGTGATCCGTGATGTACCGCTGCCAGTCCGCGACCAGCGCCTGCACGCGCGCATCCTCCGGCGCAAGCTCTCGCACGGCGGCAAACGCCGCCATCCGCTCGTCCATGCCCGCCTGGATCGCCGACCAGTCGCCCGCGCCGTATGCGCCGGTGCGCGCCTGGCTCTCCGCGTACGCGGACGTTTCGCCCCAGCGCGCCTTCACCTCGTCCGCGTACTGCGCCCTCATCCGCTCGATCTCCTTCATGTCAAACACCTCCGGTTTCGGCGTTCCCCGGCCCAGCAGCGCCTCGTCCAGCCGCGCGATCATCGCGTCAAGGCGCGCGCGCTGCATCTCAAGCAGCGTCCTTTGCCTGCGCATCGCCTCCCGCGCGTCGTACGCCGGATGGGCCATGATGTCACAAATCTGCTCCAGCGGAAAGCCCAGCTCCCTGAAAAAGAGGATCTGCTCCAGCTTCGCCATCGCCGCCTCGTCGTAGCGCCGGTAGCCAGCCTGGGTGACCTCGCTGGGCGCGAGCAGTCCGATCGCGTCATAGTGATGCAGCGTGCGCACGCTCACGCCCGCCCGCGCAGCCGCCTCGCCGATGGTCCAGCATCCTGTTTTGGTCATGGCAACGCCCCGTTTCTCTGTCGTTTTGTTCTGTTCCGGCCGGGAACAGAAACAGCATACAGCCTGACGCAGCGTCAGAGTCAAGCGTTTTTTTCACCTTTTTTCGTTTTATGTCCGAAAACAGCGTCAAACAGCGCATACGTCCACTGAGGGCGGCTCCTGCCCTCGTCCTGCCAGCCCATCAGGAGGTCAACCGTATAGGCCAGCTCCTGATTCCGCTTTTTCCGCCAGGAATCGTCGTGTTCAAGCGCCGCCGCACAGCCCTTTGCGCGCAGGCCGGCGCGCCTGGCCGTCAGCACCGCGCGGCGCAGGTGATAGTCGCTGGTCACCACCAGCACGCGCTTTCCACGCGCGCCGCCAAGCTTCTGCGCCGAAAAGCGCATGTTCTCCATCGTATTCTGCGACTGATCCTCCGGCACCACGGCCGCATCGGGCACGCCCGCCTCACGAAGCAGCCGCACCATGACCGTCGCTTCCGCGACCTGGTGACCCGGCAGCCTGCCGCCGCTGGCAACGATCACATCCGCCGCCCCCCGCGCATACGCCTGAGCCGCCGCCTGCACCCGTGCATGAAGCTCCTGCGTCGGCTGGTCCTGTGCGCCCAGCTCGACCCCCAGCAGCACAATCGCGTCAAATGCCCTGCTCATAGCCGCCCGATGATCTCCCGCAGCTCGTCCGGCGTGTGCGCGAGCCGCCCGGCGCCCGCCGCCCTCAGGCAGGCCTCGTCCCGGAAGCCCCACAGCACCGCCACGCAGGGAACGCCCGCGTTGCGCGCGGTGAGCACGTCCACGTCCGAATCGCCGACGTACACCGTCTCCTGCGCCGTCACGCCCATCTCGCGCATCGCGGCCAGCACGCTGTCCGGCGCAGGCTTTCTCGCGCGCGAGGGATCGTCGCCGATGGCGGCGCACATGCGCTCGCCGAAGTATGCGCGGCTGAGCGCCTTGACCGCGAAGTCGATCTTGTTGGACACGATGGCATGCTTCACGCCCGCAGCGGACAGCCTGTCCAGCATCTCCAGGATGCCGTCGTAGGGCCGCGTCCTGTCCCGGCTGTGTGCGCCGTAATGGCGGATGAAATCCTCCAGCGCCTTGTCAAACGCCGGGTTCGCCTCGCCGCCCGGCACCGCGCGTATCATCAGGTTGCGAATGCCGTTGCCCACAAACGCGCGCACCTCCTCCGTGCTGCGCAGGGGCATGCCGTTCATCGCGAGGGCCGCGTTCACGCTCGCCGCCAGATCGTCCAGCGTATTGAGCAGCGTGCCGTCCAGATCCCAGATCACCGCTTTGATGTTCATGCTTCATCTCTCCCGTATGTTGCTGGCTCTATTGTATCGCGCCGCAGCCGCCCGCGTCAATCGCTTTCTCCTTTCCATGCTTCACTGAATCTGCTATAATACCTAGCGGAAAACGTCAGGGCTGCCGCCCTGAAACCCGCCTGAGGGATTTCATCCCTCAGACTCCCTTCCTCGCTTCGCGCAGTCAAAAGCAATCTTTCCAAAATGAAGAATGTCAGTATATACAGGAGTACTTGTCTATGCAAAGGGATTTGACGCAGGGCCCCATCCGCCGCGGGCTGATTCTTTTCAGCCTGCCGCTGATCGCCGGCAATCTGCTGCAGCAGCTGTACAACATCGTGGATACCTGGGTCGTCGGCAGGTTTCTCGGCAACGTCGCGCTGGCCGCCGTGGGCAGCGCGTTTTCGCTGATGGTGCTGCTCACCAGCCTGCTGCTGGGGCTGTGCATGGGCAGCGGCGTGGTGTTCAGCCAGCTCCACGGCGAGGGCAGGCCCGACCGCATGAAGACCGCCGTGGTCAACGCGTTTGTGATGATCGCGCTGATTGCGCTGCTGTTGACGGTGCTGTCCTATGTCGCGCTGCCCGCGCTCCTGCTGCTCATGCGTATCCCGACGGAGGTTGTGCCCGACATCACCGCGTATCTGCGCGTCGTCTTCGCGGGCATTCCCTTCGTCTTCCTGTACAATTTTCTCGCCGCCATGCTGCGCAGCGTGGGCAATTCCCTCGCGCCGCTCCTGTTTCTGCTCCTCTCCACCCTGGCGAATATCGCGCTTGACCTGCTGTTTGTGCTCGGACTGCATGCGGGCGTCGCGGGCGCGGCGGCGGCCACGGTGCTCGCGCAGGCGCTCAGCGCATTGGGCATCCTGCTGTGCTTTCTGCGCATGCCCGCGCTGCACCCCGGCAGGGCCCACATGCACCGGGACGGCGCGCTGCTTGCGCGCATCGCCAGCGTCAGCGTGCTCACCAGCGTCCAGCAGTCCATCATGAACTTCGGCATCCTGATGATCCAGAGCCTGGTCAACAGCTTCGGCGTGGCGACCATGGCCGCGTTCGCCGCGGGCGTGAAGATCGACGCCTTCGCCTATTCCCCGGCGCAGGATTTCGCCAACGGCTTTGCCACGTTTGTCGCGCAGAACGCCGGCGCGGGCAAGCCTGAGCGCGTGCGCCGCGGCTTGCGCGAGGCCTGTGTGCTCTCGCTCTCCTTCTGCCTGCTCGTCTCCGCGCTCGTCTTTCTCTTCGCCAGGCCGCTGCTCACGCTGTTCATCGATCCCGGCGAAGCGGAGATTCTCGCCATCGGCGCGCGCTATCTGCGCATGGAGGGCGTATTCTACGTCGGCATCGGCATGCTCTTTCTGCTCTACGCCACCTATCGCGGGCTGGAGCGCGCCGGCATGTCCGTCGTGCTCACCGTCATCTCGCTCGGGCTGCGCGTGCTCATCGCCTACGCGTTTGCGCTGCGCTTCGGCGTGACCGCCATCTGGCTGGCCATTCCCATCGGCTGGTTTGTCGCAGACGCCGTGGGTCTGCTCGGTCTCAGGCGGGCGCTGTAAAGCAGGCCGTGCGGTCGCGCGGTTTTTGCTCGGTTCCTTGTTTGATGAAGAAAAGCGGCTGAGCGCGTTGCCGCCCCGCCGCTTTGCGTGTATAATCAGACCCGATGAAATGAACAAGGAGGTATCTGCCATGAATATAGAAACCATCAACCGCATTCTGCACGACACTGCCTATATCCGCGTAAGCGGCACGGAGCAGGAGCTCGCCTGCGCCCGGTATCTGATGGGTGAATGCGAGAAGCTCGGCTTTGCCGCGCGGCTTGAGCCGTTCGACGTGCCGATGGCAGCCATGAAGCATGCCAGCCTGACCATCGACGGCCGGGAGATTCCCTGCAAGGGCTATCTGTGCGCCGGCAGCGGCGAAATCGAAGCGCCGCTTGTCTATGTGCCGGAGGCCAACCCCTGCGCCCTCTCCGCCTGCAAAGGCAAAATCGTGCTGCTGGACGGCTTTCTGGGTTACTGGAAGTACCAGGATATTCTGGCAAGCGGCGCCGCCGGCTTCATCACCTATGACGGCGACGCCCACTACGCCGATGAGGACATCGACCAGCGTGAGCTGCGCGCCTATGTGAGCAAGGGCGTGAAGATTCCCGGCGTGAACATCAACGCCAAGTCCGCCATCGAGCTGGTCCGCTCCGGCGCGCAGACCGCCCGGATCATCCTTGAGCAGGACGAGTTCACGGGCCAGTCCCACAACGTCGTCTGCGAGCTGCCCGGCGAAACGGACGAGTGGATCGTATTCACCGCGCACTACGATTCCAGGCCGCTCTCCACCGGCGCGTATGACAACATGTCCGGCTGCATCGGCCTGCTTGGCGTCGCGGAGGCGTTCGCCGGAAAGCCGCGCCGCCGCGGCCTTCGTCTGATCTTCTGCGGCAGCGAGGAGCGCGGCCTGCTCGGCTCCAAGGCGTACTGCGCCGCGCACGAGGATGCGCTCTCCAAAATCGCGCTGAACGTCAACCTCGACATGATCGGCTCGATCATGGGGCCCTTCCACGCCGTCTGCACCGCCGAGGAGCGCCTGATGCACTTCATCGAGTACCTCTCCTCGATGTCGGGCTTCAGCCTCAAGACGCGCCAGGACGTCTATTCGAGCGATTCCACGCCGTTCGCGGATAAGGGCGTGCCGGCCGTCTCCTTCGCGCGCCTCGCCCCGCGCAATACCGCGACCATCCACAACCGCTACGACACGCTCGACGTGCTGAGCGCCGCGCAGCTTGCGCAGGATATCGACTTCATCATCACATTCGTCGGCACGATGGTGAACGCCCGGCATTTCCCTGTGAAGCGCGAGATGCCCGACGCGATGAAGGACAAGCTCGACGTCTACCTGAACCGCAGGCGGGACAGGAACGCGTAAGGAGGTTTCATCATGACCAGCATTCTCATCAAGGACACCACCCGCGAGGAGCGCGAGCAAATCGTCGCCGAATCCCTCGGCGCGATTGAGGCCTCCTGCGAGGGATGCGCCGCCGGCATGTACGAAATGTACCAGGACTACATCGAGGGCAGGCGCGAGCTGCGCGAGATCAATATGGCCTATCGCGCCGGCTACGTCTCCGGCCAGACCGGGCCGGACCGTTCGGACTGCGGCATGGTATAAGGGCGATCAGGCGATTTCGTCCTTTTCGCTCACCTCGGGATGCAGATAGGCGTCAAAGGTGAGCTGATACTTCGTCGAGTGCGATCCCTGCGTGCACGGCGCAAAGCCGCGGCTGACAAACAGATGCCGGGAACGGCTGTTTTCATGGTAGATATGCGCGATGACCCTGTCCCTGCGCATCTCCAGAAAGGCGATCTTCAGCGCCTCGGACAGGCTGACGCGCCCATAGCCCTGTCCCCACATGCGCTCCTCGCCGATGGCGATGACCAGCTCCACGGTGTTGTCCGGGCAATACGCCAGACGAAGAAAGCCGATGGCCTGATCCGCGCCCGTGCAGATCATAAAGAAGCGGCCATTGCGATTGAACAGCGGTGTGAACACCGGCAATCGGGCGTCGTATACCTGCTTGAGCTGGGTGGTGATCTGCTGATGCTCGTTCAGATACCGATAGACATGCTCGTTCGACATCCATTTGATCATCAGCAGGAGATCCTCCGTCCGCAGCTCGGTCCTGAGCGAAATCCGTTGTGACATGATCGTATCCCCCACATTGTTTTTCTGTGTGCTTTGAAAAAAGAGGGCTTTCCCATCTCACCTTGCGGTGCGGCGGAAAGCCCTTCTTCTTTTGAAAAGACGGTTCTTTCATCGTTTGGATGCTGCGCGCTGCTCCCGCGGCTCACGGCAGCATCTGGTTCATCTCACAGAAGTAGGCATAGAATGCCGACGCCTCCCCGGCCTGCGGCGTACCCTCGAGGCGCCCCCGCATCTCCCGCAGGATCGTCCGCATGGTCTGGTTGGTAAAGATCCTGAAGGGCACGTTTCCCCAGGTGCGGCGCTGTTCTTCCCCGTCAAGAAAGGCCCAGAAGGGCATCGGCTCGGGCAGCATGATCCGGTACCGGTCGTGCGCCCTGACCAGGCCGTCCGCGCACCTGTCGCCCCAGAAGTCATCCCGAACCATGAACGCGCCCAGGATCTGCCGCTGCTCCTCGCCGCCCCCGTCGGGCCTTGCGGTCAGCAGGCAGGCTGTGTTGGGCTTGATGGCCCTGGGCACCCGTGGCTTTCCCCTGGACGGCCCGGAGAGGACGCAGCCCGTGAACAGCGCGCCCTCTTCGCGGTAACGCTCCAGCTGCTCCGTGGTTGCGTCAAAGGCCGCCTGGGATTTTGGCGGGATCTTCATCGTTCTGAGCCGGATCTCCCGCTCATGCCTCTCAACCTCCCGCTTCTTCTCCTCCTGACGGCGCCGCGCATTGCTCACCGCCATGGCGGACAGCTCCGCCTGGAGCGCAGCGTCCTTCAGCGTCAGATGATGTGAAAAGGCGTCCGGGCAGGGAAAACGCTTCTCTCCCTGCGCAAAGCACACGGTGATCGTGTTCCCGGAAACCTCCGTGATGATTCCTTTTCCAAAGGCTGCATGCTTCACAGCCTGACTGCGCAATTCCATATCAGCTCTCCTTTCCGTTCAGTGCCTTGTTGGCAAACGCTCTTCCCCGCATGCCGCCGTTCCTCACGCGAACGGCGCGCGGTGGCGCTGTACAGGCATGACGCATCCCTCCCGCTGTGAAATCTTCTCCCGGCCGCGCAAAACCGCCAATAGCGGGCCGTGCCGCTCCCACTTCCGAACGGCTTTGCAAAGTGAAGCTGCTCAGTGCCCGCTGCACGATGCTCTGTGCAATTTCCTTTTGAATAAAAGAAAGAAGGGCTTTACATACGGCACAGAGATGTGCAATATCCAAAGCCCTTCTTACATGGTAAGACGGTTCTTTTTTCCAAGCGCCCTGATTATAGCATACTTCCGGTTCAAAAGCAAGGCCGCCGCGGGGCAAATCCCGCCGGATCGGCAGCGCTCGCGAGGATTCAGAGGTAGTTGATTTTCCGGATCAGCAATTCCTCTGTATCGGACTTCAGAAGCCCCACGGCCTTCTCGTAGTCGCGCTCCTCACAGGCGCTGATCAGCTTGTGATGAAAGTCGCGCGCAGTCTCCGCATTCTGCAGCTTCACATAATTGGCATAGAGCGTGTACGCTCTGGCATTGACGCGCAGGGTATCAGCCAGAATCCTGAGCATGTACCGGTTCCCCGCGTAGGAGGCAAGCCCCAGGTGGAAGGCGATGTTGTGTTCCCACCTCTGCATGGTCGTCATCTGCGCGGCGTCCCTGGCAATGTCGTTCAGCTCGCGCAGCCTGCTCAGCTCCTGACGGTTCAGCCTGGGGAACGCCCGCTCAAACATGAACAGCTCCAGCGCCTGGCGCGTCTCCACGATCTGCTCGAGCTCATCCCTGCAAATGAGCACCACGCGATAGCCCCTGCGCGGAATGCACTCCAGGACGTTCTCGTTGCAGAGCATGATCAGCGCCTCTCTGACAGGCGATTTGCTGACCCCGAACCGCTCGATCAGCTGGCTCTCGGTGATATACTCGTCCGGCAGGATTTCCCCGTTGATGATGTCAAGATAAATCTCGCGGTATACCCTGTCCGTCAGCGGTTTTTTTGTCTTCAAGCGCTTTACTCCTCGCCTTTTTTCCGTATTATAAACCGCGATGACAAATTGTCAATATTATACACTTGTATTCACAAAAATTGCTTCAGTTTGTACGGTCAACAGCGAACATTATAAGTTGTTTTTATACTATTATGCAGAATTACTTTTGGCAGTATATGCTCCGCCCCGATGAAAACGCCCCCTATGCAAGCAGGCTCTGCGGCGATCCCTTTGCCGCAGAGCCTGCTGTTATTCAACTGTTTGGGGCCCGGGATTCACCGGGTGATCCAGCGATCCAAAAACGTCATTTGCTCCTCCGTATGGAACCAGTGCTCGCCGTTCTCCATCACCGTGACCTCCGCGCCGGTCTGCCCGGCAAAGGCCTGAATCGTCCCGATGGATTGCAGATGATCCCTGCTGCCATAGAGAATCCTCGTGGGAACCCGCCACGAAACCGGGTGGTTTCTCACCCAGCAAAGATAATCCCAGGACAGGGTCTCACCAAAGGCCGTCTCGATACTCCCCCGCTCCTTCAGCTCCCTCTCCGTCACGTTCGCCCACTGCATCATATCCAGAATCAGCCGCTCCATGTTGACGATCGGCGAGATGAAATACGCCTGCTCCATCCTTCTTCCGCCGAGCGCGTGCATCAGAAAATACGCGCCGATGCTGTTGGCGATGACGCTAACCGCCTCATGATCGCTGCAAAACGAATCATAGAACCGGGCAAATTCTTCCTGGGCGTCCCACGGGGTTTCGGACCTGTAATCCAGCCCGACAACGTCCGCCTCGGGAAAAAGCGTCCTGTAATGATCGGCTTCCGCGGCATGGCCTCCCTTGCCATGAATGTACAGGATGCCCTGTCTCATCCTTTGCACCTCCTCGATATCGATTTCTGTCGGATCAAACTGAGCAAGCATGCTTTTCCGCCATTCCCCGGTCGCGAAAGAAAAGCACGATGTGCCCGTCGCAAAACCGGACACGGGGATGCAGGGATTCGCCGGCAGGATCAGAACAATAAATCAAAGTATTGCTCGAATACCTGCCGCACACCGCGGATATGCCGGCACATCGCCTGCTCGGCCTTGTGAACCTCTCTCTCCTTCAGCGCGTTCAGGATTTCCGTATGCTCGGCAAGGCCCTGCTCGCTTCTGCCGGGAATGAGGATGGTCTTGCTGTTGTACTTGCGCATCTGGTTTTTGAGATTGATGATCAGCTCTGCCATTGTCCGATTGGGGCAGGCGTCGTAGAGAATCTGATGAAACCTGCGGTTGTTTTGAGAATACTCAAGCAGATTCTCTTCGGCCTTGTTCCGGCGCATCTGAGCCAGACAGTCCTCGAGCGAGGCGATTTCCTTCTCGGTGATGACGGGAACGGTCTGGCGGATGAGCAGGCCCTCGAGCGCCTCGCGCACCTCCAGGTATTCAATGACCTCGCGCTTGGAATAGGCACGCACTTTTGCGCCCTTGTTCTGCTCGATGGTGACAAAGCCCTCGCTTTCCAGCATGAGCAGGGCTTTTTTGATGGTGTTGCGGCTGACGCCGTGCTGTGCGGCCAGCTCCGCCTCAGGCAGGCTTTCTGCCGGCGAGAGGACGCCGCTGATGATCTTTTCCTTCAAGGCGTTGTAGACGGTGATCGTCTGCGTTGCTGCCAAAGGAATCCCTTCCTTCTGTTTTTACGAAACCATGCACACAGAAAATCCGTGCGCACAAACGGGTCGATTGTTGGTTCTATTGTACGGCATCCGAAAATGCTTGTCAATTCTCTGGTAAAACAAAAATGCACATAAAAGAGGGCCAGATTGTTCAACAGTTTTGTACAAATTATAGATTTGGTATTTTGGGGTTGACACACGAAAATCCTCCCCGTATAATAGACGCAGACCTCAAAATTGTTGAACAATCTTGTTCGCAATTAGAGAATTCAGACAGTGATTTGATGAAAGTTCCGTGTAAACAGGAAAGGAGATCCTTATGTTCGACGCAAAAGACCTGATCCGCGGCGGATATGACCTGCACGTTCATTCCGCGCCGGATGTTCTGCCCCGCAAGATGAATGACATTGAAATGGCCAGGCGCATCGAGGAGAGCGGCATGGCCGGCTATGCCATCAAGAGCCATTACTTCTGCACCAGTGAGCGCGCGCAGATCATCCGGGAGCTGTTTCCGGCCTGCGACGCTGTGGGCACGATGACGCTCAATTCCAGCGTCGGCGGCATCAACCCGTCCGCGGTGGAGATGGCGGCGCGCAGCGGCGCGAAGCTGATCTGGTTTCCGACCTGCGATTCCGCGCACGAGCGCGCCTATGTGCTCAGCGGCAAGTACAAGAAGCAGCCGTACTGGGCGACCATCGTGCAGGAGATGGCGGCGGACGGCAATGCCGCGCCGACCGTCACGGTGCTCGATGAGCAGGGCGGCCTGACAGAGGAAGCCTGGACGGTGCTGCGGGTCATGGCCAAGTACAATCTGATTCTGGCGACCAGCCACATGTCCCATGAGGAAACCTTCGCGCTGGTGAAGGGTGCGGCGGAAACCGGCGTGAAGAAAATCATCATCACCCATGCCGATTTCCCGACGACCTTCTACACCGTCGAGGAGCAGAAGAAGCTGGTGGATCTGGGCGCTTACATTGAGCATTGCTACACCACCTGGGCGACCGGCAAGGTCGATCTGGAAACCTCGATCGAGCAGATCAAAGCGATCGGCGCCGATCACGTCATTCTGGCGACCGACCTGGGCCAGAAGACGAACATCTATCCGGACGAGGGCATGCTCGCCTATGCGACGAAGCTGTATGAGGCGGGCATGAGCGCCGAGGACGTGCGCAAGACGACCGTCTATAACCCTGCCGCGCTGCTGAAGTAAGGAAGTATATAGACGCTCCCCCGTGAGCGTGAAGAGAACAGGAGGAAAAACAGATGATTGAGGGCAAGAAGGTTCTGGTAGTCAGCGCGCATGCTGCGGACTATGTGTGGCGCAGCGGCGGCACGATCGCCAAGTATATCAAGCACGGCGCCGAGGTGCATGTCATCGTGCTGAGCTTCGGCGTGCGCGGCGAGAGCAACGACCTGTGGAAGAAGGACGGCGCGACCTACGAGTCCGTCAAGGCGGAGCGCTTTGCCGAGACGCAGGCGGCGGCAAAGATTCTGGGCATTGAGCACATCGAGTTCTGGGATCTGCCCGACTATCCGATGGCGCCGGCGCTCAATGAGGAGACCCGCATTCGCCTGGTGAAGAAGATCCGCGAGGTGGCGCCGAACATCATCATCACCCACGACAAGAACGGCGAGGACATCCTCAATCCGGATCACAACGCCGTCAGCCGCTTTGTCTTCGAGTGCAGCATTCAGGCGAACTCCAACGGCGTGCGCATCGAGGGCACCAGGACGACCAAGCAGATGCGCCTGTTCGGCTTTGAGCCGCATCAGACGGAGCTCTCCAAGTTTGTACCCAACCAGCTGATCGACATCTCCGAGGTGTATGAGCAGAAGGTCGAGGCGATGAAGTGCTTCAAGGCCCAGAAGCATCTGATCGAGTATTACACCCAGCGTGCCTTCCTGCGCGGCAATCATCTGCGCCGCATTTCCGGCAATCAGACCTATCAGTATGGCGAGAGCTTTTCCAGCTTCTTCCCGGTGGCGGGCGAGGAGCTGGTGTAAGCGGCATCTTGAACCGACATCGCGAGATGCGATGGAAAAATAAGGAGGAAACATCATGAAAAAGGTATTCGCTCTGGTTCTGTCCCTCTGCCTGCTGTGTGCGGGCACTGCGCTTGCCGACGGCGCCGTCTTCGGCACCGCCGCCACCAGCGGCACCTACTACCAGGTTGGCGCCGCGATCGGTACCGCCGTGCAGAACGCCGGCTTTGCAGTCAACGTCATCCCGACTGCCGGCTCCAACGAGAACGTCACCCTCGTTCAGACCATGGATATCGACATCGGTATGGGCAACTCCGACGCCATCTACGGCGCTTACCACGGCGAGCTGACCTACGCCGAGGCCGGCCCGCAGGCGATTGAGCAGGTCGCCGCGCTGTACTACTCCCAGATGCACATCTACACCAAAACCGGCAGCGGCATCGAGTCCGTCGCCGACATGAAGGGCAAGAAGGTCTGCGTCGGCTCTCAGGGCACCAGCTGGCTGTTCCTGGTCAACGCCGTGCTGGAGCACTACGGCATCACCCTTAACGACATCACGCCGTACTACATGAACTATGCCGAGTGCTCCGAGGCGCTGGCAAACGGCGATATCGACGCCGCGTTCCAGGTTGGCGGCTATCCGATCGCCGGCATCCAGCAGTCTGCCGCGACCACCCCGTTCTATTTCATCTCTCTGCCGGAGGACGTGATCGAGACCATGCTCAGCAAGTTCTCCTACGCCATCGGCACGGAGATCCCGGCGGGCACCTATGAAAACCAGGCCAACACCGAGCCGGCCAAGACCCTGGCCTACATGACCTGCCTGTTCTGCGGCGCGGAGACCGACGACGATCTGATCTACGAGTTCACCAAGAAGATGATCGAGACCCTGCCCGAGTACCAGAACACCAACGTGGCGACCCGCCAGATCTCTCTGGACACCATCGCCACCGAGTTCATCCCGCTCAACGAGGGCGCCAGGCGTGCCTACGAAGAAGCCGGTCTGATCAAGTAACCTAACCTGTATCGGCAGCGGCAGGCGGGATTCCTGCCTGCCGCTTTTCCCTGTCAGGATCGAAAAATCTGTATGAAAGGGATCAACCTATGAGTGAACATACCCGATCGCTTGCACAGCCGGGCAGGCTGGACAAGGCCCGCAAGCTGCTGTCCACGCTCATAGCCATCGGCCTGTGCGTCTTCCACCTCCTTGCGGCCTCGCCGTATCTGCTGCTCAACAACACCGAGCTGGCCGTCATCCACGGCATGCTCATCGTGATCTTCTTTGTGCTGGTCAAGCCGATTCAGGCATCCGACAATGCCGAGGCCAGCCTCAAGGCTGGAAAATTCTGGCTGGGAACGGCGATCGTCAGCGGTGTGCTGTGCGTGCTGTTCGTCTTCCCGCCGGTCTTCTCCAAGTCTCCGTTCAATGCCGGCGAAAAGAACCTCTTTGTGTGGGTCTTCGCCGTATCCGCCGTCGTTTCCGTGATCCACTTTGCCGCTAGGAAAAATGCGCCGCTGGGCCATGTGATGGGCAGACTGGACCGCGCTTCCCTGACGATCTTCGATCTCGCCCTGATGGTGCTGACCGTGCTGGCCGCGATGGAGGTCATCAAGCTGCGCAACTCCAACGATGCGGGCTCCACGCTGTATACCAAGTATCAGTACTTCGTCATGATCGCCTTTACGTTCGTGGCGCTGGCTGTGGGCTTCCGCGCGCTGGGCAGAATCCTGCCGTCGCTGTGCATTCTCTTCATCATTTACGCGCTCTTTGGCCGCTATCTGCCGGGCGTCTGGGAGTGTGCGCGCCTGTCCGTCAATCGCCTCGGCTCCTATCTGGCGATCAGCTCCGAGGGTCTGTTCGGCAGCGCACTGAGCACCGCGGCCAACTACATCTTCCTGTTCGTGCTCTTTGGCTCCGTGCTCAGCTTCATCGGCGCAGGCGAGTTCTTCGTCAAGATCTCCTTTGCGGCGTTCGGCCGCGTCTGCGGCGGCCCCGCCCAGGCGGCGATCTATTCCAGCATGCTCATGGGCATGGTGAACGGCTCCGGCGCGGCGAACGTCGTCACCACCGGCACGTTTACCATTCCCCTGATGAAGCGCACGGGCTTTGACGCCAACACCGCCGGCGCAGTGGAGGCCGTCGCCTCCAACGGCGGACAGATCATGCCGCCGGTCATGGGCGCTGTCGCGTTCCTGATGGCGGACGCCACGGGCATGTCCTATGCCAACGTCTGCACCGCCGCGCTGATGCCGGCCGTGCTGTACTACCTGACGCTGTCCGTCTCCGTTCTGGCGTATTCCCATAAGAACAAGATCCCCGTCAAGGAGCCGGACCCGGAGGACGAGACGGTCGGCCAGATCTTCAAAAAGGGCTGGTTCTACTTCCTTCCGATTTTCCTGCTCATCGGCATGATGGTCATGGGCTACAGCACCAAGCGCGCTGCGCTCATCACGATTATCGTCGGCCTGGTGATCGGCCTGATCACCAATCCCAAGAGCTTCACGCCCAGGAACCTCATCGATCTGTGCGTGAAGTCCGCCAAGTCCATGATGTCGGTGTCCATCGCCTGCATGATCGCCGGCATCATCGTCGGCGCAATCAACATCACCGGCTTCGGCCTCAAGATCTCCGGCCTGATCGCGACGATCGCTGGCGGCAGCATTCTGGCCATGGGCATCCTGACCGCGCTGGTGTGCATCATGCTGGGCATGGGCCTGCCGACCTCCGCGTGCTACATCGTGCTGTCCATCCTCATCGCGCCGGCGATGGTGGGCATCGGCGTGTCGCTGCCTGCGGCGCACCTGTTCGTGCTCTACTACGGCGTCATCGCGGCGATCACCCCGCCGGTTGCGCTGGCCGTCTTTGCCGCCATCGGCATCTCCGGCGGCGAAATGTGGAAGACCGGCCTGCAGGCGATGAAGCTGGCCATCTCCGGCCTGCTCATTCCCTTCGTCTTCCTGTGGAACAACGATCTGCTGCTCTATAACGCCGCGACCCAGACCTTCGGCATGAGCCCGGCGGTCGTGCTGAGCGTGCTGACGGCGCTCATGGGCTGCTCGATCATCGGCCTGGCGCTGTTTGGCTGGTGCGGACGCGACCTGAAGATGCCCGAGCGCATCATTCTGGCGCCGTGTTCCATCTTCCTGATGGTGAATGAGCCGCTGTGGCTCAACGGCGTGGGCTTTGTAGTGGCTGCGCTGGTACTGGGCAGGGCCGTGCTGGACTGCAAAAAGAACAAGGAGGTCAAGACTATATGATCAATACTTGTGCGCCGCTGCTGCCGGATGAGGTCATCCGCAGGGCGGAAAGGCTGAACGTGCCGCTGATCCTGGATGGCGTCAAGGCGGCGAAGATTGATATCCCGAACGGCGGCTGCATGGACATGGAAATCATGCCCGTGGAGCGCGGCATGACCGTAGTCGGCACGGCGATGACGGTGGAAACGGCCAACGGCGACAATTTCCCGATCCACGTTGCCAGCTACAGCGTACAGGAGGACGGCTATGTGATGGTCATCGACGGCAAGGGCTATACCGGCCGCGCCTATTTCGGCGATCTGATCATGGGTGCCTGCCAGGCGGCCGGCTTCAAGGGCATGGTCATCGACGGCTGCACCCGCGACCGCGACGGCAACATCGAGCTGGGCTTCCCGGTATACAGCCGCGGCTTCATGCCGCGCGGCCCGATCAAGAAGGACGAGGGCAACATCAACACGCCGATCATGTGCGGCGGCGTGCGGGTGGAGCCGGGCGATCTGGTGGTCGGCGACAGCGACGGCGTGTGCGTCATCCCGAAGGCGCATATCGATGTGGTGCTCGCCGAGGCCGAGAAGAAGCTCGCCTACGAGGAGAAGCGCACCGCGACCATCGCCGCCTACCGCAAGGCGAAGGCCGAGGGCACGGAGCTGCCGCAGCTCGCGCCGCAGTGGGTGCTGGATATGCTCTCCGCGCAGTAAACCGAGAGGAATCTGTTTCTCCTGATGGATAGCGTCCTGCATCATTTTCAAATCGGAAGGTGATGCAGGCGCTTTTTTAGGCAATTCGGAAGAATCATGGGTTTCAAAGAACCCGACGGCTTGAATCTGCCGGAGGGATCCGGATTGACGTGACCAAATGAAAGGCAAGCACGATGTTTGACAGTTTTTTTGTAGCGCTCAACGCGGTGATTCCCTTTCTCTGCTATCTGCTGCTGGGCTATGCCTCGAATGCCGCGGGCGTGGTCGACGAGGCGTTTCTCAACCGGCTCACGAAGCTGATCTTCACGATCATGTTTCCGTTCATGACGTTTTACAACGTCTATAAGGCGGAGCCGGGAAACATGCCCAGTCCCGCGCTGATGATCTTCTGCGGCGCGGCGATTCTGGCGGTGCAGGCGGTACTGCTGCTGATTGTCCCTCGTCTGGTGAAGGAAAACAGGCGGCGCGGCGTGATCATTCAGGCGGTATACCGGAGCAACTTTGTGCTCTTCGGCCTGCCGCTGACGGCGTCGATCTTCGGAGCGGAGAAAACGAGCATTGCGGCGATGCTGGTGACGGTCGTCATCACGATTTACAACATCACCTCCGTCATCATCCTTGAATTGTTCAACGATGAGGGAACGCACCGCATTGCGCTGCGGCCGCTGCTGGTCAAGCTGGCGAAGAACCCCATGCTGCAGGGCTGCTGCGTGGGCCTCGCGTGCTATCTGCTGGGTCTGCGCCTCCCTTCTGCGCTTGAAAAGCCGATCTCGGAGTTTGCGGACATGTCCTCTCCGCTGGCGCTTTTCGCGCTGGGCGGCACGCTGCAGTTCAAGGCGATTGGCAAGAACCTCCGGTACCTCGTGCCGACGCTGGCGACGAAGCTGATCCTGCTGCCGCTGGCGCTGGTCGCGATCGCCTATGCGTTGGGGCTGCGCGGCGTGGAGCTGTTTCTTGTGATTGCCGTATTCGCCACGCCGGTCGCTTCGGGCTCCTATCCCATGGCGCAGAACATAGGCGGAGACGGAGAACTGGCCGGTCAGCTTGTTTTTCTGAGCACGGTGATCTCGGTGTTCACGCTGTTTGGCTGGATCTTTGTCCTCCGGCTGATGTGCATAATATAAAGCAAAGCATGAAAAAAAGCGCGTCGTGCACGCCCAACTTCCAAACAGCTTTGCAAAATGAAGGTGTTCTGTGCTCGTTGTACGGTCTTCACGCAATTTCCTATACGGTAAAACAATGAACCGGCAGTCGATATTGTATCAACTGCCGGTTCATTGGTGTCCACAGTAGGCAAACTCATATTTTGATACAATAAACGAAAAATCCTTGTAATTACTCAGTTTTTGGCATATAATCGAATCGAACGACAATGAATAGTCGAGTAGTCTAAATGACAGGAGCCTGCTATGTCCAAGCGAATTGTGAGAAGAATCCCAAATTTGCCGTCCCAGCAGCTTTCATTTAAGGCGGTAGGGATATATGCCCGCGTCAGCACGCAGCGCCCCTCGCAGTTCAGCAGCATATCCTCTCAGATCTCCGCGCTCGTTCAGCAAGTATATCATACATATCAATGGAAGTTGGCCGATGTATACATTGATTTCTCTAGCGGACGGAACGCCGAGAATCGTTCGGAGTTCCAGCGGATGCTCAATGATTGTCGGCAAAAGAAGGTCAATCTCATTCTGGTAAAGAGCATCAGCCGGTTTGCCAGGGAAGTGGCAGACGGGCTCGAAACAATCCGCGAGTTAAAGAGCATCGGCGTTCCTGTATATTTTGATCTGGAAGAAATGAACTCGTTCCAGCCGGACTTTGAACTGTATTATTCCATCTACGCTGCCGTCGCCCAGGGAGAACAGGAAAACGCACGCGACAACGTCGCTGTCGCGATCCGTCAAAGGGTTAAGGACGGAACATCGGAACTGTATTCTCGAGCTTGTTATGGTTACAAAAAAGATGCAAACGGCGATTTCATCATCGTTCCAGAGGAAGCGGAAAACGTACAGTTGATCTACCGTCTGTATCTTGAGGGAAATAGCATCATTGCAATCAGCCGCGAATTGGAAAAGCGCGGGATTCCGTCTCCTACGGGAAAAGCCAGATGGTGCCGCCGGGCAATTGATACGCTGCTCAGCAACGAGAAATACCGGGGAAACTCCGTAGCAACAGCCCCATTGATGAGTTATGACTCAAAAAGCAAACAGCGAAGCAAGTATATGCTGTCCAAACACCATACAGCAATTATTGATAACGAGCAATTCGAAGCAGTTGCGGCAGAAAAGAAACGCCGCTGCAATATCGAGTACGATGAAAACGGTGTACATCGAAAACACACGAGGTATACGACTGCAAAGACGCTTCAAAACCCCGATTCATTTTGCCGGCAATTTGTCCTTTGCATCAAATAGCCCGCCCTTGGCAAATCCTCCGCAAAATACGCAGTTGTTCAGATCATCATTTCCCTATTCGCTCTGCAAAACGAGAAAAAGAGTGCCGGTCCTGTTGCTGGGAGAACGGGTCTGAGAGGATCCATCAAAGCATAATCCTGACCTTTTTCTCAATATCCGGTCGCGCTTTCGTTTTTGACGAGCTTGATGATCCGGCTGGTTCCAAGGCGGGTTGCCCCAAGCTCCAAGAACCGTTGTGCATCGTCCAATGTCGAAATCCCGCCTGCCGCCTTGATCTGCTTCCCCGGCAGCATATGGGCTGCCATCAGCTCCACATCCTCAAACGTCGCACCAGCGGTCGAAAAGCCCGTGCTGGTCTTGATGAAATCTGCATCCGACCTTGAAACAATCTCGCACATGCGGATCTTCTCTTCCTGCGTCAGCAGGCAAGTCTCGATGATCACCTTCAAGGTATGACCCGCACAGGCAGCTTTGACTGCGTTGATCTCAGCCAACACCTCATCATCGCGTCCATCCTTGAGCATGCCGATGTCGATGACCATGTCCACCTCATCCGCGCCGTTTTTTACTGCGTCTTCCGCTTCAAAAACCTTCACAGCCATCGTGGAATAGCCCGTTGGAAAGCCAATAACCGTGCAGACGCCCACCTTACTTCCCTTCTCCTGCATATATGCCTTGCATCGGGCAACATAGCTTGCCGGAATGCAGACCGTCGCCGTTCCATACGTCATCGCATCATCACAGATCGTCCTGATCTGTGCCCATGTTGCCTCCGGTTTGAGCAGCGTATGATCAACCGCAGAGAGAATCCTGTTCAATTCCATGTCTTTATTCCTCCTCATGCCGCAAATGGATTGCGTTGTCTCTTCACTTTTTGTCACTTTGTCTGCTGCGCACATATTCGCGCGGGCTCATTTCCACATAACGCTTAAAGACAGCGCAGAAATGCTTATAGTCGCCAAAGCCCGTCTGCTCTGAAATTTCCGCCATGCTCAGCGTGCTGCTTCTCAGCAGATGAATGGCTTCACGGACGCGCTTGATGTTGAGCAACTCCAGAAATGTATAGCCCGTTTCCGCCTTAAACCGTCTGCTCAGATAGCTGGCGCTGACAAACTGCTCCTCCGCGATGCCCTCAATGCTGATCCTCTGCGCATAGTTCCTGTGAATCTGCTCGATGGCAATCATCACATAGGGATCCTCAATACCCTGCATCGCCTTTTCCGCGTTCAGAATCGCCAGAGGCAGATTCAATCCGGCTGTCTTCACATTTCCCTGCTCATCATGCACACGCATGATTGCCGTGCGCAGCTGACCTTCGTCGATGGGCTTGAGCAGATAGCTGCTTACGCGCATTTCCAGCGCGCGTCGCGCGTACTCAAACTCCGCATAGCCGGTCAAAAGGATGCTGCGAAATCTATATCCCTCTTGCGCCGCGCGTTCGATCATGTCAATTCCGCTCATGCCCGGCATGCAGATATCGGTAAGGACGAGATCTGGGCGCAGGCTGCAGATCGCCTCAAGACCTTCCAGCCCGGTTGCAGCGACACCGATCACCCGGCAGTCCATGCCCGCCCAATCGATGGTCTCTACCAGCCCGCACCGAATGATCTCCTCATCCTCGACAATGAGCACCTTCAGCATCTTTCAGCTCTTCCCCTTCTTGCATCATCAACGGCAAAACCAGCCTTACCTGTGTTCCCTCTCCCGGCACAGTATGGATTTCAAGGCCCGAGCGTGTGCCATACATCAGCCTGAGACGATAGTGCACGTTCAGCATGCCCATGTGCTCGCCCACATGGATATGCTCCGCGCCCATTTTCTCCTGAATCATCTCGTATTTATCCCGCGGGATTCCCGGTCCGTCATCCTGAATCATAATACAGAACATCCCATCCCTCACGCAAAAACGGATGTCGATATGAAGCTTCTCCTGCTTATCCATGCCGTGAATGATGGCATTTTCAAGGATTGGCTGCATGATCAGCCGGGGCAGGCGGCAGCTTTCCAGCTCCTCTGGCACATAAACCCGGTAGCTAAGCCGCTCACCAAAGCGGAACTTTAGAATGCTCAGATAATTGTACACATACGCCAGATCCTCCTGCAACGTCACATCCCGCGTGTCACTCCGGATGCTGTAACGCAAAAGCCGGGACAGGGAGAGGATCATGGTATCCGCCGTCTTGGGATCGCGCCGCACCATGAAACGCACATTTTCCAGCGTGTTGAAAAGGAAATGTGGGTTGAACTGTGCCTCCAGCTGACGCACGCGGGAAACCGCCGTCTCCTGCGCCTGCAGGACGTTTCTGTCCAGCAGCGCACGGATGCTGTCCAGCATGGAGTTGTAGGCCTCACCAATGATCTCAAACTCGTCGTTGCTGTAGATTTCAAGCCTTGTGGTCAGCTCGCCGCGCTGCACCTTCTGAAACGCCTGCACGATCTCGTCGATGGTCTGCGTCTTTTTCCGGGCGATATTCCGGGTGCTGATCAGGATCACCGCAATCAGCACGGTCAGCATGATGGCGACCAGCGCGCTCATCAACAGCACCATGTAAATCAGCTCTCCCACGCTCTTGACCGCGTAAATCCGTAGTATGCTCGCCAGTGCCTCACCCTGACAAACATAGTAGAAGTCCCGATCGCGGCGAACCAGTCCGCGGCAGTCCTCCAGCCGCGTATCGATCTTGCCCAGCGGGGCATTGAATACCGTAGTATTCTGCAGATAGATCGCGCCGAATGCATCGGTCACAATGACATAGGCTGGCTGCTGCGCCAGATGCGCCTCAAACTCGGACGCCGGTAAGGCAAAGCACACATAGCCCTCCTCCGCAGCACGACCAATCAGCAACGAGACATGCTGCTTGCCCTGCTCCGCCTCATGGCACAGCGTGATGACCTGCTCTTGCCCGCCCTCTTTGAGCATGCGCAGCACGCGCCAGTACATCTGGGACAGAAGGCGCTCGCGTTTGCTCTGATCGCGTTCAGAGGTGAACAGCAGCGTTCCATCCAGGGCGAACAAATAAAACGCGCTCTTTTCCTCCCTGGCGTTGACAAAGCGGTAGATATCTGCCTTCAGCTCGGCCTGATAATTGATTTCCTCCCGGAATCGGGCCATTTCTAGGCTGCTAGCGATCTTCGCCAGCTTTTCGTCATACTGCGTTGTGATCTGCTCCAACCTGGCATGCACGCTCGCGAACGCCTCGCGGGCGGCATTCCTGCTGCTATTTGCCCAGACAAAGACGATAATCAGAATCACCAGAACCGCAGCGGCGAGCAGAGGCCATAACGCATAAAGGAGCACAATTCGTCTGATTTCATCTCGGAAGCGTGTTTCTTTCTTTGCATACATAGCCTCACCTGCTGCGGTCCGGTCAGCGCATGACGCGCCTTATATGGTGACGTCCTTGCTGCCGCTGATCTTGAAGAAGGCAACCAGCGAAATCACCGTTGTAGCCGTCAGGATGGATGCCAGTGCAGCCGCTGTACCATAGCTGGCGCGGATGACCTCGTTGTAAATAGCGACGGACATCGTACGCGTAGATGCCGTATAGAGCATGACCGACGAGCTGAGCTCGTTGATCAGCGTGATCCAACTAAGAACGGCGCCGGAGACAACGCCCGGCATCATCATCTTGGCCGTCACCTTGACAAACGCGCGCAACGGCGTATCGCCCAGCGAAATCGCCGCTTCCTCGACGCTTGGGCTGATCTGGTACAGAATGGCAGAGCTTGAGCGAAGCGTATAGGCCAGTCGGCGGATAACAAGGGAAACAATGATGATCAGGGCCGTGCCGGAGAGGATAAACGGATCGCCTTTACCGTTGAAGGCAAGCAGCAGCGTAATTCCCAGAACAGAGCCCGGCACGATATACGGGAACATCGCCAGCGTGTCAATCAGGTTAGTCACAGTGTTGCGCCTGCGCACAGACAGATACGCGATGAGCATACCCAGTACAATAATTATAATCAGTGCGATAAAGCAATACAAGTAGGTGTTTTTGATGGAGGACAGCGCCGTGCTGAAAATCTTTCTATAGCTGTCCAGTGAATAGCCCTCCACGAAATACTGAACCTCCGTCTTGCGGAAGGACGTCCAAACCACGACGGCCTGCGGGATGATGGACATTGCCACCAGCACATAGATGAACGCGTGCATGAGCACATTGCGCGGACCGCTGAGCTTGCTGGGCTGCACGGGCCGCATTGAACTCATGGTGAACGACTTCTTGTTGACGTAGTACTTCTGCAGCAGATACAGGGTCGCGGTGATCACGATCATGAGCATGGCCATCGCGGAAGCGAAGTGCGCCGAGCCACCGGATTCACCGACGAACTCAATGTAAATCTTTGTCGGCAGAACATCATAGCCCTCGCCGATCAGCGCAGGCGTTCCGAAGTCCGCCATGCAGTTCATGAACACCATCAGTGCGGAGGCCACCGCCGTCGGCGTGACCAGCGGAAGCACGACCGTGCTCACGATTCTCACGCCATGGCAGCCCAGACTCTCCGCCGCCTCATAGACGGCGACGTCAATCTTCTTGATCGCACCGGAGACGTACATATAGATGAACGGATACAGCTTGAGCGAGAAGACCAACAGCATGCCGCCAAAGCCGTAAATCGATGGCAGATTGATGCCAAACATCTCACGCAGGAACGTCGTCACCAGACCGCTTCGTCCCAGCATCAGAATCCACGAATACGCGCCGATAAAGTTCGGGCTCATCATGGAGATAATGATCAGGATTTCCAGAATACCCTTTCCCCTGATCTTGAAGAAGGACATGAAATACGCCAGCGGCACGCCGATCACCAGCGAGCAGACCGTTACGCAGGCCGTCAGCTTCAGGGAGTTGATCAAGGATCGATAGTAATACTTCTTTGTGAAGAACCGGATAAAATGGTTGAGGGTAAACTTGCCCGTTTCCTCAGCAAGAAAGCCATCGATAAACAGCGACACGAGCGGATAGATCAGAAACAGGCCAAACGTAATCAGAATGCCGATGGTGACGATTGACCAGAAATCCAGCCCGAACCTACGCTTCTTCATCTCCGATCACCCCTTAATCAGACTGTGTTCCATGTCCTCGGTAAAGACATTGAGCTTCGCCGGATTGGGCTTGAGCACCAGTGTATCACCGGCGTCAAAGAGCTTTTCCGCATGCCCTAGATCCTGGGAGAATTCGATGCTGGGCTGATCCGGCACACACATGCCCTCAGCAAAATCGAGGAAGTAATTCGTATAACGGCCAAGGAAGGTTCTACTGATCACCTTGCAGGTCAGGCCCTCGCTTTCCACCGCGAATTCCTCCGGACGAATGGCCACCACAACCTTCTGGCCGTTTTTTACCTCATCCTTCAGGTTGTTCATCACGCAGGTATATCCGTTGGCAAAGCGGATCGCCTTGCTACCGCCCTCGCACAGCACCGTAGCATAGAACAGGTTGGAATGGCCGATAAATGTGGAGACAAACACATTCGCAGGGCGGGCATAGATGTCATGCGGCGTGCCCACCTGCTGAATGACGCCATGGTTCATGACGGCAATGCGATCAGAAATTGCCAGCGCCTCCTCCTGATCATGCGTAACGTACACGGTGGTGATGCCCACCTTTTTCTGGATATCGCGGATGACAGTACGCATCTCCACGCGCAGCTTAGCATCCAGATTGGACAGAGGTTCATCCATCAGCAGCACCTGCGGATGAATGACGATCGCGCGGGCCAGCGCCACGCGCTGCTGCTGACCGCCCGAAAGACGTTCCGGCAGACGATCCTGATACTCATCGATCTTGACCAGCTGGAGCATCTCGTCCACGCGCCTGTCCATCTCGGCCTTCGGGGTCTTGCGGATTCTCAGTCCGTATTCCACATTCCTGCGCACGTTCAGATGCGGGAAGATCGCATAGCTCTGGAATACCATGCCGATGTTGCGGTCATAGGTCGGTTGATGATTGATCACCTGATCGCCAAAGCTGATCTCGCCCGCTTCAATCGAGTTGAAGCCAGCGATCATGCGCAGCAGCGTGGTTTTGCCGCAGCCGGACGGGCCAAGCAGCGTAAAGAATTCCTCGTTCTTGATATCGACCGAGAGATCAGGAATGATTACATTATCTCCGAACTTCTTGCACACATGATTGATGCCGATTGAAACGCTCATGGTCTGCTCCTCATTCTTTATTCTGGGGCCGTGTTGGCTCTCAACCGGCGCCCGGTTCACATGGGTCGATTTGAAAATGGAGCCATGCCTTGGACATGGCTCCACGAGAGGCATGAGTTTTACTCAGCAGCATCGATCAGCAGATCCTGGAACTTCGCAATCCATTCCGCCTTGTTCGCAGAGGCGATGGATTCGTCATCCACGATCACGTTCATCGAGGACATGCTGGTCATCGCATCGGTCTCCGGCACGTCCTTGCGGATGGTGCGGCGGAACTGCGTGGAATTCATATAGGTCTGCGCATCGTAGCCGGTGAGCCAGTCGATGAACTTGCGCGCATTCTCCTGATTCGGGCAGCCTTTGACGATGTAGACGCCGTCGCCGCGGATGATGACGCCTTCCTTCATGTAGACCACCTTGACGTTACCCTGAGAGATATACGTCGCAGCGCCCTGCTCGAAGGTCAGGCCCACAGTGTATTCGCCGTCCGCAACGCCCTTGTAGACGGCGGAGGAGCTGTTCACGCAGCCATTGGGCAACTGCTTGCAGAACTGGGCAACATAGTCCCAGCCATTCGGCTGGCCGTCGGTGCCCATGGCATAGAGCATGTTGACCAGATGCTCAAAGGAAGAGGAGGAGGCCTGCGGATTGGCAAAGACGATCTTGCCCTTCAGCGCCGGATTGAGCAGGTCTTCATAGCCATTGATCTCGATGTCGCCGATCAGATCGGTGTTGATCATGATGACGGAGGGCACACAGTCAAAGCGGGTCAGGTTGCCCTCCACATTCTTGTACTGATCATAGAACGCATCCTCGTTGGCGCAGGTGTAGTCCTCGAAATACTTGCCGCTGCTGCCAACCGTTCCAATCGTGCCAGACCAGAGGATATCGCACTGTGGATTCTCCGCCTCACTCATGATACGCTTGAGCGCGTCGCCAGTGCCCATCGCAAGGCACTCGGTCTTGATTCCGGTCTCCTGTTCAAACATCGCCAGCATGTTCTCGATCATAGACGTCGTCAGCGGGCTGTAGAGTACCAGCTTGCCGGGATCCTCAGCGGCTGCAAGGGATACGCACATACATGCCAGCATCATGCACATCAGGACAGCAACGATCTTCTTCATGTTCTTTCCTCCTTGTTGATGGGTTGATTTCCGGGTATTGTCCGAACCCGTTTCTGACTTCACTATACAGCAAGTTTTCACATCATACAACCCGATTTTCCGCTCATTTGTCCGAAAAAATGAACAATTTACGCTTTGTATTGTTTATTCTATACAAACACCGGATCATTTGCTCTATTCTACTGCCCAAAAAGCTTGTTCAGACCAACAATTTGAGTCGTCTGTCTATAAATATAGCAAACCGGCATCGCCGACCACAGTTGGCATCACTAAAGATACCATCTCGGTTCTCTGGCGAAACAAAGCGCCATAATATTTCAATTCTTTGAGGTTTGTTCTTTTGGAACTTATTCTTGGCCAATATCAGGGCGGTATGGCACTCCACAGACAAATACCGCTGCATCATCTGGCAGTGCAATGATAGATTCAAAGGAGACCACCACTGCACAACACCGCATCTGTACGAAAAGGACATCAAAGATATGTTTCTCCGGGCATTCGGCAAGCTGATGGCAGATCGAAACCATATTCTGGAGGACATGCGCTTGGTACAAGCTACCCTGTGCGATTGCACGGAACTGAATGCGCAACAAGCTGCTCTGGCAGAAGAGATGGAGATCGTAGGTGAACTGATCCACCAGTACATTGAGGGAAATACCATCAAGGTGCAGAACCAAGAAGAATACATGGAACGGTATGGAGCAATTAAACCCTTGACTGGAAAAGGCCATTTTCTGATCATGCCCAACTGTGATAGTGGGTGCATGAATGTATTTCTCAGTACCCTCTCCAAGATTTATCCGAATGATAGGATTCTTCTGTGTTGCGACGGTGCCGCATGGCATAAATCTGCAAAACTGGATATACCAGATAATATTTGCATGTTCTTCATTCCGCCATATACGCCGGAAATGAACCCTATAGAACAAATTTGGAAGGAAATACGGCTCCGAGGTTTTCGAAACCAAGTATTTCCTTCCTTGAATAAAGTTGTTTGAATGGTTAAATAGACTACTTTTTTCTATCCTAAGTAGTCTATTCCTTCATTGACTACAATGAGAATTACTGCACCAAATCCCCAGAATAAAAGCGTACACCGTGTACGGATTATATCGTAACACTGTGTACGCTTTCCTCT
>SFFH01000050.1 GCA_004557905.1 Clostridiales bacterium | reverse complement strand
GAAAGGAAGATTACAGCACCTTGCTGAGGAAGTCCTGGGTGCGCGGATTCTGCGGATGATCAAACAAGTCGCGCGGATTGCCCTGCTCGCAGATCACGCCGCCGTCCATGAACAGCACGCGGTTGCAGACCTCGCGTGCGAAGCCCATCTCGTGCGTGACGATCACACAGGTCATGTTGTTTTCCGCCAGGCCCTTGATGACCTCGAGCACCTCGCCGACCATCTCCGGGTCGAGCGCCGAGGTCGGCTCGTCAAAGAGCATGACCTCCGGCTCCATCGCCAGCGCACGGACGATTGCCAGCCGCTGCTTTTGGCCGCCGGAGAGGCGGGATGGCTTGTTGTCGCGCTTATCCTGCAGGCCCACGCGCTCGAGCAGCGCCTCCGCCTTGGCCACAGCCTCGTCCTTGCTCTGCTTGCCCAGCAGCACAGGCGCGAGGGTAATGTTGTCAATGACGGACATGTGCGGGAAGATGTTGAAGTGCTGGAACACCATGCCCATCTTCTGGCGATGCTTGTCGATGTTCAGCTTCTTGTCCGCGATGTCCACGCCGTCAAACCAGATGTGGCCGCTGGTGGGCTCCTCCAGGCGGTTGAGGCAGCGCAGGAACGTGGACTTGCCGGAGCCGGACGGGCCGATCAGCGAGACAACCTCGCCCTTGTGGATGGTCTCCGTGATGCCGGCAAGCACCTTGAGGGAGCCGAAGTCCTTGTGCAGATCCTCCACGCGGATGAGCTCCGGCGCGTTCTTGTAGTCAAATCCACTCGTCATTTCAGTCACCCTCCTTCAGCTTCTTTTCAAGCAGCGCGACGAACTTGCTCATCGTGAACGTCACAACGAAATAGATGACGCCGATGATGATCAGCGGCTCCAGAACCAGGTAGGTTTTGCCGGAGATCGTCTGGTACTGGGTCATCAGGTCGCCGACGTAGAACGTGGAGGCCAGCGAGGTCTCCTTGGTGATGGCGACGAACTCGTTGCACATGGCCGGCAGCACGTTTTTGAACGCCTGCGGAAGCACGATGCGCGTCATCGTCTGGCTGGCGGAGAGGCCCAGGGAGCGGGCAGCCTCTGTCTGGCCGCGGTCGATGGACTGGATGCCGGAGCGGAAGATCTCGGACATGTACGCGCCGGAGTTGAAGATCAGGGCGATGGCGATACAGGTGAACTTGGAGAGCCTCAGCGCGGGCAGCAGGTCCGGCAGCAGGAAATAGAAGAAGTACAGCTGCAGCAGCAGCGGGGTATCGCGGATGATCTCCGTGTACACGGTGGCAATGCCGCCGAGCACCTTCGACTTGGACAGACGCATGATGGCGACCAATGCGCCGATCAGGCAGCCGACGGACACCGAGACGAGGGCCAGCAGCAGCGTCGTGCCCAGACCGTTGACGAAGTTCATGCCATACTTGACGAGCAGCCTTTCAATATTGGCGAGCAAGGGGATTCCTCCTTCCGGGACAGGGGTTACAGGGTTTCGACGCGGATCATGGCGTCAAAGACCATGTCCGGCGTGATGGGATAGGGAATGTGGGCCATGTCCGGGCCGGTGGTGGCCGCATGGAGCGTTGCTTCAAGCGCAGGGCGATCAAGCGGCACGTTCATCTGCGCAAGCGTTACCGGCGTGCCGAGCGTCTGAAGGAAAGCGCGCAACTCGCGCGCCTTCTCCGTCCGGCCGTCCAGCACCAGCTGCACCAGCGCGCCGTAGGCGACCAGGTCGCCGTGCAGACAGCGCTCCTCCACATGGGGAAAGAGCTGCAGGCCGTAGCAGACGGCGTGCGCGAGGGCGCAGTTGTAGTCGTCGTTGGCCATCAGGGAGACTAGACCGGCGGAGACGATGATGCTGCGCGCGCAGATTTCCATCGCGGGGCCGGCTTCGTGGCGGAGCACCTCGTCAAGCGCCTGCCTGCCGTATTGCAGAATCGGGCCGTAGCAGGTCGAGGACAGTGCCACGCCGATGGCGGACATGTGATCCATGGACACGCCCAGCACATCGCCGCGCGCGCTGAACGTACTCTCCAGATGCTTGGCGAGTGTGTCACCCATGCCGGCGCGGAAGTACTTCGCGGGCGCGTTGGCGGCGATCTCCAGATCGACCAGCGTCAGCGCGGGCGGCGCGTCATAGAAGAGGAAGCGGTCAAACGGGCCGTCCTCGCGGTAGACGACGGACAGCGCCGTGATGGGTGCGCAGTTGGACACCAGCGTCGGCAGGCTGACCAGCGGCAGCTTCAGTAGGTTGGCTACGCCCTTGGCGGTGTCGATCGCCTTGCCGCCGCCCATGCCCACGAGAAATGCGGGGGAGAACGGCGCGATGGCCGCAGCCAGATGGTTCATCGCCTGCTGCGTGCATGCGCCGCCGAACGGCAGGGCGGCGAGCATCGTCATGCCGGAGCCCTCAAGCGCGGCGGTCAGGGCAGGCAGGCCCTTTTCCATCGCTGTAACGCCGCCGATCACGGCAAACGTGTCGCCCAGCGGCCTGCACAGCGCCGGAAAGCGGGCGTACACGCCGCGACCAAAGCAGAAGCGCGGCAGAGTGATGATGTCGGTCGTATACATTATTTCAGCAGCTCCGGCAGTTTAGCCAGGCGATTGAGCGCTTCATGGAGCGTCTCCTCGCTGCGGGCGAAGTGCAGGCGGATCAGATGGTTGACCGGCTCACGGAAGAAGCTCGAACCCGGTACGGCGGCCACGCCGACGTTGCGGATCATCCACTCGCAGAACTCCATGTCGCTCTTGCCATAAAACTTCATGCCCGGCTTCTGGAAATCGCTGATGTCCACCATCACAAAGTAGCTGCCCTGCGGCACGGTGTGCTTGAGGCCGATTTTGTCCAGCCCGTCGAGGAAGATCTGGCGCTTCTTTGTGTACAGGGCCGTCACCTCGTCGTAGTAGCTCTGCGGGAAGTTGAGGCCCACGACGGCGGCCTCCTGCAGCGGAGACGCCGCGCCGACGGTCAGGAAGTCGTGCACCTTCTTGGCATTCTCGATCACGTGTGCCGGGCCGATCAGGTAGCCCAGGCGCCAGCCGGTGATGGAGTAGGTCTTGGAAAGGGAGGAGCAGCAGATCACATGATCGGCGATCTCCGGCAGGGAACCGGCGTAGACGTGCTTGTAGGGCGCGAAGACGATGTGCTCGTACACCTCGTCGGTGATCATGAAGGCGTCATACTGCTTGCACAGGCCGCCGATAAAGAGCAGCTCTTCTTTGGTGAAGACCTTGCCGCTCGGGTTGGACGGGTTGCAGACGATGATCGCCTTCGGGTGCTGGCGGAAGGCGTCCTCGAGCACCGTGCGGTCGAAGTCGAACGTCGACGGGACGAGCGGCACGAAGATCGGGTCCGCGCCGGAGAGAATGGCGTCAGCGCCGTAATTCTCATAAAACGGCGAGAAGACGACGACCTTGTCGCCGGGATTGCAGACGGTCATCATCGCGCTCATCATTGCCTCGGTGCCGCCGCAGGTGACAAGAATCTCGGTCTCCGGATCGATCTCGCGGCCGTAGGCCTTGCCCTGCTTGCGGGCGAGCGCCTCACGGAAGTTCTGCGCGCCGAACGTGATGGGGTATTGATGCGGACCCTCGTCGGCCACCTCGCGCAGCCGGTCGGTGATCGCCTTGGGCGGCGGAAAATCCGGGAAGCCCTGGGAAAGATTGATGGCGCCGACCTCGTCGCTGATGCGGGTCATACGCCGGATGACGGAATCGGTAAACGTCTGAACGCGATGGCTCAGCTCTGGCATAAATATTCACACCTTTCGGATTGTTCAAGCGGATTTGCAAAAGTACACAACGGACATATTCTAACACAGATCAAAAAAAGAAACAACATATTCCGCTTCTTTTTCTCCCGAAAAAGCGAAAAAAGGGGAATGAAAGAAAAGACAATGCAGTTTTATGCAGTATATTCACTTGACATATGCATATCGCCGTTGTAAAATAGCGCTATCATTCGCCGGCGGACCGGCGGTGAAACATTGATAGGGGGTTTTCCTTATGAAGAAGCTTTTTGCGCTCGTGCTCGCGATTGCGATGATCATGACCTGCTCTCTGGCGATGGCCGATCGTCTGGCCGATATCCAGGCCGCCGGCAAGCTTGTGGTCGCCACCAGCCCGGACTGGCCGCCGTATGAGTACATCGATGACGACGGCAACGTCGTGGGCACCGACGTGCTGATGATGCAGTGGATGGCGGATCAGCTTGGCGTCGAGCTGGAGATCCAGTCCATGGCGTTTGATACCTGCCTGGCGGCTGTCGGCCGCGGCGATGTCGACATGATGATCGCCGGACTGACCTACGATGAGGAGCGCACCAACGCGATGGACCTCACCGGCGTCTACTGGAACGAGGGCGACCAGGGCCTGCTCGTCAAGAAGGGCATGGGCGCGACCTACAACAGCGCGGAAGCCTTTGCCGGCAAGACCGTCGCCGCACAGAACGGCACCAACCAGCAGATCATGGTTGAGGAGCAGCTCACCGGCGCGAACCTCGAGCTCATCACCAAGATTCCGGACGGCGTGAACATGGTGAAGAACGGCCGCGTGGATGCGCTGGCTGTCCCGAAGACCGTGTATGACAGCGTGCTGGCGGAGAACGACGACCTGGAGGTCTCCGAGTTTGCATTCGATTTCGAGGGCGGCAACTACATCGCCAGCGTCAAGGGCGAGGAAGCGCTCACCGAGAAGATCCAGGAGCTCATCGATCAGATCAACGAAGAGGGACTGTATCAGCAGTGGGTTGACCAGATCCTGCTGGCGAAGTAATGCTCCGGCGTGAATCAAGCAAAGAAGAACCAGAACGGGCGGATGCTCGCTCTGGTTCTTTTTGAATGGCAAAGAAGGATAAACCTTGCGGCTGATCGAAGAAAGGAATGAGATGATCTGCCGGAAACGCCAGAGGGCTTCTCAATTCTTCATCTTGGGAGGGGTACGGTGTCTTCCATCATTCAGGATGCGCAACGGATTGTTCATGATTCCATCAAGGCTGTGCTGCCGGATGCCGCTGTGCGGCGCGCACTGGCAGGACGGCAGTTTTCAAAACCTGTCAAGCTGATCGCAATCGGCAAGGCTGCCTGGCGTATGGCGCATGCCGCGTGCACCACGCTCGGCGATCAGGTGGATTGCGGCGTGATCATCACCAAATACAACCATAGCGAGGAAGAAATTCCCCGCATTGAGATCTTCGAGGCCGGTCATCCCGTGCCGGATGAGAACGGCGTCCGCGGCACCAGGCGTGCACTGGAGCTGGTTCGTGGGCTGACGCAGGAGGACACGGTGCTCTTTCTCGTATCGGGCGGCGGATCGGCGCTGTTCGAGCTGCCGCTGGAGGGCGCAAGCCTTGATGACATTGCCGCGTTAACCTGCCAGCTGCTAGCGTGCGGCGCGGAGATTACGGAGATCAATACGCTGCGCAAGCATCTTTCCGCTGTCAAGGGCGGGCGTTTCGGCGCGGCCTGCGCGCCTGCACAGGTGGAGTGTATCGTCCTCAGCGACGTGCTGGGCGACTCGCTGGATACCATCGCATCCGGTCCGGCTGTGCCGGATCAAACCTCCTGTGAGGATGTGCAGCGGATCATGGCGAAATATGCGCTTTCCGTTCCGGAGCATCTGATCCCGCTCCTGAACAGGGAAACGCCGAAGAGGCTTACAAACGTCTGTACCCAGATCACGGGAAACGTGACCGCGCTTTGCCAGGCGGCGGCGGACAGCGCACGTGCACTCGGCTATCATCCGCTGCTGCTGACGACCACGCTTGACGGTGAGGCGCGCGAGGCAGGCGCCATGCTCGCCTCGATTGCCAGAGAAATTCACAGGAGCGGACAGCCTGTTCAGCCGCCGTGCGCGGTGATCCTCGGCGGCGAGACGGTCGTGCATCTTCATGGAAAGGGCAAGGGCGGCCGCAACCAGGAGCTGGCGCTGGCGGCGGCAGATGGCATTGACGGCCTTCCGGATACCTGCATTTTCTCCGTCGGCAGCGACGGAACAGACGGACCGACGGACGCGGCGGGCGGTATCGTCACCGGTGAATTCGCACAAAAGGCACGAGCACGCGGGCTGTCCATCGAGGCGGCGCTTGCGGACAATGATTCCTACACCATCCTCCGTGACATGGATGCGCTCCTGGTGACCGGACCGACCGGCACCAATGTCAACGACGTGTGTGTGCTGCTGTGCAGATGACCCGATATGGTTGTCATTTTGACCAACGTACCCCATATGGATTTGAAATCTGTATCATAGACAAGGAAGCTGCCTCCTTTGAGACAGCTTCCTTTTGCTATGCGATGATGAGATTCTGCCGCGTTACTTGGTCTCTTTCGCGGCAGCCCTGCGGGCTTCGGCCTCGCGCTTGTTGATCTTTTGCTGATTCCAGATGGAGAACAGAACGACCGCAACCGCAACGACGAAGAAGCCGATGGCGATCGGACGGCCGAGGATGGCGCCGAAGTTGCCGTTGTTGAGGTCCATGAAGCGGACGAAGTTCTGCTCGCACATCGGTCCGAGAATGAGGGCGAGCAGAATCGGGCTGAGCGGGAACTCGAACTTGTTCATCAGCCAGCCAACGATGCCGAACACGACGCACACGCCGACGTCGAACACGTTCTTGTTGATGGAGAACGCGCCGAGGAGCGAGATGACGAGGATGATCGGGTAGAGGATCTTCTTTTCGACGGAGACGATCTTGGCGAAGAAGCGGACGCCGCAGCAGCCGACGATCAGCATGGCCAGGTTGGCCAGCATGAGGGCGGCAAACACGCAGTAGACGGTGTCGAGCTTGTCCACGTACATCGTCGGGCCGGGCTGAATGCCCTTCATGATGAACGCGCCGAGGATGATGGCGGTGACCGCATCGCCCGGGACGCCCAGGGACAGCAGCGGGATCATCGCGCCGCCGGAGCAGCCGTTGTTGGCGGACTCGGTGGAGGCGACGCCCTGCGGGATGCCGGTGCCCCACTTCTCCGGGTGCTTGCTGAAGCTCTTGTTGAAGCCGTAGGAGACGAACACGGCGATGTCGCCGCCGGCGCCCGGGATGGCGCCGATGAAGGTGCCGATGAGGCCACCGGAGATGATCTGCGGCCAGATCTGGGCAATGGTCTTCAGATCCGGCAGAACCTCCTTGATCTTCTCGTTGGAGGACTCCTGCTTCTCCTCGCCGTTGATGATGCGCTCGACGCCCGCGATGATCTCGGACACGGCGAACAGACCGATCAGCACCGGAATGAACTGCAATCCGGAGTAGAGCGGCTTCACGCCGAAGGTGAAGCGCTTGGCCGAGTAGGTCGGGTCAAGACCCACCGTGCACAGCAGCATGCCGAAGAAGGCGGAGATGAGGCCCTTGGCGATGGACTGGCCGGAGATGGCGACGATGACGGACAGGCCGAAGACGGCCAGCATCAGCATCTCCGCAGAGGTGAACTTCATGGCCACGTTCGCCACCAGCGGGGAGAGGAAGGTCATGACCAGCGCGCCGATGATGCCGCCGCAGAAGGAGGAGAACATGGCGATGGACAGCGCCTTGCCGGCCTGACCCTTCTGACACATGGGATAGCCGTCCAGCAGCGTGGCGGCAGCGGCCGGGGTGCCCGGCGCGTGGATGAGGATGGCGGAGATGGAGCCGCCGTACATGCCGCCGCAGTAGATGCCCAGCAGCAATCCGATGGACGGGATGAGCTCCATGCCGAAGGAGAAGGGGATGAGCAGTGCGACGCCCATGGTGGCGGTCATGCCCGGTATGGCGCCAAGAAGAACGCCGCCGGCAGCGCCGAGGAGCGTCATCAGAAGCACCTGCGGGTTGAGAAAGACAGAGCCGTAGCTCTGGAAGAGCAAACTCCAATTCATACAAGCGCCCTCCCTTTCTTAAATCATGTCGATGAGATCCTTGAGCGGCTCAAGAATGCCCATCGGGATGTTGACGGTCAGCAGCTTGTAGAACACGAGCCACATGGCCAGCGGCACAAGAACGGACACGAGCAGAATCTGCCTGATGTCCCGCTTGCCGATGAGCCACATGATGACGGCGGCGATGATCGCGGAGGCGAGCACATAGCCCAGCGTCTTGAAGAGCGCGACATAGAGAATGCACAGAACAATGACGAACAGGCCGGCCTGAACGCCCTTGTTTTTGAGCACGTTGATGCTGGCGGCGGGCTGAGTGTTCGGATCGTCCGGGTCCATCTTCTTCAGGCTGATCAGGGACTGGATCAGCAGAATGATGGTGAAGACCATCATGCCGATACACATCACCTGCGGGAAGGTGGCCGGCTGAACGGCCGCCTTCTTGACGACCTTGAAGCCAAGGGTCTGCACATAGGCCCAGATTTCAAAGACCAGCAGAATGACAGAAGCGACGAGGTTGGCAAAAGCCTTCGTCTGCGTCTTCTTCAACTGAAATCACTTCCTTACAAAGAGTCATCGGTTTGTACATGCGTCCTTATGAAAGAAGGGCAGGCTATGGCCTGCCCTTCTCGTAGGGTGCATGCGTGTTGAACGCTTGATTACAGCAGATCAACAGCCTCCATGGCCTTCGGGACGTCCTGAGCAGCCTGAGCCAGGAACTCAGTATACTCCTCAGCGGTCATGTAGGAGATCGTCTGGCCGTTGTTGGCCATGAACTCGACGAAGTCCGGATCCTCGATCGCGGCGGCGCAGGCAGCTTCCATCTTCGCACGGATCTCGGGGTCGACGCCCTTCGGGAAGGCGAGGCCGCGCTGGGTGGCGTAGATGATGTCGAAGCCCTGCTCCTGGCAGGTGGGGGCATCTGGGAAGGCCGGGTTGCGCTGGGAGTCCATGACGCCCAGAACGGTCAGGCCATTGCCGATGAAGGCGCGGGCCTCAGCCAGGGAAACGGTCACGCCCTGGATCTCGCCCTGGGCAGCGGCCTTGACAGCGCCGGCAGCGCCGTCGGCATAGGTGATCATCTTGATCTCGATGCCGGTCGCGTTCATCAGGTAGCCGCCGGCGATGTGCCAGACGGAGGCAGCGGCGGAGCCGCCCATCATGACCTCGCCCGGATGAGCCTTGCAGTACTCAACGAAGGTGGCCACGTCGGTGATGCCGTTGGCGGCAGCCCACTCGGTGTTGACGGTGATGGCCGCAGCGTCGGTGTTGACGCGGCAGATCGCATCGTAGTTCTCATAGGTGTAATCGGACATTTCCTGCGCCTTGTAGCCCGCGAGCTCGAAGGTGATCATGCCCATGGTGTAGCCGTCCGGATCGGCGTCCGCGATGGCCTCGTGGCCGGTAACGCCGGAAGCGCCGGTCAGGTTGTCGACGGTCAGGGTCACGCCCAGCTGCTTGTTGAGCGCTTCGCAGAAGGCACGCAGGCAGGCATCGGTGCCGCCGCCGGCGCCCCACGGGCAAATGACGGAAATGCCTTTGGTCGGATACTCGGCCGCGGACGCGACGGTCGCCAGGCTCATCACGAGAACGAGCGCAACCGCCAGAGCAAGAAGCTTCTTCATAGGGTATTCCTCCTCAAAATATGTTGCCGAATCTGCACGTTTCCTGTTTGCACAAAAAACAAATCAGCATCGTCGGCTGTTTATGCAAAGTATAACATAGGGGGAAATGGATGTCAACGAAATTTCACAGGGGAGAATGATGAAATAGAGATGTATACATAATGAGTTATCTGAAACGGTCTGCAAAAAGATGAACCGGATATCAAGAGGCCTTTTGCAAAAATCCAAAAAAACCTGGCGGACAGTTGACAGAATCACCGGAACACAAAAAAACCACAGCTTTTGCTGTGGCCTTTGGCACCTCCAATGGGAATCGAACCCATGATTTTGCCTTGAGAGGGCAACGTCTTGACCGCTTGACCATGGAGGCTTATGGCTGGGGAACTAGGATTCGAACCTAGACAATACGAGTCAGAGTCGTAGGTGCTGCCGTTACACAATTCCCCAATGTTTTGCCGGACCGTTCCGACGAGGAGTATTATATCGGACGCAGCGCGGTTTGTCAACACCTTTTTTTCATTTTTTGTCATCTCGGGTCTCAGATCAGGATCAGCGCATGACCGCCGCCGAAACGCGCGAAGAAAAGCTGCGTCAACGCGACCGCGACGAGCCCGGCGACGGCGCATGCACCGTACAGCAGCGCACAGACGGCTGTGACACGCCGCACGCCCAGCCTGCGCACATTCAGAAACGGGTACGGATACGGGCTGTCCGTGTTCTCGATGTTTCCGCGAAACGGCGCGCTCAGAAAGATACAGCCGAGATAACCGAGCGGTACGAGCGTCCACAGCAGCGCGTCGGCCACGCCCAGCGTGCGTTTTCCGGGCGAGCAGAACAGCCAGTAGGCGAGCACCAGCCATGGCACCAGGTAGTGGATGATGAGGTTGTCCGCAAAGACGATGGCGAATTCACGGTCGCGCGGCGCACTTTTCATTTCCCGGTAAATCGCGGGAGAGAGCAGGTGATGAAACACCATGAATGTGAGCATGATGCTCATCATCAGCGAGAATTCCGCATGCGGGATGAACGGACGCAGCCTGGAGCTGCCGTACAGCCGCGGCGAGAGCAGCGCAAAGTAGAGCAGCACCAGAAGGTTGCTCACGTTTGTGTAGAAACAGAAAAAGTCCTTCCGCCTGCTTCCTGCATAAAAGTCCTTGTGCACCGTCAGGCCAATCAGGCTGATAGCGACAATCAGCGCGGAAAGCACCGCGCCAAGCCGTCCGAAGGGTTCATCAGGAATGACCACCACCACAAAAATGACGCCTCCCACACAACGACATGACGTTATGGTGTGAGGGAGGCGTCCGGAATATGCATCGTGAAGACGCTTTCTTAATATAAAGGAAATTGCGTATAGAATCGTGCGGCGAGAGCAAAACGGCGTGATTGGGTAAGGCTGTTCGGAAGTGGGAGCGGCCCCTGGCCGCTTTAGAGCATCCTCGTGAGCACGGCCAGCACCGCCAGGTGTGCCGGATAAAACCCGTAAATAAACCAGCGCGGCAGTGTGATGTGTCGGTTCATCGGCAGGCAGCAGAGGACGGCGGCGGGCAGCGCGAAGATGCGCATGCCGAATTCATGCCCGAAAAACGTGTAGCCCGTGCCGCCGGACCAGGCGACCATGTAGGCGGAAACTGTCGCAAGCGCCGCCAGGGGGTGCTCACACAGCATATAGAACAGAAGGATCAGACGGATGCCGCCGATGCCGTAATCCAGATTGGCGGAGAAACGGCAGCACAGCACATAGACGCCCAGCGCCAGAATCCACTGACGCCTGCGCAGCAGGAACAGGATGCAAAGGCCCAATACCAAGGAGAGGAGAATGCTCGGCTTGTTCCAGCTGCCGATGTAGAATGCGCGAATGGCGCCGAGCGGATGCTCAAGGAACGGTATCTCGTACATGGCGCTGCACTCATGGTCAAGCCCCAGCGCGTAGAGGGGCTGGGAGATGAGCATGAGCAGCACCATGCGGGAGAGATACCGCATCGGATTGCGCGTATACACCGCGCCGACGGCCACGCCGTAGGCGAACATCGGGAACGCCAGCCTGCCGATCAGCCGCATTTCCGGAATGTCGGGAAAGAGCATTTTACCCGCGTGGTCCACGAGCATGAACAGGCAGGCCAGCAGGCGGATGAGCCCGGTATCGCGGTTGGTGCGCACTGTCCGCGGGCAGGTCAGGGAGAGGGCAAGCGCGCGGGCGCGCGCAGGCAGCGAAGAGAGCGTCGGCATAGAATCCTCCTGACAGGAAAACAATCGCTTTCAGTATAGGCAATCGCGCGGAAAAGTCAAGACTGAAACACTTCCTTAATAATTCTCTGCTATACTGTTTTTGATATGTAGCCTGAAGCTTTGACTGTGTGGGAGGAATACCATGGTGCACGTGCTTGTCGTCGAGGACGATGTGAAGCTCAACCAGATCGTCTGCTCCAGCCTGAGCGCGGCGGGCTATGCCGCGCACGGCTGCCTGAACGCGCAGGAGGCGTTCGACGCGCTGTTTGCCGGCGGAATCGACCTGATTGTGTCGGATATCATGCTGCCGGGCACGGACGGCTTCGAGCTGGTCAGCCACGTGCGCAGCGTCGACAAAAAGATGCCGATTCTGCTGATGACCGCGCGCGACGACATGGCCTCCAAGCAGCGCGGCTTCCGGGCGGGCATCGACGATTACATGGTCAAGCCGATTGACGTGGACGAGCTGCTGCTGCGCGTGGAGGCGCTGCTGCGGCGCGCGCGCATCGAGGCAGAAAAGCGGCTGGTGATCGGCTCGACGGTGCTCGACGCGGAGGAGATGAGCGCCTATGTCGGCGGGCAGGAGATCACACTGACGGTGCGCGAATTCAACATCATCTACAAGCTGTTGTCCTATCCCAGACGAACGTTTTCCCGCGCGCAGCTGATGGACGAGTTCTGGAGCGGGGAGACCAGCGCCAGCCTGCGCGCCGTGGACGTGTACATCACCCGCATCCGGGAGAAGTTCTCAGCCAGCGAGGACTTTAAGATCGTCACCGTGCACGGGCTGGGCTACAAGGCGGTGCCTGCCGTATGAATATCAAGGGACTGCGCAATCTGCAGATTCAGCTGCCGGAGATTCAGCTTAAGCCCGGCGAGTCCCGTCCGCTGTTTGAGGAGGACCCGCGTATCCGCCGCAAACCGTTCTCCTGGCGCATGTTTGTGCTCATCCTGCTGGTGCTCGGCCTGCTCAGCGCGGCGAACGTGTTCATCGTGGAGATTTTCCTGAAGATGGAGGTCTTCAGCGTACTGGCCAGCATGGGCGTGGGCACGTACTGGGTCGCCATGGCGGTCGTCGCGGCGATCATCATCCATCAGGTGAGCTGTGCCAAGTATGACAAGCCCATGCGCCGCCTCAGCCGCGCCATGCGCGCCGTGGCCCAGGGGGATTTCACCGTGTCCGTCCAGCCCGTGCACAAGAGGAACAAGTTTGACTACATGGACCTCATGTTCGAGGACTTCAACAGCATGGTACACGAGCTCTCCAGTATCGAGACCATGAAGGACGATTTCATCGCCAACGTGTCTCATGAGATCAAGACGCCGCTGGCCGTCATCCGCGGCTACGCCAGCGCGCTGCAGCGCGGCAACCTGAGCGAGGAGGAGCAGCGCGAGTATGCGGCAACGATTGCCTCGGCCAGCGAGAGCCTCAGCGTGCTCATCTCCAATATCCTGAGGCTCAACAAGCTGGAGAATCAGGAGATTGTGCCCAATGCCGCGCCGTATGACCTTACGCGACAGCTCAGCGACTGCGCCCTGGCGCACGAGGAGCAGTGGGAAAGGAAGCACATCGACTTTGACGCGCAGCTCGAGGAGCGCGTGATGATCCTGGCGGACGAGAGCATGCTGGAGATCGTCTTCAACAACCTGATCGCCAACGCGATCAAGTTCACCGAGCCGGGTGGGCGCATCGTGCTGCGCCAGGAGAAGGCCGGCGGCGACGTGGTCGTCACCGTATCGGATACCGGCTGCGGCATGGATGAGGAAACGGTCAAGCACATTTTCGACAAATTCTACCAGGGTGACTCGTCCCATTCTCGGGAGGGAAACGGTCTGGGTCTGGCGCTGGTCAAGCGCGTGCTGGATATTTCCGGCGGCAGCATCGCCGTGCGCAGCGCCCCCGGCGAGGGCTCGGAGTTCATCGTGCGCCTGAAGCGAATCGCCGAATAAACGCTCGAAACCGGGAGAATCCCAATGTCATTAAGTTAATGCCAGTAACAGAATAAACGAAGATCCAGAACGAGAGGGAAAACTCGGCCTGGATCTTTTTTCATACTTTTTTGCAGAAA
>SFFH01000107.1 GCA_004557905.1 Clostridiales bacterium | reverse complement strand
CGGCAAGGTCGTTTCCGATAAGATGGACAAGACCGTGGTCGTCGCCATCGAGGACCGCGTTGCCCATCCTCTGTATAAGAAGATCGTCGGCCGTACCTATAAGCTGAAGGCTCACGACGAGCAGAACGCTTGCGGTGTTGGCGATGTCGTGAAGGTGATGGAGACCCGCCCCCTGTCCAAGGACAAGCGCTGGCGCGTGGTCGAGATCGTCGAGAAGGCTAAGTAAGGAGGTGCCGTAAGTATGATCCAGCAAGAATCTTATCTGAAGGTCGCTGACAATACCGGCGCCAAAGAGATCAAGTGCATCCGCGTTCTGGGCGGCTCCAAGGTCAAGTACGGCAACATCGGCGACGTCATCGTTGCCTCCGTGCGTAAGAGCACTCCCGGCGGTCAGGTGAAGAAGGGCGAGGTCGTCAAGGCCGTTATCGTCCGCAGCGCCAAGGGCGTGCGTCGTGCCGACGGCACCTATGTCCGTTTCGACGACAACGCCGCCGTCCTCATCAAGGACGACAAGAACCCCAGAGGCACCCGTATCTTTGGGCCGGTGGCTCGTGAGCTGCGCGACAAGGATTACATGAAGATCCTGTCCCTCGCTCCCGAAGTTATTTAAGGAGGGGACGGACACATGAACAATCTGAAGATCAAGAAGAACGACAAGGTGGTCGTTCTGTCCGGCAAGGACAAGGGCAAGACCGGCAAGGTGCTGGGCACCGTTCCCAGTGAGCGCAAGGTCGTGGTCGAGGGCATCAACATGGTGACCTGCCACATCAAGCCCCGCAAGCAGGGCGAAGAGGGCGGCATCGTCAAGCGCGAGGCGGCTATCTACGCCAGCAAGGTCCAGGTGGTATGCCCCAAGTGCGACAAGGGCACCCGCGTGGCCTATGAGATCAAGGACGGCAAGAAAGTCCGCGTGTGCAAGCACTGCGGCGCTGCCCTGTAAAGAAAGGAGAGAGTAAGTAATGGCACGTCTGAAAGTCAAGTATACCGAAGAAGTAGCTCCTGCTCTCTTCAAGAAGTTCGGCTACAAGTCCACCATGCAGATCCCCAAGATCGACAAGGTCGTCGTGAACGTGGGCTGCGGTGAGGCGCGTGAGAACGCTAAGGTCCTGGACGCCGTGTGCGGCGACCTGGCCACCATTACCGGCCAGAAGGCCATTGTCACCATCGCCAAGAAGTCCGTCGCGAACTTCAAGCTGCGTGAGGGTATGCCCGTGGGCGCCAAGGTCACGCTGCGCGGTGACAAGATGTGGGAGTTCCTGGATCGTCTGTTCAACGTGGCTCTGCCCCGTGTGCGTGACTTCCGCGGCATCAGCGCCAACGCCTTTGACGGCCGCGGCAACTATGCCCTGGGCATCAAGGAGCAGCTGATCTTCCCCGAGATCGAGTACGATAAGATCGACAAGATCCGCGGCATGGACATCGTCATCTGCACGACCGCCCAGACCGATGAAGAAGCTCGCGAGTTGCTGACTCTGGTCGGCGCTCCCTTTGAACGCTGATTAGGAGGAGAACAAAATGGCTAAGAAGTCTATGATCCTGAAGCAGCAGGCGCCTGCGAAATTCTCCACCCGCAAGTACAACCGCTGCAAGCTGTGCGGCCGTCCCCACGCTTACCTGCGTGACTACGGTGTGTGCCGTATCTGCTTCCGTACGCTGGCGTACAAGGGCGAGATCCCCGGCGTCCGCAAGGCTTCCTGGTGATCTTTTGTCCTCATACTTCGTTGACGCGGCTCGGCGTACACAAAGTGCGCCATCGCCTCGCCGCCTCGTCTGAGAACAAAATCTCTACCAGGAGAACTTCGGCAGAGAGCGTCGCTCTCCGCCGAACCCATGTACCTAAGAGCCGCAAGGCTCCGGTAATACAGGATGGCGAAAGGTCACTGGTAATTAAACACCGGCAGTGCGCTGCCGACGGACTAAATTATCAGTGATACCTCGCTGCCTTAACAGGCGTGAGCCTGTAACTCTAAAATAGGAGGAAACATTCGTATGCACATCACTGATCCTGTTGCCGATATGCTGACCCGTATCCGCAACGCCAACAACGCCAAGCACGAGACCGTCGACGTTCCTGCTTCCAACATGAAGAAGAGCATCGCTCAG
>SFFH01000106.1 GCA_004557905.1 Clostridiales bacterium | reverse complement strand
AGCCCAAACTGCTCCGTGTGGCCAAAGTGCTGAAAGATCTCTCCATTTTCGTAGGTGACCGCAATTCTCATGATGGTTTCTCCTTTCGATTTTGCGTATCGCTCCTTGATTCTCTGCTTGTAGCAGCCGCCGCATCCCGGATTTCCTCCGCCGCACAGCGCCACGTCGCCGCCCTCGATCCGCAGGGGCAGGCCGTCCACCAGCACATCCGCGAGCTTTTTGCGCGCGCTGGCGTAGATCTGCTGTACCGTGGTGCGGGCCACCTGCATCTGCTCGCCGCACTGCTCCTGCGAGAGCCCCTCCCTGTCAATCAGGCGGATCGTCTCGTATTCATCCACCGTCAGGATGACGGGCGGCTGACATGCGCCGCTTTTCTCCGGCGAAAAGGCCAGCGTCCGGGGATAGTCGCACACCCGGCGGCATTTTCTCGGTCTTGCCAGATGGCTCAGCTCCTTCCTTCCTGATTCTGTGCCCAGTATAGCAAATATTTTCGGCATATGTCAACAATTTTAATTGACATATGCCGAAAATTCTTGTATACTGCGGGAAGAAAGAGGTGTCCATCATGGAGGTACAGGACTTTTTCCCAATCTGGGCGCAGCTGACGCCGCAGCAGCAGCGCGTATTGACGCAGAGCACCGCCCAGCGCAGCGTCCCGAAGGGAACGGTGCTTGCCGGCAGCAGCACGGAGTGCACGGGGCTGCTGCTCGTGCGCAGCGGGCAGCTTCGCGCGTTTATCCTCTCCGACGAAGGCCGTGAGATCACCCTCTACCGTCTGTTTGAGCGGGACATCTGCCTGTTTTCCGCGTCCTGTATGCTGCGCTCCATGCAGTTTGAGATCATGATCGCAGCGGAGAAGGACACGGAGCTGTTCGTCATCCCCGCCGACGTGTATCAGAGTGTCGCAAAGGAATCCGCACCGGCGGCGAACTTCACCACGGAGATCATGGCCACCCGGTTTTCGGAGGTGATGTGGCTGATGGAGCAGATCATGTGGAAGAGCTTTGACAGGCGGCTGGCGCGTTTTCTGCTCGATGAGTGCGCACTTGAGGAGAGCACCGTGCTCCATCTCACGCACGAGACGATCGCCAACCACATGGGCACCGCGCGGGAGGTGGTCACCCGGATGCTGCGCTACTTCCAGAGCGAGGGGCTGGTGCGCCTCTCCCGCGGCGTAGTCGAAATCACCAACACGCAAAAGCTGAACGAGCTGGCCTCGTGAATCAAACAGCGCCCATCCTCCTGAAAGCCGGGAGGGTGGGCGCGTTCATATTCAGGCATCCATGCCGCAAGCGCTCGCAGCCTTTGCGAGGCAGCGCTCCTGCGTCACCGCAGCGTAGAAACGGTAGCCGCCGGAGAAGTTGTAGCAGTCAAAGCCATGCCCGGCGAGAATTCGGCAGGCGATATAGCTGCGCAGGCCGCTCTGGCAGATGACGTAGACGGGCTTGGTGCGATCCAGCTCATGAAGCCGCTCCCGCAGGTCGTCCACGGGGATGTTGACGAAGCCGTCGATGTGACCTGCGCCGTATTCCCCCGGCGTCCGCGTGTCCAGCAGCGTGACGCTGCCGTCCCGCGGCAGGCTGTCCGCGTCGGCCAGATGCCACTGACGAAGCAGACCGCGCGCGATGTTGTCCGCCATGAAGCCCGCCATGTTTACCGGGTCCTTGGCGGAGGAATATGGCGGCGCGTAGGCAAGCTCCAGATCCTTCAGCTCTGTGGCCTTCATGCCCGCCCGGATGGCGGTGGCCAGCACGTCGATGCGCTTGTCCACGCCCTCATAGCCGACGATCTGCGCGCCCAGCAGGCGGTACGTCTGCTTCTCAAAGACCACCTTCATGGTCATCACTCTGCCGCCCGGGTAGTAGCCTGCGTGGCTCATGGGCGAGAGGATCACCGCGTCCGCGTCAAGCCCCGCCGCTGCGGCCTGCGTTTCGTTAAGGCCCGTGAGCGCCGCTGTCATGTCGAAGACCTTGAGCACGCTGCTGCCCTGCGAGCCCGTATACCGGCTGTCCCCGCCGCAGATGTTGTCCGCCGCGATGCGCCCCTGCTTGTTGGCAGGTCCGGCCAGCGCGATGAGCGCGTCCTGACCCGTGACAAAGTGCCTGACCTGCACCGCATCGCCGACAGCGTAGATGTCCGGCACGGAGGTCTCCATCCGGTCGTTCACCACGATG
>SFFH01000049.1 GCA_004557905.1 Clostridiales bacterium | reverse complement strand
GGTGGACAGGACCATGGTGATGGCCGCGGTCAGGGTGGTCTTGCCGTGGTCAACGTGGCCGATCGTGCCGATGTTAACGTGCGGCTTCGTGCGCTCAAACTTTTGCTTCGCCATTGGAATAACCTCCTCGATTTTTCGGCTGACAGTTGTTCTGCGCCCGCCGAACTGTCGGTGGTCGCTCTGGAGCAGGTGATGGGAATCGAACCCACGCGATCAGCTTGGGAAGCTGAAGTTCTGCCATTAAACTACACCTGCAAGGGGCTGTCAACCGGTTTATTCATCCATTATTCTATCCAAATATCTTTGAATTGTCAATACGCCGCGCACATTTTTGAGGGGAAAAAGGGGCGCGGCACCGCCTCAGTGATTGCGCTCGCGGATGAGTTTTTCCAGCTTGTGCTTCACCCTTTGCAGCGCGTTGTCGATGCTCTTGACGTGGCGGCCGAGCATGACCGCGATCTCCTGGTAGCTCTTGCCGTCCAGGTACGCCGCCAGCACCCTGCGCTCGAGCGGGGAGAGCGCCTCGTCGATCTGGCTCTCGATGGAGACGTAGCTCTCCTGGCCAATGAGCAGCTCCTCGGGATCGGCGCTGCGGCCCTCGGTGATCACGTCCATCAGCGTGCGGTCGGCGGTGATGATCTGCCGGGTTACGCACAGCTCGGCAAACGCATGGAACGACGCGAGCTTGTCCGGCTTGAAGTCGCGGAACGCCTTGAACAGGCCGATCATGCCCTCCTGCACGATGTCCTCGTGATCCGCGCCCACCAGGAAGTAGGACCTCGCCTTGGAGCGAACGAAGTTTTTGTACTTGTTGAGCAGGTATTCCGACGCGTCGGCGTCGCCCTGCTGGGCCAGCAGCGCGATCTCCTCGTCGGTCATGCCGTCGTAGTCGTTGTACATTCCGTCCTCCTGGGTGTGTTAGTCGTCCAGCCCTTTGCGCATCCGGTCGAAGATCTCCCGCTGATGCGGCGGCAGGCGGGAGAAGATGTCCCCGCGCGAGATCTTTTCCTCCTTCATGCGCTTGCGTCCGCTTGCGCGGGTCTGCGTCAGCTGCAGGAGAAACTCCCGTGAGGAGATGCGCACAGCGCCGCGGCCCATCGTCACCGTCTGCTCGACAGCGTCACTGGTGACCACGTGCACCTGCCGCCATCTGGGCGCCTGTTCGCACTGCGCCTCGATGAAGTTGTCCGCGCTCTCGGCGTGCTTGGTGAACACCACCTCCACGCCGTGCACGACCGAGCGGGACCGGGTCGTCCGGTCGGTGTAGTGGCCGTCGAAGACGACGATCACCTCCTCGCCGGAGTAGCCCGCGTAATCGGCGACCAGATGCACCAGCCGCTCACGCGCCTCGTCGATGGACAGATGCTCCGCCCTGGGCACGTCCCACGCGCCGATGACGTTGTAGCCGTCCACCAGCAGCAGCGGTTTCATCGCTTACGCCCTCGCTCCGGCCACGGCGTAGAGCAGGATGCCCGCCGCCACGGACGCATTCAGGGAGTCGATATGGCCCTTCATCGGCAGGGAGACGATCTTGTCGCAGTTCTCCTCCACCAGGCGGGACATGCCCTCGCCCTCGGAGCCGATGACGAGCGCCGCCGGGCCGGAGAAGTTCACGCGGCGGTAGTCCTCGCCGTTCATCGCCGTGCCGTAGATCCAGACGCCCTCCTTCTTCAGGCGCTCGATCACGCGGTTCAGATTGACCTCCCGGGCCACCGGCAGGTATTCCACCGCGCCCGCGCTGGCCTTCACCGCCGCCGGGGTCAGGCCCACCGCGCGGCGCTCGGGGATGATCACGCCGTGCGCGCCCGCGCACTCCGCGCTGCGGATGATCGCGCCCAGGTTGTGCGGATCGGTCACGCCGTCCAGAATCACCAGCAGCGGATCCTCGCCGCGCGCCTTCGCCAGCGCCAGCATATCGTCCACGGTCTTGTAAGCGTACGCGCTCGCCACGGCGATCAGGCCCTGGTGGTTGGGCGCCATCTGATCCAGGCGGACGCGGTCCACCTCCTGCACGACGATCTTCGCCTCGCGCGCCATCGCCACGATCTCGCGCGCCGAGCCGATCAATTCGCCCCGGGCGACCAGCAGCTTTTCGATGTCGCGGCCGGCGCGCAGCGCCTCGCGGATCGGGTTGCGGCCCACCAGCAGGTTGTTTTCCATCGGCTCCTCCGTGGGCGGCGTCATGGGCGCCGGTGCCGGACGCTCCTGCCGCACCGGACGCTCCGGACGGCTGTCCCTGCGTTCCGGGCGCGGGCCGCCGAAAGCTGGCTTCTCGCCATACGGGCGCTGCGGACGATCCTCGAAGGGCTTCTTCTCGCCGTACTCGCGGCGCTCGCCGTAGGGCTTCTTCTCACCGTATTCCCAGCGCTCCCCGTAGGGCTTGCGCTCGCCGTACTCGCGGCGCTCGCCGTAGGGCTTCTTCTCGCCATATTCGCGGCGCTCGCCGTAGGGCTTTCGTTCACCGTAGCTCTTCTTTTCACCGTAGCGGTGCTCCGGCTCGGCGGCGCGGCCGCCGTCGCGCGCCGGGCGGCGGGTCAGCTCGTCGTCGCGCCAGTCGTCGCGCTTGCTCTGGGGTTTCTTGGTAAAGCTGTCATAGTATGCCATCGTCGTATCCTTCTTTCGGTTTTCTCTTCATCCCCGTGATAGCAGGGGACCTCATCCGGCCTTGCGGGGGACCTTCCCCAGAGGGGAAGGCTTATAGCGTTTTGGAGCGCTGCTTGACCTCGTCCGCCCTGCCGCAGCAGGCCTTGCCCTCCGGGCACGCGCCCCGCAGGCACGCGGGGCCGGCGTCCCGAAACAGCGCGGGCGCAGCCTTGCGGCATTCGGCGAGCATCTGCCAGGCCATCTCGCGGATCTCCCACTGCGCGCGGTTGCAGCAGCGCAGCTCGAAAAAGTGCATCAGCTCGCGCGCGTTCATGGTCATCAAAAGGCGCGTCGCCGCCGCGTTGGGCAGCACGAAGCGCGCGTCCTGGTTCGCGGCCTCCTTCGCCCCGCCCAGTTTTTCCTGCCACTGGCAATACCATGCATGCATCGTATCCATCTGGCGGATAAACTCGGCCTCCTCCTGCGCGCCCAGCGCGCTGATGGACGGCGGAATCACGTAGTCAAAGCCGTCCGCCATGGAGACATAGCGCTGGCTTTGCACGGAGAAGCTGGCGATGCGGTGCCGCGTCAGCTGCGCGAGCAGCGCGCGAGACACGCCCTCCACCGCGAACGTAAAGCTCGCGTGCTCCGTCACGGACAGGTGGCCGCGCGCCATCACGCCCGCGATATACTTCTGCTGATCGGTCGTCTCCACGCGCTCGCGCAGCGCGTCAAGATCCGCCTGCGCGTAGCACAGCCGCGCGCCCAGCGCCACCACCTCGTCCGGGTCGGGCGTCGCGCGCAGCAGCATCACCTTCAGGTTTGCTTTTGCCATACATCCTCCGTGCGCGTGAGCGCAAGCTTCATCAGTTCATCCAGCCTTTGCGTCTGGCCGGACAGGTACAGGTAGCCCCACAGGGCCTCCAGCGCCGTCGCGTGCGCGTAGTCCGCCGGGTCGGCATGCCGGGGCGCAGCATGCTTGGCCTGGCTGTTGCGGCCGCGGCGCGCGATGTCCGCCTCCTCCTGCGTCAGCTCCGGCTCGATGCGCTCAAGCATCCGCGCCTGCGCGCCCGCGCTGACCATGCGCACCGCCTGCCGGTGCATCTTGCCGACGGCCATGCCCCGGGAAAGGAGCATGCTGCGCACATACAGGTCGTGCACCGTATCACCGACGTACGCCATCTGCAGCGGATTGAGCCCGCGGATATCGGCCGGGGCAAAGGCATCGTGCGCGGAATTCAGTTCTTCCTTGAGCAAAAGGCCACTCCCTTTGGGATTTGATCCGGATTCTCATTTTTGAAAAACATCGCAGTACACCATTTTTCTAGGTTACAGTATACCACCAAAGAAAAAAAAAGGGAAGTCCTTCATAATCACAAAAGGGAGCGAATGCGAACGAAGGACCACTCCCTCCGGCTGCTGCGGCAGCCACCTCCCTCAAGAGGGAGGCTAAGGCTACTTGAACCGAATTAGGCTCCCTCTTGAGGGAGCTGTCAGCGAAGCTGACTGAGGGAGTTCGTGAACTTTCTCTCCCTTTAGCTCCCTATTGCCAAGCACGCTCACTCCGCTGTCGGCTCGTCGCTCCTGTCCACCGCGGGAAGCGGCTGCGGCTTTTCCTGCGGCAGCGCGTGCCAGTCAAGCAGCCCCTGCACCACACCCCTGGCCACACGCTGCCGGTAGTCCTCCTGCAAAAGCCGCGCCTCCTCCTCCCGGTTGGAGAGGAAACCACACTCCACCAGCACGCTCGGCACGCCCAGCGTCAGGATGTAGTAGTCTCCGCCCAGCGCCGTCCGCCTCTGCCGGGGCTGAAGCTCCCCGATCATCGCATTCTGGATGGCGCCGGCCAGCAGACGTCCCGCCGGGCAGTCCTCGCGGTAGAACACCTGCGGCCCGCTCTCGCCCCGTCCGGCGTACTCGTTCATGTGGATGGAGAGCACCACATCCGCGTCGTTCAGCCGGATGAGCGCCGCGCGCCGCTGCATGTCCTGCAGCTTTCTGCGGATGGGCGGGTGCTCGTCGCACAGCGCATAGTCGCCCGTACGCGTCATCACCACGTCCGCGCCCTGCTGCACGAGCAGCTTCTCCACGCGCTGCGCCACATCGAGATTGAGCCCCTTCTCCGGCACGCCGCTAACCCGGCCGACCGCGCCGCCGTCGTAGCCGCCGTGCCCGGCGTCCACCGCCACCGTCAGGCCCGTGAGCGGCCCCTGCACGAGCGCTGTCTGCGCGGGCGCAAGCTCCTGCGCGAACGTCTGCACGGCGCTCGATCCCGCCGCGCACAGCAGCGTCAGCGTGCACAGCGCCGTCACGCCCAGCAGCATCCCCGTGTACAGCCGTATCCGATCCCGTTTTGCCGTCTTGCCCACATTCCCACATCCCCGCCTTTTGATATGCGGACATATGCGCGCGGCGGGGCAATCATGTCACGAAGGCGGCAGAAATATGGCGGCGCTGTCACAATCCTCCTGCATTTCCAATCAAATGTTACAATTCCTTTTCACAGCTTTTCCACGTTTCCCCACAGGTTATCCCCAGTTTTCCCCGGGATTGTCCACAGGCTGTATGCGTGGAAGCCAAAGGATTTTTCGCCTTTTCCCCTGGGTTATCCACAGTTGTCCACAGGTCTTTCCCCGGGAGCTGTGTATAATTGTGGATAATTCGAGTTTTCCACAGGTCAAAGGAGTTGACAAAGCTGCGCCTGTATATTACGAAAGTGTAATAATTTGGACGCAGCTTTGACATATTTGATTGGAAATTCCCGGAAGAACTGTACAGTTTATACCAGCCGGAGCGACGGACAGGCGTTCAGATCCAGCCCGGCGATCTCCCCGCGCATCAGGCGGTAGAAGCCTGCGCTTCCGATCATCGCCGCGTTGTCCGTGCACAGGATGGGCGGCGGCATCATCAGGCGGATGCCGGCCTTCTGGCACTTGTCGTTCATCGTATTGCGCAAGCCGGAGTTGCTGGCCACGCCGCCCGCCAGCGCCATGACCCGGCTTGAGGACTCCTTCGCCGCGAGCACGGCCTTGTCGCTGAGCAGCTCCACCGCCGCATACTGGAAGCTGGCCGCGATATCCGCCGCCGGCACGTCCTGCCCGCTCTGGCGCAGCTTGTGCACCGTGTTGATGAGCGCGGTCTTCAGGCCCGAGAAGCTGTAGTCGTAGCGGCCCGGGGTCTGCACATGCGGGAGCTTGAGCGCGTGCGGATTGCCCTCGCGGCTCAGCTTGTCCAGCAGCGGACCGCCGGGATACGGCAGGCCCAGCACGCGCGCCGCCTTGTCAAAGGCCTCGCCCGCCGCGTCGTCCATCGTCTGGCCCAGCAGCGTATAGACGCCGTAATCGTCCACGCGCACGATGTGCGAATGGCCGCCGGAGGCCACCAGGCAGACGAACGGCGGCTCCAGATCCCTGTGTGCGATGTAGTTTGCGCTGACGTGACCCTCGATGTGGTTGACCGGGATGAGCGGCTTGCCCGCCGCGTACGCCAGCGCCTTCGCCGCAGAGACGCCGATGAGCAGCGCGCCCACCAGGCCCGGGCCGTAGGTTACGGCGACGGCGTCCACGTCCGCAAGGGTCATGTTTGCCTTTTTGAGGCACTCGTCCACGACCGGGTCCATGCTCTCCACATGCTTGCGGGAGGCGATCTCCGGCACCACGCCGCCGTACATCGCGTGCAGCGGGATCTGCGAGGAGATGATTGAAGAGACGATCTCCCGGCCGTCGCGGATGATCGCCGCCGCCGTCTCGTCGCAGCTGGATTCAATCGCCAGGATCGTCGCGTGGCCGCTCGCGCGGAGCCTTTCCGCCTGCTCCCTGGCGCTCTGTTCGTAATTCATGCGTTCACTCCCTTGGGCGGGCCATGCCCGCTCCCCTTCCGAACCGCTTTTCGGGCGAAGCCCTTCGCGCCCGCTGCACGATTCCTTACGCCGCCTTCCGCTCGCTCAGATGCCTGCGAATCATGCGCTGCACAATCTCATGCAGCGCAATCAGCATCACCCACACGAGCAGGAAGACCCGCAGCGCCTGGTTCGCGCCACCCAGCAGCGCCTGTTCAAACAGCGTCTGGGGCATCATGCGGATCAGGATGTCCGTATCCGGATTCATCAGCCACAGGTCGTTGTCAAAGAGCACCTCGTGCACTGCCGTGAACATCTGCGCGAAGCCGCCCGCCGTGATCTCGTTCACCAGGTTCATCACGATCAGCATGATGAGGCCGACCGCCGCCAGCGCGCCGATAAGTCTGGGCAGATTGCGCTTCTTGAGCTTGGCGCCCGTCCACGCCGTCACGACCGCCAGCGCCGCCGCAAGCGTCAGGTACATCCTGCTCATGTTCGCCATCGACGCCACGACCGTGCGCACGTCGCGCATGTGCTGCTGCTCGTCCTCGTTCAGGAGCTCCGGCAGCGCATCCGCCTCGCCGGTCACATAGGCTGCCAGCTCGCCGGCCACGGCCTGCTGCTGCGCCTGGTCAAGGCCGATGTACGCGGTCACCTCCTCCTCGGAGGCAAAGCCGCCCTCCTGCATGACCGCCTGCCGGGACTGCGCGGCGTAAAACGTCTCGTCCCCGGCGATGTTCTTCACCGCCACACCGACGGCGCCCAGCGCCGCAAGCAGCACCATCAGGCCCGTCAGAATGCCGGTGATCCATGCCATCTTCTTCATGATCTTTTCCTTCTTCACCGGAAAAGCCCTCCCCCACAGGGGAGGGCCGATCTTGTCATTGCATTTGCAGGTACGCCGTGATGAAGCCGTCGATCTCGCCGTCCATCACCGCGTCCACGTTGCTCGTCTCATAGCCGGTGCGGTGATCCTTCACCATGGAATACGGATGGAAGACGTAGGAGCGGATCTGGCTGCCCCATTCGATCTTCTTCATCTCGCCCTTGATGTCGGCCATCTTCTCCTCGCGCTCACGCTCGCGCAGCTCCAGCAGCTTGGCCTTGAGCATGCGGATACAGTTCTCGCGGTTGTGCACCTGGTCGCGGCTGGTCTGGGAGGAGACGACGATGCCCGTCGGGTAGTGCGTCATGCGCACGGCGGAGGAGGTCTTGTTGACGTTCTGTCCGCCCGCGCCGGAGGCGTGGTACACGTCCGTGCGCACGTCCTTCATGTCGATCTCGATCTCGTTGTCGTCGTCCTCGATGATCGGGGAGACATCCAGCGAGGAGAAGCTCGTCTGGCGGCGTGCGTTCGCGTCAAACGGGCTGATGCGCACCAGCCGGTGCACGCCCTTCTCGCCGCGCAGGAAGCCGTAGGCGTTCTCGCCGGTGATTTCCATGGTGATGGACTTGAGGCCCGCCTCGTCGCCGTCCAGCAGGTCGATGACCTTTACGTCAAAGCCGTGGCGCTCGCAGTAGCGCTGGTACATGCGGCTGAGCATCTGCGTCCAGTCCTGCGCCTCGGTGCCGCCCGCGCCGGCATGCAGGGAGATGTAGGCGTTGTTGCTGTCGTAGTCGCCGCGCAGCAGTGTCTCCAGGCGCAGCTCCGCCAGGTCCTCTGTCAGCTTCTTGATCTCCTCGCCCGCCTCGGTCACGAGATCGGCATCCCCCATCTCCTCGGCCAGCTCCATGGTCGCCTCCACGTCGTCCGCGCGCGCGACGAGCTTGCCGTAATGCTCCAGCTTGTTCTCGATGATGCGCACCTTCTTGGAGACCTGCGTGGAGCGCTCCAGATCATTCCAGAAATCCGGCTCGTTCATGGTCTCATGCAGCTCCATCTGCTGCTCCTTGAGGCCCTCGATGTTCAGCGCGCCGCCCACCTCGGTGATGCCCGCGCGGATCTGCCCCAGCTGCTGGCGATACGTATCCAGTTCGATCATGCGATTCACTTCCTTTATTCAATCCATGTCTGATGTCTTGTGTATGGCTTTTCACGGTTTCAAGCAGCGCCTGCGGAATCGCAATAGTCGCCTTCGGCTCCGCTGCGATTCTTGCTTGGGCGCTTCGCGATGGGGGACACTGGGGCCGCAGGCCCCAGACCCCGCCAAGGGACTTCGCCCCTTGACCCCATGTTCGCTTCGCGCTTATGGCTCGCTGCCTGGCGCGTTACGCCTCTTTGCCGCAGCAGTTCTTGTACTTCTTGCCGCTGCCGCAGGGGCAGGGATCGTTGCGCCCGGGCTTTTTCGTCACCTTCTTGGTGCCCGCCGGGCCGCCCGCGGCCTTGGCCTGCTCCAGGTTGGTCTCCTTCACCTCGGCCACCTGCTTGCGTTCCTGCGGCACGTTGATGCGCGCCTGATACATCCTGCGCACGGTGTCCTCTCGGATCAGGTGCACCATCTCGTCGAACATGTCGTAGCCCTCGAGCTGATACTCCGTGATCGGGTTGCGGTTGGCGAAGGCGCGCAGGCCGATGCCGTCGCGCAGCTGGTCCATCGCGTCGATGTGGTCCATCCAGCGCTTGTCCACGCAGGTGAGCAGCACCACGCGCTCGAGCTCGCGCGTGTCGATGCCGATTTTGGCGAACTCCTCCTCGCGGATGGCGTAGAAGTCGCGCGCCTCCTGCTTGAGCATCGCCGTCAGCTCGTCCTTGGGGATGTGGCTGAGCTTGTCCTCATGCGCGGCAAAGAAGCCCACGCGCGCGCAGAGGCGCTCCATGTAGGTCTTCAGGCCCTCCATGTCCCAGTCGAGCGTGTCGTCGCCGTTGCCGCAGTACAGCGCGACGGCCGCGTCGATCAGCTTGTCCGCCATCGTCGCGATGGTGTCGTGCATGTCGCGGCCCTCGAGCACCTGCCTGCGCTGCTCGTAGATCTCCTTGCGCTGCTCGTTCATCACGTCGTCGTACTGGAGAACGTTCTTGCGGATCTCGTAGTTGCGGCCCTCGATGCGCTTCTGCGCGTTCTCGATCTGGCCGGTGAGCATCTTCGCCTCGATCGGCTCCGTCTCGCCCACGCCGAGCTTGGCGATCATGCCGCTGACCTTGTCGCTGCCGAACAGGCGCATCAGGTCGTCCTGCATGGAGATGAAGAACTGCGAGGAGCCCGGATCGCCCTGGCGGCCGGCGCGGCCGCGCAGCTGGTTGTCGATCCGGCGGGACTCGTGGCGCTCGGTGCCGATGATGTGCAATCCGCCCACAGCGACCACGCGGTCGTGCTCGGCGTCGGTCTGCTTCTTGAAGTCGGCGTAGAGCTGCTTGTACACCTCGCGGGCGTCGAGCACCTCCTGCGGGACGTTCTCGTTGAAGCCCGTGGCGTCCTCGATGACCATCTCGTCGTAGCCCTTCTGCTTCATCGCGCGGCGGGCGAGGTATTCGGGGTTGCCGCCCAGCAGGATGTCCGTGCCGCGGCCCGCCATGTTGGTGGCGATGGTGACCGCGCCATAGTGGCCGGCCTGCGCGATGATCTCGGCTTCCTTCTCGTGGTATTTGGCGTTGAGCACCTCATGCTGGATGCCGCGCATCTTCAGCATCTTGGAGAGCAGCTCGCTGACCTCGACGGACACGGTGCCCACCAGGATCGGCTGGCCGGTCTTGTGGCGGTTCTCGATCTCGTCCACCACCTGCAGGAACTTGCCCTTGACGGTGGTGTACACCAGGTCGTTCATGTCCTTGCGGATCATCGGGCGGTTGGTCGGGATCTGCACCACATCCAGCGCGTAGATGCCCTTGAACTCGTCCTCCTCGGTCTTGGCCGTGCCGGTCATGCCCGAGAGCTTCTTGTACATGCGGAAGTAGTTCTGGAAGGTGATGGTCGCCAGCGTCTTGCTCTCGCGCTCCACCTTCACGTGCTCCTTCGCCTCGATAGCTTGGTGCAGGCCGTCGGAGTAGCGGCGGCCGACCATCAGGCGGCCGGTGAACTCGTCGACGATGATGACCTGGTCGTTCTGCACGACGTAATCGACGTCGCGCTTCATCAGCGCGTGCGCGCGCAGCGCGGCGTTGATGTGGTGCACCAGCTCGTTGTTGGCCATGTCGGAGAGGTTTTCCACGCCGAACCAGCGCTCGGCCTTGGCGGCGCCGGCCTCGGAGAGGTTGCAGGTCTTCTTCTTCTCGTCCTTGACGTAGTCCTTGCGCATCGCCGCCTTCTCCTCTTCGGAGAGCGGGTTCTCCGCCCAGCGGTCCTCCTCCGGCTCCACGCCCTCCTGCAGGGTGCAGACGAAGCGGTCCGCCTTCTCGTACATGTCGGTGGACTTGTCGCCCGCGCCGGAAATGATCAGCGGGGTGCGCGCCTCGTCGATGAGGATGGAGTCCACCTCGTCCACGATGGCGAAGTGGTGGCCGCGCTGCACCATGTTCTTCTGGTAGATGACCATGTTGTCGCGCAGGTAGTCAAAGCCCATCTCGTTGTTGGTGCCGTAGGTCACGTCGCAGGCATAGGCCGCCTTGCGCTCCTCCTGCGTCATGTCGTGGACGATCACGCCCACGCTCATGCCCAGGAAGCGGAAGATGCGGCCGATGTCCTCGCCCTGGAACTTGGCCAGGTAGTCGTTGACGGTGACGACGTGCACGCCCTCGCCGGTGAGCGCGTTGAGGTACGCCGGCATGGTCGCCGTCAGGGTCTTGCCCTCGCCGGTCTTCATTTCGGCGATGCGGCCCTGATGCAGCACGATGCCGCCCATCATCTGCACGCGGAACTGGCGCTTGCCGGTCACGCGGCAGGTGGCCTCGCGCACGACGGAGTACGCCTCCGGCAGCAGCTCATCGAGCGTCTCGCCATCCTGATAGCGTTTTTTGAACTCCTCGGTCTTCGCGCGCAGCTCGCTGTCGCTGAGCTTTTTGTGCGCCTCCTCGAAGGAATCGATTTTATCGACAATCTTTTGCAGTTTCTTGATCTCCCCGGCAGTCGGGTCGAATAGCTTGCTGAATAAACCCATTGCTTTCCTCCAAACCGCGAAGCAATCCTCCCCGCGCATGCCGGCAGGTTCCCATACTCCGCTAATGATATATTGTATCATCATCGGGCTTTTTTAGCAACCTTTTGGGCGACAAATCAGCGCTCGGTCATCAAGTGTCCGCGTGCTTTCTTTACTTTCTTTCCTCCGGCATGTATAATGAATCATCCCATCTGTCTGAAGGAGAGATTTCCTTGCTCAAACGCCTTCGCCTCGACCGGCACACGGTGGTCCGCGTGTTTCTGCTGACGGCGCTGTTCTTTTTCGCCGCGCATGTCTACCGCTTCACCTCCATCGGCTTTACGCATGACTCGCTGCTCATCAACCAGAGCGACGACCGCTTCTCCCAGATCTCCTTCGGCCGGTTCCTCCAGCCCCTGTACTGGAAGCTGCGCGGCGACATTCCCGCTCCGTTTCTGGTCGGCATGCTCGCCTGCCTGTATATCGGCGCGGCCATCTGCCTGATCGTGAGCCTGCTCGAGCTCAAATCCACGCTCTCCATCGCGCTCACCTGCGCCGTGCTCACGGCCAACGCCACGCTCACGCTCTCCGGCGGCACCTATATCTCCTGGATGGACGTGTACATGCTCGCCTTCCTGCTGTCGGCGGCGTGCGTCTTTCTGTGCGCGCGCTGGCGCTTCGGCTTTCTCGCCGCGCCGCTGCTGCTGTGCGCGTCGCTCGCGCTGTATCAGAGCTATGTTTCCACGGCGGCGCTGCTCTTTCTGATGCTGGTGGTCAAGGCAGCGCTGGGCGGCGCGTCCCCGCATGCGATCCTCCGGACGGCGCTGAAAGCCCTGTTCGTGCTGCTTGCCGGGCTGTGCCTGTATGCCGCGGCCGTGTCCATGGTTCTTCGCGCCACGCGCATGACGCTTTCCACCGCGCAGAACAGCATTGCGGACGTCGGCCGGTTTGAGGGCGTGTCCGTGCTCCGGCTGATCATCGATACCTGGCTGTATCCCTTCCGCTGCCTGCGCGCGCCGGAAACGCATCTTTCGCGCTTCGCCGCGCTGGCAGGCTTCGGCGTGTTTGCGCTGGGGGCCTTCTGCTTCGCGGCGCTGCTGCGCGTGCGCAGGATTTCGCTGCCTGCGGCGCTGCTGGCCATTCTCGCGGTGCTGCTGATGCCCTTCGCCGCCAACGCCGTCTATTTCATCTCCAAGGGCTTCATCCACACGGCGATGATCTACGCGTTCTTCCTCGCGTTTGTCTTCCCCATCTATCTGGCGGAGCAGGCTGCCGGGCATTCCGCTGCAAAACCCGTGCGCGGTGCACGCGCGCTGATGGCCGCCGCCATCCTGTTCCTCTACGGCTGCAATTTCGTCACCGCCCATCAGCTCTATCTGCGCCGGGACCTGGAGTTCCAGTCCACGCTCTCCGTGATGACCCGCGTCATCGACCGCATGGAGCAGGTCAAGGGCTACGATCCGGGCTACACGCCCGTGGCCATCGTCGGCAATCTCTCCGATTCCCGCCTGAGCATGGAGCGCCCGGGCTTCGAGCATCTCTCCATGTACGGGAGCAACAGCTACGCCGTGACCTACACGGAGACCAATACATGGTACCTCTGGCAGGTGCTGGGCTATCCGGTCAACCTCGTGGATTTTGATACGCATCGCAAGCTGGCCCTGCGCGAGGATGTGCGCGCCATTCCGGCCTTCCCGGACAGGGACTGCTGCCGGATGATCGACGGCGTGCTCGTCGTGCGCATCGGCGTGCCGGGGATATCGTACTGATGCATCAATAAACGGGCCGTCTCGCCCATGAGACAGCCCGTTTTTCGTTTATACATTGAACATCAGCTCGCCGTACGTCGGCATCGGCCACAGGGCGCGCGGCAAACCCTTTTCAGGGAAATGCCCTGCTGCGTATCGATTTCCTTATTCCTGTTGCCTATTTCTTTCTTCCAGTACCTTCGCCCTGTGGGCTTTTTGAATATCGAGCACCTCCTGCGCGGAATCATATTCATATGCCCGTCCGCCCGTGCTTTCATAGATCATTCTCTGCTCGTCAGCACAGGGGGAAGGATCCAGAAATTCCTCCATGCTTTCCACATATACAAATACCTTTCCTTCCGGGAGCTGCTCAAAGTGTGATTTCTTCTGCAGCCATCGGCCAAATTCATCATGGGTCCAGCTCGAAAACACATACATTTCCAGCTGCCCATCGGTGGCCTCTGTCAGCACATTGCCATTCCAGAACGTGGAAAAGCCCTGCGTATATCCATGCTCAACCAGCCACTGTGCCGCATCTTCGTAATCTGCCATTGAACTGCGATAGTCGTTCTTTGTATATACCCGCGCCTCCAGAAAGAATACGGCGCTCAGCAGCAAAAGCAGCAGTGTGCGCGTTCCATGCTGCCAAAGTCTGCACGGCAGCTTTTCAAGCAGCATGCATGCCGAGGCAACCATCATCAATACGCCGGATATATAATACGCCACTGTGTGAACTTCATTGTAGCCGTTGTGTCCACGGTCCGTCGACCCATTGAGCAGGATGCCCAGAACCAACGCACAGCATGCGAACAGGGGAACCATCTGCTGGCAGGCGGTCAAACCGTATTGCACCCTCTTCTTCAGGAGCACATATACAGCGAGCATTGAAAAGCATACCAGCGCCACTGCGGCCCAGGAAGCAGCTCCCTCCACAGAGAGCAGATTGTATCCCGCCTGATATCCAAAGAATCGGAGCATACAATCCATCTGATCCAAGACGCTCTGCGGTCCGAACGGAACCAGTTTCACATCATTCTGAGACGAAAAGCTGTACTTTTGCGCCAATACATGACCATTGATCCAGTATCCTGCCAGCATACCGGCAAAATGAATCAGTGTCGCCAGCATCATCGAGAATTGTTCCGATTCGATGACCGCTTTTCCCGTTTGACTGCGGCGGAACTGATCAAACAGCGCAACTGAACAGGCAAGCATGAGCGGCGCGCCAAGCAGCATGATCATGCGTACGCCCGTCATTCCTCCCCATACGCCCGACAATGCCATAAACACACACAGAAGCACCTTTCTTTTGCTTCCATGCATTCTGAGTATCATGCCAAAGACAATACAGATCCATATGAAGTATGCGGCATAAAACCCGCCATAAGCAAACAAGAACGCATAGGCCTGGCTGATCGGCAGAATCAGTCCCGCAGCGCAGTATACCCCGCTTTCCTTCATGCCGGCTGCCTTTGCCATGAACAAAAACGAGAGAATTACGCCGATCTGCAGGACTGCAACTGCAAACGTTCGGGCCGCATGCCATGAATCAAACAGCTTCAAGCCAATCTGATAGAGCATCACAGGGCTGACTACACGTAATTCCGTCGAATAATACCATTCTTCTGAAAACAAGCCGCCTTCTTCATTGAGAATACTCGCCAGAATCATTTCGCTGGACATGTCCGAATCCAGATTGTGTTCACCGTACAGCGCAAAGATGCCCACGCTCATAAGATACGCTGCCAGCAGCACCAGATACGGAAGGCCTCTTTTCAGGAAACTCATGATTTTCTTTTGCATATCTGCTCCTATTTACACGTTGAACAGCAGCTCGCCGTAGGTCGGCATCGGCCACAGGGCGCTGTCCACGATCATCTCCAGATGATCCACCGGCGCGCGCAGCACGTCCATCGCCGGGCAGACCTCGTCGTGATAGGCCCTGGCCTGCGCCTCGCCCGTCATGGCCGCGGCCCTTGCCTGCTTTTCGCGCAAATCGGAGAGCGCGGCGTTCGCCTGTTTGAGCAGCACGGTCACGCGCGTGAGCAGCTCGCATGTCCTTGCCCGCCATGTCGATCATCGTCAGCGCCTCGATGTTCACCGTCTTGGCGTAGAGCTCGTAGGAGACGTCCGCGCGTGCGCGCAGCTCCTTTTCGGTGTACACGCCGTGGCGCTCAAACAGCGCGACGGCATCCGGCGCGACCAGCTCGGGGATCGCGTCCACCATGCTGCGGATGTTGGGCAGACCGCGGCGCGCCGCCTCGGCCAGCCACTCGTCGGTGTAGCCGTTGCCGTTGAAGATGATGCGCTGGTGCGCCGCCAGCTCGCGGCGGATGAGCGCATGCAGCGCCTCCTCGAAATTCTCCGCCTTTTCCAGCTCGTCTGCGAACTGGGAAAGCGCGTCGGCGGCGATGGTGTTGAGCACCGTGTTCGCGTCCGCGATGCAGCCGGAGGACGGCGGCATGCGGAATTCAAACTTGTTGCCGGTGAAGGCGAAGGGCGAGGTGCGGTTGCGGTCGCCCGCGTCGCGGCGGATGACCGGCAGCGTGGACACGCCGACCTTCATATTGGACACCGACGGGACGCTCTCCGCGTTGCCCTCGATGATGTGCCCGACGATCGCCGTCAGCTGATCGCCCAGGAACATGGAGATGACCGCCGGCGGCGCCTCGTGGCCGCCCAGCCGGTGATCGTTGCCCGGATTGGACGCGCTCACGCGCAGCAGACCCGCATGTTCGTCCACCGCCTTCATCACCGCGGCGAGCATCAGCAGGAACATGTCGTTGTGCTGGGGCTGCTTGCCGGGCGCGAGCAGGTTGCGGCCCGTGTCCGTCGTCAGGCTCCAGTTGTTGTGCTTGCCGCTGCCGTTCACGCCGGCGAACGGCTTTTCGTGCAGCAGGCATACCAGGCCGTGGCGCAGGGCAACCTTCTTCATGACGTTCATGATGAGCATGTTCTCATCCGTCGCCAGGTTCGCGGTGTTGAAAATCGGCGCCAGCTCGTGCTGGGCCGGGGCCGCCTCGTTGTGCTCAGTCTTCGCCGGGATGCCCAGCTTCCACAGCTCGACGTCCAGGTCGCGCATGTAGTTGCTCACGCGCTCCTTGATCGCGCCGAAGTAGTGATCCTCCATCTCCTGGCCCTTGGGCGGCATCGCGCCAAAGAGCGTGCGGCCGGTGAAGATCAGGTCCTTGCGCTTTAAGTAGGTTGCGCGGTCGACGATGAAGTATTCCTGCTCCGGGCCGACGGACGCGATGACCTTCTGCGTCTGCGTGTCGCCAAAGAGGCGGCAGATGCGCACCGCCTGCTTGCTGATGGCCTCCATGGAGCGCAGCAGCGGGGTCTTCTTGTCCAGCGCCTCGCCCGTGTAGGAGCAGAACGCAGTGGGGATGCACAGCGTCTTGGTGTTGCCGTTGTCGTAGATGAACGCGGGGCTGGTGATGTCCCAGACGGTGTAGCCGCGCGCTTCAAACGTCGCGCGGATGCCGCCGGACGGGAAGGACGATGCGTCCGGCTCGCCCTTGATGAGCTCCTTGCCGCTCAGCTCCATGATGACGGTGCCGTCGCCCTGCGGATTGATGAAGGAGTCGTGCTTTTCGGCGGTGGTGCCGGTCAGCGGCTGGAACCAGTGGGTGTAGTGCGTCGCGCCCATCTCGATCGCCCATTCCTTCATGGCGGTCGCCGTCGCGTCAGCCACCACGGGCTCCAGCTCCTCGCCCGTGGCCATGCTGCGCCTCAGGCTCCTGTAAATCGCCTTGGGCAGGCGCGCGCGCATCTCCTTGTCGCCAAACAGATAGCTGCCGTACATCTCGGGGATATTCAGTTTCTCGCTCATCAACGGTTCTCCTTTGATCCGTTCGCCGCAAAGCGCGGCGCTTTTTTCCTGCTTAAGCATCCGGGCTAAAACCCATAATACAATACGCCTTGCCGCGCCAAAATGCAATCGCAAAAACCTCCGGGCGGCAACTGCCTTTGATTCTTCCGTTTTTTTCACCAAAAACTTTGTTATGTAAATCCTTCCGTCATCTGCCGTTCCCGGACGCAGCGCAGCAGCCCTCGCATCGTTTCGCCGGCTCGCTTCTGCGGCAGCTGGCATCTCTTCCAGACGAAAGCCGCTGGCATTTGCTGCTCGCGGCCGTGCTGGCGCGGCCGGGCTTAATCGCTTCCGGCTTTCCAGCATAAACTGAAAAAGCAGGCTGCTCCTGACTTTCCCGCACGGCATGCCCGCGGTGCGCCCGGGAGAAAATCCTCATGCGGCAGCGCGGACACACCGCCGCTTATGCGCATATTCTGCCATCAGGCAGGCGCAAAAGATGCGCATGTCCGGCGGGGCTCGCCGCCGCAAAGCCAGACTAAACGGAGGGATTCTCATGGCGCACTATGCGGTTCGCGAAAGCCCGCCCCTGCGGGGAGAGATACCCATCAGCACGTCCAAAAACGCCGTGCTGCCCATCATGTGCGGCGCGCTGCTGACGCGCGAGGACGTGCGCATCGAAAACCCGCCAAGCCTGACCGACGTGACCACCCTCTCCTCGCTGCTGGAGGCCTGCGGCTGCCGCGTGCGGCGCGAGACGGGCGCGCTCATCCTCACGGCCAGCGACTTCAGGAATCCGCAGGACGAGGAGGACGTGCGCAAGATGCGCGCCTCCGTGCTCGTTTTGGGGCCGCTGCTGGCGCGGCTGCACGAGGCGCGCATTCCGCTGCCGGGCGGCTGCGCCATCGGCCAGCGGCCCATCGACCAGCACCTCAAGGGCATGAGCGCGCTGGGCGCGAAGGTGCACTTTGACCACGGCGGCGTGACGCTCTGCGGACGGCTGCGCGGCGCAACGATCTACCTCGACATGCCGTCCGTCGGCGCGACGGAGAACCTGCTCATGGCCGCGACGCTCGCCGAGGGCACGACCCGCATCGAGAACGCAGCCAAGGAGCCGGAGATCGTCGATCTCGCCGCGTTCCTTTCGTCCATGGGCGCGCGAATCTCCGGCGCAGGCACGTCCACCATCGTCATCGAGGGCGTGTCCTCCCTGCACGGCACGACGTGGCAGCCCATCGCGGACCGCGTGGAGGCCGGCACCATGGCCTGTGCCTGCGCGATCACCGGCGGCGAGCTGATGCTGCGCGGTGCGCGGCCCGATCACCTGCGCAGCCTGCTCTTCAAGCTCAGCGAAGCGGGCGTACATATTCACGACACGCCGGGCGGCCTGCTGGTGCTGGGCCGGGCCAAGCAGCCCTTTGAGATCCGCACGATGGTGTATCCCGGCTTCCCGACCGATCTGCAGGCCCCAATGATGGCCGTCGCCTGCAAGACGCCCGGCACCAGCGTATTCCTGGAAACCATCTTTGAAAACCGCTTCATGCACGCGGCGGAGCTTTCGCGCCTGGGCGCGCACATCCGCGTGGAAAACCGCGTCGCCGTCGTGGAGGGTACGCCGGACCTGACCGGCGCGCCCGTCACCGCCACGGACCTGCGGGCCGGCGCGGCGCTGATCCTGGCCGGATTGTGCGCGGAGGGCGAGACGATCGTCGACGACGCCGGCGGCCACATCACCCGCGGCTATGAGCGCATCGAGGAAAAACTCGCCGCCGTCGGCGGCCTCGTGCGCAAAATCCCTGCTCCATAAGCGCGAAGCGGAGAAGGGGTTCGGGGACAATGTCCCCGAGCGGGTCTTAGGGCGGCAGCCCTAACGTCCCCCCATTATCAGCAGTCCGTATGCCCGCACCACTCTACGCTAACCAAAAGAGCTGCAAAGCATTCCGCCTTGCAGCCCTTCTCCATTCTCTTTTGCTCACTTCGCCGCGTCGTACACGACCGTGACGCTCGCGCTCACAGACACGCTGCCCGAGCGGATGCCGGTCGCGCTGGCCTCGGTCTTCATCACGCCCATGTCCGCCGTGCCGTTGACGGCATAGCCCTCATTGTAGCCGCCGTTCTCGGTGACGCTGTGCAGATTGGTCAGCGTCACGCCGGCGGTCGCCGCCATGCGCAGGGCCTTCTGCTCCGCGTGCTGAATGGCCAGCTCCAGCGCCTGCTGGTACAGCTCGCTGCGGGTGGAAACGTCGTAGCTCACGCTGTAAATCTGGGAGAAGCCGCTGTCCGACAGCGCGCCGATCACGCTGTCGAGCATCTCCACATCGCGGCAGGTGATGGAAAGCGTGTGGTTCGCCTCGTAGCCCGTCAGGGTGTTCGTCTCGTAATTGTAGCGGGGGTAGTAGGAGTAATCGCTGGTCACGATGTCGTCATCCTGAACGCCCAGCTCCAGCAGCTTCGTGGTCGCCAGGTCGACGATTCTGTTCATCTCCTCCTGCGCGCTGCCCACGGTGCCCGCCGTCACGGAGGTGTTCGCCGTCACCGTCACCTGATCCGGATCGGCCATCACCTGCGCCGTGCCCTGCACGGTGATGCTCGCCGGGCTCATCGCCGGCGTGCTCATCGTCATGTCCGAAGCCGTCAGGTTTTCCGCCAGCGCCGCGCAGGAAGCAAGCATCATCACCGCGGCAAGCAGCACCGCAAAGATTTTTCTGTTCATGAAGAGAACCTCCTTATTGCTTTGTTCTGCTTATATGACGTGCAGGCCCCGGATTTTCTTCCCAGATCTTTCCCTTTTCAGAAAATCAATTCTCCGGACGCCCTTGAAGCAGCAATCAGCCAAACCGCCGAAGGGCTGCAGCCGGGCCGGCACATTGCCGGCCAAGCGCCAAAACCGCCTTGCGGCTTGCAAGGCGGCATGCTATAATCAGCGTGTAGGCAGGCAGGCGCTGCCGGTGGAATCCTCCCTCGCAACCGCGTACAGAAGCGAAGGGGGTGATCGTATGACGGATTATGAGATGCTCATGATCGTCCTGACGGTTCTCACCTTGCTCGTGATGGCAAGCAAAAGAAACGACAGATAAAGCGAACCGCCAAGCAGTTGCCGCTGCTTAGCGGTTCATTTCCCAGTATTCAAGGAGGAGCCTAAAGCTACACGGCTCCCTGCCTGCCTACATTGTACGCTATCCCGGCCCGCATGTCAATCATGCGGGCCGGGTCTTTCATTTTATTCTATGATCTGTTCAGCCCACGATGATGCTCTTGCCCGTCATTTCCTTGGGCACCGGCAGGCCGATGTAGGGCAGCATGGTCGGCGCGATGTCGGCCAGGCAGCCGCCTTCGCGCATCTTCACGTCGCCCACGCCCGCGGCCAGGAACGGCACCGGGTTGGTGGTGTGCGCAGTGAACGGGGAACCATCCTCGTTCTTCATCTTGTCCGCGTTGCCGTGATCGGCGGTCAGGAACATGCAGCCGCCCATCTCCTTCGTCGCCTCCCAGACCTTCCCGACGCACGCGTCGACGGCCTCGACGGCCTTGACCGCCGCGTCGAACACGCCGGTGTGGCCGACCATGTCGCAGTTGGCGAAGTTGAGGATGACCACGTCGTACTTGCCGCTGCGGATGCGCGCGGCGCACTCGTCGGCGACCTCGTAGGCGCTCATCTCCGGCTTGAGGTCATAGGTGGCGACCTTCGGGGACGGGATGACCTTGCGGTCCTCGCCCTCAAACGGCGCCTCGCGGCCGCCGTTGAAGAAGAACGTGACGTGCGCGTACTTCTCGGTCTCCGCAATGCGCAGCTGGGTCTTGCCGTTGGCGGCCAGGTACTCGCCCAGCACGTTGGTCAGCGGCACCGGCGGATAGGCGACCTCGACGTTCGGCATGGTCTTGTCGTACTCGGCCATGCAGACGTACTGCACCGGGAAGCGGCCGTAGCGGCGCTCAAAGCCGGTGAACGCATCGTCCACAAACGTGCGGGTGATCTCACGCGCGCGGTCCGGGCGGAAGTTGAGGAACACGACGGTGTCGCCCTCGGACACGCGGCCGCCCTCGCAGGTGACGCACGGCAGGATGAACTCGTCGGTCACGCCGGCGGCATAGGTCCTGTCCATGCACTCCTGCCAGGACGCGGCCTTCTCGCCCTCGCCGTACACGAACGCGGCGTACGCCTTCTCGACGCGGTCCCAGTTGGAGTCGCGGTCCATGGCGTAGTAGCGGCCGGTCACGGTCGCGATCTGGCCCATGCCCAGCGCATCGAGCTTGGCCTGCACGTCGGCAAGGAAGCCGCGGCCGGACTTGGGATCGGTGTCACGGCCGTCCATGATGGCATGGATGTAGACCTTCGTGGCGCCCAGGTGCTTGGCCAGGTCGAGCAGGCCGAAGAGGTGCTCGATGTGGCTGTGCACGCCGCCGGTGCCCTGCAGGCCCATGAAGTGAATCGCCTTGCCTGCGTCGATGGCCTTCTTCATGTTGCGAACAAGCACGTCGTTCTCCTTCATGGTGCCGTCGAGGATGGACTTGGTGATCAGGGTCAGCTGCTGATAGACGATGCGGCCCGCGCCGATGTTGGTGTGGCCCACCTCGCTGTTGCCCATCTGGCCCTCGGGCAGGCCGACCGCCATGCCGGAGGCATTGATGAGGGTGTGCGGGCAGCTGGCAAACAGCGCGTCAAGGTTCGGCTTGTTGGCTGCGGCGATGGCGTTGCCATCGGTGGTCTCCGGCATGCCGTAGCCGTCCATGATGCAAAGCAGGACGGGTTTCTTCGTCATATGGAACTCCTTCTTACTTGTCAAAGTTCACAACCTGGGCGAAATCCGGCGCCTTCAGGGACGCGCCGCCGATCAGGCCGCCGTCGATTTCCGGCTGCGCCATCAGGCCCTTGCAGTTCTTCGGGTTCATGGAGCCGCCGTACTGGATGCGGACCTCGTCGGCCGCGTCGCCGTAGACGCCGCGGATGGCCGCACGGATGACGCCGATGGTCTCGTTGGCCTGCTCGTCGGTAGCGGTGAGGCCGGTGCCGATGGCCCAGACCGGCTCATAGGCGATGACCACGTTCTTCACCTGCTCGGCGGTCAGGCCGGTCAGGGCGATCAGGGTCTGATAGGACACCAGCGCGTTAGTGTAGCCCGCCTCGCGGTCCTCCTTCTTCTCGCCCACGCAAATGATCGGGGTCAGGCCGGCCTTCACGGCGGCCAGGGTGCGCAGGTTGACGGTCGCGTCGGTCTCGCCGAAGTACTGACGGCGCTCGCTGTGGCCCAGGATGACGTACTCCACGCCGCACTCCTTGAGCATCGCCGCGCTCAGCTCGCCGGTGTACGCGCCGGACTCCTTCCAGTGCATGTTCTGCGCGCCCAGCTTGATGTTGGTGCCCTTGATCACCTCGGCGACAGCGGCGAAGTTGACCGCCGGCACGCCCACGACGACGTCGCAGTTCGCGTCCTTGACCAGCGGGATCAGCTCGGTGACGAGCGCCTTGGCCTCGGACGGAGTCTTGTTCATCTTCCAGTTACCGGCAATGATCGGCTTACGCATAATCGTTTTCTCCTTCATATTTCTTCATAAGATAAGCCCCGGCGCGGCCTCAGGGCCGGCCGGGGCAGGGATGTGTGAGAATTACTTCTCGTCAAGGCACGCGACGCCCGGCAGGGTCTTGCCCTCCAAGTACTCCAGGGAAGCGCCGCCGCCGGTGGAGATGTGGGTCATCTTGTCGCCCAGGCCCATCTGCTCGACAGCCGCAGCGGAGTCGCCGCCGCCGATGATGGTGATCGCCTCGGACTCGGCCAGCGCCTTGGCGACAGCCAGGGTGCCCGCGGCCAGGGTCGGATTCTCGAACACGCCCATCGGGCCGTTCCAGATGACGGTCTTGGCGGTCTTGACGGTCTCAGCGAAGAGCGCCGCAGACTTCGGGCCGATGTCGCAGCCCTCCATGTCGGCCGGGATCTTGTCGCAGTCCACGACCACGGTCTCCACCGCAGCGTCGATCGGATCCGGGAACGCCTTCACGCAGACGGTGTCGATCGGGAGCAGCAGCTTGACGCCCTTCTCCTCGGCCTTCTTGAGCATGTTCTGGCAGTACTCGATCTTGGTCTCGTCCAGCAGGGAGTTGCCGACCTCCAGGCCCTTCGCCTTGAGGAAGGTGAACGCCATGCCGCCGCCGATGATCAGGGTATCCACCTTCTCCAGCAGGTTCTCGATGACGTTGAGCTTGTCGGCCACCTTCGCGCCGCCCAGGATGGCGACGAACGGACGGTCGGCGTTCTCCAGGGCCTTGCCCATGATGGAGAGCTCCTTGCCGATCAGATAGCCGGCGACGCAGGGGCTGAGGTACTCGGTCACGCCCGCGGTGGAGCAGTGCGCACGATGGCAGGAGCCGAACGCGTCGTCCACATAGCAGTCGGCCAGGGAAGCCAGCTCCTTGGAGAAGGTCTCGATGTTCTTGGTCTCCTCCTTGCGGAAGCGGGTGTTCTGCAGCAGCACGACGTCGCCGTCCTTCATCGCGGCAACGGCAGCCTTGGCGTTCTCGCCCACGACGGTATCATCATCGGCGAAGACAACCTTCTGGCCGAGGTACTCGGACAGGCGCTCAGCAACCGGCGCCAGGGAGAACTTCGCCTCCGGGCCGTTCTTCGGCTTGCCCAGGTGGCTGCACAGGATGACCTTGCCGCCGTCCGCGATCAGCTTCTTGATGGTCGGCAGCGCCGCAACGATACGCTTGTCGTTGGTGATCTTGCCGTCCTTCATCGGGACGTTGAAGTCGCAGCGAACGAGCACTTTCTTGCCAGTGACCTTGATGTCGTCAACAGTCATTTTCGCCATGGGGTATTCCTCCATTCATGATGCACATTTTCCCGATTCATTATGGTCCGGCGCGCGCATCGGGATCTGCGCCTGCCGTGAAAGCCGCGGCTGAGCCGGGCTTTGCTCGCATGATGATCCGATGGAACCGATTCCACAGATCACCATTACTATAACACCTTTTCCTGTGCTTGTCAAACGCTTGTCAAATCATTCACGCAATTTCGGCAGATTATACGCGAAGAAGCTCCATCATCCGCAGCGCGGCGCCCTCGTCGGTCACCAGCAGCCGGTGCCTGCGGTGCGCGCACACGCCGATGATCGCCTCCGCACAGCTGCGGCCCACGCTCACCGCCGCCGCGCGCACATGCCTGCCCGTGTCGTGCGTCAGCAGCGCCAGCTGGGCGCGGCTGCCCACGATGCCGCCCTCCGCGTCCACATACACGCCCAGCGCCTCCGCCACCGCACCGCCCTTTTCAAGCGCCTCGCGCTCAGCTGCGCCCAGCATGCGCGCCTGCACATCCGCGCGATTCACGCTGTAGAGCAGCACGTCCGCATGGTGCAGCAGCTCCAGCGCCTCGCGCACCTGCGGCACGCGCGAGAGCTCCTCCATCGCCTGCGCGCTCACGCCCTCCGGCAGATGCAGCAGCCTGTACTGGCCGCCCAGCCGCCCGGCGAATTCCTCCGCCACGGCGTTGGCCTGCACCGCCACGGCCCCGTTGCCGCCGCCCTGCGCCGGCACGACGGTCACGTCCAGCGGCGCAGCGAGGGAGACCGCCTCCGCCGTCATCCTCAGCATCCGCCCGCCGGAGACCGCCAGCACATGCGCGTCCTGCAGAAGGAACCGCACCTGCCGCGCCGCCGCTTCGGCCGCCTCCGAAAGCACGCTTTCATCCGTGTCCGCGTCGCCGTGCACCACGCATACGCGCTCCACGCCCAGCTTGTGTGAGAGCGCCAGCTCCATGGAGGACAGCGACCGCCTGCCGCGGCTGACCGCGCGCGACGTCTCCACCAGGCCGCGACCCCGCTCCGTCAGCTCCATGCCTGCGGCGCTCTGGTTGATGCAGCCCGAAGCGCGCAACGCGTCTGCCGCGGAGCGAACCTCGCGCTCCGGCAGGCACAGGCGCTGCGCCAGCGCCCTTCGGCCGATCGGCCCCAGCGCCGCCACGCGCTCCAGCACCAGCGTGCGCAGCTCAATCTCCTCCATCAGATCCGGCGCGATGTCAAACAGCGTCCCGAGAATCGACGTATCCATCCGCTTCCTCCGTGCAGGACGTTTTCCGCCCCGCTTCTCCTCTTTTGTCCCGCTCAGCATAGCACAGTTTTCCTCCCGCCGCAAGCGTCTGCGAACCATTGCGCGTCGGCAGGATTTTGCCCGTTCCCGGCGAAATACCTTTCTCAATCATTTTACAGCTTCAAGGAGAATCCACCATGACCGATATGCTGATTGTCGTCGATATGCAGCGCGACTTTGTCACCGGTCCCCTGGGCAGCGCCGAGGCGCGCGCCATCGTCCCGGCCGTCGCCGCGCGCATCCGCCGCGCCGCTGAGGAGGGCACGCAGGTCGTCTTCACCCTCGACACCCACGACACCGACTACATGGAAACCCGCGAGGGCCGCTTTCTGCCCGTGCCGCACTGCATCCAGGGCAGCGAGGGCTGGGCGCTCGAGCCGGAGATCGCCCAGGAATGCAGGCGCGGCATGATCTCCTTTGAGAAGCCGACCTTCGGCTCCACGGCGCTGATGCACCATGTCGCCGCTCTGGCGGGCGCAAAGGGCTGCGTGAGCGGCAAGGGCCTGCGCGTGGAGCTGTGCGGCGTGTGCACGGACATTTGCGTCGTCTCCAACGCCCTGCTGCTCAAGGCCGCGCTGCCCGAGGCCGATATCCTTGTCGATTCCGCGCTCTGCGCCGGCGTGACGCCCGAAAAGCACGCGGCCGCGCTGGAAACCCTGCGCTCGTGCCAGGTCGAGGTGAAATAACAGACAGCCGCCTTGCGGCCTGCAGGGCGGCTGTGCTATAATGTCTGCGTAGGCAGGCAGTGCTGCCGGTGTGCTCCTTTCGCAACGCACGTACAGAAGCGAAAGGGGGGGCGTTTGTATGAGCGATTATGAGCTGATCATGATCATTCTGACGTTCCTTACTCTGCTGATTGCAGTAGATAAGAAGAATCGCAGATAAATGCAAACCACCGCGCAGGTTCCAGCTGCACGGTGGTTCTCAACTTTAGCCCGATTTTCAGTCGGTGAAGGGAGCCGACCCAACGGCTCTCTGCCTGCCTACATTGTACGCTATCCGCCCGCCGCTGTCAAGTCAGCGATGGGCGGTCTTTTTGTCCGCTTTCTTTTCCGCGCCATTTCCGGAATCACTTCGCGTTTCTCGCGTCCACGATCCGCTGCTGGCTGTTAAACAGCGCAATCATCACCGCTGTGAACACCAGCGCAAACACCGGCAGGATGCCATAGCCCAGGATCGAGGCGATCCAGCCGAAGATCGTCGGCATGAACAGCGAGCCGATATACGCAAACGCCATCTGCACGCCGATGACCGCCTGCGAGTTCTCCGCGCCGTAGTTGCGCGGCGTGTCCTGCACGATGTTGGGGTACACCGGCGCGCAGCCCAGGCCCATCAGCAGGATGCCCGCCAGCGTCACCGCCGTGCCCGGCACGAGCAGCAGCACGCCCGCCGCCGCCATCAGCGTCTGGCCCAGGCGCACCATCTGCCGGGGCTTCAGCTTCATGGCGATAAAGCCGGAGACGCCGCGGCCCGCCGTGATGCCGATGAAAAACAATCCGCCCATCGAGGCCGCACGCGCCGCATCCATGCCGCGCGCCATGACCAGGTAGGTCGCGCTCCAGAGCATGAACGTCGATTCCACCGCGCAGTAGCAGGTAAAGTTGAGCAGGCCCTGCTTCGCGCCCGGCAGCGAGAGCACCTGCCGGACCGTCAGCACTTTTGCCTCCCGCTCCCCGTCCTGCGCCGACGCATCCTGCCAGAGCTTCAGCGTGGAGAACAGAACGACGCTCAGCGCGAGCTGCATCGCGCTCACGCCGCGATAGCCTACCGTCCACCGCATGCCGGCAGCGAGCACCGCGCTCATGACCATCGGGCTGATGATCGTGCCCACGCCCCAGAAGCAGTGCAGCCAGTTCATGTGTCTGGGCTCGCAGTGCAGCGCGACGTAATTGTTGATCGCTGCGTCCACCGCGCCCGCGCCCAGGCCCAGCGGAATGCACAGCAGCAGCAAAAACGCGTAATGCGGCGCAAACGACATCCCCATCAGCGCCATCGCTGTCAGCAGGCAGGACATCGCCGTCAGCCTGCCCGTGCCGAAGCGCCGGATGAGCCGCGCGCTGTTCAGGCTTGAGATGATCGTGCACAGCGACGTCGTCATCTGCAAAATACCCGCGCCCCACAGCGGCGCATTCAGCTCGGAAACCATCGTCGGCCAGGCGCTGCCCAGCAGCGAATCCGGCAGGCCCAGGCTGATAAACGACAGATAGATGATGACCAGCAGCATCGTGGAAACCATAAGCATATCTCCTCTTTTCGTGATGTACATCCGTTAATCTTCGCGATCCAGAATCGTGAGCATCCTGCGCAGGCCCAGCCGGCATGCGCCGCGCGCCTGATCCTGAGCGATCGCGTCCTGACAGGTCAGCGTCAGGTCAAACCGCCCGAGCATCTTTTCCGCAAACCTCGCCCGGATAGCCGCTTCCAGCGCCGGGGTGAAGAAATCCCCATAGAGCACCATGCGCCCGGGCGCGACGGTGCAGACGTAGACCACCAGCAGCTGGCTGATCATCTCTGCCGTCGTCGGCACGTCGCCGTAGTCAAGCGCCGCCCACCGTTCAGCGCCCTGGATGTAGGGCACCTCGCCGGCAAAGCGGCGATGGCCGTGCAGGATCTCCCCGCGCACGACGACGCCCGCGCCCGGGCAATAGCGCCGCGGAAAGTAAATGCCCGCGCAGACCTCGTCCGCCGCCTCAAACCCATGGCCGAAGACCGCAGCGTTCACGTCGTTTTCAAACAGCACCTCCACGCCGAAAAGCCGCCTGATTCTGTGCAGCACCTGAATCTCCTCGCCCTCGGCCACGCCCGGCAGCACCAGCACCGCCAGCCGCAGCCGGTATCCCGCGGCGATCATCCGCGCAAAGAAGTCGTCGAAGCTGTCCGCACGCGTCTCATCCAGCAGCAGCGTCTCTCGAATCACCGTCTCGCCGAAGAGATTGACGACGCTCAGCGTGAAGGCGCTCCTGCCCTCGCGCTGCTCCACGACGATCGCCGCAAAGTGCGCGTAGTCCCCGTTGTACTCGGCGATCACGGACGGCCTGCCGCTGCCCTGGCTCTGCGTTCTGATCTGGCGCACCTCGCCGCGCGCCGTCATCTCGCCCAGCAGCTTGCCGACCGTCATCGCGCTCAGGCCCGTCTCGGCGGCCAGCTGCTGGCGCGTCGCCTGCCTGCACAGCAGCAGCGCGCGGCGCAGCGCGGCGATATGCTCCGGCCTTCTGTTGTCCGGCATCGTCCTCACAGCCTCGCCCCCCTCAATAAATCAATCTAATTTATAAAGTTTCTTGATTATATGCGTGCACGCGCGTCCTGTCAATCCCCTTTTTCCAAAAATAAAACGCCCGGCCGATTCATTCAGCCGGGCGAGTTTGAACTGATCAGTTCGCGGAAGCGGTTTCGGCTTCCATGTTGATGACCTGCTTACCGTCATAGTAACCGCAGTGCTTGCAGACACGGTGAGCGAGCTTCATCTGCTGGCAGCGCGGGCACTTGACGATGCCGGGCGCGGACAGCTTCCAGTTCGCGCGGCGCATGCGGCCGCGGGACTTGGAAATTTTTCCCTTCGGACAAGCCATTGTTTACACCTCCTCATCCTCATTCAGCAAAGATGCTAATGCCGAAAAAGGATTTCTGTGGGTCAGATCCTTCTGGCACGAACACTCGGTTGTGTTCAGGTCTGCGCCGCACTGGTCGCACAGCCCGCGGCAATCCTCCCTGCAGAGGACACGCGTGGGCATTTCCAGCAGAAGCGCGGTGCGCACTGCCTCGTCCAGCTCAAGCACATGGCCCGAATACAAGTACTGATCTTCGTCCCTCTCCAGCGGCTCACCCGTATCGCGGATGAACGCCTCCTCCAGCTCAGCCTCAACCGAAGTCTCGGTGGGACGGAGGCATCTGGCGCAGGGGGACTGAATCACGGCGCGGGCGACGCCGCGCACGATCACGGTCTCATCGGCGAGCATATACGTGCCGGAAAGGGAAACCGGGCGGACATACGCAATCGTATCGCCGTTCCAATGATCCTCGCCCCAGACATCCGTCAGTTCAAACGGCACATCAATGCCTTTGCCCTGGATGCCCTTGGTGATATCCAGCTTCATCGTTTCACCTCAAAGTTGACCGTTCCATATTATACGCACAATCCTTGGGATTGTCAAGCGCAAATATTACAGCTTGGAAACAATTTCCAGCGTATCGCGCGCGATGGGCAGCTCCTCGTTGGTCGGGATGCGCAGCACCTTGACGGTGGAGTCATCCGTGCTGATGATGCCGCAGGCGCCGCGGACGTTCTTGGCCGGGTCGATCTTGATGCCCATCCACTCGAAGCCCTTGATCACGTCGGCGCAGGCCTCGGTGTCGTTCTCGCCGATGCCGGCGGTGAAGACGATGGCGTCCGCGCCCTGGATGGCGGCCATGTAGGCGCCGATGTACTTCTGCAGGCGGTACACCCAGATGTCCACCGCGTTCTTGGCCTGCTCGTCGCCGGCGGCTGCAGCGGCCTTGACGTCGCGCATGTCGGAGGACACGGACAATCCGGCGAAGCCGGACTTCTTGTTCAGGACGTTGAGCATCTCATGGATGTCCATGCCGGTGTTGTCCATGATGTACTCCAGGACGGCCGGATCGACGTCGCCGGAGCGGGTGCCCATCACGATGCCCTCCAGCGGGGTGAGGCCCATGGAGGTATCCACGACCTTGCCGCCGACGATGGCGCTCAGCGAGGAGCCGTTGCCCAGGTGGCAGATGATGAACTTGCAGTCCTTGGGATCCTTGCCCAGGTACTTCGGGGTCTCGCCCGCGATGAAGCGGTGGGAGGTGCCGTGGAAGCCGTAGCGGCGGACCTTCAGGGTCTTGTAGTACTCATAGGGAACCGCGTAGAGGAAGGCCTTGGGCGGCATGGTCTGGTGGAACGCAGTGTCGAACACGGCGACGTTCGGCTTGTCCGGCATGACTGCCTGGCAGGCCTTGATGCCCGCGATGTTCGGACGCTGATGGAGCGGTCCGAGGGGAATGAGGTCCTCAATGGCCTTCATGCTCTCCTCGGTCACGAGGGCGGACTCCTTGAAGGTCTCGCCGCCGTGGAGCACGCGGTGGCCGCACGCGCCGATCTCGTCCAGGGACGCGATCGCGCCGTTCTCCTTGTCGGTCAGCGCGTCCAGAACGGCCGCGATGGCCTCGGTGTGGTCGGCCATGTTGCGGGTGAACTCGATCACCTTGTTGCCCTCGGCAACGGTCTGCTTGAAGTGGGTGCCCTCGATGCCGATGCGCTCGACAAGACCCTTCGCCTTGACAGACTCATCCTCCATGTCGATCAGCTGGAACTTCAGGGAAGAAGAACCGGCGTTGATGACCAGAATCTTCATGGGAATCTACCTCCGTTTGTATTTGTAATTCACGCCTGGCATGTTATAATAGGCTTATCCCTAGAATAAGCCCAAAATAACGAAATGATTCAAAGTGATTATACCGCATTTTTCCGGTTTTGAAAAGGTTACATGAGCATTTTATCGGCAAACCGGGCAGAAATCATCGCTTTGTGAAAGGAGTGCGCCATGCGGGTCTGCGGCGTCATCTGCGAATACAATCCGTTCCACGGGGGGCACGCGCTGCACCTTGAGCGCGCGCGAGCCCTGTCCGGCGCGGATTATGTGGTCTGCGTGATGAGCGGCTGCGTCACCCAGCGCGGCAGCTTCGCCCGGCACGACAAGTGGACCCGCGCAAAAATGGCGCTCATGAACGGCTGCGACCTGGTGCTCGAGCTGCCCGCGCGCTTTTGCGGCGCGCCCGCGCCGGAGTTCGCCGCCGGGGGTGTCGCTCTGCTTTCCGCCCTCGGCGTGGTCACGCACCTGTCCTTCGGCTGCGAGGCGGAGGCCCTGCCGCAGCTTGCCCGCGCCGCGCAGGCATTTTCGCAGGAGCCGCCCGAATTCCGCCGGGCGCTGCGCGAGCATCTTGACCGCGGCCTGCCCTATCCCCGCGCCCGCGCGCTGGCCGCGCAGCAGGCCAGCGGCATGGACGGCCTGGCGGACATCGCCGCCTGCCCGAACGCCGCGCTGGCGATGGAGTACCTGCGCGCGCTGCCCGGCAGCATCACGCCCGTGCCCGTCGCGCGCGAGGGCTGCGGCTATCACGACGCGTCGCTGGGCGCGCTCCCCAGCGCGACGGCCATCCGTGCCGCTCTCTCCCGGGGTGATCTGTCCGGCGCGGCCGCGTCCGTCCCCTGCCCGGCGCTGCTTGAAGCCGCCGAGGCCCGCGGCGACGTGCACGAGGAGGAGGCGCTCACTCAGGCGCTGCTCTACCGCCTGCGCACGATGACCGCAGAAGAGCTCTCCGGGATCGCAGGCATGGAGGAGGGGCTTCATCACCGCTTCCTCGCCGCCGCGCAGACGGCCGCCACCCGCGACGCGCTGATCCTCGCCGTCAAATCCAAGCGCTACACCTACGCGCGCCTCTCGCGCCTGTGCACGAACATCCTGCTGGACGTCACGCAGGCCTTTGCCCGCCAGCATGCCGCGCCGGCCTATGCGCGCGTGCTGGGCTTCCGCCGCGAGGCGCAGCCGTTGCTGCGCGCCATCAAGCAGCACGCCTCCATCCCGCTCATCGTCAAAGCCGCCGACCATGACCGCGCCGATCCGCTCTTCGCGCTCGACGTGCGCGCGCAGGACCTCTGGTCGCTGGGGGGCGCGTCGCCCGAGCTGCGCCAAAGCGGCCGGGACTTCCGTACAAGCCCCGTCGTTTTATGATGCCATGAAGGCTCCCTCCTGAGGGAGCTGTCAGCGAAGCTGACTGAGGGAGTTCGTTCCCAGCAGTTCGCTTTGTTTCAGGATAAGGAGGTGTTTCCCCTGCGCATCTTCGCCGTCCCCGCCGCCCTCCTGCTCGCCTGCTGCGTGTATCTGCCGCTGCCCCGCGCGCGGGAAGGGCTTGACGCCGCGCTTCGCCGCCTGTATGCGCCGTTTGCGCGCGCCTTCACGCGAAAGAACGGGCAGACCGACGATATGCCCGCGCTGCTCGTCTGCCTGCTCATCCTCGGCGGTGTGCTTCTGCCGCTCGCCGCACTCCATCCTGTGATCGCCACGGTGCTGATGGCGCCCGCGTTCACCGGCCTGTCCGCGCTGCCGCCAGGCGCAAGGGTCAAGGACGAGCTGGATTCCGGCAAATACGCCCGCGATATCCCGGCCTACGAGGCGCTCGTACGCGAGACCTGCCGGTCGCTCGCCCCCGCGTTCGTGAGCGGCATCGCCGCGCCGATGATCCTCTGCGCCGCCGGCATGCCGCTGTACCTGGGGCCGTCGCTGGGCCTTGGTTATACCCTGCTGTGCGCGCTCGCGCCGCAGGCGCCCGCTGCCGCGCGCATCGCAGCGGCCGTTCAGCGCGTTGCGGAGCGCGTCTTCTGCGCGTTCATGCTGCTGTGCGCCGGCGCGGTCGGCCGCAACCCGCTGCGCACAAGGGGCCATGGCGCACAGGGCCGCCTGCTCAGTATCCTGGGCATCGCGGGCGACGGCGCGGACACCCACGCGCCCATGGCCGGCGATATCCCGCAGGGCATCTTCCTGTGCGGCTTTGCCTCCTTCATCCTGTGCTTCACGCTCTGCGTACTCGGGTTTGTCCTCTGCCGCTGAGCCACATGAACAGGGCTCCGCAGTTTCCGCTGCGAAGCCCTGTTTTTATTTTTTCCGGATTCTCCGGATTCCCGCGCCGATCATTGTCAGCCCCCGCGCCGCCAGCGGCAGCATCATCACAACATAGGGATAACTGTACTGCGCCTTCGCTTCAAAGAGCATGTGATACAAGAATCCGCCGATCAGGATGACAGGAATCATCGCATGCTCAGCACGGAATTCACGCCTGCGCATCGTATCGACCCCGCCCAGCAGGATGAGGATATAGAGCGCCTGCTGGAAGATATTCAGATATGCGTCCAGAAGCATTCGGATGGTTTCACCCTCCTGGAAAACCAGATTGGCCAGTCCGTTAAAGCGCCCTTCCTTGCTGCAGATGGAGCCATGCCATACGATTTCATAGCCTGGCTCGATCCACTGCGACAGGCATTTCTCACGAAAGAACGCCAGGGTCATGCCGGGGTCGCAGCGCATTTCCTCCAGGCGCGTCATCAGATCCCGCATGGCCTGCGCCTTTTCCGCTTCCACCGTGACATGAGACGCCAGAAATTGTTCCACATAGGCATTGTACCAGCCTGCGGCTGTTTCGCTGTCCTGCAGGCCCATCGTCAGGCGGGATAGGAGCGCGATATCGTCCCCCAAAAGCACGCCGCTGCGCAGCTCGTACATGCGATTGACGGCCGCCGGAAGCGCCGCGCACAGCACACAGGACAGCAGCGCAAATGCCGCAAGCCGCCGGTCCCCCGTTTCCAGCATATACAGGATTGCGCAGATGAGCAGCGCAATCACGGGGACCAGCGCATTCGGCTTGAGCACCATGGCCAGGCCCAAAAATACCGCGTAGGCAAGGCCAAGCCTCTTTTGCCGCGTGTGCGTGTATCCCGTAAAGCACAGCATGGCGCATGCGCACAGCAGCAGCATCGGCGTTGTGCCGTACACATATGTGGTATACAGGAAGAACGGAACGAAGGCCAGAAACAGCAGCATCGAGGCGGCCTCTGTCCCCTCACGGCGATGCAGCATGACAGCCACCCCCGTCAGCGCAGCGATGATGCCCGCCGAAAGGAGCGCGTTCAGGCACTGCATCAGCAGCATCAGATTGGCGGAAGGAAGCAGCCGCTTGATCAGCTCCATTAAAAAGCAGATGCCCAGCTGATAGGAACAGCCCTGGAAATACTCGCTCTGCATCGGCAAGTAGTCCCCGGAGGCAAAGCACTCTGCCGCCCAGATGATCATGCAGCTGTCGCCTCTCTGCGTAAAGCCGCCGCCCAGCACAAAGCCGATCGCCGCGACCGTCCAGGCCGCACAGAGCGCAATCCAAAGCCACCTGAACCGGGCCGTCAGGCAGACAAGCCACGCGAGGACAAGCAGCAGGGCGGCCGTCAGCAGGAGATTGGGGACAACCGGGTCGCGCACAAGATCCAGGCTCAGATTCAGATAATTCATGGCGATGGAGGCCTTCGCAGTCATGCCCAGCGCGCTGCAGGCCAGCCCGGCCATGATGAGCAGAAACAGCGCCAGCGCGCACGCGCTGAGAAAACGGGCTGTCCTGCCACCCCATGCCGTCCTCGTGTGCATGAAGAAGGGTTCTGTCTCCTCCGTTTTCCCGTTCATTCCCGCCATTCCTTCCTTTTGTTTCTGGCCCTGCCTGCAAGCAGGTCCATTCCCGCCGCCGCCAGCGGCAGAAGCAGCAGCATGTACGGGTAGATGTACTGGCTCTTCGCCTCAAAGAGCATGTGATACAGAAAGCCGCCCAGAACCGTCACCGGCAGCATCAGCTGCACCGCTTCGATTCTTTTTTCCTTGATCATCCCGCACGTCCCGATCAGCGCGAGCACATACGCCGCCTGCTGGAAAATGTTCATATATCCCGCCAGCAGCGCGCGCACAGGAGATCCGTCGCGGAAGATCGCATGCGCCAGCCCGTTGAAGCGGCCGCTCTTTCCGCAGACCGCGCCGTACCAGAGGATGTCGTACGACGGCTCCGCCCACTGCGTCAGGCACTTCTCTTTGAAAAACGCCCACGCGCCCGCAGGATCGGCGGCAAATTCCCGCAGCCTCGCGGCGAGCATCTCCAGCGCCGCCGCCTTTTCCATCTCCGGCGTCACCGACAGCGGCCAGTATTCCTCGATCACGCCGTTGTACCAGCCCGCCGCGATCATCGAATCCTGCATGCCCATCGCCAGGCGCAGCAGCATGCCGGTGTCCGGCGCGAGCGTCACGCCGGCGCGCAGCTCGTACAGCCGGATCACCCCCGCCGGCAGCGCAAAGCACAGCACAGCCGACAGCGCCGCGCACAGCAGCAGAAAGCCGTCCTTCCTTTGGAGCGCATGCACCGCGGCGCAGATCAGCAGCGCCAGCATCACGATCATCGCGTTGGGCTTGAGCGCCGCCGCCGCGCCAATGAGCAGCGCATACAGGACGCCGAAGCGCCGCTCGCCCGTCCTCGCGCATCGCGCGAAGCAGCGCATCGCCAGCACGCACAACAGCAGCATGGGAAGCACGCCGTAGACGAACATGTTGAACAGCAGCATCGGCACAAACGCCATATACAGCAGCGCCGCCGCCCCGGATGTGCGCGCGTCGCCCGAAAGCCCGCCCGCCAGGCCGCACAGCAGCGCCATCAGCGCGGCGCTGATCACGCAGTTGAGCGCCTGCATCAGGAGGTTCAGGTCAAGCCCCGGCAGCAGCCGTGCAAGCCCCTCCAGCGGCAGGCAGATGCCCAGCTGATAGGATACGCGGCTGAAGTACTCGCCCTCAAGCGGACTGAAATCGCCCGCGGCAAAGCGCTTCGCCGCGTCAATCACCAGCGCGCTGTCCGCGCGCGGCAGAAGGCCCACCGACAGCACAAAGCACAGCGCCGCGGCCGTCCACAGCGCCAGAGCCGCCGCAAACGCGCGTCTGCCCGCCCGGCGCCGCAAAAACGCATGCACGGCAGCAAGGGCCAGCAGCAGCGCCGCCGTCAGCGTCAGGCCGCCAAAGCCGTCGCGCGCCAGCATCACCCGCTGGTTCATCCGGTTGTTGGCCACGGCCGACGAGGCCGTCGTGCCCAGTGCGCCGAGGGTCACCAGCGCCAGCACGCACGCAAACACGATCAGCGCCGCCAGCGTCAGAAATCTTGCCGCCTTTTGAGATACGCTCCTCATGCGCTGTGCCTCCCCACGCCCAGTCCTCTGCCGATCGCGCACAGCCCGCGCGTGGCCACCGGCATCATCAGCACGGCGTACATGTAGATGTACTGCGCCTTGGCCTCAAAGAGCATGTGATACAGGCATCCGCCCAGCGCGCACAGCGCCAGACAAAGCGCCGGGAGATTCGCTTTTTTATCCCGCAGCAGGCTGACAAGGCCTGCGCAGGAGAGCGCGTACATCATCTTCTGGTACACGCCCATGTACCGTTCCAATGCCGCGCGGATCGCGCCGCCGTCCGTAAAGATTACCTTCGTCCCCTCCGCCAGCACGCCCGTGTGCGCGCACAGATCGCCGTACCACATCGCGCCGTAGGACGGCTCCAGCCACTGGGAAAGCAGCTTGTCCCTGAAAAATACCAGCGCCATGCCCGGATCGGCGCGCAGCTCGGCCAGTCGGGCCGCCAGATCAGCCGAGGCGACGGCGCGCTCCTGTGCCGCCGTCACGTCAAGCGGGAAGAACTGCTCGGTGTAGCGGTTGAACCAGCCCGCCTGCGCGCCGCCGCGCTGCAGGCCCATCACCATGCGGGCCAGCATGCTCACGTCGCCCGTGAGCGTCACGCCCGCGCGCAGCTCGTACTGCGCAATCACCAGCTGCAACAGCCCCGCGGACAGCGCGACGCTCAGCGCCGCAAAGCCCGGCAGCCTCCAATCCCGGCTCTCCGGCACATCCAGCGCCGCGCAAATGGCCAGCGCAATCAGCGGCACCGCGGCGTTGGGCTTGAGCATGTAGGCCAGCGCGATGCACACGGCATACGCCAGGCCAAAGCGCGCCCTCCGCTTCTTGAGATACAGCGCGAAGCACAGTACCGCCAGCGCGGTCATCATCAGCATCGGCAGCGTGCCGTAGACGAAGATGCACTGCAGGGCCAGCGGCAGAAACAGCACATACAGCAGCACCGCCGCCCGGGCCTCCTCCCGCGAGAAGATCACCTGGCACAGCGCCGCCAGCGCGCCCGCCGTGCCCGCCGAGAACAGCACGTTGAGCCCCTGCATCACCTGCGAAAGGTCAATCCCCGGCAGCAGCCGTTTGAGGATTTCCATCGGCAGGCAGATGCCCAGTTGGTAGGAATAGACGTTGAAGTAGTCGATGGCAAGCGGCTTGTAATTGCCCGCCGCAAACAGCTCCGCGCCCTCGAGCACATAGGCGAAGTCGTACATCTGGCTGACGTTCGCGCCCAGCACGAGCACGAGCGTCCCGGACATCCACGCGAAAAGCAGCGCGGCGCTCAGCCTCACGCCGGCAAACCGCTGAAGCAGCCGGTGCAGCGCGAGCATGGCGAAAAGCAGCAGCGCCGTCAGCGCGAGCGTGGCCGGCAGCGCGTCATGGGAGAAGACGACCGCCTCGTGCGACCAGCTCTGCCTGCCAAGGTGCGCCGTGACGAGCATGCCCGCCGCCGTCAGCCCGGCAAACAGGCACAGCGCCAGACAAAGCGCCGCGCGCACGCAGAAACGCCGCAGCCCATCCGCTGCCTTTCCCATGGTCATCCCTCCCCATTGTCTATCCTCCATCTTAATTCAGCGCCGCGGCTTTGTCAACGAAAAAGCGGCCGCCTCTGCTTCCGAACAGCTTTTCCCAATCAGATCATCCGGTGCCCGCATTCAGGTTTTCCATACAATTTCCTGCTGGCGAAAAGAAGCGGAGCATGTTTCCACGCTCCGCCCGATGATGTTATTGTCTCCTTAAAGCTCGTTGAGCATCACGAAAATCCATTCGCCGTTTTCATCCATGCGGAATCCATAGCGCTGAATCGTCAGCTCGCCGTCCACTTCGATCTGAAGCTCCATGACGAAATACGGATAGGTCACGCCGCCCACCTCGATCTCGCGCACAGGGAAGTACTTCGCGAGCTTCGTCTCCATCTCCTTGCGCTCTTCCGTGCTCGCCGCGGTCATGCGCGCGCTGACGGTGTCCATCAGCTTGAGCGCATTGTCGGACAGCTCGACATTGTTCATCGTCTCCACCGCCGCGTTGACCACCTCTTCAAAGCCGATGGACGCAAGCGTCACCAGAATCTGCTCCTGGGCCGGCAGGGTCTTGAGCTGCGCGTATTCCGTCTCGGTCATCACCTGCTGTGCGCCGACGACCTCGACCTTCACCTCGCTGCCGGACGCCTCCGCCTGGGAGACGGTCTCCACCAGCTTTTCCACCATGGCGGGCTTGGGCTCCGGCTGCTCAAAGACGAGCTCTTCATCCGTCTCCGGCTCCTGCACAGCGCCAGTGTAATTTCCGCCGCCATTACCGCCGTTGCCGCCTGTACTGCCGCCGCCCGTGCTGTCGTCGTCGTCCGACGGGGCTGCCGGCTTCTTCGCGCCGCAGACGCATACGTCGTTCACATACACATGCAGCACGCTGCCGTCCCTGCCGCTGCCGAGGATGCTCTCCATCCTGCTGCCGCAGTGGGCGCACTTCATCTTCTGCTCCGTGGTGTAATGCTGAATGTGCACATCCTCGTTGAAGTACTCCGCCTCGCCGTCCGTGCGGATCGCCTCGCCGTCCTTTTCAATCGAGGAATGGGTGCAGACATGGCCGCAGTCCGCGCACACGCCGTCCGCGTAGCTGTGCGGCTTGCCCGGCGCGCTTCCCTCAGGCGCGGGCGGCACGAATTCCTTGCCGCAGGCGCAGTCAAAGACGTCGTGGATGATGTAGTGATCGGTATGGGTGCTGTCATCGTCCGCCACGCTCGGCAGCGGCTCGTCCCAGCTCTTCTCCGCGTTGTACGTCAGCATGCTGAACGGATGCTTGCAGACATGATCGCATTCCTCGCATTTGCCGTCCACATATTCGTGCGGCTGGCCCGGAATGGTGACACCATATGCGTCGTCATACACCTCACTGATGCCGCAGGCGCAGTCATATACATCGTGGCGGGTGTAGGAATAGGTATGCGTGGCGTCATCGTCCGCGGTGGCCGTCACGATATCATCCCAGCTCTTTTTATCGTTGAGCGTCCGCATGGCCTCCGGATGCCGGCACACCTCGCCGCAGATCCGGCACACGCCGTTCTGGCTGCTCCAGTCATGGCTGCAGCCATAGCCGCACACCGTGCACTCGCCATCGCTCCAGCTGTGTTCGCACGTCATGCCGCAGATCGCGCACACGCCATTCCTGTTGCTCCAGTCGTGGCCGCAGGCATAGCCGCACTTCGTGCACTCGCCGTCGCTCCAGCTGTGCTCGCATGTCTCGCCGCATTGGTTCGCGCACACGCCGTCCTTGTTGCTCCAGTCGTGGCCCTTCGCTTCGCCCTCGGTCACGCCGCACCTGCCGCACGTCTTCGGCTCCGTGCAGGTCGCGTCCTGCCAGCTGTGGCCCTTCGCCTCGCCCTCGGTTACGCCGCACACGCTGCACGTCTTCGGCTCCGTGCACGTCGCAGCCTTCCACCTGTGGCCCTTCGCCTCGCCTTCCGTCTCGCCGCACACGCTGCACGTCCTCGGCTCCGTACACGTCGCATCCTTCCAACTGTGGCCGTTCGCCTCGCCTTCCGCCTCGCCGCACACACCGCACGTCTTCGGGTCCGTGCACGTCGCAGCCTTCCAGCTGTGGCCGTTCGCCTCGCCTTCCGCCTCGCCGCACACACCGCACGTCTTCGGCTCCGTGCACGTCGCGTCCTTCCAGTCATGGCCCAGCGCCTCGCCCTCGGTCACGCCGCAGATGCTGCACGTCTTCGGCGTCGTACAGGTCGCGTCGGTCGTTCCCGTCGAAGGTATGCGCCTTGCCCGCCGCGCTGTTCGGCTCCTCCGGCGGCTTAAACTCCAGACCGCAGGCGCAGTCAAACACATCGTGGATGATGTAATAATCGGTATGCGTGCTTTCGTTCTCCGGCACGCTCGGCAGTTCTTCCTCCCAGCTCTTGTTATCGTTGTGCATCAGCAGCTTAAACGGATGCTGGCAGACATAGCCGCAGGATGTGCACTTGCCGTCTTCCCAAGCGTGATTCTGAAGCTCGGTCTCCTCATGATCAAACTCCTGAACGCTGTAACCACAGACCGAGCAGGTCATCGTCTTATAGTACGCAACCTTCTTGTTATGCTGTGTGTCGTTCCACTTCTCATAGCTCGTCTCGCTGGTGGAGCCCGTCTGCTGATAGTCGTGGCCCGGACACGACGCGCCGCACTCGCTGCATGTGCCGTCGTTCCAGCTGTGGGGCAGCGTCCCGCCCTCGGTCACGTTGCACACGCTGCACGTCCTCGGCGTTGTGCAGGTCGCGTCCTGCCAGCTGTGGCCCAGTGCGCCGCCCTCCGTCTCGCCGCACACCTCGCACGTCTTCGGCTCCGTGCACGTCGCAGCCTGCCACTGATGACCGCAGGCATAGCCGCACACCGTGCACACGCCGCTGCTCCAGCTATGCGTCTCGCAGCTTCCCGTCTCCTCCGCCAGCGCGCCCGCCATGCATGTGACAAGCATCGCTGCCGCCAGCAGGGCGAACAGTCCTCTTCTTTTCACCTTCTGTGTCCCCCATTCCCCATTGTTATTTCAAAACAAAAATTGTCATGATGGATCAAAATGAAGTATACCCCCCTCCCGTACCAAAATGTCAATGCATTTTCAATATGTTACAAAAACTTCACAGATTGGCCGTTCGTTCTCGTAGAATTCAAAAAAGCGGACAGTGTCCGCACCCGCTTCCGAACAGCCTTGCTGAACAGCGCTGTTCCCTGCCCGCCGCACGATTCTTTGCGCAGTTTCCTGCCGCACAAAAAAGGCAGAAGCCTTCGCTCCTGCCTTTTCACAGATTCTGTCGGTTTACAGCCCCATCAGCTGCGCGATGAGGCCCTCGGCCCAGCTGTCAAAGCCGTCCGGGTTGTGGTCGTAGAGCACGCCGGTCATGTCGCTCGCGTTTGCGGTCAGCGCCGCGATGCTGCTGCCCAGCGCTCCGCCCACCGGCGTGACCACACTCTGCTCGTTCAGCAGCCGGATGATGAAGGACACCGCTGCCTCGCTGCGCGCACTGTCCTGCCAGCAGGCGCGGGTGATCGCCACGCCGAAGGCGGGCGTACCCACCACCTCTGTGCGGCTTTGCCCGTCCTTGGCCGGCATCCTGATCACCACCACATTGTCCCAACGCGTCTCGTCCACCAGCTGCGCCAGGCCGTCCGCGTCAAAGCGCATGGCGGCCTCGCCGGAAAGGAACTTGCTTTCCGCGTCCGCGTCGGTCATGTTCCACGGGTCGCTGCCGAACGCGCCGACCCGCACGAGCGTCTCCAGCACGTCCTTCGCACCGTCCAGCGACGCCTGCTCTCCATACTGCTCCGCCGACGCGCCCGCGAGCGCCGCGCAGTCCAGCACGATCTCGTTCCACTCGCACAGCGCATTGGCGATGGGCTGCACGCCGCTTTGGGCGAGCACCGCGCACGCCGCCAGCAGGTCCTCAAAGGTCGCCGGCACACCGAGGCCATAGCGCGAGAGCACGTCCGTGTTCACATACAGCGCCTCCCAGTACAGGCGCACCGGGGAGAGCAGCAGGCTGCCGTCCGCCTCCTTCATCGAGCTGAACTTCTTCGCGCCGCAGTCCGAGGAGGACGCCAGCTCGCCCACGGTCACCAGCTCCTGCACACTCAGGCCGGAGCCGACCGGCAGCACGACCACGTCCACCGCGCCGTCCGCAAGCATGCTCCTCAGGTTGTCCATCCACATCTCGTCCATCGCGCCGGAGTAATCCTCCACGACGTTGCCCGTCTCCTGCTCCCAGCTCGTGATCATGTCCATATAGCCCTGCGCGGCAAAGTCCACGTCCGCGAACGGCGTGAACGTGCGCAGCGTCACGCCCGTCGCCTGTGCGGCGGAAGCGGCGCACAGCAGCACGCACAGGGAAACCATCACAGCAATCCATTTACGCATTCCAAATCCTCCTCGCAAATCCGGTGTCACAGGCCAAGGTTGATGGCCTTTTGCAGGGTCTTCCTCGCCAGCGGCGCAGCCACGCTGCCGCCCGAGCCGCCGTTCTCCACCAGCACGCTGATCGCGTACGGGGCGTTGTCATTGGTGATATAGCCGACAAACCAGGCGTGCGCCTTCACGCTCTTGTCGTTGCTGGCCTCGGCGGAGCCCGTCTTGCCCGCGACGACATAGCCGTTATCCAGCGCCGCGCGCGTGCCCGTGCCGGACTTCACCACGCGCACCATTTCCTTTTCCAGCCGCGCGGCGACCGTCTCACTGAGCACGCGCTTGCCCTCGCGGCTGCCGGGCAGCTCGCGCGTGCCGCCCTGCGCCGTGGTGATACGCGCAAGCAGATGCGGCTCGACCATCACGCCGCCGTTGGCGACCGCCGCGGCGATGAGCGTCATGTGCATGGGCGTCGCCAGCACGCGGCCCTGGCCGATGGAGGACCAGGCCAGGTCCTCGTCGCTCAGGTCGTCGATGGGGTAGCTGGAGTTGTAGACGATCATGTCGCCGAACATGAAGTTCTCGTTGAAGCCCAGCTTCTCCGCCGTATCGCCCAGCATCTCGTAGCCCAGCTCCTGGGACAGCGCCGCGAACGTGGTGTTGCAGGAGTTTTTGAACGCGTCCGACAGCGTCTGCACGCCGTGGCTGCTGGATTCCGTCACGGAGTAGCTGCCCACCGGGTAATAGCCCGTGCAATCGAAGGCGAAGTCCTCAAGATCCGGCAGGTTCTCAAGCGCCGAGGCCATGGTCACGATCTTGAACGTGGAGCCCGGCGGATACAGGCCCTGTGTCGCGCGGTTGATGAGCGCGCCCGCCGCTTCGTCTTCGAGCGCCGCGTCCATGTCCAGCGGATCAAACTGCGGCAGGGAGACCATCGCGAGCACGTCACCCGTTTTGTAGTTCATCACGACGACCGCGCCGCGCTTGCCCTCCGGGAACTGCTCGGTGATGTAGCGTGAAAGCCGCTCGGAGATGGTCAGCGTCAGGTCGTCGCCGCGCTGGGGCGTGCCGGTCAGCGCGTCGGAGACGCGCTCGAACACGCTCGACCTGAAGCCCAGCATGTACTGCGCGTGGAACGTGTCCACACCCGTGGAGACCTTGCCGCCGCTGTCGCCCACGACCTGGGAGACCGCCATGCGCGTCTCTCTGGAGGCGTTGTACCTGCGCTCGCCGTTTTCGCCGGTATAGGCCAGCACCGTGCCGTCCCGGTCGGTGACCGTGCCCATGATGACGCTTTGCTTCTGGCTGGAGATGCGCGGGTTGTGCGGATTGGCCACCCAGCGCCCGCCGTAGAAGTACACGGAGTAGCAGAAATAGGCGATCATCAGCCCAAAGAGTGCCAGCATCAGCATGACCAGCATGCGGATGCGGCGTTTGATAACCTTAATAGAATCACTTCCTTCTCGGGGGCTCCGCGGGGACCTCATCCGTCACGGCTCACGCCGTGCCACCTTCCCCAGAGGGGAAGGCTGCGGGGTTAGCGAAGCAACTTAGCCTTCCCCTTTGGGGAAGGTGCCCGAAGGGCGGATGAGGTTCACGGATGAGGTCTTCGGATGAGGTTCACGCTCTGATCGACAGCACGTCCTCCTCCAGGTCCTCCTGCGCGCGGGCGGCGATGCCGTGCAGAATGCCGATCATCGACAGGCAGGAGAGCAGCGAGGAACCGCCGTAGCTGAGAAAGGGCATCGTCACGCCCGTCAGCGGCAGCATCTTGATCACGCCGGCGACGATCATGAACGTCTGGATCGCCAGCATGGCCAGCACGCCGCAGCCCAGCAGCATGTCAAACGAGCGTCTGGAGCGGTTTATGACCGTCACGCCGCGCAGAATCAGCAGCACATACACCGCCAGCAGCAGCACGCCGAACACCAGGCCCAGCTGCTCGCAGATGACGGCAAAGATAAAGTCGTTGTAGTACGCCGGAATCTTCTCCGGCGTGCCCTGTCCCAGGCCCACGCCGAACAGCCCGCCCGAGCCGATGGCCAGCAGCGCCTGGATGATCTGGTAGCCCTTGTCCAGCGGGTCGCTCCACGGGTTGCGCCACATTGCCACGCGCACCTTCACATGCGCGAACATCCTGTAGCCCAGCACCGCCGCGCCCACGCCTCCGCCCAGACCCGCGATGGTCAGCGGCACGTTGCCGCAGGCGACGTAGAACATCGCCAGCGTCGTGGCGTAGTAGATCAGCGCCGTGCCCAGGTCGCGCTGGAGCATGAGCAGCAGCAGGCACGCGCCGGCAAAGAGGATGGCCGGCATCATCTGCAGCACCGTCCGGTGCGCGCTGAAGTAGTACGCCATCGCCAGCACGAGCGAGAGCTTGACCAGCTCGCTGGGCTGGAAGGAGCCCACCACCGGCAGCGTAACCCAGTTCTTCGCGCCGCCCGACCACTCGCCGAAGGCCAGCGGCAGGATCAGCGCCGCGACGCCCAGCACCATCGCCAGCAGCGTCAGCCCCCTGAAGCGCTTCTTCCGGGAGACCAGCGCGCTGACGGCGATCATCGCCACAAGGCCCAGCACATAGTAGGACGCCTGCCGCACCCCGCGCGCGGGCGAGACGGTGTAGAGCACCACGACGCCCACGCCGCACAGGAAGTTGGTCAGCGCCATGATCAGCGGATCGATGGGCAGCACGCGCGGCAGCGCCAGAGACATGAGCAGCCCGAGCGGCGCCATCAGCGCGATCAGCAGAAGCGCCTGCGTGTCCATTCCGCCCGTCCCCCGCACGGCGGCCAGCAGCAGCCCGCCCGTGACGAACGCCGCCGTCAGCAGCGCGATCAGCACGACCCGCGTGTCCACACCCCGGCTCACGGCCCGCCTGCGGTCGCGCATGGCCGCCTCGGCGTGCCTGCGCACGCGGCGCACGCGGCCCGGTTCGCGCGCTCTGTCCCGCTTTGCCCGTTGTGCCTGCTTCGGCGTCGCCATCACGGCGCGGCGCACGGGCGCCTTCTTCTCCGCCGTCTTCTTCTGCGCCGCCTTTGGCGCAGCGCCCCTTGCGGCAGCTTCCCGGGGGGCGGACGTCTTCTTATCCCCGGTCTTCTTTTCTCCGGTCTTTTTGGGTGCCGTCCTCGGCCCGGCCGGCGGCTCCTTGGCCGTCAGCCTGTCCGAAATCAGCCTTTTGGCCAGCTTCTCTTCCGCTTTGTCCGGCTTCTTTTTGTATTTCGCGCTCACCGCGCCGTCGGATGGCCGCTTGGGCCTTGCCGTATATGTTTCGCCCCTGAAGGCCATCCCGTCACCTCCGGACCCGCTTTCCGCCCGCTTCCTTTTCCGCGTTCTTTTCCGCGTCCCTCTGACGCGCCGCCTGCTTTGCGCGCAGCTTCCTCTCCCTGCGCGCTTCGCCCCTGCCCGGCGCGCCCACGCCGTCGCCCTTGCCCTGCCTGGCCTGGCCGCGGCGGGCGCTGGTCACATACGGGCCGTCGTCGATGGCGCGCATCCGGCGGCTCGAGTAGAGCGAAAGCGCCAGCTTGGCCTCGCCCACGCGCAGCACCGCGCCGTCGCGCAGCACCGCCTCGTCGCCCGGCTCCACCGGCACGTCGTCCGCCAGAAAGCCGTCCCGGTGCAGCGCCACCATATGCAGTCCGTCGTTTTCCATCCAGAAGAACGCCGAGCGCATGTGCACCTTTCTCGCCGGGATGCACACGTCGCAGCTGTGGCTGGCGCCCATCGTGCCCTCGTAGGGCACAGAAATCTCCTCGCCCAGGCGCAGCCGCCTGCCGCCGTCCAGCACCACCAGCTGCCCGACGGCCCCGGCCTGCGGCAGCTCCCTGCGCACCCGCCGCCACAGCGCCCGGTCCGACGCATATTTGCGCAGCGCCAGCAGCACGATGAGCAGGATGATCGCCGCGCTGACATACCCAAAGAGCAGCGAGAGCACCTGAACCCACGCCTGCGTCATCGCCCGCACCTCCCATGTCTTCCTTCCGCGCGGACGGACGCGCCCTGCGGAGCGCCGGCAGGGATGAACACCCGGCCAGTTTCCGCATATTATACCATACAAACGAAGCAAACGGGGCTTTTTGTCCCGTTTCAGGCGGATTTTTCCAAATCCCTGTGCGCTTCTTGCCAAATTCCCCGTCCCTGTGTATAATATATGAGTTAGAATATCGTTTTTACCCCGGTTTGTGGGGATGCAAGGAGGACACGCATGGCAGAAGAGAGAATGCTCATCACCGGTGGGCAGCGGCTGGAGGGCGCCGTCCGCGTCAGCGGCGGCAAGAATACCGCCGTGGCGATCATTCCGGCCGCCATTCTGAGCCAGACGCCCTGCGTGATCGAGAACCTGCCGAGCATCGAGGACGTGCACGTCTCCGTGGAGACGCTTCAGCACCTGGGCGCCAGAGTCGTGTGGGACCCGAAGGAGGGGACCATGGAGGTGGACGCCAGCACCATCAGCCGCACGGACGTGCCGCTGGAGCTGTGCCGCAGAATGCGCGCTTCCTCCTATTATATCGGCGCGCTGCTGGCGCGCTTTGGCGAGGCCTCCGTGCCGCTGCCCGGCGGCTGCAACATTGGCCGCCGACCGATCGATCAGCACATCAAGGGCATGCGCATGCTGGGCGCCGAGGTGGAGATCGAGGGCGGTACCGTCGTGGCCCGCGCAAGGAACGGCCTCGTCGGCGGCGACGTGTTCATGGACATGGTCACCGTGGGCGGCACGATCAACGTGATGCTCGCCGCCGCGTGCGCACAGGGCACCACCACCATCTACAACGCCGCCAAGGAGCCGCACATCGTCGACACCGCCAACTTCCTCAACTCCATGGGCTGCAAGGTCAAGGGCGCGGGCACGGACGTCATCCGCGTGCGCGGCGTGCAAAGCCTGAGCGCCCGCCGCCCCTACGCCGTCATCCCGGACCAGATCGAGACCGGCACGCTGATGATCGCCGCCGCCGCGACGCACGGCGATGTGACCATCAGCGGCTGCATCCCCACGCACATGGAGGCGCTGACCGCCAAGCTGCTGGAGATGGGCGCGCGCGTGGACGAGCGCGACGATTCCATCCGTGTGCGCTCGATGGGCGCGCACCGCGGCGTGACGTTCAAGACGCAGGTCTACCCCGGCTTCCCGACCGATCTGCAGCAGCCCATGAGCGCGCTGCTGTGCACGGCCACCGGCACCTCCACGGTCGTGGAGAATATCTTCGAGTCCCGCTTCCGTCACCTGATGGAGATGGAGCGCATGGGCGCGCGCGTGCGCCTGTTCGAGCAGACGGCCGTCATCGAGGGCGTGCCGCAGCTGCACGGCGCGGCGGTGGAGGCGAGCGATCTGCGCGCGGGCGCGGCGCTGGTCATCGCGGGCCTGATGGCGCAGGGCACCACCGAGATCAGCAACACGCATTATATCGACCGCGGCTACGAGCATCTGGAAACCAAGCTCTCCAGCCTCGGCGCGAAGATTTCGCGCGTGATGTATTGAAATCCGCAGCCGTTTTTTCCAGCAATTTAAGGCGGTTTTTACCGCCTTTTTTTCATATTTCTTTTCCCTTCTGCACAGAATATCGGAAAATTCCTTGTATTTCCACGATTTTTCCTTGTCACCCAATTTCTTCTATGTTATAATGAGCGATGGCTGCCCCGAAACGGGGCGTTCGCATAGATTGATAGATCTTCAAAAAAGCGGCGGCAGATGGCCGCGCCGAACCTGGGAGGGTTAAACCTATGCCTCTGATGAACGAATACAACAAGGACACCATTAAGGAGTCCATCCTCAACAAGCTGCTGCGCTACTACGGCACCACGATCGAGGAAGCGACCCCGAAGCAGATTTACGCGGCCGTTGCCTCCACCGTGCGCGACCAGATCATGCTCAAGTGGCGCTTTGAGAAGGAAGCCCGCCGCGAGGAGAAGGCCAAGCGCCTGTACTACCTCTCCATCGAGTTCCTCACCGGCCGCTGGCTGCACAACAACCTGCTCAACCTCTGCTCCACCAAGGAGTATGAGGAGGCCTTCAACGAGCTGGGCCTGACCCTGCGCGGCGTGCTGCACGAGGAGCCGGAACCGGCGCTGGGCAATGGCGGTCTGGGCCGTCTGGCCGCGTGCTTCCTGGACTCCCTGGCCACGCTGGATCTGCCGGCCATGGGCTGCACCATCCGCTACGAGTACGGCCTGTTCCGTCAGCGCATCGTGGACGGCCAGCAGGTTGAGGTGCCGGACGAGTGGCTGACCTACGGCAACGCCTGGGAGATTCCGACCCAGCGCGACGCCGTGACCGTGCGCTTCGGCGGCCAGGTTCTGGAGAACTGGATGGGCGACAAGCACTATGTCTCCCTGCAGAACACCGAGGACGTCATCGCCGTGCCGTATGATCTGCCGATCGTCGGCTACGACAACAAGGTCGTTGACCGCCTGCGCATGTGGAGCGCCGTGCTCCCGCGCAACTTCAACCTGGAGAAGTTCTCCGCCGGCGATTACAACGGCTCCAGCGAGGACAGCGATTCCATCGCCGCGCAGATCTCCAAGGTGCTCTATCCGGAGGACAACACCTACAACGGCAAGAAGCTGCGCCTGATGCAGGAGTACTTCCTGGTCAGCGCCACGCTGCAGTACGCCATCAAGGACTTCAAGCGCGTGTACGGCACCGACATGGATCAGCTGCCCGAGAAAGTCGCCTTCCACATCAACGATACGCACCCGGCCATGGTCATTCCGGAGCTGATGCGCATCCTGGTGGACGAGGAGCACCTGCCCTGGGAGGTTGCCGAGCGCATCACCATCAATACCGTCGCCTACACCAACCACACCATCATGGCCGAGGCGCTGGAGAAGTGGCCGGAGAGCATGATGCGTGAGACCCTGCCGCGCATCTACGCGATCATGCAGGAGCTCAACCGCCGCCTGTGCCAGAAGCTGTTTGACCGCTTCCCGGGCGAGTGGGACCGCATCGGCCACATGGCCATCCTGGCCTACGATCAGGCGCACATGGCCAACATGTGCATCGCCTACAGCCACGCCGTCAACGGCGTTTCCCAGCTGCACGGCGAGATCCTCAAGCGCTCCACCTTCGCCGACTATTACAAGATCATGCCGGAGAAGTTCTGCGCCATCACCAACGGCATCACCCCGCGCCGCTGGCTGATGCTGGCCAACCCTGGCCTCTCCGCGCTGCTGGATGAGTCCATCGGCCAGGGCTGGCGCAAGGACACCATGGAGCTGGAGAAGCTGCTCCCGCTGGCGGACGACGCGGCCTTCGTCGAGAAGTTTGCCAAGGTCAAGTACGAGAACAAGGCCCGCTTCTCCCGCTGGATCAACCGCCATCAGGGCCTGGAGCTTGATCCGGACACCATGTTCGACGTCCAGGTCAAGCGCCTGCACGAGTACAAGCGTCAGCTGCTCAACGCGCTGCACATCCTGGTGCTCTACAATCGCATCTGCGACGATCCGAACTACACCATGGCGCCGCGCACCTTCATCTTCGGCGCGAAGGCCGCGCCAGGCTACCGCCGCGCCAAGGAGATCATCCACTTCATCAACGTGCTGGCCGAGAAGATCAACAAGGACCCGCGCGCGAGCAAGATGATCAAGATCGTCTTCCTGCAGAACTACAACGTCTCCACCGCGGAGATGCTCATGCCGGCCTCCGAGGTCAGCGAGCAGCTGTCCACCGCCTCCAAGGAGGCCTCCGGCACCGGCAACATGAAGTTCATGATGAACGGCGCCGTGACCATCGGCACGCTGGACGGCGCGAACGTCGAGATCGCCGATCTGGTCGGCGAGGAGAACTGCTATATCTTCGGCATGCGCTCCAAGGAGGTCGAGGCGCTCTACGCCGCCGGCACCTACCGCAGCCTGGATATCTACGAGACCAACGCCGAGCTGCGCCGCGCGCTCAACATGCTCTTTGATGGCAGCCTGACCCCGGAGAACCCGAAGATGTTCGAGGGCCTCTTCCGCGCCCTGGTCTTCTCCGACAACGGCGGCATCGCCGATCCGTACCTGGTGCTCAAGGACTTCGGCTCCTACCAGGGTGCGCAGCGCCGTCTGGGCAACGACTACCTGAATACCAAGGCGTGGACCCGCAAGGAGATCATCAACGTCGCCAAGTCCGGCATCTTCTCCTCCGACCGCACCATCAAGGAGTACAACGACCTCATCTGGCATCTGAAGCCGCTCACCGAGAAGAAGTAATTCTTCCAAAAATTCAGTCCCTTCCCACGCGGGAAGGGACTGTTTTGTTTCACTTCAAGCCGTTCTCAATTCAGGCTTATTGAAAGCTGCTTTGGCGGAATCGCAATCCTCGCCTTCGGCTCCTCTGCGATTCTTGCCTGCCCGCTTCGCGAATGGGGGACGTTGGGGCCGCAGGCCCCAAACCCCGCTCGGGGACATTGTCCCCGAACCCCTCTTTCGCTTCGCGCTGTTTCAAGCTGTTTTACAGCCTCACCACGCCCTTACGGATGATGATGTTGCCGTAGAGCGCCGTCTCGCCCGTCTGCACGACGGCGTAGGCGTTTTTCGCGCGCTCGATAAACGCGTCGTGCTCCATCATGTCAAACTCGGCGCTGGGCATGTCCAGATCGGCGGCCTCACGGAAGGCCTGCCAGATGGGCGCCTTATCGCCGGGGAACATGCCGGCCGGCACCTCCATCACGGCCATGGGCTTTTTCACAAAGTCGTCCAGCGGAAACAGCGCGACGATGGCGCGCATCACCTCGGCGCAGCCGTGACCGTCGCAGCGCACGCAGCGCTTGCCGATCGACGTACCGGGGAAGTTGCCGTCGGCGAGCACGAGCTCGTCGCCGTGGCCCATTTCGGCGATGATCTTAAGCAATTCGGGGCTGATGATCGGAGAGATTCCCTTGAGCATATGCGTTCCTCGCTTTCTATGTTGCTGCAGCGCGTGCCGTTCGTCCGCCGCGCCGCTTCTGCATGCATTATACCACGCGCTGCATCAGGTCGGCAATCGTGATCCCGTCAAAGTACGCGTTGGTCATCTCGGAAAACCTCCGCCACATGCCGATTGTGCGGCACTGCGGCTCGCGCGCGCACGGCTTCGCATCGCAGCCCAGGCAGGCGACCGGCGCCAGATCGCCCTCGGTCAGCCGCAGGATGTCGCCCACGCGGTAATCCTCCGGCGCGCGTGTGAGCCTATAGCCGCCGCCCTTGCCGTGCACGCCCTCAATCTCCCCGGCCTGCACCAGCGCCGGCAGAATCCGTTCCAGATACTTGAGCGAGATCTCCTGCCGCTGCGCCACGTCCTTCATCGGAATATACCCGTCGCTCTGGTGCTCCGCCAGGTCGATCATCACGCGCAGCGCGTACCTGCCCCGGGTGGAAATCATCATGGCGCATCGCTCCTTTCGTTTGTCTGATTATAGCATGCTGACCGGGAAGCTTTCAACCGCAGGCAGCAAAACGCCGGAGCACAAAACAGCACCGGCATTTTGCTAATATGTTCTTTGGTTTGTGCCTGTTTCAAGCCGCGTGACCGGAATCGCAATTCTCGCCTTCGGCTCCGCTGCGATTCTTGCTTGCCCGCTTCGCGGATGGGGGACGCTGGGGCCGCAGGCCCCAGACCCCGCCTGAGGGACTTTGTCCCTCAGACTTCCGGGGAACTCGCATAGTCGCGCCTGTAGGCGCTCCTTGCGATTCCCGACGCTCCGCCTGCCTGTTTCCGCCACAGGCGGCGGCAGGCTCCGGTCCCTTCTCCGCTTTGCGCTTATGGCTCGCAGCTCATCATTCGGCAAAGAGCGGCGTGGAGAGGTAGCGGTCGCCCGTATCGGGCAGCAGCACCACGATGGTCTTGCCCGCGTTCTCCGGGCGCTTGGCCAGCTCAATCGCCGCAAACGCCGCCGCGCCCGAGGAGATGCCCACCAGCACGCCCTCGCGATGGCCGATCAGCCGGCCCGTTTCAAAGGCGTCCTCGTTCGCCACGGGGATGATTTCGTCGTACACCTTCGTATTGAGCACCTGCGGCACGAAGCCCGCGCCGATGCCCTGAATCTTATGCGCGCCCGCCACGCCGGTGGAGAGCACGGCGGAGGTCGCCGGCTCGACGGCGACAACCTTCACCTGCGGCTTTTTCGCCTTCAGGTACTCGCCTACGCCGGTGATCGTGCCGCCGGTGCCCACGCCCGCCACGAAGATGTCCACCTCGCCGTCGGTGTCGTCGTAGATCTCCGGGCCGGTCGTCTCCCTGTGTGCCTTCGGGTTGGCGGGATTGACAAACTGGCCGGGCACGAAGCTGTCCGGAATCTCCGCCGCAAGCTCCTCCGCCTTGGCGATGGCGCCCTTCATGCTCTTCGCGCCCTCGGTCAGCACCAGCTCCGCGCCGTAGGCCTTCATCAGCTGGCGGCGCTCGACGGACATGGTCTCCGGCATCACGATGATGATGCGGTAGCCCCTGGCCGCGGCCACTGCCGCCAGGCCGATGCCCGTGTTGCCGCTGGTCGGCTCAATGATCACGGAGCCGGGCCTGAGCTTGCCGCTGGCCTCCGCCTCGTCGATCATGGCCTTGGCGATACGGTCCTTGACCGAGCCGGCCGGATTGAAGTATTCCAGCTTGGCCAGCACGCGCGCCTTGAGGCCCAGCGCCTTCTCGATGTTCGTCAGCTCCAGCAGCGGGGTTTTGCCGATCAGCTGATCGGCGGTTGCATAAATCCTGGACATAGTAGATCTCCTTTACCTGGTCGATGGGTTTCTGAGCGTCCTCCCCTCATCGACATCGGAAGACCACGCCGGGCAGCATTCCATTCATCGCTTATCCCTCTTTTACCGCGTCAAAGCCGCGCTCAAGATCCGCCAGAATATCGTCGATATGCTCCGTACCGATGGACAGGCGGATGGTGTTGGGCTTGATGCCCTGATCCAGAAGCTCCTCATCAGTCAGCTGGCTGTGCGTCGGTCGCCGGGTCGGCGGTCTCCTGTCCAACGTGCAGCTGCATGGTTTCAAAACAGTATTCAGACATGTCGGTTTCTCCTTTCGGTCGCTCGTGTCGCTTGTCTCTCACAGACAGCGGCACATTCGGCCGAAGCGGAAGTTGGCGCGGACGAGCGCCTCAAAGACATTTTCCATCTCTCCGCCCTCCTTCCTTAGATTACCAACCGTATCGGTTGGTGGAATTATACCCCGTTCTGCCTACCTTGTCAATAGGTAATTTGATCGGGTGCAGAAAAACATTCTCCCGAACCCGCGGCTCCAACCGACATGCAGCAGTCTTCTTCTCCCGCAGGCATGGAAAAGGGGCTGCCTCCCGATGAGACAGCCCCGTATTCTGTTTGCCCAGCCTTCATGCTGCTGCGCCTTCGTGCGCTGCGCCGTTATTCTCCGGCGCCGCCCTTCACCATCTCGTCCAGATTCAGGATGCCGGCCGCGCCCGCGCCGATCACACCGGGCAGCTCGCCGTTCCAGTTGTCCGCGAGGGTGTTGAGGATGGTCTTGTCCGTCAGCTGCTTGCCGATCTGCTCCAGGCGATACGCCTCCGCGTCGGCTGCCAGCTTCACCGCGTCGGCCTCCGCCTGGGCGGCGATGAGCGTGGACTGCGCCTGAGCCTCGGCGGCGATGCGCACGCGCTCGGCCTCCGCCTCGGACTGCTTGATGGACACCTGCTTCTCGCGCTCGGCCTGGGCGATGGCGGTCTCGTTCTCGGTCGCGGCCTTCTTCTTGAGCTGCTCAGCCACCTGCTTGCTCTCCACGGCGGAGATGAACTCATCCGAGAAGTCAAAGTCGATGATGTTGAAATCGGTGATCGAGATGCCGATCTGGGAGAGCTTCGCGTCCAGCTCGTCGCGCATCTTGTCCGAGGACTCGGCGCGCTTGGAGATCAGCTCCTCCGCCGTGTACTGCGCGCAGACGGACTTGAGCACCTCGTGCGTCGCCGGGACGATCAGGTTGTCCTCGTACGCCGTGCCGGTGGTCTTGTAGATCTCAAAGGTCTTCTCCGTCTGCAGGCGGTAGTTGACCGCCAGCGTCGCGGAGACGGTCTGGATGTCCTTGGAGAAGGCCTCGGTGCTCAGCTCCAGCTTCTTGACGCGGTTGTCCATCGAGACGATCCGCTGCACGAACGGGATCTTGAAGTGCATGCCCTCGGGCAGCGCCGTGTCCTCCACCTTGCCCATCGTCAGCATGATGCCCGTGGAGCCGACCGGCACCGTGGCAAAGCAGTTGGGCAGGACGATGAGCGCCAGAAAGGCCGCGATCGCCAGCCCGGGCTGTTGTCGCCTTGTGATGGATGTGATGTAAGCATAGCACAGCGTCAGTTCGGGGTCAATGCTCCGAATTAGGGGGAATGTGTCGATTTTTCAGGTCAGGTTTTCCAGATCAGGTTTTCTGCGTTTCATGATGCTTTGACTATCAGGATTGCAAACAATGTGGTATAATGCAAGCAGTACTTTATCAGGAAGGAGAGACGGCTGTGACAGAAACAAAGGAATCCAAAAATCGCTGCGTTCTTACGCTGCCTCTCCTGACCGAGCCGTACCAGGAGCACATAATAGAAAAGCGCTTCAAAATTCTTGAGCATCTGCAAAACTCGCTGATTGCGATGGAGCTCCGCAAGCTGAAAAACATTCAGCGAACCAGGGCATATCGCGAACTTGAACAGAGCATTCTTCAGCTCCCCAAGGAAAAGCGCAGGTCGCTGTATCAGCAAAGGAGGCAGATGCTGGAAAAAGCAGGATTTTCAAGAAATGCTTTCAAAGATGATATCACACCCATGCAAAAGCATTTTGTTGGGCAGATTGCCACGCATGTAGCGCATCACGTTGCCTCCGATGTCTGGCGCGCATTTGATAAGCATCTGTATCACGGCGCAAAGAAAGTCCATTTCAAGCATCGCGGTACGCTGAGCAGCGCCGCAAACCAGACAGCCGGCAACGCCATGTCCATGAAGGACGATATGTTCATCTGGAGCGGAGGGCAGAGCAAAGACAAAATTACGCTCCGTATTCGCGTACAGAAGCCCGACACCGACTATGAGCGTGACATGCTGCAAAAGAAGGTGAAATACTTCCGCGTCGTCCGCAAGTGGGTGAAGACGCGATACAAGTACTACCTGCAGCTGACGCTTGTCGGCGAGCCTGCCGCCAGGCATCGCCCCATCGGAGAGGGACGAGTGGGCATCGACATCGGCACACAGTCTGTCGCCATCGTCTCTGCAGAGCAAGCGCACCTTTGGGAACTGGCGGACCGCGTGAACGCGAATCACGAGAAAATGCTGCGTCTCCAAAGAAAGATGGATTCAAGCCGCCGCAGCATGAATCCGGAGAACTACAATGAGGACGGTACCATTCGCAGAGGCATCCGGCTGCGATGGATACAGTCCAACCGGTACAGAAAGCTTGCAGGGCAAATTCGGGAGCTGCAAAGAAAAAATGCCGATATCCGCAAATATCAGCACGTCTGTCTGGCGAACTATATTCTTACCCTTGGTTCAGAAATCTATGTTGAGGATATGGATTATCGCGCCATGCAGCGTCGGGCCAAAAAGACCGAAAAGAACAAACATGGCCGATTCAAGCGAAAAAAACGTTTTGGGAAGTCCTTGGCCAACAAGGCACCGTCCATGTTTCTCACCATTTTGGACACCAAGCTGCAGCAGGCAACAGGGAGCGGGCTTCGCCGCGTGAACAAGTGGTCTTTCCGCGCCAGTCAATACGATCATCTGTCTCAAAAGTACACCCGCAAAACACTCGGAACAAGAAACTTTACGCTCAATAACGGTGATTTCGTACAGCGCGATCTGTATTCGGCATTTCTCATCATGAACGCAGACGTCACACTGTCCCAGCCAGATCAGCAGCGCTGTGAACAGACCTATTCTGCATTTATTCTTCATCACAATCAGGAATTGAACCGTATTCAAGCCGAAAACAAGCCTCACCTTTCCAGCTTTGGCATCGCCTGAGTGCGATCTGCAAGCAAACGGAAAATCCCCGGTGCATTCGCACCAGGCATGACACAAACAGGGACAGGGCATGTCCCACGCTGCCAGAATACTCCGGCACAGAATCTGGGATTCGCCGTCGGAGGGCAGCAAATGACGCGGGAAACCATCTCAGTGATACGCCGCTTCGTCCGGTTCCAGTATAGAAGGATGGCAGTACCAGAGTCCCCACATCATAATAAGTGAATGACGATTTCTGTGCGCTTTTGCCGTCGCAATTCACGCACATGTGTAGGTTGCCAGATTTCAGACAGTTTCATCTGCTTTCCTCCATTTGGTCGCAATTCACGCACATGTGTGGGTTGCCAGCCCCTGCCCCACCTCTCGACCTGACCACGATCGTGTCGCAATTCACGCACATGTGTGGGTTGCCAGATGTTCGGCATGGGCAGCCTCGGCGGCTTTGGCGGGTCGCAATTCACGCACATGTGTGGTTTGGCCGGTTAGTGAGCTTAAGGGAGCAAGTGTTTACTAAGAGACTTTGAAGATGTCCATCTTCAGGGGAAGCGCGCTGCGCTGGGCCCAGAGGGATGAGGGGGGATTTCGATTTCCC
>SFFH01000105.1 GCA_004557905.1 Clostridiales bacterium | reverse complement strand
TCTGCTCAGATCAGTGCGGATTCTTCCTTTCGGGACCAGTCGCCCACGCTGCGGTAGCCGGCGGGGAGGGCGGCGGGGGTCTGGAACGTGGACTGCAGCTGGCAGAAGCTGCCGGTTTCGGCGCTCGTCATGATGCCGTGCATCGTCTCAAAGACGTGGTAGGCCATCTCCTTGCTCGCGCGGTGATCGCGTCCGGCCAGGATGGACCAGGCCATCTCCGCCGCGCCGAGACCGCGGGAGTTCTCCTGATACCCGTGCGTGAACGGGAATTCCACCGGCTCACACAGCGGCTTCTGCAGGTACACCGGCGCGCCGAACTGGTTCGGGTCGCCCATGGTGAGGATGCCCTCCGTGCCGTAGATCTTCAGGCAGGTCTCTTCGTCCTCGATGCAGTCGGAGTTCATGTGCAGCGTGCCCAGAACGCCGTTTGCGTACTGCATCGTCGCCGAGATGACGTTCGGCACCTGCACATCGTATGCCTGGCCGAAGCCCGGCGCGCCGATGCGGGTGTTGACGCGGTCGGGGTCATTCGTCGCCGTGAACGCAGCGACAGACTTAACCGGGCCGAGGATGGCGGCCAGCGCCGTCAGATAATACCCGCCCATGTCGAAGCCGATGCCCGCGCCCTTCTTGGCCAGATGCGTCAGGAACTCGGCGTAAATGCCGTAATCGCGGGAGATGGACGCGCGGCAGCTCAGGGGCTTGCCGATCAGGCCCTTGTCCACGATGTATTTGGCCGTCTGCACGGAGGCGCCGAGGAAGGTATCGGGCGCGACGCCCAGATGCAGCCCCTTCTCGTTCGCGATCTGCACCAGCTCCTTGCCCTGCCAGAGGTCGACGGCGATCATCTTCTCACTGAACACGTGCTTGCCCGCCAGCAGCGCCTGCTTGATGATGGGATAGTGGGCCGCGGGCGTGGTCAGGCAGATGACCATCTCGATCTCCGGATCCGCGCAGATCTCATCGAGGCTCATGGCCTTGATCCCGAACTTCGCGGCGCTGGCGTTCATACGTTCCACCATCAGGTCGCTGCACGCGACGAGCTCCATGACCGTGAACTTCCCGTTCGTGAGGTTCGTCATGTAGATATCACTGATCGAGCCGCAGCCGACGACGGCGGTCTTGATTCGTTTCATTTGGATGCCCTCCTGCTTTTCTTACAGGCCCGCGATGACCTCGCGGATGTGCTTGGCGGTGGCGTTGATCTCCTCTTCGGTCGAGTTGATGTTGATGCCGCAGCCGGAGCCCAGGCCCTTATCCACGACGCCGATGGAGATGTTGACCGCGCGGTCCAGGATATCGTCCGTCTGCGGGAGCATATGCTTCTCATACGTCCGGTCGGACAGGTGGAACGGATGGTTGTCGGTCCAGGTCTTCTTATCGAGGATCTGCTCCATGTTGTTGTACACGTGCCAGCCGGACTTCGCGATCGGAGCCGTGCCCATGGCAGCGCAGAACTTGTCCGCGAGCTCCTTGGTATCGAACAGGAGCGTCAGCAGCGTGGCGCATTCCTTCTCGTCGTTGATCTTCCGGAAGCCGAGACCGTCGATGCCCTGCAGCTGGTCCTTGAGCTCCTTCTTCTTCGCGCGGAGCGTATCGAGGATGCCGTCGAGCTTCCGGCCCTGGGCGACTGCGACCGCGCCGGACAGTTCGTTCATCCGCATGTTCATGCCGACCATCGAGCGGTTGCCGACCTCGACGCCCATCCGGCAGGGCTTATGGCCCTGATCGTGGAAGCCGAAGGCGCGCTCATACAGCTCGTCGCTCGACGTGCCGACGAAGCCGCCGTCGCCGGTGGTGATGGTCTTGAAGACGTTGAGCGAATATGCGCCCATATCGCCGATGGTGCCCACGCGCTTCCCATGATATGCCGCGCCGACAGCCTGGCAGCAGTCTTCAATGACGTACAGGTTATGCTTCTTCGCGATCTCCATGATGGGATCCATATCGCAGGGGTTGCCCAGCATATGGACCGGCATGATGGCCTTCGTCTTCGGGGTGATGAGCGCTTCGATCTTCGTGGGGTCGATGGTCAGCGACTCGTCGATCTCCGCGAGGACGGGGATGGCGTTCATCATGGCGATCGTGGCGATCGAAGCGATGAAGGTATAGCCGGGGACGATGACCTCGTCGCCCATGCCGATGCCGAGCGCCGCCAGGCAGCACATCAAAGAGCCCGTGCCCGAGCTCGTGGCGACCACGTGCTTGTGCCCCAGCCGCTCTGCCATTTCATTTTCGAACGTGACGACCTTCGCCTGGAAGCCGTCCACGCCCGGCGTGCCGTAGCGGAACAGATT
>SFFH01000003.1 GCA_004557905.1 Clostridiales bacterium | reverse complement strand
GCATCGAAACCCTCCCCGACCCTTCTGGCCCCAGCGGAGCGCGTTCTCCTAAAGCTGCAAATAGTGAGAATTATCTTGTTCGTAAACAAAATCTCCCTAAAGCGCCCAATCGCCGCTTACAGCACCGAGAGCGCGTCCGTGATCGTCTTCTCGAACGCCTCCTGGCCGTACTTGTCCACCTGAGTCTTGTCCTTCGGGCCGTGGGTCAGGCAGCCGGCGCCGCCGATGCAGCCGCCCTCGCAGGCCATGCCCTCGATGAAGTTGGCGGCGAGCGCGTTCTTGCTCTTCTTGAGCAGTGCCATCTTGCAGGCTTCGATGCCGTCGCAGACCTCCGGCTTGATCTCAAAGTCGATGTTCTGCTCCTTGAGCGCCTGCACGGCCGCGTCGGTTACGCCGCCGCTGCGGGCGAAGAGACGGCCATAGTAGGATGCGTTGTCCAGCACGTCCTCCTCGAGGTTCTGGATGTCGAACTCGCGGCTGTCAAACAGCGCCTGAAGCTCCTCGAAGGTGAGCACGGAGTCGATATAGGGGCGAACCTCCTCACGCTGCATCTCCATCTTCTTGGCCGTGCACGGGCCGATGAAGACGATTTTGGCCGTCGGGTCGGTGCGCTTGATGTACTGGCCGATGGCGGCCATCGGGGAGGGATTGTGGGAGATGTACTTTTCCAGCGCCGGGAAGGCGGACTGGATGTAGCGCACGAAGCCCGGGCAGCAGGAGCTGGTCACAAAGCCCTTCTCCGCGATCTCCTTGGATTCCCACATGGCGACCATGTCCGCGCCCAGCGCCGCCTCGACAACCGCATGGAAGCCGATCTTCTTGAGGCCGGTGATGACCTGGCCGAGCTTGGCATAGGTGAACTGGCTGGCGATGGACGGGGCAACGACGGCGTAGACCTTGTAGTTCTTGCCGAAGTCGCTGCCCTTGAGGATGTCGATCACGTCTACGATGAAGGACTTGTCCATGATCGCGCCGAACGGGCACTGGTACACGCACGCGCCGCAGGAGATGCACTTCTCGTTGTCGATGGCGGCGGCGCCGTCCGCGTTGATGGAGATGGCCTTGACCTTGCAGGCGTTCTGGCAGGGGCGGGTGCGGTGCGCGATGGCGGCGTACGGGCAGACCTTGGCGCACTGGCCGCACTCGACGCACTTGCTCTTGTCGATGTGGGCGACGTGGTTGTGATCAAAGGTGATCGCGCCGCGCTTGCAGACATCCTCGCAGCGGTGCGCCAGGCAGCCGCGGCAGGAGTCGGTCACCTCGTAGCCGGCGGCCGGGCACTCGTCACAGGCGATCTCGATGACCTCCACGACGTTGCCGTTGTGCTTGTCGCCGCCCATGGCGAGCTTGACGCGCTCGCCGAGGATGGCGCGCTCCTTGAACACGCAGCAGCGCATGGTCGGCGTCTTTCCGGGAACGATGATCTTGGGAATATTCAGTACGTTTTCAAGCAGCGTGTCGTTCCACGCGTCGCGCGCGACCTCGCGCAGCACCTTGTACTTGAGGTACTGCACCTTGGTATCGAATTTTCTCATGGTTCCTCACTCCTTAGAAGTAGCTGACCTTGATGTGCTTGCCCATTTTCCTGAGGCACTCGCTGAGCTCCTTGACCAGGTTCATCTTGATGTTGAAGTTGATGGGCAGGTCGGGGTTCTGGTGTGCGGGATTGACTGCACGGCCCACGAAGAAGGTGATGTCCGTGGCCTCCTCAAAGAGCAGGCGGGCGATCAGCGAGGCGCCGTCGCGCTTCATGCTCCATTCGGCGTATTCCGTGTTGGCCTCGATGTAGTCCTTGGCGTACTCCACGACGCGGTTGATCGTGATGACGCCCTCGGTCACCAGGTCCACGCCCTCGATCTCGGCGATGGGCGGGATGTCGCTGCGCTCGAAGGACAGCGTCGCCTTGAGCGGCTTGCCCAGGTACTTGGCGGCGATGGAGGACGTGGTGCCGCCGCAGATGATGTGCTTGCCCTCCTTGGAGAAGAACAGGCTCATCATGCGGTCGCAGTCGTCGCGGTTGCTCGGCGGGCCGAAGAGCAGGTTCATCGGCACGCGCTTGCGGATGCGCACGATGCAGGCGGTCGCGTCGTCGCCGGGCTTGCCGCCGTAGAGCTTGTTGACCTCGTCGATGAGGATGGTGGAGAGCGTCTTGGCGGTGTAGCCGGCCACACAGATGGTCTCCATGAAGGCGGCGATGTCCTCGCGCTTCCAGCCGAAGTTGTAGCTCATGCCGATGCCCGCGTGCGGGCAGCCGTCGCTCATGGCGATGAACAGGTCGTCCTCCTGGAGCTTGATGACGGACTTGAAGATCTTCTTGCCGCCGATGTTCATCTCGGTCCGCGGGTACTCGAAGTTCTTCTCGTCGCGGATGAGGATGACCTGCGGGTTGTCGTACTGGATGAGCTCGGCGGTCTCGTTGTTCCGCAGGTGGATGATGGTGAAGGTGGAATAGGCGACGCCTCGGACGGAGCACACCGGCAGTGTGGCGGCGATGGCGGAGACGCACTCCTCGATGGGCAGGCCGGCGGCCAGCATCGTGGAGATGATCTTGGAGGTGAGCGTGGAGAGGATGCTCGCCTTTACGCCGCTGCCCAGGCCGTCCGCCAGGACGATGACGGTGGAGCCGTCACCCTGCTCCACGATGTCGACGTGGTCGCCGCACAGCTGCTCGCCGACATGGTTGATACTCTTGTATCCGATATCCGCACAAAGATCATTCATTCGAGATGGACTCCTTCAGCTTGGACAGGGCGATCTTGGTTTCAGCGGCGGTTTCGCCCAGCAGGGATGCGATCTCCTGAACGATGCGCATCTGCTTGTCGACGACCTTGTCGGCGACCTCGATGGTCTGGTGGCTGATGCTTTCCTTTTTTTCGCGCTCGCGCTCCTCCTGCGTTACGTCGCGCATGATGCAGATGAGCAGGCGGCTCTCCTTGTCGTGGATGACCGTCTCCTCGACGTAGCGCTTGTACTCGACCAGATATTCGCGCTGCTCGAGGATGCCCATGCGGGACTCGAGCGCGTTCATGAAGATCATCGGATCGAGAATGCGCACGACCGGCTCGCCCATCACGTCGCTGACGTTGCGGATGTTGAGGATCTTGCGGGCGGCGGCGTTGATCTGCTGCACCTCCAGGTCCTCGTTGAGCACGATGAGGCCGTTGGGCGTATTCTTGACGATGGTGTCCGAGAAGCTCTCCGCCTTGTCCTTGAGGTAGGGCAGGCACATGGAGGCCTCCGCCTTGCCCTGATAGATGGCGATGGCCTTCTCGCGGCAGGTGTTGTAGCCGCAGGAGCCGCAGTTGAGCTCCTGGCTCGGGCGGAACTTGCCCATCTGGCGCAGGATGGCGGCAATCTCGGTCTCGCTGGGCATTTTCGCGTCCGGCTCAATCGGGGAGAAGCTCTTGCGCAGGTGCATGAGGTCCGGCTGCGGCACGTCAAAGTCCTTTGTGCCGGCGTAGCTGGAGACGGCGACGTAGTCCTTGATCGGATTCTTGTGGTACTTCTCCATCACGGGGCCGCTGACGCAGCCGCCGGAGCAGGCGTTCATCTCGATGAAGCAGTGGTGAATCTTGCCGCTCTCGATGTCCTTGAGCGCCTCCATGCAGTTGGCCACGCCGTCGATGGACAGGTAGGTGAAGCCGGGGGCGTCCTGACGCATGGTCTTGAGCACGCCGCCGGTGACCGGGAAGAAGCGCGCGAGGCTCTCTTCCTTGGTGTCGACCTCGTGCTCCAGCTCGATGCCCTCCTTATTGAGCCAGTTGGTCAGCTCCTCGAAGGTGAGCACGGCGTCGGTCAGGCCCTTGTAGTGATCGGCCTCGTCCTTTTTCGCGACGCAAGGGCCGATGAACACGGTCTTGGCGTTCGGAATGCGGCGCTTGATGTCCTGGCAGTGCGCCAGCATGGGGGAGAGCACGTCCGCCAGGTAGGGCAGTGCGCCGGGGAAATACTTCTGAATCAGCAGGTTGGCGGAGTGGCAGCAGGAGGAGATGATGACGTCCTTGTGATCCTCGGCGAGCATGCGCTCGTACTCGGTCTTCACGATCGTCGCGCCGATGGCGGTCTCCTCCACGTCGGCAAAGCCGAGCGCTTTGAGCGCCTTGCGCATGGAGTCGATGCCCACGCCCTCGTAATTGGCGATGAAGGAGGGTGCCAGGGAGACGATCACCGGGTCCTCGCCCTGCAGCATGACCTTCACCTTTTCCGTGTCGTCCACGATCTGCTTGGCGTTCTGCGGGCAGACGACGAAGCAGTGGCCGCAGAGGATGCACTCGTTGTCGATGATGTGCGCCTGATTGCCGGAGAAGCGGATGGACTTGACCGGGCAGTGGCGGATGCACTTGTAGCAGTTTTTGCAGTTGGATTTTTTCAGCGTGAGAAAGCTGGCCATGGCAATCCTCTCTTACAGTTTTTTGAGTACGTTTTCGTTCCAGAACGCCTGAAAGCTCTCGCGGGTGACGCCGGTGTAGATCTCGTCGTCCACCTGGATGGTGACGCCGATGCGGTTGCACCGTCCGGTGCAGAAGCTGCCGGCCAGGGTGATTTCGTTTTCGAGATGGCCCTCCTCCACGGCCTTCTGCATGAGCTGCACGATGTCCGCGGAGCCCTTGAGGTGGCAGGAGGAGCCGACGCAAATCTGAATGATCATGGTCCGTCACACTTTCGCGAGCACATGCTCGGCAAAGAAGGCATCCACATTGTCCGGAGAGACGGAGTGCAGCACGTCATCGACGGTGACGCACACGCCCTTCTGGCAGTTGCTCAGGCAGAAGGTGCCCGCGAGCTGAACCTTGTCCTCCAGACCGTTATCGCTGATGAGCTGCTGGAGCGCGCGCACGACCTGATGGGAGCCCTTCACATGGCAGGAGGAGCCGATACAAACGGTGATCTTCATAAAAAACACTCCTTCGTTGATCCGTATAAGCTGAGAAGACGAAAAAGGCAAGAAATTAACAAGAGCTGAACACATGGGGGAAATATGAGACACAGCTCATCAAGAACTGTATATATTATATCATTTACGGGAATTCTTGAAAATGGGAATCGTCAATAAATATGCAAGCCCGGTTTGTTTATCCGGTATAAAAACCCGGCGGGCAAGGAAAAACCGCCGCGCGGCACGGCCGGGCGGCGGAAAAGACGCGTTATTTCTGGTCGTAGGGCTTGACCTCGACGCTCTTTTTGTCGAAGTCGATGAAGATCTGGAAGGCGTAATTGTCCTCGCAGGTGTCCCAGATTTCGACATATTTGGGCGTGACTTCGATGATGATCTCGGTGTCCTCGTGGGAGTAGCGGTTGTAGCTGCCCCAGAGGTACTTCTCGTAGAGCTTTTCAAACCGGCGGTCCGGCTCGTCGACGACCAGGCCCTTGCTTTGCGCCGTGCCCTCCACCTGGATGCCGCTCCAGCACAGGGCGACGTTCGGGTTCTTAAAGAGCTGCTGCGTCTTGCGGAAGTTCTTGTCGGTCTTGAACCAGATCTTGTGGTCGTAGAACAGGCAGCTGACGTTGCGCACCATGACGTAGTCGTTGACCGAGCTGGCCAGCGCCATGATCTTGGAATCGCCCAGCTTGTCGAACATGATCTCAACCGCCTGGTCGAAGGTGAGGTTTTTGTCTGCGCTGAATTTCATGAACATTGCCTCCTGAAAGCATCAATAAAGCATCACTGGATGAGTTTTTTGAGCGGGACGCTGATCTTCTTGTACACGAGCATGGCGATCAGCGAGATGACCGTCATGGAGATCACATTGAAGGGGATGATGGAGAAGGCCACCATGGTCGGCAGGTCGTGAATCCAGGGGTTGACCGCGGTGCACATGCTGATGATGGCCGCCCAGTCCATACCGTAGAGCTTGATATAGAACGGGAAAATGATGTAGACGTTGGTGAGAATCGCCGTGCACACGCCCACGACGGTGCCGATGACAAGGCCGATCGCCGCGCCGCGGCGGGTCTTGTGGCGGCGGTAATAGATCACGGAGGGCAGCACATACGCGCAGCTGAGCAGGAACTTCTGCAGCTCGCCGGTGAGCATGCTGCTGGTGCCCTTGAACACGAGCTTGAGCAGGATCTTCACCGCGATGATCTGCACCGCGCCGATCGGGCCGAGAATGTAGCCGCCGATGAGTTCGGGCAGATAGGAAAAGTCGAAATCGGCAAACGGGGAGAGGAAGGGCACCGAGAAGCTGAAGTACATCAGCACGAAGGCGACGGCACCCATCATGGCGGCCATGGTCAGACGACGGATTTGAGTTCTGCTTTTCATAGGACATCCTCCTAAATAAAAATTTCCTGAAGCCAAAAGATGCTGGCCTCAGGAAATTTCCTATCACAGCAAGGCGGCAACGCGCCTGCTGCGCAGGAGGAACTGTCTTTTCTCATCCGGACTGTACCGTCGGTTCTGGAATCGCACCAGATCGGCCTCCAAACGGAGGTTCATGGACTCTACCATCGGTCGGGATTTGCACCCTGCCCCAAAGACCATTCAGTTTTAACTTCGCTGCCTATTGTAGGCCATTGGGAAAGCTTTGTCAATGGGGCGGGCGCAATTTGTGCAGGATTTCTGCGCCTTACGGGCGGCGTTACCGGAGATCGAACGCCCCGTGATTGTGGACGTATTCGGGGATATCCCCGTCAAAGACATCATAAGACTCGCAGTCGCAGCCGATGTAATCGGCGCTGACGAAGCCGGAACGGACGACGCTGCCGTCCTGCAGGATCCGGATACCGGCGTAATATTTGCCCTTGTAGACGACGACGTCGACGAGCTGGAACTCGGTGTCCGGGCCGACCTTGCCGTCCGAGCCGAAGGGATAGTATGCCACGCGGCTATTGCCGCCTGCGGGCGTATCCCAGAGCGTGACGCGCCGGCCATAGCAGTGCACATGGCCGTATTCCCTGCAGCCCTCGTCCGTGCAGGACGAGGGGGAATAGCCGTCCCAGCCGTCCGTGTAGGCGTAGATGTGCGTGGACAGGTGCGCGGCGGCCTTCGCGCTGCCCAGCGCCTCGCAGGCGGGTGCCTTGTCCGCCAGGGCGGCAGAAGCCGGGAGTGTCAGAAGGAGCGCAAGGAGCGGAAAGACGCGGGTGAGCTTCATGGGAACCTCCTGCATGTCTGTAGAAATTGAAAGGAGAACACATGCAGTATAGCAAAATCCGGCGAGAATCTCAAGCCGTCTCTTCCGACTTGCATATTGACACATTGCCCAAAATACGGCATAATATTCTATAGAAAAATGAAGCGGACCCGTGCGCGGGCACTGCGCCCGAAGGCGGGATGCCGCGAAAAAAAGGAGTGCGCGCGATGGCCATCAAGCTGATCCAGTATCCCCACCGGCAGGGCAATGTCCCGCTTCGTCTGGCGACGGGACATTTCGCCACCAGCCACAGCCACCTCAACTACTACATCGACATGACGATGACCAAGCACCGCCTCTCGGAGGCGCGCGACGCGGCGGTCATGCTGTGCAGCAAGTTCAACGCCTCCACGATCATCGACACCATCCTGTGCCTGGACGGCACGGAGGTGATCGGCGCGTGCATGGCCAGCGAGCTGACCCGCGCCGGCTACATGAACATGAACGCCCACCGCACCATCTATGTGGCCACGCCGGAACACACCTCCGGCAGCCAGCTGATCTTCCGCGACAACACCGCGCCGATGATCGCGGGCAAGCATGTGCTGGTGCTGGCGGCCTCCGTCGCCACCGGCTACACCGCGCAGGCCGCCGTCGAGGCGATCCGCTACTACAGCGGCATTCCGGTGGGCATCTGCTCCATCTTCGCCTGCGTGGAGCAGTGCGAGGGCTTCCCGGTGATCAGCATTTACAGCAAGCAGGACCTGGACGGCTACGCGAGCTATCCGTCCCGCGACTGCCCGCTGTGCAGGGCCGGCGTCAAGCTGGACGCGCTGGTCAACAGCCACGGCATTTCCAGCTTCTGAGCGCAGCAGACAAACGGCATATGGACTCCCCGGCGCGTTGAGCAGCCGGGGAGCTTTCTGCGGGCAATCACGGCCAGGCGGCAGGCTGTGACGAAGGTAGACACATTTTGCGAGAAGACGCGGACAAAACCCATGGCGTCTCCAGCGCAAGCTATGATACAATGCAACAAAATGCAATGCGGAGGAAAATCCTGTGAAAAAGCAAAGCGGCGCGATGGACCTGACGGTCGGCAGCCCGATTAAGCAGATTCTGCTGTTCTCTCTGCCCCTGATCCTGGGCACGCTGTTTCAGCAGCTGTACAGCCTCATCGATACGATCATGGTCGGCCGGCTGATCGGCACGGACGCCCTGGCGGCGGTGGGCGCCACCTATTCGCTCAATTTCCTGACGCTGGGCTTTGTGCAGGGCGCGTGCGTCGGCTTCGGCATCCCGCTGGCGCAGTCCTTCGGCGCCAAGCGCGGAGACGAATACAAGCACTACTTCTTCAATGGCGCGATGATCTGCGTCGCGCTGGCGGCGGTCATGACGACGGCCATGGTGCTGCTGGCGCGGCCGATGCTGACGCTGATGCGCACGCCGCAGGACATCTTTGAAAAGACGCTTCAGTACATGCTGGTGATCTTCCTGGGCATTCCGGCCTCCGTGCTCTACAACTTCTGCGCGGGCGCGCTGCGGGCGTCGGGCGATTCCCGGCATCCGTTTGTGTTCCTGCTGATCTCCTCGCTGCTCAACATCGTGCTGGATTATCTGCTCATCGTGCCCATCCCCCTGGGCGTGACCGGCGCGGCGCTGGCGACGGTGCTCAGCCAGATGCTCAGCGGCCTGCTGAATCTGTTCTGGCTGGCGAAAAAGACGGATCTGCTAAGCGAAAGCCGCGGCTGCAGGGCCTTCTCCGGCGCGCACGCAAAGCGGCTGTGCGCGGTCGGCTTCCCGATGGGCTTTGAGTATTCCATCTCCGCGCTGGGCGCGGTGGTCATGCAGAGCGCGATCAACAGCCTGGGCAGCGTGGCCGTCGCGGGCCAGACGGCGGGCGAGAAGATCCGGCAGATGTTCACCCTGCCGATGGAGAGCGTGGGCATGGGCGTGGCGACCTACGCCGGACAGAACGAGGGTGCAAACCGTCCCGACCGCATCCGCGACGGCATCCGCGCGGGCCTGACGATCCAGTGGACGTACTGCGTCGCCGCGTGGGCGGCGATCGCGCTGCTCAAGCGGCCGCTGAGCACGCTGGTGCTGGGCGCGCAGGCCGCGCAGGAGCTGGAGCTGTCGGTGCAGTATCTGGGCATCATCAGCACGCTGTTCTGCTTCCATGGCGCGCTGATGATCATGCGCAACACGCTGCAGGGCATGGGCTACAGCGCGCACGCGGTGCTCAGCGGCGTGGGCGAGCTGGCGGGCCGCAGCCTGGGCGGCCTGCTGGCCGCGGGCAGTCTCGGCTTTGTGGGCATCTGCCTGGCCAATCCGCTGGCCTGGGGCCTGGCGCTGGCGTATTGCTCGCTGATGGTCTGGCGGTTCCTGGGCGCGCGCCTCAAATCGGGTCGGGTCACTTGACGGCAAAAAAAACCATGATATAATGTCGAGGCAAGGAATGATGCTGACGGTACCGGCGCCTGAATGCGTGGCGGGGCGCCGGCCGTATTCATATTTGCCGGGAGGTCTTATGGAAGAAATCAACATCGGTGCAAAGGTACAGGAGTACCGGATGATGAAGCAATACACGCTGCGGGAGCTGGCTGCCCGGGCGGAGATGACGCCGTCCATGCTCAGCCAGATTGAAAAGAACACGGTCAATCCCTCCATCAATACGCTGAAATCCATCGCGGCAGCCCTGGGCGTCCCGATGTTCAAGTTCTTTCAGAGCGAAAGGGTGTCGGAGGATCTGATCGTCCGCAAAGGCGACAACATTCATCTGGGCAGCGTGAAGGACGGCGTGATCTACAAGCTGCTGACCCCCGACCTGAACGGCACCATCGAGTTTTGCCTGATGGAGATCCCGCCGCATTCCAGGACGGCGGAGATTGAAAAGTCCCATGTGGGCGAGGAGGTCGCGTATGTCGCGGAGGGCAGCGTGAACATCCGGCTCAATCAAAAGGAATTCAGCCTGAACGAAGGCGACAGCATCCAGATCCCTGCGGGCGTCAATCACCTCTGGAACAACGAAGGCGATACGCAGGTAAAAGTGATCTTCGCCATTACTCCCCCGAGTTTTTAACCGGGGGAGTTTTTGTATGCCGGCGCGGCGTTGTGCGGAACTCTTCATAAATACGTCTGATGATTTGTGAGGAATGAATAAAACAACATCGACGATTTATTTTTATTTAATGAAATTAAGAAATACTGAACATGTACATTGACAATTAACAAAATTTGGTGTAGATTAACACTAGCGAAAGGGAAGACGGTAAGCAGAATCCACAAACCGCTCGCCTTCCCTTTATAAAACCCTTGGGATGCATGAATCAGGAAAAGGCGCCGTTTTCTGATTGGAGCATGCCTGCGCGAGAACAAGACGATGATGGGAAAGGGTAAAAGGTATGAACGCACAGAAGTACATTGACGGCAATCCGGTCATCCGGACCGTTGCCAACAAGGAAGAGACCGTCTGGATCAATCCGTATTTCCTGCCCTTTGCGATGACGGACGCGACCTGCCAGCTGGTCGTCTCCGATGCGGACATCGAGGACGCCGAGAAGCGCCTGGGCAGATTCGCCTCCTTCATCCGCCGCTGCTTCCCGGAGACCGAGGAGACCAACGGCCTGATCGAATCCCCCCTGAAGGCCATCCCCTCCATGCAGAAGAAGCTGGAGGAGACGTATGGCTGCGAGATCCCCGGTCGGCTGTTCCTGAAGATGGACAGCCATCTGGCCATCGCGGGCTCCATCAAGGCCAGGGGCGGCATCTACGAGGTGCTCAAGCATGCGGAGGATCTGGCGCTGGAGAGCGGCAAATTCACCATGGATGAGGACTACGCCCGTCTGGCGGACGACGACATGAAGGCCTTCTTCGGCCAGTACACCGTGCAGGTCGGCTCGACCGGCAACCTGGGCCTGTCCATCGGCATCATGAGCGCGGCGCTGGGCTTCAAGGTCAAGGTGCACATGTCCGCCGACGCCAAGCAGTGGAAGAAGGATCTGCTCAGAAGCAAGGGCGTGGAGGTCATCGAGTACAGCGACGACTATTCCAGAGCCGTGGCGGAGGGCCGCAAGCTGTCCGACATGGACCCCATGAGCTACTTTGTGGATGACGAGAAGTCCGTCAACCTGTTCCTGGGCTATGCGGTGGCTGCAAAGCGGCTGCACAAGCAGCTGACGGAGGCCGGCATCACGGTGGACGAGGAGCATCCGCTGATCGTGTATCTGCCGGCAGGCGTGGGCGGCGCGCCGGGCGGTGTGGCGTACGGCCTCAAGCGGATCTACAAGGACAACGTACACTGCTTCTTCACCGAGCCGACGATGTGCCCCTCCGTTCTGCTGGGCGTGGCCACGCAGGAATTCGAGAAGGCCAATGTGCATGACTTCGGCATCTCCGGTGTGACCGAGGCCGACGGCCTGGCCTGCGCAAGCCCGTCCGGCTTCGTGACCCGCATCATGACCAACCTCCTGTCCGGCGACTTTACGGTGGCCGACGGCAAGCTCTACGATTACCTGCGCCTGCTCTACGCCTCCGAGCAGATTCAGATCGAGCCGTCCAGCTGCGCGGCCTTCAGCGGCCCCTGCGGTCTGCTCACCTATGCGGACGCCAAGGCGTACTGCGAGCAGCACGACTTGAGCCCGGAGAAGCTGGCCAATTCCGTGCAGATCGCCTGGGCGACCGGCGGCAGGCTGGTGCCGGAAGAGGCCCGCAAGGCGTACCTGAACACCTACATCGGATAAAAGCTGAGGGAGAGAAAGCATATGAGTTCCAATCTGTTGGTTATCAGCGGCCTGATGCTGGGCGTGCTGGTGCTGGTGCTGTGCACTGTCAAGTTCAAGATTCATCCCTTCTTCGCGCTGATTGCGACGACCGTGACCTTTGCCGTCGTCTCCGGCATGAACCTGGAGGAAATGCTTGCCGCGTTCACCAGCGGCATGGGCGGCACCATGGCGGATATCGGCCTGGTCATCGCGCTGGGCACGGTGACCGGCGCGCTGCTGGAGAAATCCGGCGCGGCGGAGACTATGGCCAAGACCATCCTCAAGATCACGGGCAGGAAGCACGCGGCCCTGGGCCTGGCCATCACCGGCTACTTCGTGTCCATCCCCGTGTTCTGTGACTCCGCCTTCGTTCTGCTGAGCCCGATCGCGAAGCGGATTTCCAAGGATACCAAGATTTCCATGACCACCATGGCCGTTGCCCTGTGCATGGGCCTGCATGCCACCCACATGTTCGTGCCGCCGACGCCCGGCCCGCTGGCCGTCGCGGGCATCCTGAACGCGGACCTGGGCTATGTGATCCTGTTCGGCGCGCTGGTCTCCATTCCCGTCATGCTGGTGGGCTACTTCGGCGCCGTCTTCATGGGCAAGAAGTACGACTACCTGCCGGAAAACGTTACGGATGTCCCGGAAAACCAGAAGCTGCCCTCCCCGCTGATGGCCTTCCTGCCGATCCTGACGCCCATCATGCTGATGCTGCTCAAGACCATCGGCCAGATGTGCGGCCTGCAGGGCGTACTGATGGACATCTTCGCCGTGCTGGGCACGCCCGCCGTGGCGCTGCTGGTCGGCCTGATCATCGCGCTGGTCGGCTACCATCAGATTTTCCCCGAGGATACCAAGGCGTGGGGCTTTGACGGCGTGTTCGCGGACGCCCTCAAGACGGCCGGTCAGATCATCCTGATCGTCGGCGCCGGCGGCGCGTTCTCCGGCGTGCTGAAGGCTTCCCCGCTGCAGTCCATCCTGACGGACACCTTCTCCGGCCTGACCATCGGCATCCTGGCGCCCTTCATCATCGGCTTCATCTTCCGCACCTGCGTGGGCTCCGCCACCATCGCGATGGTGACCGCGGCCACCATGATCACGCCGCTGATGGATGTGCTGGGCTTTGCCTCCCCGATGGGCCGCGTGATTGCCATGCTGGCGTGCGCTGCCGGCGGCCTGATGGTGTTCCACGGCAACGACGACTTCTTCTGGGTCACCGCGACCACCTCCGAGATGGACACCTCCGTGGCCTACAAGACCATTCCGATCATCAGCGTGTGCCAGTCTCTGGCGGCGCTGGCGGTGGTCTTCGTCCTGAGCATCATCTTTATTTGAGAAAGCTGCGAGGGTTGAAATGATGAAACAGGCAATTTTCTCGGCCAGCGCGCCGGCGGCCATCGGCCCGTATTCCCAGGCCATCACGGTGGGCGATACGGTGTATATCTCCGGCCAGCTCCCCATCGATCCGGCGACCGGAAGCTTCCCCTCCGACGACGTCAGGGATCAGACCCGGATGTCCCTGGAAAACATCCGTGCCATTCTGGTCGCCGCCGGCCTGACCATGGCCAATGTGGTCAAGACCACGGTGCTGCTGGATGACATCGGCGACTTCGGCGCGATGAACGAGGTCTACGGCGCGTACTTTGCCGAGCCGTATCCCGCCAGAGCGGCCTTTGAGGTGGCCAAGCTGCCCAAGGGCGCGAAGGTTGAAATCGAAGTCATCGCAGTTCGATAAGCGATATGAAGCGGGCTGCCTCACCAAATAGCGGTGGGGCAGCCCGTTTCTGTATGTGCATTCCGCCTGACGCTTTGGGGAACGCGCAGGAAAAAACGCGGGTACAACAAAAAACCGCCTCTTCCGAAGCGGTTCCCAGCAGGGCGACTAACTCCCACCGTAGCTTGGTGGGGTCGATAGGGCTCGAACCTACGACCTCCACGATGTCAACGTGGCGCTCTGACCAGCTGAGCTACGACCCCAAGCACGAGATATAGTATATCGTACAACCCGGAGAAAGTCAACCCCTTTCGCCAACTTTTTTGAAAATGTTGACACGGAGCGAATCGCGCATGTCAGCGCTTGCAATCGCTTCATGTTTCGGGTATAATACGCATAGTATGGAAAAAGGAAGGGATCGTCTGTATGAAATCCGTAAAAATCCGCCTGACGACGATGACCGATCACGTGAAGAACTTTGTGAGCCTGGTCAATCGCTATCCGTATGACATGGATCTGCGCTCCGGCCGCTATGTGGTGGATGCAAAGTCCATTCTGGGCATTTTCTCGATCGACCTGTCCCATCCGATCCGCATGGACATCTACAGCGATGACTGTGATGACCTGCTCAAGGCGCTGGAGGGCTATCTGGTCGAGGACGACGAGCCGGAAGCCTGACTGCGTGGATGGGGGAGGTGCGCCTGTGTTTGATGTGCATGCCACAGAAGAGGAAGACAAGCTCGTGCTCTTGTGCGCGCTTGACCGGCTGGGCGGCTGCACGGAAGAACAGCTGCTCCGGTTTGTGGTGGAGACCGGGCTGCAAAGCCAGTTCCAGTTCTATCTGGCGCTCTCGGGCCTGAAGGAAGCGGGCCTGGTGCGCCAGTCGCGCCACCTGGAGGGCACGCTGCTCTGCCTCACCCCGGAGGGACGGCAGAGCATGGAGATGTTTGCCTCGCGCATCCGCGCCTCGCAGCAGGAGAAGCTCGATGCGCATGGCCCGGCCTGGCGCCGGCGCGTGCACGACGAGCTTTCAACCCCGGCACAATATGCGCCCGCGGGCAACGGCTATGCCGTGACGCTGCGCGCGCTGGAATCGGGCGAGGAGATCTTCTCCATGACGCTGACCGCGGCGACCAAGGTGCAGGCCAAGCGCTTTTGCGAGCGTTGGCCGAGGCTGGCCCCGAAGCTGTATCAGCAGATCATGGGCGAGCTGGGCGAGCTGCCTGCGGAGGAAACGCCGCACAGCGAGGAATCATAAGCGAATCAGGAGAAGCGGACGGGCGCCGCTTCTTTTCTATTGCGTGTATGGCACGAAAAGAGCCGCTCCGGGGAAGAAGCGGCTCTTTTCATGTGGAAGGGAAATAATGAGGAAGGGGAAGAAAAAGGAAGAACTTTGCCTTCGCACGGAGGGGAAATGGCGAAGGCTACAAAGGTGATTGGGGTTTCAACCTTTGTGGCCTCAGTATACCGTGCAAATGTGGCAGGAATATGTTGAAAAAGGTAAAACAATGCGCGCATTCCGGGACGGATCGTGACGGCATCGGGCAAATCCTGCCGAAACAATTGTTTATTTGGGGCGGTTGTGTTAAACTGACAGAAACGACGGAAGGAGGCGCGCACATGCACGACGGCAGAGGGCGCAAACGCGGGATCATCCTGCTGGGCGGCGCGATGTACGCGCTGATGGCCAGCTTCGGCTGGCAGGCGGAGCACCTGGAGGTGAGCCGGCCGGGACACGCGCTGCTCGTCGCGGCGGCGCTGCTGCCGCTTTTCGCGGCTGCGCTTGCCCCGCTGCTGCGGCTCAGCGAGCGAAACGCGCAGGCGGCCAGGGCGCGCGGCAGCTTTTCCGCGAAAAAGGCGTTTGGAGTCATCCTCGCCTGCTACGTGCCGATGTTTCTCGTGCTTTTCCCCGGCTCGTTTGCGTACGACGTGCCCTTTCAGCTGGAGCAGGTGTTCACCGGGCGCTACTCCACGCATCATCCGCTTTTGCACACGCTGCTGCTGGGCGGCTGCGTGAAGCTGGGGCAGACGCTGGGCAGCATCAACCTCGGCGCGGCGCTGTATAGCGTGGTACAGATGACCGCCCTGGCGGCGTGCTTTGCGACGGCCTGCGCGTCGATTGCCCGGCAGAGCGGCGCGCGGGCGGCAAGATGGAGCGCGGCGTTTTTCGCGGCGTATCCGCTGCACATGATGATGGCCGTGAACGCGACGAAGGACGTGCTCTTTTCCGGCTTGTTCGTGCTGACGCTGGCGCTTGTGCGCGAGACGGTCACGGCGCAGCGGCTGGACTGGAAGCTCGGCGCGGGCATCGCAGGGGCCGGCGCGGGCATGATGCTGCTGCGCAACAACGCGCTGTACGCGGTCACGGCGTGGCTGGTGCTGCTGCTGGCGATGTACAGGCGGCGCGCGCTGAGAACGGCGGGCGCGGTGCTGCTGGCTGTCGTGCTCTGCATGACGGCGAACGGTGCGCTCAAGGCGGCGACACATGCCGCAGAGGGCGACCTGTGCGAGATGCTCTCCTGGCCGATCCAGCAGCTGGCCCGGGCGAGAAACCTGCACGGCGACGAGCTGACCGACGGGGAGCGCGCGGCAATCGACGAGCTGATGCCGGGGGAGAGTTGGGCGCTGTACGACCCGACGATCTCCGATCCGGTCAAGTTTGAATTCGATACGCAGGCGCTTCTGCGCGATGTGGGCCGGTATGCGCGCGTGTATGTCTCGGTCGGCGCCAAGTGCCCGCAGGCGTATCTGGACGCGCTGCTAAAGCACACCTATTCGTTCTGGTATCCGTACAGCCGATACGGCGTGTCGGGCTACTATCTGCAGATGGGGATTTCCGACCGGTATTACGAGTGGTGCGACTTTGAGCGGATTTCCGATCAGAGCCTTGCCCCGCGCGTGCGCGCGTCGCTGTCCTGGCGCTTCGGCGCGCAGGGGGCGATGCAGATTCCGGGGGTGGGCTGGTTCTTCAATATGGGCGTGATTGTGTGGGTCATGCTGTATTTTGTGCTCCGGGAGATGTACCTGGGCCGCTTTGGCAGCTTTGCGTGCGCCATGCTGCCGGTGCTGCTGTGGGGCACGTTTCTGCTGGGGCCGGTGATGGCGGGCCGCTACATCTACCCGTTCGTGTGCAGCCTGCCGGTGCTGGCCAGCCATGTGCGGGGCGGCTGATCGAAGCATTGCAGGGTTGCCCCGTCTCAATCGTAGGATGCTTCGCATCCTGCTCTGAGACTGCGTTTTTCTGTTTGGAATGGGATGCGTTAGGGCTGCCGCCCTAAAACCTGCCTGAGGGATTTTATCCCTCAGACTCCCTTCTTCGCTTCGCGCTGGTAAAAGCGATTGGGATTCAAATAAGGAGGATTTTATGAGACTGGACAAATACCTGAAGGTGTCGCGCATCATCAAGCGCCGCACGGTGGCCAAGGAGGCGTCCGAGGGCGGGCGCGTGACGATCAACGGCAAGGTGGCCAAGCCCTCCAGCGAGGTGAAGGAGGGCGACGTGCTGGAGATCCGCTTCGGCGAGAAGATGGCGAAGTTCCGCATCCTGCAGGTCGCGGAGACCGTGCGCAAGAACGACGCGGGGCTCATGTACGAGCTGCTTGCTGGCGAGGAGGACCTGTGATGAACGCGGCTGTGATCGTTGCGGCGGGCCGCGGCGCCCGCATGGGACTTGAGCGCAACAAGGTGCTCTACCCGCTGTGCGGGGAACCGATCATCGTGCGCACCGTGCGCGCGTTTGCGCAAAGCGGGCTGTTTGACGGCGGCATCGTCGTCGTCACCGGCGCGTGCGATCTCGATGAGATGAAACGGATGCTGGAGGACGCGGGCCTTCCGGTGCGCGCTCTCGTTGAGGGCGGCGCGGACAGGCAGGAGAGCGTGTATCGCGGCGTTCAGGCGTGCGATCCCGCGGCGGACATCATCGCGATTCACGACGGCGCGAGGCCGCTGGTCACGCGCCAGGTCATCGAGCGGACGATCGAGAGCGCGAAAGCGCACGGCAGCGGCGTGGCTTCCGTGCCGCTCAAGGACACGATCAAGCGCGTGGACGATCAGGGCTGCGTGGTCGATACGCCCCGGCGCGACATGCTGCGCGCCGTGCAGACGCCGCAGACGTTTGACGCAGCGCTCATCCGCCGGGCGCACGAGCGCTTTCAGGCGGGCGGCGCGAACGGGCAGCGTGCCACGGACGACGCCATGCTCGCCGAGTGGATGGGCCATACGGTGCACCTGACGGAGGGCGACGTGGAAAACATCAAGCTGACGACGCCGGAGGACATGCTGCTCGCCGGGCAGGTGCTCCTGCGCCGAGGCGAGGCGAAGAAGGAGGAAACGACAATGCGCATCGGACACGGTTATGACGTGCACAGGCTGGTGGAGGGCCGAAAGCTGATCCTCTGCGGCGTGGAGATCCCGCACACGGTGGGCCTGCTGGGCCACAGCGACGCGGATGTGGCGGTGCACGCGCTGATGGACGCGCTGCTGGGCGCGGCGGCGCTGGGCGACATCGGCCGCCATTTCCCGGACACCGATCCGCAGTACAAGGGCGCGGACTCGCTCGTGCTGCTCGATCATGTGATGGCGCTGCTGCGGGAGAAGGGATATGCCGTCGGCAACGTGGATGTGACAATCATCGCGCAGAAGCCCAAGCTCAAGGACTACATCGAAGCGATGCGCGAAAACCTCGCGGCGCATCTGGGAATCGATCCGGACTGCGTGAACGTGAAGGCGACGACGACCGAGAAGCTCGGCTTTGAGGGCGAGTGCCTGGGTATCTCCGCGCACGCCGTGGCCTGCATTGAGCGGGCGTAAGGGGTACGCGATTTGGCAAAACGCAAAAAGAAGCGGCGCAGCCTGCTCATCCGCCTGGCGGACGCGCTGCTGTCTGTGATCGACTGGATCTGTGAGCGGCTTTCATCGGCGGTCGTGGAGCTGATTTCCGGGATATTCCGGGGGGCGGCATGGCTGCTGCGCGGTCTGCTTCGGGGGCTGTTGGCAGCGCTGCGCGCCGTGTGCAGCGTGCCGGTGTGGGCGATCAGAAGGCTGACAGCGGGGCGAAACGGCGCGCAGCGGTGTCGGCGGCTGGACGGGCCGGAGTTTGAGGCCTACGTCGCGCTGGTGCTCCGCGACAACGGCTTCAGGCATGTGGCGCTGACCAAGGGCAGCGGCGATCAGGGGGTGGACATCCTGGCCGAGCGCAACGGCAGGACGTACGCCATCCAGTGCAAGAATTACGAGGGTGCGGTGGGCAACTTCGCCGTGCAGGAGGCCTACGCGGGCGCGCAGTTCTACGGTTGCGACAAGGCCGCGGTGATCTGTCCGGGGGAGTTCACGCGCGGGGCGAAGGAGCTGGCCGGGTCCACCGGCGTGCTGCTGTGGGACGGACGCAGGCTGAGCCATATGATGAGGGTCAGCGGAAAGCGGCCGCATCACAGGGCATAACGCGCCGTGCGCCGGCCCGAACGGGACAGACGGTGAACCAGAAGGAGACATGACGATGGAATGTATGACCCCGGCCATGATTGGCACTATGCGGCTGAAGAACCGCTTCATTTTCCCGTCCATGTGCAATTTTTACTGCGACGCCGAGGGCTTTGTGACGGAGCAGCTCAAGGCGTATGTCAGGGCGCGCGCGGAAGGCGGCGCGGCGGCCGTCATCATGCCCGGCAGCCCGCACGGCAAGCCGGGTCCTGCCCGGCCGGCGCTCTCCTCGCCGCGCTATTACGACGGCTGGCGCGAGCTGGCGGCCATCTGCCATGCGCAGGATTGCCGTCTGATCGTGCAGATTCATCCGGCGAAGGCGCAGGCGGGCCGGGATCCCGCGCTGCTGCTGCCGGACAACATGCCCAGGGAGATGATCCGGGAGATCGTGGGCAGCTATGCCGCCTGTGCGAAGGCGGCGCGCATGGTCGGCGCGGACGGCGTGGAGATCCACGGCGCGCATGCGCATGAGGTGGCGCAGTTCATGTCACCGTATTACAACCACAGGACGGACGAGTACGGCGGCTCCACGGCCAACCGTGCGCGGCTGGGCACGCAGGTTGTGCGGGCGATCAAGGAGGCGGCCGGGGAGGATTTCCCCGTGATTTTCCGCATCAGCGCGCGGGAGCTGGTGCCCGGCGGGCGCGAGCTTGAGGAGACGGTTGCGATTGCGCGGATGCTCGAGACGGCGGGTGCGGATGCGCTGCACGTGTCCATCGGCATGCCGCTGTCGGAGGTCTACATTTCCGCGCCGATGGACGTGGAGGACGGATTCAATCTGGCGCATGCGGAGCGCGTGCGCGCGGCAGTGCACATCCCGGTGATCGCCGTGAACAGGATCAATACGCCCGAGCTGGCGGAGCGGGCAATCGCAGGCGGACAGGCCGATTTTGTGGCGGTGGGCCGCGGCATGCTGGCCGATCCGGCGTTCGTGCGCAAAATCGGCACGAAGGAGCCCATCCGACTGTGCCTGGGCTGCAATCAGGGCTGCCGGAAATCGCCGACGAAGAAGGCGATCTACTGCGTACAGAACCCCATGACGGGCCGCGAGGCGACGCTGCGCCTGGAGGCGGACGGCGCGCTGCGGGGCGAGCGCGTGCTGGTGATCGGCGCGGGCGTAGCCGGTTTGGAGGCGGCGATGGATCTGGCGCTGCGCGGCGCGCAGGTTGAGGTCTGGGAGCGCGGGGCGCAGGCGGGAGGCCTGATGGAACTGGCCTGCGTGCCGCCGCACAAGGACGTCATGCGTCGGATGGTGTCCTACCGGCTGGCCATGCTGGAGCAGCTTGGCGTCCGCGTGCGCTGCGGCCGGGAGGCGACGGCGGAGACGGTTCGCGCATACGGCGCGGATACCGTCGTCGTGGCGACGGGCAGTGAAGCGTACTGTCCGGCGATTCCGGGCGCGCAGGCGTGCATGACGGCGGATGACATGCTGTGCGCGCTGCGGGACGGAAAGGCGCCGGGCGCGCATGCGGCGGTGCTGGGCGGCGGGCTTGTGGGCCTGGAGACGGCGGATGCGCTCTGCGCGCGCGGCGTGCGCGTGGAGATCTTCGAGCAGGCTGGAGAGATCGGCGCGGGGCTGAACGGAAACCGCATGGCGTTCATCCGTGAGCGGCTGGCGCGGGGCGGCTGCACGGCGCACTGCCACGCGCGCGTGGAGGCCGTGGAGGGCGCCTTCGTGCGCTATGAGCAGGACGGAGAATGCCGCACGGCGGGTCCGTTCGACGCGGTCGTCACGGCGATGGGCAGGCGCAGCCGCCGCATGCTGGCGCAGGCGCTGCAGGAGGCCTGCCCGGACAAAAGCGTGGTGTGCATCGGCGACGCGCAGCATCCCGCAACGGCCATGGAAGCGGTGGCGCAGGCTGCGCAGATGGCCGCGGCCTATGTGCCGCAAAGCGCGAAGGCGCAGCCCGAAAATGCTTGACAAACCTCCCCTTCTTTAGTATCATAATGCTGCTGTCGCAGTGATGGGGTTGGCAGCCCGGAGCGAGGCATAAGATGATAGGAAAAGTGGGCGCGAGGCTTCGCGTCAACAAGGGTGGAACCGCGGAAGGATGACTTTCGTCCCTTGAATCCATGCGAGGACGCGGATTCGGGACAGCGCCTTCGCGGTTCCTTTATTGTGTCCCGCAAGAGGAAAAGGAGAGAATCAAGATGGCAGAGATCACCATGGACAAGATCGTGGCGCTGTGCAAGGGCCGCGGCTTCATCTTCCCGGGCAGCGAAATCTACGGCGGCCTGGCCAACAGCTGGGACTACGGCCCGCTGGGCGTGGAATTCAAGAACAACGTCAAGAAGGCCTGGTGGAAGAAGTTCGTCCAGGAGAACAAGTACAACGTCGGCCTGGACGCGGCGATCCTGATGAACCGCGAGGTCTGGGTGGCCTCCGGCCACGTCGGCGGCTTCAACGATCCGCTGATGGACTGCAAGGCCTGCAAGGCCCGCTTCCGCGCGGACAAGCTGATTGAGGACTACACGAACGGCGCGGAGACCGGCGACGGCTGGAGCAATGCCGAGCTGGAGGCGTACATCGCCGATCACGCGGACATCGTCTGCCCGGTGTGCGGCAAGAAGGACTTCACCGGCATCCGTCAGTTCAACCTGATGTTCAAGACCCACGCGGGCGTGACCGAGAACTCCGCCAATGAGATCTACCTGCGCCCGGAGACCGCGCAGGGCATCTTCGTCAACTTCAACAACGTGATGCGCTCCACCCGCAAGAAGCTGCCGGCCGGCATCGCACAGATCGGCAAGAGCTTCCGCAACGAGATCACCCCGGGCAACTTCATCTTCCGCGTGCGCGAGTTCGAGCAGATGGAGCTAGAGTTCTTCTGCAAGCCGGGCACCGACCTTGAGTGGTTTGACTACTGGCGCTCCTTCTGCCGCGACTGGCTGCTGGGCCTGGGCATCAAGGAGGAGAGCCTGCGCCTGCGCGACCACGAGCCGGAGAAGCTGGCGTTCTACTCCAAGGCGACGACCGACTTCGAGTTCCTGTTCCCGTTCGGCTGGGGCGAGCTCTGGGGCATTGCCGATCGCACCGACTACGACCTCAAGCAGCATCAGGAGCACTCCGGCAAGTCCATGGAGTACATGGACCCGGTGACAAACGAAAAGTATATCCCGTACTGCATCGAGCCGTCCCTGGGCGTGGACCGCATGGTGCTGGCGTTCCTGTGCAACGCTTACGAGGAGCAGGAGCTGGAGGGCGGCGACGTGCGCAACGTGCTGCACTTCCATCCGGCGCTGGCGCCGTTCAAGTGCGCCGTGCTGCCGCTGCAGAAGAACAAGCTGGGCGGCCTGGCGACCGAGGTGTACGAGAAGCTGGCGAAGCACTTCATGGTCGACTACGACGAGACCGGCTCCATCGGCAAGCGCTATCGCCGTCAGGACGAGATCGGCACGCCGTACTGCGTGACCGTCGACTTTGACACGCAGGAGACCGGCGTGGTCACCGTCCGCGACCGCGACACCATGGAGCAGGAGAAGGTGCACGTGGACGATCTGGTCGCGTACATCGCCAAAAAGATCGAATACTGAGACATACGAAAGCTGTCGGGAGGACGCCTTGCGCGCCGCGTCCCGGCAGCTTTCTCCTTCTGCAACTCTTGAAAGGAGGGATTGGCGCGGATGTTTGAAATGCTTCTGCGGGAGCTGACGCTGATCATGGCACAGGTGCACGATTCGCTGATGCGCCTCAACGACGGCTTTGAGCTGCGTCTGGGCGACAAGGACCTGCACTTTGTCATCATGGCGCTGGCGGCGATGCTCCTGTTCTTCCTCGTGCACGCGGTCTTCAGGCGCCTGGCCAAATGGAGCATCACGGCGGTGTCGTTCATCTACGTCTTCACGGTCATGACGGTGCTCGGCTTCGCCATCGAAATCGGGCAGCGCATCTCCGGCACGGGCGAGATGGACTTCGCGGACATCGTCGCGGGCCTGTACGGCGTGCTGGCGTTTTTCGCGGTCTACACCGCGTATCGCCTGCTGGCGATGGGCGTACACGCGCTGCTGGGGAAAAACAGAAAACCAAAATCCTCGAAATGAGAACAAACGTTCTTGAAACTTTCCGGAAATGTGGTATAATGGAGCCGCGCAGGGGCAATTTGGACAATTGGCCCGCGCGGCTTTGTCTTGTATTTGGAGAGCGGGCATGATACAATAAACGCATTAAGCCGGGTATCGCGGTGACCCGAAGGCGAAGGGACGGTGGCTATGAGAGCCTGGAAAAAATGCAGGGAGCATCGTGCCTTTCTGATCGGCGCGCTCGTCATCGCGTGCTTCTATCTCTGGCGAATCCAATACGGAAATGCCGAGGTGGACGAGGCCTTTTATCTGACGGTGCCCTTTCGGATACTCAAGGGAGACAGACTGCTGACGGATGAATGGCATGTGACCCAGCTGACCGGCTTTTTGCAGACGCCGATGATGCTGCTGCAGCGGCTGCTGTTTGGCGGTACGGAGGGCGTGGTGCTGCACTTTCGCGCGTTCTGGCTGGCGGGGCATCTGGCGGTGATGACGCTGTCCTATGCGCTGCTCGCTCAAAGAAACCGGGTGGGCGCCGTCGCTGCGTCCTGGGTATACGGATTGTCCGTGCCCTTTGGGCTGATGTCGCCCGGGTATTATACAATGGGCGTTGCATCGGTGTATCTGCTGGCTGTTTTGTTCTATGGACGGCGTGACTCCCGGGCAGCAGATCTGCTCAAGGGTGTGCTGCTTGCGGTACTCGTGCTGTGCAATCCCTACTGTCTGGCGGTCTACGCGGGATTGCTCCTGCTGGCGGGGATCAACGGCTTCAAACACTTTGACGAGCAGCTGGAAGCTGTCCATGTTGCGCGATGGCATCTGGGGATTGCGGTGCTGTTTCTTCCATTTGTTTTTCACGTGCTGACCGGCACGCAGAGCCTGAGCTGCCTTTTGGAGAACATCCGGAACATCTTCCTTGATTCGGCGCACGATTCCTCAGGTTTTTCGGACAGAATCTTTTACAGCCTGCGGATGATGCTGCATGAAAACCGGGTCTTCCTGCTGCGCTTTGCCGTTTTGTTCCTCGCGGGCTTGTGCATCCGAAGGATTCGCCCGCTGATGCTGGGGATGATTGCGCTGCTGTGCGCTTATGACGCGCTGCGCGATGCGCGGTATTTCATATACGTCTGGGACGGGAACAGCCTGACGCTGTTCCTGCTGTTCGGCGCGGCGGCGGCGCTGATCTATTGCGGGCAACGGGCATACGAGATGCTGACATATGGCCTGGCGCTGCCGGTGCTCTATATGCTGACGCTGTGCCTTTCCAGCAATCAGGGGCTGCGGGCCATGCTGGTGGGTACGATTCCGTGTGCGTGCATGGGCGTGATGTTCTTTGCTGAGTATGTCAAGGCGCATCCGATGTCCATTGCTTTGGGCGGGAGGCGCGTATCCTGTTTGGGGATCATGCTGGCGCTGGCGCTGGCCGCGCAGCTTGGCGCGCAGGGCTATGTCCGTGCGAAGCAGGTCTTCTGGGAATATCTGGAACCGCAGGCGCTGACCGCCAGAATGGAGACGGGCCCGCTCAAGGGCATCTATACGCAGCCGGAGAAAAAGGAAGAATATGAACGCCTGTGCAGAGAGCTTCAAAGCCTGGGCGATCTGTCGCACAAAAAGGTGGCGTGCTATCAGTTCGTCTCCATGGCTTTTCTGATTGCGGACTGCGAGATCGGCGCACCGTCGGCATGGATGGAGTTTTCCAGCCTGGATGATCCGCGGCTGGCGGAATACTATCGCCTCAATCCGGAGAATCAGCCGGATATCGTCTTTGTCGACAGGATGTATGCGCCGGAATGGGATGAGCAGCAGTACGAGGACTATGCGCAGCGCCATGGCTTGCAGATCATCCGGTATAACGAACGATACACGGTGATGCAGCGCGTCGGGAGCGCTGAACCCATAGCGCTTAAGCTTTGAATGACAACCAATCCAAAGTGAAATAAAGGAGAACAAACTTGGCAACGACAGTTGGACTGATTTCTCTGGGATGCAGCAAGAACCGCGTGGATTCCGAGCAGGCGCTCGGCTTCCTCAGGGAGCGCGGCTACCAGATCGTATCCGACCCGGCGAAGGCCGAGGTCATCATCGTCAACACCTGCGGCTTCATCCAGTCTGCCAAGGAGGAGGCCATCGCCACCCTCTTTGAGATGGCGGAGTACAAGCAGAGCGGAAAATGCCGCCTGCTGGTGGCCACGGGCTGCTTCGCCCAGCGCTATCCGGAGGCCATCCGCGAGGAGATGCCCGAGGTGGACGTCATCCTGGGCGTGAACGAGTACGAGAAGCTCGACCAGGCCATCGCGGAGGCGACCGCGGGCGCCAGACCCGTGTATGTGGACGACGACGGACAGTTCTTTGAGTTCGGCCGCGTGCTGACCACGCCGAAGTACAGCGCATACATCCGCATTGGCGAGGGCTGCGACAACTGCTGCTCCTACTGCGCGATCCCGATGATCCGCGGCGGCTACCGCAGCCGCCCGAAGACGGACATCCTCGCCGAGGTGAGGAAGCTGGCCGCCGAGGGCGTGAAGGAGTTCACGCTCATCGCGCAGGATACCACGCGCTACGGCACCGATCTGGGCGGGCCGAGCCGTCTGCCGGAGCTGATCGAGGAGGTCGCGGCGATTCCCGGCGTGGAGTGGCTGCGCACGCTGTACTGCTATCCTGAGCGCGTGGACGACCGGCTGCTGGATACCATCGAAAGGCTGCCCAACGTCTGCAACTACCTCGATCTGCCGATGCAGCACATCAGCCAGCACATCCTCACGGACATGAACCGCACGGACACCAGCGAGCACATCCGCGAGGTCTGCGCAAAGTTCAAGGCGCGCGGTATGATGCTGCGCACCACGATGATGGTCGGCTTCCCGGGTGAGACGCAGGAGGACTTCGACGAGCTGATGGACTTTGTCATGGAGACGAAGTTTGACCGCATGGGCGCGTTCACCTTCTCCCCGGAGGAGGGCACCGTCGCCGCGGAGATGGAAAACCAGGTGGACGAGGCCGTCAAGCAGGCACGCTACGACGAGCTCATGACGCTGCAGCACCGGATTTCCCTCGAGCAGAACAGGGCACGCGTGGGCACGGTCTGCCGCGTGCTGGTGGAAAAAAAGCGCGGCAGCCGCTACGTCGGCCGCAGCGAGTTTGAGGCGCCGGAGACGGACGGCAACATCTACTTTGGCTCCAGCGAGCCGTGCACGATCGGCGAATTCGTGAACGTGCGCATCACCGGCGCCAAGGCCTACGACCTGATGGGAGAACGCGTATGAAAAAGATCATTTCGGGCATCATGGAGCTCAACCTGCCCAACAAGCTGACCCTGCTGCGCATGGCGCTGGTGCCGGTGTATCTGGTGCTGCTCGCCTGCGGGTGGGATCTCCTCGCGCTGATTGTGTTCGCCGCCGCGTCGCTGACGGATATGCTGGATGGCAGGATTGCCCGCAGCCGGCATCTGGTGACCAACTTCGGCAAGTTCATGGACCCCATCGCCGACAAGCTGCTCACGCACACGGCGTTCATCATGCTCTGCGCCATGGGACGCCTCAATGTGGTGGCGTGCATCATCTTCATCGCGCGCGAGTTCGTGGTCTCCGGTCTGCGCCTGGTGGCGGTGGAGCAGGGCCATGTGATCGCGGCGGGCATGAGCGGCAAGATCAAGACCGTGCTGCAGATGGCGCTGGTCATGCTGCTGACCGTCATGAGCGGCAACCTGCTCACCGACCTGGTGATGCTCGCCGCCGCGGCGATGACGCTGTACTCCATGGGCGAGTACGTCTGGCAGAACAGGGCCGTGCTCGGCGGGGCGAAGTAAGGAACCTCATCCGCCCTACGGACACCTTCCCCAGAGGGGAAGGCTGCGTTTGTTAAACTATGTGAAACGAAGAAAGGGGTTTGGGGGACCGGAGCCTGCCGCCCGCTGTGCGGGGAACAGGCAGGCGAAGCGTCGGGAATCGCAAGGCGTGCCGCAGGCGCGACTATGCGAGTTCCCCGGATCGGCGTCCCCAAGAAAGGCGAACCATGATCGCGGAAATCGTCGCCATCGGCACGGAGCTGCTGATGGGTCAGATCGTCAATACCGACGCGCAGTACCTGTCGCGCCGGCTGCAAAGCCTGGGCATTTCGGTCTACTACCACACGACCGTGGGCGACAACCCGCAGCGCATGCGCGACACGATCGCCCTGGCGCTCTCGCGCAGCGACGTGGTCATCACCACCGGCGGCCTGGGGCCGACGCAGGATGACCTGAGCAAGGAGATGGCCGCCGAGCTGCTTCATCTGCCGATGCGCTTTGATGAGGACAGCTGGCGCGCTATCGAGAATTACTTTGCCAGAATGGGCCGCGTGTGCCCGGACAATAACCGCAAGCAGGCGGTGTTCGCCGAGGGTGCGGTCATTTTGCCCAACGGCTGCGGCACCGCGCCGGGGTGCATGATCGAGAAGGACGGCAAAATCGTCGTGCAGCTGCCGGGCCCGCCGCACGAGATGGCGGAGATGTTCGACCGGCAGGTGTACGGCCGCCTGGCCCAAAGGACCGGCGGGTGCATCGCTTCGCGCTACATCCGCATCTACGGCCTGGGCGAATCGCAGGTGGCGCAGATGTGCGCCGAATGGATTGAAGCGGACGGCGAGGTGACCGTCGCGCCGTACTGCTCGCTGGGCGAGTGCCAGCTGCGGGTGACGGCCCGCGGGGAGAGCGAGCAGGCAGCGCTTGAGAAGGTGCTGCCCGTCGTGCAGGCGATCACGGCGCTGCTGGGCGGGAGCGTCTACGCGGTGCTGCCCACCGCCTCGGGCAGCATGGAGGAAATCGCCGGACAGGCGCTGACGGAGAAGAACCTCACCGTGGCGACAGCGGAAAGCTGCACGGGCGGCCTGGTTGCGGCGAAGCTGGTGAACTATCCCGGCATCTCCGCGGCGCTTCATGAAGCGCATGTGACCTACGCGAACGAGGCGAAGATCAAATACTGCGGCGTGAAAAAGGAAACGCTGGAACAGTACGGCGCGGTGAGCGAGCAGACCGCACGGGAGATGGCGCAGGGCCTGCGGGAGAGGAGCGGCGCGGATATCGCCGTATCCACCACGGGCATCGCGGGCCCGTCCGGCGGCACGAAGGACAAGCCCGTGGGGCTGGTGTACGTTGGCTGTGCGGACGCGCACGGCGTGCGCGTGGAAAAGCTGACGCTCACCGGCAGCCGCGAGCGCATCCGGAATCTGGCGGCGCTGCGGGCGCTTGACATGATCCGCCGAGCGGCGATGGGATACTGAAAAGAGACAAAGGAGAAAACAATATGGCAGCGAAGAAGACCACCAAGGCGGCGCCCGTCGTAGCCGAGGAAAGCAGCGAGAAGAAGCGTGCGCTTGAAATGGCGCTGGCGGGCATTGAAAAGCAGTTCGGCAAGGGCTCCATCATCCGCATGGGCGAGCGCCCGGTGCAGAACATCGAGGTCATCCCGACCGGCTGCCTGGATCTGGACATGGCGCTGGGCGTGGGCGGCCTGCCGCGCGGCCGCGTCGTGGAAATCTACGGCCCGGAATCCTCCGGCAAGACCACTGTGGCGCTGCACGTCGTCGCGGAGGCGCAGAAGGCCGGCGGTGTGGCGGCGTTCATCGACGCGGAGCACGCGCTCGATCCGATCTACGCCAAAAAGCTGGGCGTGGATATCGACCAGCTCTACGTCTCCCAGCCGGATACCGGCGAGCAGGCGCTGGAAATCTGCGAGGCGCTGGTGCGCTCCGGCGCGATTGACATCGTCGTCATCGACTCCGTCGCGGCGCTGACGCCGAAGGCCGAAATCGACGGCGAGATGGGCGATTCCTTCGTCGGCCTGCAGGCCCGCCTGATGAGCCAGGCGCTGCGCAAGCTGACCGGCATCGTGAACAAGACCAACTGCGTGTGCATCTTCATCAACCAGCTGCGCGAGAAGGTGGGCGTGATGTACGGCAATCCGGAGACGACCCCGGGCGGCCGCGCGCTCAAGTTCTACTCCTCCGTGCGCATCGACATCCGCCGCGGCGAGCAGCTCAAGGACGGCAGCACCGTGGTGGGCAACCGCACGAAGGCGAAGATCGTCAAGAACAAGGTGGCCCCGCCGTTCCGCGTGGCGGAGTTCGATATCCTCTATGGCGAGGGCATCAGCAAGGAGGGTAACCTGCTGGACAGCGCCGTGCAGCTGGACATCATCCACAAGTCCGGCGCGTGGTTCAGCTACGGCGATCAGCGCATCGGCCAGGGCCGCGAGAATACCCGCAAATACCTGAAGGAAAACCCGGCGATTGCCGCGGAGATCGAGGCGCTGGTGCGCGCCGAGCTGCTGGGCAAGAACGAGCCCATCACGACGGTGTCCGAGATGGAGGAGCCGGAGGATACCGAGGGCGATTTCGACGATCTCCCGCTGCTGGGCGGCGACGAGGAATAAACCACACAAGCAGGCCGCAGACCTTCTGCGGCTTCTTTTGTAGGAAGAGGGATTGCGATGAACGAAAGCGAAGCAATGGCGGTGCTGGTCAGCGCGCGGGGCATCAGCTATCTGCAGCGGGAGCACGCGCTCGCCAGGGCGGGCAGCGCGCTGGCGCTGCTGGCCGATCCGGGCGCGTTCGGGCAGGAGCTGGGCGCGCAGGGCGTTCCCGCGCTGCGTACGGCGCTTCAAAACGCCGACCGGATGCTTGACCGGCTCTGGGAGGACGGTGTGAAGCTCATCGTGCGCGGCGGCGAGGGCTATCCCGAGCGCCTGGCGCACACGGCCCGGCCGCCGCACCTGCTCTTCTGCCTGGGCTGCGCGGACCTCACCGATCCGTTTCCGCTGGCGGTCGTCGGCACGCGCCGTGCGGACAGCTACGGCCTGCGCCACACGCGCGCGCTGACCGCAGAGCTTTCGCGCAGAGGGATGTGCATCGTCTCCGGCCTCGCGCTGGGCGTGGACGCCTGCGCGCACTGGGGCGCGTTGGACGGGCGGGGCCGCACGATCGCCGTACTGGGCGGCGCGCTTGACCGGCTGTATCCCGCCGAAAACGAGCCACTGCTGCGGAAGATCCTGGAGGCAGGCGGCAGCGTGGTGAGCGAATACGCGCCGGGCACCGCGCCCACGCGCTACAGCTTCGTGCAGCGCAACCGCATCGTGGCGGGGTTGGCGCTGGGCGTGCTGGTGACGCAGGCCCCGTTCAGGAGCGGCGCGCAGTCCACCGTGCAGTTCGCGCTGGAGGAGGGGCGCGAGGTGTTCGCCATGCCGGGCGATATCGACAGGCTGGGCTCCCAGCTGCCCAACCGCCTCATCAGCGAGGGTGCGCGGCCCGTGACCTGCGCGGACGACGTGACCAATCTGCTGGTGATCGAGCCGCAGCGCGGAAACGAAAAGCGAACGCCGGAGCCGCAGCAGACGGTTATGCGGATCGATGCGCCTGTGCGGAAGCTCGAGGGCCGGGAGCAGGCCGTCTATGATCTGCTGCTGGCGGGCGAGCTGGATTTCGATGCGATCAGCGAGCGGACGGGCATCGCCAGCGACGAATTGGGCAGCCTGCTGATGATGCTGGAGCTGGACGGCGTGATCCTCTCGCTGCCGGGCGCTGTGTACAGGCTGGCCTGAAGCGCGGCAGCCCGGACAAAACGGAACGCTTAATATGAAGGAATTTTACAGAAAATCCACATGCATGCCTTGACAGATTCAAAAAGGGCTGGTATGCTTTTTTGCCGTATGGAAATCGCGGCAGGTTCTCGCGGCGGTTTCCCTGCCGCGCATACGAAGCGCCCCGCCGTCCTCTGACGCGGGCGGGCGTTTGCACAGCGCGTGATTAGGCCGGATGCGATCCGGCAATGGAGGAATCGTAATTTGAGCAGTCATAAGACGGCGCACAAGCTGGTGATTGTGGAGTCGCCTGCCAAGGCGCGCACCATCTCCAAGTTCCTGGGCAGGACGTACAAGGTGGAGGCCTCCAACGGCCACGTCCGCGACCTGCCCAAGTCCCAGCTGGGCGTCGATATTGAGCACGACTTTGAACCCAAGTATATCACGATCCGTGGCCGCGGCGAGGTGCTCGAGCGCATCCGCAAGGAGGCCAGAAGCGCCAAGTCCGTCATTCTCGCGACCGACCCGGACCGCGAGGGCGAGGCGATTTCCTGGCATCTGGCGCACATCCTGGGCATCGACCCGGACAGCGCGTGCCGCGTGGAATTCAACGAGATCACCGAGAAGACGGTCAAGAGCGCCATCAAGCAGCCGCGCGCCATCAATCAGCAGCTGGTCGATGCGCAGCAGGCGCGCCGCATGCTCGACCGCCTGGTGGGCTACAAGATCAGCCCGCTGCTGTGGGTGAAGATCAAGAAGGGCCTGTCCGCGGGCCGCGTGCAGTCCGTCGCTACGCGCATGATCTGCGACCGGGAGACGGAGATCGAGACGTTCGAGCCGGAGGAATACTGGCATGTGACGGCGAAGCTGCGCGCCGGCGGAAAGACGCTGGAGGCCCGGCTGTACAGCCTTGACGGCGAGCGCGTGAGCCTATCTGACGAGCAGGCGGCCAACGACGCCAAGGCGCGCATCGCCGGGGGCGGCTTTGTGATCAAAAGCGTCAAGCGCGGCGAGCGGCACAAGCATCCGGCTCCGCCGTTCACCACCTCGAACCTGCAGCAGGAGGCCAGCCGCAAGCTGGGCTTCACCACGAGCAAGACCATGCAGATCGCCCAGCAGCTCTACGAGGGAGTGGACATCGAGGGCCGCGGCACGCTGGGCCTGATTTCCTACATCCGTACCGACAGCGTGCGCCTGTCCGACGAGGCCGTTGCCGCGGCGCGCGAGGCGATTGAAAGCCGCTACGGCGCAGAATATGTGCCGGAGAAGCCGGTGGTCTACAAGGGCCGCAAGAGCGCGCAGGACGCGCACGAGGCCATCCGCCCCGCCAGCGTCGACCTGCGCCCGGAGGACATCAAGGCGTCGCTGACGCGCGACCAGTTCAACCTGTACAGGCTGGTGTACCTGCGCTTCATCGCCTGCCAGATGGCAGACGCGGTGTACGAGACGCAGCAGATTGAGATTGCAAACGACAATGGCGTCGTGCTGCGCTCCAGCGCCGAGCGGCTGAAGTTCGCGGGCTTCACGGCGGTCTACGAGGAGGGCCGCGACGACGGCGCGCAGGACGAGCAGATCGCCGGCGCGCTGGAGGACGTGAGCGAGGGCAGCGAGGCCGTCGTGGAGGAGACCGAGGCCACGCAGCACTTCACGCAGGCGCCGCCGCGCTATACCGAGGCGTCGCTGGTGCGCGCGCTGGAGGAGAAGGGCATCGGCCGTCCGTCGACCTACGCGCCGACGATCTCCACGATCCTGGCGCGCGGCTACGTCACCCGCGAAAAGAAGCAGCTGTATCCCACCGAGCTGGGCGTGATGATCACCGACATGATGAAGGAGCACTTCACCGACATCGTGGACATCGCGTTCACCGCGGGCATGGAGGAGCAGCTGGACGAGGTCGAGGAGGGCAAGCGCGGCTGGCGCGACGTCCTGCGCGACTTCTACGGCCCGTTTGAAAAGACGCTTGAGAAGGCGGAGGCGGAGATCGAGAAGGTCGAAATCAAGGACGAGGTCTCCGACGTCGTGTGCGACAAGTGCGGCGCGATGATGGTGTACAAGTTCGGCCGCTTCGGCCGCTTCCTGGCCTGCCCGAACTTCCCGGAATGCCGCAATACCAAGGCCATTCAGGTGGAGATCACCGCGCCCTGCCCGGTCTGCGGCGGCAAGCTGCTGGAAAAGACCTCCCGCAAGGGCCGCAAGTTCTACGGCTGCGAGCGCTACCCGGACTGCGACTTCGTCTCCTGGGAGATGCCCGTCGAGCAGAAGTGCCCCAAGTGCGGCGGCTATATGGTTCTCAAGCGCGGCAGGAAGGGCGAGAGCTATTACCTCTGCGCGAACGAGAACTGCCGCGAGCGCGTCGCCGCCCCGGCCAGTGAGGAAGAAAATGAGTAAAGCTACGGTCATTGGCGCCGGTCTGGCGGGCTGCGAGGCGGCCTGGCAGCTGGCCCAAAGGGGCGTACAGGTGACGCTCCACGAGATGAAGCCGGAAAAATATACGCCCGCGCATCACAGCGCGGGCTTTGCTGAATTGGTCTGCTCCAACTCCCTGCGCAGCGACCAGCTGACCAACGCGGTCGGCCTGCTCAAGGAGGAGATGCGCCAGCTCGGCAGCCTCATCATGCGCGCGGCGGACGAGACGCGCGTGCCCGCGGGCGGCGCGCTGGCGGTTGACCGCGAGGCGTTCTCCGCGGCGATCACCCGCGCGATGGAGGCGCATGAAAACATCCGGATTGTGCGCGGGGAGGTCACGGACATTCCCGAGGGCGGCGTGATCATCGCCACCGGGCCCTTAACCAGCGACGCGCTGGCGGAGGAAATCGCCAAACTGCCCGGGCTTGAGACGCTCAACTTCTACGATGCGGCCGCGCCGATCGTCTCCGGCGAATCGCTTGACATGGACAGGGTGTTCCGTGCGGGCCGCTACGGACGGGGCGACGACTACCTCAACTGCCCGATGACGCGCAAGGAGTATTTTGCGTTTTACGAGGCGCTGCTCACCGCGGAGAAGGCGGACGTGCACGGCTTTGACGGCTCGCAGGTCTTCGAGGGCTGCATGCCCATCGAGGTGATGGCCGCACGCGGCGAGATGGTGATGGCGTTCGGCCCGATGAAGCCGGTGGGCCTCGTCGACCCGCGCACGGGGCGCGAGCCGTATGCCGCCGTGCAGCTGCGCGCGGAGAACCGCGAGGGCACGATGTTCAACCTCGTGGGCTTCCAGACGCGGCTCAAGTGGGGCGAGCAGAAGCGCGTGTTCTCGATGATCCCCGGCCTTGAGCACGCGGAGTTCCTGCGCTACGGCGTGATGCACCGCAACACGTTCCTGCACGCTCCGGGCTTTCTTGACGAGCATTACCAGATGCTCTCGCGCCCGGGCACCTACTTCGCCGGACAGATGACCGGCGTGGAGGGCTATGTGGAGAGCGCCTCGAGCGGGCTGGTTGCGGGCATTTCGCTGGCGCGGCAGCTGCAGGGGATGGAGCCGGTGGACTTCACGCGCCTGACCGCCATTGGCGCTCTGGCGCACCATGTCGCGCACGCGACGGGCGACTTCCAGCCGATGAACGCGAACTTCGGCCTGATCGAGCCGTACGAAAAGCGCATCCGGAACAAGCAGGAGCGCTACGGCGCCATCAGCGCGCGTGCGCTCAACTTCATCGAGGCGCTGCGCGCCAACCCACTCGCGTGCGACTTCTATCCGGAGGACTGAACGCGGCTGACTGGCTGACTGGAAGAAGATTGTTCCGCCGGAGCGCGCGGCATGTGATATAATAAATCCGTAATGCTTGAACTGGAGGACATGAATATGACGCTCAAGGGCACGACCATCTGTGCCGTTTTGAAGGACGGAAAGATTGCGGTTGCCGGCGACGGCCAGGTGACGATGGGCGAAAACACCATCTTCAAGGCCACGGCCCGCAAGGTGCGCCGCATCTACGGCGGCAAGGTCGTCACGGGCTTTGCCGGTACGGTGGCGGACGCGTTCGCGCTGTGCGACCGGTTTGAGGCCAAGCTGGAGCAGCACAGCGGCAATCTGGAGCGCGCGGCGGTGGAACTGGCGCAGGAGTGGCGCGCGGACAAGGCGATGCGCAAGCTGGAGGCCATGCTGATCGTGGCCAGCGGCGAGACGCTGATGATCCTCTCCGGCACGGGCGAGGTCGTCACCCCGGACGACGGGATCGCGGCGGTCGGCTCCGGCGGCAACTATGCCCTGGCGGCGGCGCGCGCGCTCAAGGAGAACACGGACCTGACGGCGCACGAGATCGCTGAAAAGGCGCTGCACATCGCGGCGGACATCTGCGTGTTCACCAACCACAACGTGATTGTTGAAGACGCTTAAAGCGGAAAGGGACGTTAGGGCTGTTGCCCTAAGACCTGCCTGAGGGACATTGATCCGGGGAACTCGCATAGTCGCGCCATAGGCGCTCCTTGCGATTCCCGACGCTCCGCCTGCCTGCTTCCCGCACAGCGGGCGGCAGGCTCCGGTCCCTCAGACTCCCTGCTTCGCTTCGCGCTGTATCAAGAGATTTAGAGGGATTAAGATGGAATTGACGCCTAAGCAGATCGTGCGCGAGCTCGATCGATACATCATCGGCCAGGACGAGGCCAAGCGCGCGGTCGCCGTCGCACTGCGCAACCGCTACCGCAGGTCGCAGCTGCCGCAGGAGATTCGCGACGAAATCGTCCCCAAGAACATCCTGATGGTCGGCCCGACCGGCGTGGGCAAGACGGAGATCGCCCGCAGGCTGGCCAAGCTCGTGGACGCGCCGTTTGTGAAGGTGGAGGCCACGAAGTTCACCGAGGTCGGCTACGTCGGAAGGGACGTGGAGAGCATCATCCGCGACCTGGTGGAGGCCAGCGTGCGCATCTGCAAGGCCAAGGCCAGCGAGAAGGTCAAGGCCCGCGCCACCGTGCTGGCCGAGGAGCAGATTGTCGACCTCATCCTGCACCCCAACCGCAAGCCGTCCAACCCGATCGACGTGCTGCTGGGCAACAAGCCCAAGCAGCCGGAGCTGCCCGAGGGCGAGCGGCAGCGCCTGGCGACGCGCGCGCAGGAGCTGCGGGGCCAGCTTATGCGCGGCGAGCTGGAGGAGTACGAGATCGACGTGGAGGTCGAGGACGCGCCCAAGGACGTGGAGATCAACGGCGCCAGCGTGAACATCGGCGCCATGATGGGCGACATGATGCCCAAGAAGACCAAGATGCGCCGCATGAAGGTCGCCGACGCGCGCAAGCTGCTCATTGCCCAGGAGGAGAGCAAGCTGATTGACATGGACGCGGTGACTGAGGAGGCGCTGCGCCGCGCGGAGCAGGACGGCATCGTCTTCATCGACGAGATCGACAAGGTTGCCGGACGCTCCGCCAACGGCCCGGACGTGAGCCGCGAGGGCGTGCAGCGCGACATCCTGCCCATCGTCGAGGGCAGCACGGTGAACACCAAGTACGGCGTGGTGAAGACGGACTACATGCTCTTCATCGCGGCGGGCGCGTTCCATGTGGCGAAGGTGACCGACCTGATCCCCGAGCTGCAGGGCCGCTTCCCGGTGCGCGTAAGCCTCAATCCGCTGACGCGCGAGGACTTCAAGAAGATTCTGAGCCAGACGGACAATGCGCTGACCCGCCAGTACGAGGCGCTGCTGGCGGTCGACCACGTGCACCTGCAGTTTGAGGAGTCCGCGCTCGATGCGCTGGCCGAGGCCGCGCAGCAGGCGAACGAGACGAAGGAGGACATCGGCGCGCGCAGGCTGCACACGCTGTTTGAAAAGATGCTCGAGGACATCTCCTTTAACGCCGGCGGCGACATGCCGGACGTGACCGTCGTGGTCAACGGCGACTATGTGCGCCAGCATCTGGGCGAAAGCGGAAAAACCATGGACATGAAGCGGTATATCCTGTAAAATAAAGGGAGCTGCGCAGGCGGCTCCTTTTTCACTTGAGATGGAGGAATCATACCATGCAGGCCATGATCATCACGGCATATCAGGACTTTGACGCGCTGCGGCGCATGGTGGGCGCGCTGAGCACGCGCGCGCTGTGCTTTGTCCACGTCGACGCGAAGAGCGACATCACGCAGGCGCAGACCGCGCAGCTGGATGCGATGGAAAACGTCCGCGCGATCCGCAAGTACAGGATCAACTGGGGCAGCATCCAGCACCTGCACGCGCTGCTCGAGCTTTGCCGCATGGCGCTTGAGGACCCGCGCGTGACGCATCTGCACCTGATCTCCGCGCAGGATTTCCCCTGCGTGAGCGCCGACGCGTTCGAGCGCTTCTTTGAGGGCGACGAACGCATTCACATGCAGAGCCTGGTCACGCAGGATTACCCGGAGCTGGAGCACCGGTACGCGCACTATCACTTCATGCACCTGCTCAACTATCGCGACATGAGCGAGCGCGCGCAGAACTGGGTGGGCCGCATCGACCGCTGGCAGGACGCGCTGCACATCAAACGAAAGCTGCAGGTGCCGCGCAAGGGCCTCGTCTGGCTGAGCATGCCCCGCGAGGCGGCGCAGCACGCGCTGAATGCGCCGCAAAACAGACGCCTGCTCAAAAAGCTCCAGTACGCCTATATTCCGGAGGAATTCTACTTCCAGAACGCCTTCACCGGCACGCCGTGGGAGGAGCGCGTCACCGGCGATCCGCTGCGCTTTTCCATCTGGGATGAGCCGCAGCGCGGCCTGCCCGCGCTGCTTGAGGAGAGCGACCTGCCCGCCATCGACGCAAGCGGCTGCATGTTCTGCCGCAAGGTGGACGCGCATTCGCCGCTGTACGCGCAGCTGGAGCGCCGCTGGCTGGGCGAAGCCCAAAATAGCGATTGACAACGCGGGTGAACCACGATATAATACCCACATATATTGTCCCCGTTGAAAAAGAGGAGTACGCGCAGATCACCATCAGAGAGGGCAGGCCCACAGGCTGCAAGGCCGCCCGGGAAGGAAACGCGCGGAATGTCGCTTTGGAGGGCGCAGATGAATGGCCTGGCCGTCAGTCTGCGCGGGCGCGCCCGATACAGCGCACAGAGGCGTTCGCCTTTTTCGGCGGGCGTAAATGAAGGTGGTACCACGCAAGCGCTCTTGCGTCCTTTGGGACGGGGCGCTTGTTTTTATTTCTGCGGAGGGAAGAAACATGAACTTCAGTGCCGAGATGATGCCCGGCATCACGCTGCTGGCCGCCGGCGCGTTCCTGGGCTTTTTCGCGGACGGCGTATGCAAGAACAAGAAGAACGTGCAGCCCATGCGCCTGCTGGGCACGTTCCTGGCGTTTGCCGGCGCCATCCTGGTCTTTATCAGTTAATCATCTTCTGATCATCAGAAAGGGAGTTTAGCGTATGGAAATGGAGAAGGTTTACAACCCGCAGGCCATCGAGGGTGACCTGTACAGGGAGTGGGAGGAATCCGGCGCGTTCACCGCGCACCGCGTGGAGGGCAAGAAGCCCTTCACCATCGTGATGCCGCCACCCAACATCACCGGCCAGCTGCACATGGGCCACGCGATGGACTGCACCCTGCAGGACGCGCTGATCCGCTATCACCGCATGAAGGGCGACCCGACCCTCTGGCTGCCGGGCACCGACCACGCCGCCATTGCGACCGAGGTCAAGATCGTGGAGGCGATGGCCAAGGAGGGCCTGACCAAGGAGAGCCTGGGCCGTGAGAAGTTCCTGGAGCGCGCCTGGCAGTGGAAGAAGGATTACGGCGGACGCATCGTCCACCAGCAGCGCCGCATGGGCGTCTCCTGCGACTGGAGCCGCGAGCGCTTCACCATGGACGAGGGCTGCTCCAAGGCCGTGCGCGAGACGTTCTGCCGCCTGTATGAGAAGGGCCTGATGTACCGCGGCGCGCGCATGGTCAACTGGTGCCCGTGCTGCCAGACCTCCATCTCCGACGCGGAGGTCGAGTACAAGGAGCAGGACAGCCACTTCTGGCACCTGCTCTACCCGGTCAAGGAGACCGGCGAGATGCTCGAGCTGGCGACCACCCGCCCGGAGACCATGCTGGGCGATACCGCCGTGGCCATCAACGCCGAGGACCCGCGCTATGCGCACCTGCACGGCTGCCATGTGCTGCTGCCGCTGATTGACAAGGAGATCCCGATCGTCTGCGACGAGCACGCCGACATGACCAAGGGCACCGGCGTGGTGAAGATCACCCCGGCGCACGACCCGAACGACTTCGAGGTTGGCCAGCGCCACAGCCTGCCGCTGGTGCGCGTGTTCACCGACGACGGCCACATGACCGGCACCGCGGACAAGGCGGCAAACGACGAGCTCTTTGCCTCCGGCAAGGCCGCCGTGGGCGAGCCGACGGTGCTTGACTGCGGCAAGTACGCCGGCATGACCACCCTCGAGGCCCGCAAGGCCATCGTGGCCGATCTGGAGGCGCTGGGCCTGGTCAAGAAGATCGAGCCGCTCAAGCACGAGGTCGGCACCTGCTACCGCTGCCACACCACCATCGAGCCGATGGTCAGTAAGCAGTGGTTTGTGGACATGAAGCCCGTGACCATCCCGGCCATTGAAGCCGTGAAGAGCGGCAAGACGAAGTTCGTGCCGGAGCGCTTCACCAAGAACTACATGAACTGGATGGAGAACATCCGCGACTGGTGCGTCTCCCGTCAGCTCTGGTGGGGCCACCGCATCCCGGTGTGGTACTGCGACGATTGCGGCGAGATGATGGTCCTGCGCGAGGATCCGTCCTGCTGCACCAAGTGCGGCTCCACACACATCCATCAGGACGAGGACGTGCTGGATACCTGGTTCTCCTCCGCGCTGTGGCCGTTCTCCACGCTCGGCTGGCCGGATCAGACCGAGGACCTCAAGTACTTCTACCCGACCGACGTGCTGGTTACCGGATACGACATCATCACCTTCTGGGTGTCCCGCATGATCACCACCGGCGTGGAGGAGATGGGCGAAACGCCGTTCCATACGGTGCTGATCCACGGCCTGGTGCGCGACGCGCTCGGCCGCAAGATGAGCAAGTCTCTGGGCAACGGCGTCGATCCGCTGGAGATCATCGACCAGTACGGCGCGGATGCGCTGCGCACCTCGCTGGTGATGGGCGTCTCCCCGGGCAACGACATGCGCTTCTCCACGGACAAGGTGGAGTCCGCGCGCAATTTCGCCAACAAGATCTGGAACGCGAGCCGCTTCGTGCTCATGAACCTGGGCGACGTGGCCGAGCCCATGGAGGGCAAGACGTTCTCCGCGGCGGACAAGTGGATTCTCACGCGCCTTGATGAGGCCATCCGCGAGGTCACCGCGCACTTTGAGGACTATGACCTCGGCCTGGCCGCGCAGAAGATCTACGACTTCGCGTGGACCGAGTTCTGCGACTGGTACATCGAGCTGGCCAAGGTCACGCTGAACGGCGAGAACGAGGACGCGAGAAAGGCTACCTGCGCCGTGCTGCGCCATGTGCTTATCAGCCTGCTGAAGCTGCTGCATCCGTTCATGCCGTTCATCACCGACGCGGTGTTCCGCTATATCCCGGGCACCGAGGGCACGATCATGCTCTCCGACTGGCCCGTGCAGGACGCGGCGCTTGTGTTCCCGGAGGCGGCGCGCGAGATGGAGGGCGTCATGGACGTCATCCGCGCGGTGCGCAACCTGCGCGCGGAGATGAACGTGGCCGTCGGCAAGCGCGCGCACCTGATGGTGCGCCCGAAGGAGGGCTGGGCGCACGCCATGGCCGGCGCGGAGGAGTACCTGGGGCGCATGGCCTGGGTGAGCGAGATGAAGCTGCTGGGCGAAAACGAGGCGGCCGAGGGAAAGACGGTCTCCGCGGTGTCGGAGGCGGCGGAGCTGTTCATCCCGCTGGGCGACCTGGTCGATATCGACAAGGAGATCGCGCGCCTGACCAAGGAGCGCGACAGCGTGGCGCGCGACATCCAGCGCGCCGAGGGCAAGCTCGGCAACCAGGGCTTCCTGGCGAAGGCCCCGGCCCAGCTGGTGGAGCAGGAGAAGGCGAAGCTGGAGGTTAACCGCGACAAGCTCGCCAAGCTCGACGCCCGCATTGATGATCTGAAGAACATGTGATAAAATAGAGCGGACGGTTGCCCCGTCCGCTTTTTCAAAAGCATCTTGCTCGAGCACTGAGTGTGTTTTGCAGTTTTCTTCGTCGGAAGAAGGGTCAAGGGACTATGTCCCTTGCGGGGTTTGGGGGACCGAAGCCTGCCGCGCCCGGTGGGCGAAACAGGCAGGCGGAGCGTCGGAAACGGCAAGGAGCGCTGGCGCGACTATGCCGGCTTCCCGGAGAGCCAAAAAAGGGAGTGTACACATGACCGAAGCGGAGGCCATTGCAAAGATTCATAGCGTCTATCCCTCCGGAAAAAAGGAGGGACTGACCAACATGCGCGAAATCATGTCGCGCCTGGGCAATCCGCAGGCGGCGGTGCCGATGGTGCACGTCGCCGGCACGAACGGCAAGGGCTCGTGCTGCGCGATGATTGAGCGCGTTCTGCGCGAGGCAGGCTATACCACGGGCCTGTATACCTCGCCGTATATCGAGCGCTACAACGAGCGCATCCGCATCGGCGGCGTGCCGATTGCGGGCGATAAGCTCGCCGCGCTGGTCGAGCGCGTGTGGCCGGCCGTCGAGGACTGCCGGGCAAAGGGCATCCGGATCACCGAGTTCGAGTTGGGCACCGCGCTCGCGTTCACCGCGTTCGCGCAGGAGAAGGTCGACATCGCCGTCATCGAGGTCGGCCTCGGCGGACGGCTCGATCCCACGAACATTATCCATCCGCTCGTCAGCGTGATTACCGAGGTGGGCATGGACCACATGCACTTCCTGGGCGACACCATCGAGGAGATCGCGCTGGAAAAGGCCGGCATCATGAAGCGCGGCGTGCCCGTGGTGCTGGGCCGGCAGGAGAAGGCGGCGCACCGCGTGCTGCTGGCGGCCGCAAAGGGGCTGGGCATCCCCGTGCTCGACCCGGACGCCGAAAACGTGCGCGAAACCAGCCGGGACGTGACGTTTGACGTGCGCATGCCCGACGAGATGATCAAGAACCTCACCGTGTCCCTGCGCGGCAGGCATCAGGCCGAAAATGCCTGCGCGGCGCTGGGTGCGCTGCATGTGCTCAGACAGCGCGGCTTTGCGATCCCGACGGAGGCCGTCCGGCGTGGCATGGCGGACGTGCGCTGGCCCGGACGGCTGGAGTCCTTCGGGCATATCCTCCTGGACGGCGCGCATAACGACCCCGGCGTGCGCGCGCTATGCGCCTACTGCGACGCGTGGCTGCCCCGGGAGAAGACCGTGCTGCTCACCGGCATGATGGCGGACAAGGACGTGGCGCAGATGGCCAAGCGGCTGAGCACGCGCGTGCGCTGCGTCGTGACGACCCGGCCGGATCTGCCGCGCGCGATGGACGCGGACGAGCTGGCGCAGGCGTTCGCGCAGCACGGGCTGAAGACGGTCGCCGTGCCCGAGCCCCGGGAAGCGCTTGCACAGGCGCGGGCCATGGCCGGGCCGGAAGGCACGGTGCTGGTTGCCGGTTCGCTGTACCTGATCGGCGCGGTCCGCGCGCTGCTGCGGCAGGAAAAGGAGTTTGCTGATGTCATTTGATGCAAAGGCCGAGCAGATCGGCAGCCAGATGCGCGCCCAGGAGGGCGACAGCTTTAAGCACCTGAGCGTGATGCTTACGGAGACCGTCGACATGCTGGACGTCCGCGAGGGCGGCGTGTACGTGGATGGCACGCTCGGCGGCGGCGGCCATAGTGCGGAGATCCTGCGCAGGCTCTGCGGCACCGGCCATCTCTACGGCATCGACCGCGACAACGACGCGCTCGCCGCGGCGACGGCGCGACTGGGCGGCGCGGGCAACTTCACCGCGATCAAGGGCAACTTCCACGACGTGAAGGCGCTGCTGAGTGCGCAGGGCGTGGAGAAAATCGACGGCATGATGATCGACCTGGGCGTGTCCAGCTATCAGCTGGATACCGCGGAGCGCGGCTTCTCCTACCACGCCGACGCGCCGCTGGACATGCGCATGGATCAGGAGCAGAGCCTGACCGCGCGGGAGATCGTCAACACCTGGCCAAAGGAGGAGCTGGTGCGCATCCTGCGCGACTACGCGGAGGAAAAGTGGGCGGCGCGCATCGCGGACATCATCCTGGAGCACAGGGCGAAAAAGCCGCTGGAGACGACTGCCGATCTGGTCGCTTGCGTGGACGCGGCCATCCCCAAAAAGGTTCGCCTGCAGGACAGCGGCCACAGCGCGCGCAGAACCTTCCAGGCGCTGCGCATCGCGGTGAACGACGAGCTGGAGCCGCTGCGCGCGGCGCTGGAGGACATGACCGACCTGCTCAGGCCCGGCGGACGCCTGGCGGTGCTCACGTTCCACTCGCTCGAGGACCGCATCGTCAAGCAGACCTTCCGCCGACTGGCCAATCCCTGCACCTGCCCGCCGAAAATCCCGGTGTGCATTTGCGGCAAAAAGCCCGTGGTCCGGGTGCTGGGCGGGGGCGGCGTGAAGCCGAGCAAGGAAGAAATCGCGGTGAACGCCAGAAGCCGCAGCGCCATGCTGAGAGGATGCGAAAAGCTGTGAGAAGAAAAGATCGTGAAATCACCGATTTGGAGAAAATCGCCGGGATCATGCGGGCCTGCCAGGCGGCGAGCATCGCCTTTGGCGGCGGCGCGCCGTACGTCATCCCCATGAGCTATGGCTTTGTGCAGGAGAATGGACGCTTCACCCTGTACATGCACGGCGCGGGCGAGGGTGAAAAGATCGAGCGCATCAAGGCTGACCCGCGCGCGGCGTTTGTCCTGTTCACGGGCAATGCGGTTTATGGCAGCGGCGATGCGGCGTGCAGCTACACCACGTCGTTTGACAGCGTGTGCGGCAGCGGGACGATCCGCATCGTCACGGATGAGACGGAGAAGCGCGCCGGCCTTGAGGCGATCATGGCACACTACGCGCCGGGCAAGGTCTTTGAATTTGATGAAAAAATGCTGCAGGCAACCTGCGTGATGGCGCTCGACGTCGAATCGATTTCCGGCAAGCATCACGACTGAACCGCAGCCGGCTCGATCAAGCCGTGATCCCTTCTCCGTGAGGGAAAGGCAGATAAGGCGGGACGAAAGTTTTTTTCTGTGGGCGAACGCAGTTCGCCCCTGTACAGCGGCTTTCAACCGCCGCGAAGCGAGGAAGGGGTCTGGGGATGAAATCCCCAGGCGGGTTCGGGCGGCAGCCCGACGTTTCCTGTTCCATCTCCGAAGGAGGAAACCATGGCAAAGCTCTACGTCGTTGCCACGCCGATCGGCAACCTAAGCGACATGACCCCGCGCGCGATCGAGACGCTCAAAAGCGCCGATCTGATCGCGGCGGAGGACACGCGCGTCACCCGCGCGCTGCTCAACCATTTCGGCATCGATACGCCCTGCATCTCCAACCACCAGCACAACGAGGAGCAGCGCGCGTCCTCGCTGCCCCAGCGGATGCTCGACGAGGACTTGACCGTCGCCGTCGTAACCGACGCGGGCACGCCCTGCATCAGCGACCCGGGCAGTGTGCTCGTGCGCGAGGCAGCGGCACTGGGCATCGAGGTGCTGGCCGTGCCCGGCCCGACGGCCATGGCCAGTGCACTGTCCGTCAGCGGCTTTGACACGCGCGAGTTCGCGTTCTATGGCTTTCTGCCCCGGCAGAAGAAGGAGCTGCGCGAAAAGCTGCTGTCCATGAAGCGCAGCGGTACGCCCATCGGCGTGGTGCACGAGAGCCCACACCGCGTCATCGAGCTCGTGCGCACGATTGGCGAGACGCTGCCGGGCTGCCGGATCTCCGCCAGCTGCGACCTGACCAAGCTGCACGAAAAGACCATCCGCGGCACGGCGGAGGAGGTGCTTGCGCTGCTTGAGGCCAACGAGAAGGCTGAGAAGGGCGAATACTGCCTGGTGCTGGACATGAGCGGCGTGGAGCTTGAGACGCAGGAGGAGCACAGCGCCGCCAGCCTGGAGGCACAGCTGTTTGAGGAGATGCTCAGCGGCTTTGACCTGCGGCAGGCCGCCCTGACGCTGACCGAGCGCGGCCATAAGCGCAACGACGTGTACAGGGCGCGCACGAACGTGCAGCGGTTTATCGACGACCTGATGAGCGACTATACCCTTGAGGAGGACGATTCCGATGAATGAGATCAATGAGACGATCAGGCTGCTTATGGAGCGCAAGAGCGTGCGCCAGTTTGTGCAGGAGCCGATGCCGCGCGAGGACGTGGAGACGATCCTGAGCGCCGCCGTGCAGGCGCCCAGCGCGGGCAACATGACGCTGTGGACGATCATCAACGTGACCGACCCGGAGAAGAAGCTGGCGCTCTCCAAATCCTGCGACAACCAGCCGTTCATCGCGACCGCGCCGCTGGTGCTCGTCTTCTGCGCGGACTACCGCCGCTGGTTTGAGGTGTTCAAGACGCTCGATCTGGGCGAAGAACTGCGCACGCCGGGCGAGGGCGACTTCATGCTGGCCATGACCGACACGATCATCGCCGCGCACGCGACCGTCGTCGCCGCTGACGCGCTGGGCTACGGCTCCTGCTACATCGGCGACATCATCGAGAACTGCGACACCCAGCGCGAGATCCTCGGTTTGCCGGAGTACGTCAAGCCCGTGTGCATGGCCGTGTACGGCAAGCCGACGCCGTTCCAGATTGAGCGCAAAAAGCCGCCGCGCTTTGACATCGCCGACGTCGTGCACGAGAACAGCTACCGCCTGCAGGACGCCGACGAGATGACCGCCATGCTCAAGAAGCGCCAGAATCTCGACGGCGAGGCGTTTGACCGCTGGATCATGGCGTTCGCCAAGCGCAAGTGGAACTGCGATTTCAGCCGCGAGATGACGCGCTCCGCCGCGCAGATGATTTGCGAGTGGGACGAGGGAAAGTAACCGGCGGGCCCTGAAAAAAGAGAACGAAAAAAGCCCGGAAAGAATGTAAAATACCCTTGACATTCTTCCGGGCTCGTGTTATCCTATGGATGTAAAGCAAGCTTGACTTTTGATGGATCGGAGGGTCCCGCATGAAGAACAGGCTGGAGGCGCTGCGGCGCGAGAAGGGCATCCGGCAGGAGGATCTTGCCCAGGCGCTGAACGTTTCGCGCCAGACGATCATCTCGCTGGAGAAGGGAAAGTACAACCCGTCTCTGGCGCTGGCGTTCAGGCTGGCGCGGTACTTCGCGCTGCCGATTGAAGAAATCTTTGACGACTCGGACGAACGGGCGTAAGAAAGGACGATGGAAAATGAAGTGCAGAGCGATGCAGAATTCCTGGCTCAAGGCCATGCTGGCGGTGGGCATTGTGCTGCTGGCGGGCGGGCTGATCTGGGCATACGGCGTGGGCGCGGCGGACGGTCTGCCGATGCGCATGGCGGGCTTTCTGTGCGGGCTGGGCGGCGCGCTGGCGGCGATTGGAGGCGGGTGCCTGCTGCTGAATGGACTCAGAGGTGAGCGGCGCACGAAGGAACAGGCGCTGCGCATGGAGGACGAACGCGGGCTGACGGTCGCCTACAAGGCGCAGAACGCGGCGGCGATTGCCGCGGTGCTGGCGATCGTTGCGATCGCGGTCACGGCGCTCGTGCGCGGCGATCACCTCTATATGATGATGGGCTCGGCGGCGTGCTGCCTCGTGGCGCTGGTCAAGATCATCGCATGGTATGCGTATGACAAAACGATGTGACCGGCCCGCAGGAAAATGAAGAAATGAAGGCTTGAGGCTTCGCCCGGGATATCCTTTGTCCGGGCGGCGAAAGGAAGAGAAAAGATGAAGAAGGACAGGAGATTCATCGCCAGCATCTGCTGGATTGTGATCGGCGCGGTGCTGATGGGCGTGAGCTACGCCGGTCTGGTGGACGAATACTGGAGCGCCATGGGCACCGCCCTGTTTGCCATCGGCGTGATCCAGATCATCCGCTGGATCCGCTACTGGACGAACGACGCGTACAAGGCGCAGGTGGACGTGGAGGCGCACGACGAGCGCAACCGGTTCATCTCCGGCAGGGCATGGGCGTGGGCCGGCTACCTGTACGTGCTCGTGGGCGCGGCGGCAACCGTCGTGTTCAGAATTGCGGGAAACGAAGAGCTGTCCGTGATGGCCGGCATCAGCGTCTGCATCCTCATGGTGCTGTACTGGATCAGCTGGATGCTGCTGCGCAGAAAGTATTGACGCGCCGAATCCCCCTCCTTGATGGAGGGGGCTTTTTGCGTTATAATCAACATAGAAATCAGACGGGACAAAGCGGAAGCGGGAGGGAAACCAATGATCGAAATCATTCGGGAAGCGCAGTTTGAGCAGATGATGCGTACGGTCGTGGAGCCGGGACTGGCGGCGATGCGCGAGGAGATCGACATGCCGCTTTCAACCGGCGGCACGATGCATGCCGAGGTCTACAACCGGCTGGACGCCAGGCACGCGGTGGTGATCCTGCACGGCTATACCGAGAGCGCGGAGAAGTTCCGCGAGCTGGCGTGGTATTTCGTGCAGAGCGGGTACAGCGTCTTTGCGATGGATCATCGCGGACACGGGCGCTCCGTGCGCGAGGTGGAGGATACGTCCATCACGCATGTGGACAGGTTCAGCGATTACCTGCGCGATCTGGGCGAGTTCATGGAAAACGTCGTGGGGCCCCGCATGGGCAGCGCCAGGCTCTGCCTGTACGCGCATTCCATGGGCGGCGCGCTGGGCGCGTTTGCGCTGATCGAGCATCCCGAGTGGTTTGCGCGCGCCGTGCTCAACGCGCCGATGATCGCACCGGTGACCAAGCCCCTGCCGCGCCGCGTGGCCAAATGGATGGGCAGCGCGTTCTGCCTGCTGGGCAAGGGAAAGGAGCGCGCGTTCGTCGGCAAGCCGTTCGATCCGGAGCAGGAAAAATTCACGACCTCGCACATGACCAGCCAGGCGCGCTACGACTATTACCAGAAGAAGCGCTGCGCCCGCACGGAGCTGCAGAACTGCAGCCCGACGTACAGCTGGGTGCGCGAGGCCGCGGGCGTGACGGAACCGCTGCTTGCGCGCGCCGGGGAAATCCGCGTGCCGGTGATGCTCTGCCAGGCGACGCAGGACAGCATCGTGCGCCTGAAGGAGCAGGAGGAATTCATCCGCCGGGTGCCGCAGGGCAGGCTGGTGAAGTTCGATGCGAAGCACGAAATCTACAGCTCGCGCGACGAGGTGCTGGGCGGGTATGTGAATGCCGTGATCGACTTCCTGAACGAAGCGTGAGGAGCCTGTATGCAGAAGATCCGATATGCCGTGGCGGGCAACGGCTGGCGCGCGATGTTCTATTTGCGCGCGGCGAAGAACCTGCCGGAATGGTTTGAACTGACGGGCGTGCTGTGCCATACGCGGGAGAAGGCCGGGGCCTTTGAACGCGAGCACGGCGTCAAGGCGTTTTGGACGCTTGACGCGCTGCTGGAGACGAAGCCGGACTTTGTCGTGACCTGCGTGACCAAGAAGGCACTCGCCGCCATGACGATGGACTGCCTCGAGCGCGGTATGCCCGTGCTCAGCGAGACGCCGCTGGCGGTGGATGTGCCGACGCTTGCCGCGCTGCGCGATGTGCAGGCGAAAACCGGCACGCCGCTGGAGATGGCGGAGCAGTACTTCCTGTATCCCTCCCATCAGGCGCGGCGCGCGCTGGTGGAGGCAGGGCTGCTGGGACAGGTGCACAGCGTGTGGCTGAGCATGATGCACGACTACCACGGCATCAGCATGCTGCGGGCGTATTTGGGCGAGGAGAGCGGTAAGGTAGCGATCCGCGCGCGCCGGCTGAACACGCCCATCGTGCATACCGGCGCGCGGCCGGGCTATTTTGCGGGCGGCGGCATCGAGAACGAAAGCCGCGTGCTGGCGCAGCTGGATTACGGCGACGGGCGTGTGGGCCTGTACGACTTTGCGGGCAGCCAGTACCACAGCGCAATCCGCAGCAGCCACCTGCGGATTCTGGGCACGCGCGGCGAGATCTTCGACGACGAGGTCCGCTGGGTGCGGAAGGACGGCCGGCCCGCCCGGGCTGTGCTGGTCTACCAGAAGGACGAGATTACCGGCACGATCCGTGCAATCGACTTCGACGGGCGGCGGGTGTACGAGAATCCCTTCCGCTGGGACGTCGCGATGACCGAGGACGACATCGCGGTGTGCACCGTGCTTGTGCGCATGGGCCGCGCGCTTGCCGGCGGGGAGAGGCACTATCCTTACGCCTTCCGCGACAGCTATCTGGCCATCGCGCTGTCCAGGCTCGCGGACGAGGACGGCGAGGAGACAGTGGACGCGCCCGGCTGGTAAAGAATCAATGACGAATAAAAATCAGGCCTCCTGACGCGGCGTGCTGCGTCGGGAGGCCTTTGTGTGTTGCCGGAAATCAGGGGGCGGGCGCTTCCGGATTCAGTGCGGGCAGACGCATGGGCGCCGGACACCGCTGCAGAATCGCGCGTTCCTCCTGATCGGTGGAGAGGGTTCTGAATTCATAGCCGAGCGAGCGGTAGTGCTCGACGATGCCGGCAAGCGCGTCTCTTGTCTTCTTCTTGCCCTCGTGCGCCAGAAGAATGATCACGTCGCTGTCTCCGGCTGTGCTGATCGCGTACTCGACGATCGCCTCGGCGTTCATCCCGGGGAGTGTGTCGCCTGTCAGGCCGTTCCAGTCAAACCAGGCGTAGCCCTGATCCGCCACATACCTGCGGGCATAGCCTGAATAGCTGGAGCTTCCGCCCGGAAAGCGATACAGATCGGTCTTGAAATCGTCGCCGACCACCTCGCGCATCAGGGCGGTGAAGCGTGGGAAATCCATGCCGATATGGTGGACGTTTTCCTTCAGATAGCTGTACTTGTGGCCCATCGAGTGACAGCCGATGGGGTACCCGGCCTCGTAGATCATCCGGGCATGCTCCGGATACATCCGCACGCTGGCCCCCATCAGAAAGAAGGTGGCGGGCACGTCAAGCGCATCGAGCACCGCGAGCAGCTCGGGCGTATCGGCCTTGGGGCCGTCGTCAAAGGTGAGATAGACGACCTTCTGCAGCGGCTCGGCAGGGTCCTGCGCGCCGGCGGGGACGGCCGGCAGCAGCAGCGCCAGCAAAAGGAAAACGGACAGACTTTGCCTGAAGCTCATGGCTTTTCTCCTGTGCGGTCATATGGATGGAGCACTTTACGGGTATTATACCACAGATGGATGCTTCGCGCAACGCGGAGAGAAATGACGGTTTTTCCGGATGCCGAACATGCAAAAATAAAGAAATTCCATCGCGATTCAAAAGAATATGGATAATCTGGAAGAAAATACTTGCAAAAATGACGCTTATCCCCTATAATGGGCAATACGCCGGCATGACGCCGGAAGCTGAAAAGAAATGAAATCGTCGAATCGATGAGGATGAAGGAGGACGAACCCATGTCTTACGTTGACGAGGTATACGACCGTGTTGTCCGCGAAAACCCCAGCCAGCCGGAGTTCCATCAGGCCGTGCGCGAGGTGCTCGACTCCCTGCGCGTGGTCATCGAGCGCAATGAGGAGAAGTACCGCCGCGAGGCGCTGCTCGAGCGCATCACCATGCCCGAGCGCCAGCTGCTCTTCCGCGTGCCGTGGGTGGACGACAAGGGCCAGGTGCAGGTGAACAACGCGTTCCGCGTGCAGTTCAACAGCGCCATCGGCCCGTACAAGGGCGGCCTGCGCCTGCATCCGAGCGTCAACCTGGGCATCATCAAGTTCCTG
>SFFH01000104.1 GCA_004557905.1 Clostridiales bacterium | reverse complement strand
TCAAGGGCATCGGCAGAAAGCTGATCCGCCGATAACCGCATACGAAAACGGATGAGGTCCTTCATTCGCGTGCTCTCCATGAAGCGAAGCGTCACCATTTGCATATTGCCCCGGCCTTTGGACATACTTTCCCGGTAGAAGGAGATGGTGTGTGCATGAAAAGGACCGGGCTATTTGCGCTCATCCTGTGCATCGCGCTGACGCTGCCCGGCTGTGCGGCGCGCAGCGGCGGCAAGGATTCGCCCGCGCTGCCCCAGCCGCAGAACACGACCGCGGCGCAGGCCAAGGCAAGCGCTTCGCCGGGCAAGGCAGCGGCCGATCTGGTGCCCGCGCGCCTTGCGCGCAACGGCGAGGGCGTGCCGGTGCTCAAGGTCTACGACGTGAAAAACGAGAAGCTGGAGGAGCTCTCCGTGGAGGAATACCTGCCGGCGGTGCTCGCGGGCGAGATGGCGGGCGACTGGCCGCTGGAGGCGCTCAAGGCCCAGGCGATCCTCGCGCGGACATTCGTCCTGCAGTTCGTGACGGAGAAGAAGTCGCGCTACGAGGGCGCGGATATCTCCACGGACATCGAGGAGGCGCAGGCCTATGACGCGGCGGGCGTGAACGAGCGCATCCGCCAGGCGGTCGCCGAGACGCGCGGCATGGTCCTCAACGCCGGCGGCGAGCTGCCCTACGCCTGGTTTCACGCGCATTCCGGCGGGCTGACGGCGCGCGCCAAGGAGGGCCTGGATTACGAGAAGGACGAGCCGGGCTACACGCAGTGCGTCAAGGGCATGGAGAACGACGAGGCCCCGCCGGAGGCCGCACACTGGGAGGCGGCGTTTACGGAGGAGGAGATCATCGCGGCGATGAAGGACGTGGGCGCGCCGGTCACCGGGGTGACGGGCGTCTCCATCGGCCAGCGCGGTGAGAGCGGGCGCGCGGCGACACTGATCGTCTCCGGCCGCGAGGTCTCCGCACCCGCGCTGCGGATTGCGCTGGGCTCCACGAAAATGCGCTCCTGTCTCCTGGAAAGCCTGCGCGTGGAGGATAATCAGGTGAAGATGAAGGGCCGCGGCTACGGGCACGGCGTGGGCATGAGCCAGTGGGGCGCGTACGCGATGGCCAAGGCGGGCAGGACGGCCGAGGAAATCGTGACGCACTACTTCCGGGACGTGACGCTGGACAAGGCCTGGGAATGACCGGAAATCTTTCGCAATCTATTTTGGCGTGATCTGCAATTCGCCTCTTGCTTTTTTCCCGGAATGTGGTATAATGTTTCTCGCTTGAGTGAGCAGAACCGCATACGGGGCATTAGCACAGTTGGTAGCGCGCTACATTCGCATTGTAGAGGTCACCGGTTCGAATCCGGTATGCTCCACCACAATTTGTCTGAAAACGCCAGTTTTCAGACTTTTTTCTTGTCCATTTTCGCTAAATTCTCGTCCAAAAACCAAAAAACAAGGGCCTTTCAGCCCCTGATTTCCTGCTTTCTTTTGTTGAAGTGCGCGACAAGCGCGCCGACGCCAGTATGTTGATGGCGCGGCGCAGGCTATGGGTGAGGAAGCTGAGGGCAATCTCTGGACGGTACCCCGTTCAGCAGACAATGAAGCCAAGAACCTCCTGCTGCAGACTCCAGAGAAAACGCTGCAACAGGAGGTCTTGTTCTGTCAAGAGCGTATGTCGCCGACGGCAGCCGCGCCCTGGGCTTTCCGCTTCTTTCTCCGTCAGAAAGCGCACCGTTCCGCCGCCCGGCACATAGGCTGTCATGGGGAGGTGGAAATTCATGTCAATGCTTGACTGCAACTGTAATTGCCGGTGCCGCTGCAACCTGACCGCGCTGATCGCCAGCCTGCTCATCGGTGTGATCGCGGCATTTCTGCGGATCACGGGCGTGCTCACCGTGAGCACGACGTTCCTCTGGGCGGCGTTCATCATCGCTGTCGTCTATCTGGCCGCGCTGATCCTTTCCATGGCGCTGGTGGGTGGGAAGGAAGCGTGCGCGTGCCTGTGCACCAACCTGCGCGCGCTGGTGGCCGGCGCGCTGGGCACCATCCTGTTTGCGCTGGTTCTGCTGCTGATCGACGTCGCGGCGGCCTCCGTGATCGGCGCGATCCTCGTGGGTCTGCTGCTGTTCTTCTTCGCGCTGCTGTTTGCCAGCTCTGCGTGCCTGATCAAATGCCTGGCCGACTGCAGAGACTGATTGACGCATAATCGAAAAGAGACGTCCTTTGCGGGACAATGTCATTAAGTTAATGCCAGTAACAGAATAAACGAAGATCCAGAACGAGAGGGAAAACTCGGCCTGGATCTTTTTTCATACTTTTTTGCAGAAACA
>SFFH01000103.1 GCA_004557905.1 Clostridiales bacterium | reverse complement strand
ATCTCCTGGTATCCGCTCGTCCGGGAGCGGAATCCGCGGGGATTGCGCCCGAATTCGACAAACCCCGCCTTCCTGTACAGCGCAATCGCCCGTTCGTTCTCCGCGACGACGGTCAGCTCGAGCTGTTCATATCCGGCCTCCTTCGCGCATTGTATGCACGCCTCCGTCAGCGCGCGGCCAAGGCCGAGGTCCCAGTATGCCCTGAGCACGCTGACCCCAAACTCGGCGCGATGCCGAAGCTTGTCCCTCGTGCCGACCGCATCGACGCCGGCAGTGGCCACAACCCTGCCGTCCGCCACGGCGATGATTTCAATCTCGTTCGCGCTCTCCGCCTTTCGCTGAAGAAAACAGGCTTCCCTTTCCGCATCAAAGGTGCTTTCATCGGGATAGGTCAGCAGATAATCCGTTTCCGCATGCGTCAGGCTGAAGTTTTCAAGCACCGCGCCTGCGTCGGATGGCTCCGCGTTTCTCAGGAGCGCGGTGTTTCCGTTTTTGAGCACAATCTGCCGGCTGTATGTCATGGTCTTTCCTCCTTCCACGCATCATTTTTCTGATAGACCGCAAAGAACTGCCGGATATGCCTGTCCACCAGCGCGGCGACCTCCAGCTCCCGCTCCGGTTCCCGGTCGCAGAGGTTGATCCAGACCGAGATGGGCAGGCAGAACTGGGCCGCCATGATCTGAGGATCGCCCTCCGCCAGCACTTCCCGGCGGATCAGCTGCGTCACCAGCCCGGTGAAGTACTGCATCACGTCGGTATAATTCTGCCGGGTCTGCAGCTTCGCCAGCTCCGGATTCTGGAACTGCTCGATCACCAGCACCTTCCGCGCCCTGCTGATGGTGGGGTCGTGGAGAATGTACCGGATCTGGCCCAGAACCATCTGAACGGCGGCGTCCGGCGTCAGCGGGAGGTGATCGGCATCCTTCTCCCAGTCCGTCCGCGCAAAGATGGAGTGCTCCTCATACTGCGCCAGCACGTTTTTCACCAGCGCGTCCAGAATCGCCTGCTTGTTCTCAAAATGGCTGTACAGCGACGCCTTCCGGATGCCGACGGCGTCCGCAATCTGGGAAACGGAGGTCGCCTCAAACCCCTGTACAGAGAACAGCTCCAGCGCCGCTTCAAGAATTTCCTGCTTGGTGTTTCCCCGATCCATGCTTCCTTCTCCTTTGCTGCCGCCCGGGCGGACGTTTTTCCGTGATGGTCGTGCGCCCTCATTATACCTACCTATCGTTCGGTAGTCAAGAGGGAGTGACGATGTGGATCAATAAAATCCTGTTCAGGCGGCGCGCAAAAACAGCCCGCTGCTTCTTGTGGCGCTATGCAGCCCGTGCGTGTATTTCATCGCGGAGACGGTGGGCATCCGCCTGACGACGGCATCAGAAAGCGGCATGTTCCTCGCCTGCATTCCGGCGGCGTTCCTGATCGCGTCTGCCCTGCTGCTCGATGAGAGGCCGACCCGGCTGCAGGCAGATCCTTGAGGGAGCGCTTGAACCCCATCGTCTGTGAACGCCATGATTTCCATGCTGCGCGTATGCGTGCTTGCCACTGGCACGAATGCGGCTTCTGTGGTATCATAAAAGAACGGAAATACAGGTGCTGCGATTCATAAGGTGGGAATGAACCATGTCTCAGATCACGAAGCGGGCCTTGGAGCAGTCGCTCAAAAACCTGCTGCTCAAAAAGCCTCTGACAAAGATCACGATCAACGATATTGCCGAGGACTGCGGCATCAACCGCATGACCTTCTACTATCATTTCAAGGACATTTACGATCTGGTGGAGTGGGCCTGTCTGGAGGATGCGCGGGCCGCACTGGAGGAGAAGAAGACCTACGCTACATGGCAGGAGGGCTTTCTGCAGATCTTCGAGGCCGTGCGCGCCAACAAGCCCTTCATCATGAACGTGTACCGCTGCGTGCATCAGGAGCAGGTGGAGCGGTACCTCCGCCCGCTGGTGGATCATCTGCTGCTGGACGTCATCAACGAGGAGGCCGCCGGGATGACCGTGCGCGACGAGGACAAGGCGTTCATCGCGCGCGTGTACGGGTATATCTTCATCGGTTTGATGCTCGACTGGATCAGGGACGACATGCAGCAGGACCCGAAGGCGCTGGTGGAGCATCTGGCGACGCTCATCAAGGGGAACATCGCGCAGGGCTTGCAAAGGTTCAGCGTGCATCCCATCATTTGACGCATTTTGATAAAAAGATAAACAGAAGCCGCCCGGTGATGAAGCTTTCATCACGGGGCGGCTTCTGTTTATGGAAAACCTCCTGATTCTGCCTATAATAAAGTCATCACCAAGCAACAGGAGGCTTACAACGATGTATTATTCCGCTGG
>SFFH01000048.1 GCA_004557905.1 Clostridiales bacterium | reverse complement strand
GCCTTCAGCGGTCCTCTTTCGAGGTGCCTCGCTCGTGGCGACTTGATGTATTATACACGCCTTGACGATCCTTGTCAACACCTTTTTTCACTTTTTTCGTCGGCTTTTTACGTCCATACGCAAAAGCCCCGCCGGCTTGCGCCGGCGGGACCATTTCCGCTCAGAGATTCACCAGAGCATCACGGCTTTTCAGGCACCGCCACAATGCGGCCCTCGCCATACGGCTCGGCATAGCTTTCGCCGACAACGCCGCCCAGCGTGCCGGTGATGTAATTGATGAGCACCTGGTTGTCCAGCATGACCTCATCCTGCAGCACCTTGCAGCCGGCAAACATGCTGTAGCCGTCGCCGCCGTTCTTGAGCATGTAGTTGTGGGACGCCAGCGTGTAGGTCTTCTCCGGATCGATGTCCTCGCCGCCGATCTTCACATTCTGCACACGGCGTTCACCCGTCACACCGGCAAACATCGTGTTCTCATCCGCCACGGCGGTGGACTCGATGTAGGTATGAATCTCATATGTCAGGCCGGACACCTGCAGGAATCCACCGGACTCGCTCGGCACGGCGCGCGCGCCCCACTCCAGCGCGTCCAGGATCTGCTGGCCGGACACCTCGATGACGCACATCGCGTTGCCAAACGGATGCACCTTCAGGATATTGCCCAGCGTGATGTCGCCCGCCTTGATCGAGGTGCGGATGCCGCCGCCGTTGACAAAGGCCACATCCGCACCGGACTGATCGCGGTACGCGTCGGCGCACAGGTCGCCCAGGTTCGTCTCGGCGCTGCGCACGATGCGGATGGGCGATCCATCGTCCTTCTTGGCGACCGGGTCGTTGATCGTCAGCTCCACGGCCGTTTTGGCGACAACCTCGTTCAGCTTGTCGCTGAGCGTGCCGGCTGCCGCCGTCACCGCGTCATACGCCGCATTGCGGATGCCCAGCAGTTCCGGCGCCGCCACATCGTTGTTCCACAGATACAGGTCGGTGCTCAGCTCGCCCTTCGTGCTGATGCGCAGGCAGCCCACGCCGGCCAGCTTGGTGCCGCAGCCGGAGCGCAGCACGGTCTCGCCGTCCTTGTTGAGCATCTCCACCTGATCGGTGTCATGGCTGTGGCCGTCCAGGAAGGCGTCGATGCCCGTCGTCGCCCCGATCACGTCGGCATACGTCCACGGCGAACAGCTCGCCTCGTTGCCCATGTGACCCAGCGCGATGACGTACGCCGCGCCCTCCGCGCGCGCCGCGTCGACCGCGGACTGGATCGCCGCATAGAGCTTCTCGCCGGTCTCGTCCTGCATGAAGCCATACACGAAATTGCCCTGCTCGTCCTGGAAATACTTGGGCGTGGAGGAGGTGATCGTCTTGGGCGTGGTCATGCCCACAAACGCGATCTTCACGCCGTCAAACTCCTTGATGACATAGGGTGCAAAGACCAGCTCGCCTTCCTTGTTGAAGTTCGCGCTGATGTAGGGGAAGTTGGCCTTGGCCGTCAGCTCGAGGAAGCGGTCCATGCCATAGTCAAACTCGTGATTGCCCGGGATGGCGATGTCGTAGCCGACCGTATTCATCAGCTCGATGATCGCCTCGCCGGTGGTCAGCGTGCCGATGGGCTCGCCCTGAATCGCGTCGCCGTTGTCCACGAGCACCACATGGTTGCCCGCATCCTCCAGGCTGTCGCGCATGGCCGCCAGACCGGCGTAGCCAAAGCCCTGATCGATGCCGCAGTGCGCGTCGCTGGTGAAGAGCACCACGACGTCACGGGTGAGCGCAGCCGACTCCGCCAGCGCGGCGCATCCGAGCAGCATGGCCATCGCCAGCAGCAGACACAGAATCCGTTTCATGATGAAAGCCTCCTTTTTTTCGTTTCCCGGAATTCCCATTCCGGCTTCTGCTTCCATTATAGCAGAGATTGCGGGTTATTCAAAGGAAAACCCTTCGGAATTCTCTGCAAAAGGCAAGCGCAAAAGCCGGCAAATGCGCATCAACTAATCCGGTTATACTTTCATTCGCTCTTGTACCGCTCCAGCATCCGCTCGATGTGCCGCCTGGCCGCGCGCTGCGCCTGCTGGACGTCGTCCAGCTCCGGCGTCCTGTCGCCCATCAGCTGCACGAACTGGCTCACCTTCAGGCCCAGCGCGTCCTGCATGTCGCGGTCCGAGCCCTGCGGCGCAACCAGATAGTAGCACAGGATCGAGTCCTTCTGCCCCATCCGGTGCGCGCGGTCCTCCGCCTGGGAGTGCACCGCAGGCGACCAGTCGAGCTCGCCGAAGACCACGCAGCTCGCCCGCTGCAGATTGAGGCCTGCCGCCGATCGCAGCGAGATCACGCACAGGTTGGTGCCGCCGCCCATGAACCGCTCCACCGCCGCGTCCTTGGCCGCCGTGCTCTCCCGGCCGGTGATGAAGACGGGCTTGTAGCTCGCCAGTTCCTTCTTATAGATATCCATCACCGCGTGATGGTGCGCAAAGAGCAGCACGCGCTCATCGCTGTCCAGCAGCGCGCGCACGAATGCCGCGACAAACGGCGCCTTGGCGATGCCCGTCGCCTGGCGCTCGCCCGTGCTGATGCGCTCCTCCAGCAGCGCGCGCTCCTTCGCGTCGGGATGCAGCGCCCGCAGGCTGCCCAGCATCTCCATCACCGGGCGCATCAGCTCGCGGTAGACCCGGTCGTCCGAGTCGATCTCCTGCACCAGCCTGCGCTTGGGCGGCAGCTCGGAGAGCACCTCCTGCTTCGTACGCCGCAGGATCAGGCCCTCGCGCCGCAGGTGCTCGCCCAGCAGCGCCGGGTCGCGCACGATGTGATTGCCGTAGCCGTCGCACCACTCGCGCGTGAAGCTCTCCCAGTCGCCCAAACAGTGAAAGTCCAAGATGTTGATGACGTTCCAGATCTCCGCGCCGCGATTGTAGATCGGCGTGCCGGACAGCCCGATCACCCGCTCGCAGCGCTCCGCCAGCAGGCTCGCCGCGGAGTACTTCTCCGTGCCCGCGCGGCGCAGCTCCTGAATCTCGTCAAAGACCACCGTGCGAAAGCCCATCTGGGGCAGCGACGTCTTCCAGCCGCGCAGGAGCAGGTAGTGGATGATATAGACGTCCGCCTCCGGCAGCGCATAGGGCGTAAGGCCCCGGATCACGCACACGCGCGGCTCGCCGCCGTTCACGCGCAGGAACCTTCGCACCTCATTTTCCCAGTTGCGCATCAGGTGGGGCGGCACCACCAGCAGTGCGGGCATGTCCCCCGTCGCCGCCAGACAGGCCAGCGCCTGCACCGTCTTGCCCAAGCCCATCTCGTCCGCCAGCAGCGCGCGCTCGTTGGCCAGCAGGAAGGAAAGGCCCTCCTTCTGGAATTCCCGCAGCTCGCCGGCAAACGTCCCTGCGGGCGGATTGCTGCGCAGCGGCAGACGGAGTGCCGCCTCGCGGCTGAGCGCATGCGCCCGCGCCTGATCAAGCGACTTCTCCCACAGCGCCCGGTCGCGCGCGGCCACCTCCAGCGGATAGCGCATCATCAGCCAGTTCACCTCGCCGATGATGCGCCGGTTCGCGGTAAAGCGCGCCTCGCCGCGCTTTCTGGCGCTGCCGGGGAACAGCCGCTTGGCCATCTCCGTCACGCACGGTTCCCCCTTGATCGTCCAGCACTTGCTCCGTCTGTTGTAGGAGAGCGTGCCGTAGATGTGCCCCGTCTGCGGTGCATCCCGCAGATAACCGGGCAGCCTGCTCCTTTGTTCCTCCGTCACGCGCGCTCACCTTCCTCTCTCTTATGGCAGGCTGATGCCCCACAGCCGCTCCAGCGCAAGCATCGTCACCGGCTTTTCGCCGATCCTCCGGGGCAAATTCACGCCCCGGGGCGCGACGACGATCAGCGCGCGCACCTGCGGACACGCCGCATAGCGCGCCAGCTGCGCGATCAGCTTCGCGCGCTCCGGCCGCTTCTTTTTGATCTCAATGCCGATGCCGCCTGCCATGAAGTCGATCCGGCAGCGCGGCGCCAGGCGTACCTCGTGCGCCGCCCCGATGCCCGCCGCCTCGAGCGCCTGCGCCACCTGGGCATGCAGCTCCTCCTCCGCGGCGCTTGCGCTGCATCGGATCGCGCCCAGCGCCTCCGCCACGCGCAGCGTCTCCTCATCCACCATGGCCGGCGCCTCCCTTCTGAATCCCCCGTATCGTACCATGCGGTCCCCGCCGCGTCAAGAAGGCGTACCAAATAAAGCGCTTCTTCCGCCTTTGCTCTTGCATCCTCGGCCGTTTTGCGGTATGATGGTAAGTAAGGATTGTGTATGTATACTGGATGATCGAATCGCCGTCGGCGCCCGAAGTGCGCGCTGGCGGCGCATCCCGAAAGGAGTTCGCTTGAATATGAAACATCTGCGCCGCACACTGGCTGTGCTGCTGTGCCTGAATCTGGCGTGCACGGCCTCTGCCGCTTCCGCCGCCACCAAGAAGCCGGGCAAGACCTTTACCGAGGTGCCGACCATCAAGTTCACCTATGTGCCGGAGACCAGCCTGGAAAGCGGCGGCATGAAGAACATTGACATCAGCGCCAGCCTCCCGGGCTTCCTGAACATGTATCTGCTTGATCAGAGCGGCAACATTGTGCTGACCATTGCCGAGAATCAGGAGATTCACTCCAATGCCACCAGCTTTGACGTCTATGCCGTCGATGACAACGGCGATCCGCTCGAGCCGGGCCTCTACACCGTCAGCGCGGATATGGTGAGCCAGTACGGCGTTCCCTCCAAGACCATCACCAAGGACACCAACATTGCGGAAAGCCAGGACAAGGAAACCGCCGCGGCAGCCGCGGCCAGCCGCAAGGCTGCTGCGTCCGGCGGGACCACCGCCTCCGCGAGTGAGACCGGGAAGACGTCCTCTTCCTCCACTTCCTCCACCTCCTCTACGGGCACGGCCACGAAGACCGCCTCCTCCTCGTCCAAGGCGACCGCAGCGCCCAAGGCAACCGCTACGCCCGTTCCGTCCGAGGAGATGCAGTACACCGAAGGCACCTACGCGATGGGCGACGAGGGCCTGCTCATCGGCGTGGGCGTGAGCGACGCCGCCGCGCAGACCGACGCCGGCTACTGGGGCCTGACGGCCGACGCCTCCGACGCGGAAATCTGGGCTGCGCTGACCCGCACGATGATGGGCGTGGATGTGGGCGAGAGCGAATCCGCTTACATCTATAATTCGCCCGACAGCGGCCGCAAGAAGCTCGGCACCGTATCCGGCATCTCCCAGGGCCTCAATGTGATCAAGGAGCGTGACGACGGCTGGGCGCTCGTCGAAGCATTCCGCAACGAGGACGGCGCGTTCGTGCGCGGCTACATCAAGAGCGACAAGCTCCGCGTGGTGGAGCCGAACCCGAACTACGGCATCGTCATCGACAAGGACGCTCAGACCCTGACCGTCTACAAGGACGGCGCGCGCCTGGGCTCCTGCAAGGTGAGCACCGGCCTGCCGACGCCGAAGTATCCGCACCGCGAGACCCCGGCCGGCGAGTTCATCCTCGTCACCCGCCGCGGCTCCTACGAGTATTACGGCATGGGCTACACCAAATACACCATCCGCATTAACGGCAGCTACTATCTGGCCGAGGTTCCGACCACCAAGAAGAACGGCAGCAAGTTTCTGGAGATGCCGGACGATCTGGGCGCGAAGGCGACCCGCGGCACCGTCTGCATCGCGCATGACGCCTCCACCGACGGCGGCATCAACGCCGAGTGGATCTGGAACATGACCGACGACAACAAGAAGGTCAAGGTTCTGATCTTCGACGACAAGCCGCGCACCGACGTGCCGGTCTCCACCAGCAAGTAACAGCGCAACAAGCAAGCGCGCCTCCTTCCGCAGAGCCTGCGGCGGGAGGCGCGCTTTTTGCATCCATACAAAGAACCAGGCTGAGCGTCTGCCCGCCTGGTTCTTTCGCGATTCAATTCATCGTTGTTCTGCGCTGTCCGCAGGGATTTTCCGGCTTACTTCGCCGCAGCGAACGCAGCCGCGCCGGCGCCGGCGATGCGGCCCCAGCCGTAGGCATTGGTCAGGGTGAAGCCCATGTAGGCGCTGTTCGCGCTGGCCTCGCCGGCGGTGTACAGGCCCGGGATCACGGTGCCGTCCGCGCGGATGACCTCGGCGTTCACGTTGCGGGCGATGCCGCCGTAGGTGATGATCTCGCACGGCACAACCTTCACCGCGCAGTACGGCGCCTCGAGCTTCTCCAGCAGCAGGCGGCCGAACTCCGGATCATGGCCGGTCTCGCAGTAGGCGTTGTAGTTGGTCAGGGTCTCCACGACCGTGGCCACGTCGAGCCCCATCTTTTCGGCCAGCTCTTCAAACGTATCGGCGGTGATGAACTCCATCTCCAGGCCGCGCTTGACGCCCTTGGCCTCCAGGGAAGCCTTGTCGCTGACCGCCCAGACATAGCCCAGGCCGTCGCGGTGCATCTGATCGAACACCGGGCTGTTGAGCTTCTGGGTCATGTAGCCAATGTCCTTCTCGTCCACAAAGCGCTTGCCGTTCGCGGCCAGCAGGACGGTGTTGTTGCGGCTGATGAAGGAGGAGACATTCGCGGTGGCGGAGGTGCCGTTGTGCTCGCTCATGATCTCGTAGTCCTTGAGCACGCACATCATGTCGCCGGTGTGGGTCAGCGCCGCGCCAACGTTGGAGGCCATGATGATGCCGTCGCCGGTCGCGCCCGGGAAGCCGATGCCCCAGGTGCCGGCCTTCTCCGGATCAAGGCGCGCGGTGAGCTCGGGGTTGTTGGCGTAGCCGCCGGTGGCGACGACCACGGCCTTGGCGTAGACGATCACGGTGTCCGCGCCGCAGGTCGCCTTCACGCCCTTGACGGAGCCGTCCTCATTCATGAGAATCTCGGTCGCGCGGGTTTCGAGCATCAGGTCGACGCTGCTGCCTGCCAGCGCAGTCTCCATCGCGGTCTTCATCGCGCCGCCCGCGCCCTCGACCAGGTGCATCATCTGCAGCGGACCGTAGCCGACGATCACATCATAGAAGTTCATGCCCAGACGGTCGGCCATCCAGTCGATGGTCTCGCCGGACTTCTCGATGGTCACGGCCGTCAGCTCCGGATCCAGGCGGTAGCTGGCGTTGCTCATCAGGTTGCCGTACATCTCCTCGAAGGTGTAATGCACGCCCAACTCCTTGGTGAACTTGCTCTCGTACGCGCCGATCATGCCCTGGCTGGTCGCGGTGGTGCCGCCGATCTGCGGCATCTTCTCCAGCAGCGCGACGCTCGCGCCCGCGTCAACCGCCTCGATCGCTGCGGCCACGCCCGCGCCGCCGGCGCCCAGCACCACGACGTCCACGGTCTTCTCGATCGTCCGGCCTTCTGCGGCCTCCTCGGCCACCGGGGTCTTGAGCGCCTCGATGTCCGCACCCGCGGCGGTCAGCGCCGCCTCGGCAGCCTCGAGAATCGCCTTGGAGGTGATCGTCGCGCCCGCAACCGTGTCCACCGCCAGGCTCTGCTTCTCGGCAATCGCCGCCGGGATCCGCTCGATGGCCGAATCGCAGATGCCGGCGGTCTCGCTGTGCGCGAGGACCTCGACCTTCTCAATCGCGGTCTCGGAGACGGTGACGGCGACCTTCACGGCGCCGCCGATACCGGTGCCCTCCGCCTCGTAGGTGCCGGCGGTCATGGCCAGCGCGCCTGAGGCCGTCAGGAGCAGCAGCGCCATCAGAATGGCCCATACCTTCTTCTTCATGTGGATTCTCCTTTCGTGTCCTTTCTTCCTCGTCAGACCGACCGCGTACAAATGGGGGATTGATTTTTTCTTCTCATTCAAGTACACTGTATCTATCCAAATGACCTGTACGCAGCCGTTCTGTTTCCCCCATTATACAGTCTCAAGCGGCTTGAGAATCAAGGCGGTTTTCAAATTTTGTTTTGAAATTGTCAATCGTATCCCATACAGCCGATGATCGCGGAGGTTCCCCATGAAGATATCCATCAGTGCGCTCTCCATCGCCTACGGGCTCACGCCGGAAGCGCTGCGCTATTACGAGGAGAAGGGGCTGCTCACGCCGGACCGCGCGGCGTCCAGCGGCTTCCGCAAGTTCTCCATCCAGGATGTGCAGGTGCTGGGCATCATCAAGAGCCTGCAGCGCCAGGGCTTCTCGCTCGACGAGATCCGGCGCGTACTCAAGACCGGCGTGTCCCTCGGCGAGCTGATCGACATGATGGACGAAAAGCGCATCCAGCTGTGCGAGCAGATCAGCCAGGCCAGCGCCATCCGCAACCGGCTGACCCGCTGCACCGACCTTCTGCGCGACCACGAGCACCTGCTGATGAAGCCGCGGCTTTGCCAGGGCTGCGCGGCATACCTGGTGGACTTTGACTCCGTCGCCGCGCTGTGGGCAAGCGTGCCGAAATCGCCGCTGCTCAAGGATCTCATCGAGGCGCTGCCGCTCTCCAGCTACTGCACCACCGTGCCGCTGGCGCGCCTGAACGGCGGGGACGCGCCCACACGTACCGGGATCTGCGCGCCGACGGAGTTTGCGGCGCTGATCCACGCGGACTTTTCGCAGATGCGTATGAGTGCCGGCCCGCGCACGGTGCGCATGCTCTTTGACCTGCGCCCGCCGCAGCGCACATCCCTGTCGCCGGTCATCGCGCGCATGCAGGCCTTTCTGAAGGAGAACAATCTCACGCCCGTCTGCGAGGGCTACACCCGCCAGTATTCCTGGCATGTGGATGAGAACGGCCAGCAGCAGCAGTTTTCCGAGCTGATCGTGCCGGTGCTGTGAACCGCATGAAGTTGATTTCATTCCAGATTCCTTTGATGCACGCGAAGCGGAGAAGGGAGTCTGAGGGATGAAATCCCTCAGGCGGGTTTTAGGGCGGCAGCCCTAACGTATCCAATCCGATCCGATAAATGTAGTTTCAGAGCAGGCTGCAAAGTAGCCTACGATTGAAACGGGTGCGATTCGCAAAGCTGAAATCTGGCCACAATGAGCATAAAAATCGCCTTCTGGTGGAGCATCAGCGCTTCCGCCAGAAGGCGATTTCTGTTTTATTCGCTTCGCGATTCAGGTTCTTAACCTGCGTTGACGGAATCGCAATTGTCGCCTTCGGCTCCTCTGCGATTCTTGCTTATGGCGCTTCGCGTAAAAGGGGACGTTGGGGGATTTCATCCCCCAAACCCCTATCCTGGGGATCAGTCCCCAGACCCCTTCTTCGCTTCGCGCGTACAAAAGCAGTCAGAGCGTCATCCGATGAGGATGGACAGCGCCTCTGCGAGCGTTTCCACGCCGTAGACGCGCATGCCCTCCGGCGCCTTCAGGTGCCTGGCGTTTTCGCGCGGCAGCACCGCCGAGGTGAAGCCCAGCCGCGCGCACTCGCTCAGCCTGCGCTCGCACTGGGACACCGCGCGGATCTCGCCCGCCAGGCCGACCTCGCCCATCACCGCCCAGTCGCCGGGGATGCAGACGTCCCGCACGCTCGAGGCGACCGCCGCACACAGCGCCAGATCGGCCGCCGGCTCGCTCAGGCTCAGGCCGCCCGCCACGTTGACGTACACGTCCTGGTTGAACAGCGACACGCCCGCGCGCTTTTCCAGCACGGCCAGCAGCAGCGCCAGCCTGCCCGCGTCAAAGCCGTTCGTCGTGCGCCGCGGCGTGCCGTAGGCCGTTTGCAGCGCCAGGGCCTGCACGTCCACCAGCATCGGGCGGGAGCCCTCGATGGCCGGAATCACGCAGGAGCCAGGCACGTTTTTGGCCCGCTCGGAGAGCAGCATCTCCGACGGATTGGCCACCGGAAGCATGCCCTTCTCGTGCATCTCAAACAGCCCCAGCTCGTTCACCGAGCCGAAGCGGTTCTTCACCGCGCGCAGGATCCTGTGATCGTGCTGCCTGTCGCCCTCGAAGTACAGCACCACGTCGACCATGTGCTCCAGAATTCTCGGGCCCGCAATCGCGCCCTCCTTGGTCACATGGCCCACCAGGAACACCGCGCAGCCCGTCGTCTTGGCCATGCGCATCAGCAGGCTGGCGCACTCGCGCACCTGGCGCTTCTCTGCCGCGTCCATCGCGTTCTCGCTGAGGATCAGCAGGCTGTCCGCGGAAACGCCCAGCCGACGCGCGCGCATCTTGATCTGCCGCGCGCTCTCCTCGCCGGAGATATACAGCACCCGCGCCCCCTGCCGGGCCAGGTGCTCGCTCACCTGCAGGAGCAGAGTCGATTTGCCGATGCCCGGATCGCCGCCCACCAGCATCAGCGAGCCCTCGACCACGCCGCCGCCCAGCACCCGGTCAAGCTCGCCGATGCCGGTCGACGCGCGTGCGGCATTCTCCTCCGGGATTTCGTCAAGGCGCAGGGCCTTTGCGCCCGTGCCGCCGCGCTGCTTGTTCGCCTTCACCGGCGCCGCCTGGCTCACGCTGGCCTGCGGCGCCTGCTCCTCCATCGTATTCCACGCATTGCAGCCCGGGCACTTGCCCATCCACCGGGGCGTCTCATAGCCGCACGCACTGCAGACATACACCGTCTTTTCCTTCGCCATATGCTCTCTCCCAAGACGCTTTTGCGTCGCTTTCTCCTCCGTATTGTATCACATTTCACCGGATGTGCAAACCGCTGAACTTTATTTCGCTCACCCCTCCAAATTCGTCGTTTTTTTAGTTGATCTGCCGCGCCGCCTTACGCTATAATCTGAGGTACAACTTCATTTCGTCAGGGAGGCCTTCCGATGAACCGACGCCCCAGTCAGAGCCGCACGGGCTATGACTCCTTCAGCGCGCGTCATGCCGCGCATTTCACTGCCTCCACGCCCGGTAACGACTTCTTCGATGTACGAAAGAAAAAGCCGCTCGCGCTGCGGATGGCCTTTTCTTTTTTTCTTCTCGCGCTGGCGCTCCTCGCCGTCAATTTTTCCGTCAATCAGTTTGTGCACGTCGCGCGCGTCACGGTGCCGGTCACCGGCCTCCCCGAGGAATTCGACGGCTATACCCTGCTGCAGATCTCCGATCTCAAGGGCGCGTCCTTCGGCAGCGACCAGAATCTGCTCGCCTTCGCGCTGGGCGACAGCCGGTTTGACGCGGTTGTGCTGACCGGCGACATGCTCTCCACGCATGAAAACGCGCAGCCGCTCTATGCGCTCATCGAGCAGCTGCGCGCATGCAATCCCGACGCGCCCATCTACTTCATTGCCGGCGACGACGATCCGCCCGTCACCTCCACGGCGTATTTCACCGGCGGCAGTCCGTTCGCCCCGTGGGTGCTCGGCGCGCAGCAGCGGGGCGCGCAGCTGCTCGCCTCTCCGCAGGCCGTCACACGCGACGGGCAGACGCTCTGGCTGATGGCCGGCAATCACCTGAGCCTGGACGTGGACACCATGCAGGGCCAGTTTGAGCTGCAGTACCTCAAGGCGCTTGACTCCGGGGACGAGAACGAGATCGAGCTGGCCAGTCACAATCTCAAGTGGCTTGAGGAAACGCAGGCCGCGCGCAAGGCGATCGCCGCGCAGGACGCGGTCATCACCCTCACGCACACGCCGCCCGCCGCAGGCGAGCTCGCCTCGGAGGTCTACCGGGACGTCGATCTGGTGCTCTGCGGCCATGCGCTCGGCGGCCTCATCCGTCTGCCGCTCGCCGGTCCCGTCTTCATTCCATCGCCCAGCCTCCCGCGCTACGGCCTGTTTCCCGGCAGGGGCACCCATTACGGGCTGACCCGCGAGGGCAAGACCCGGCTCTATGTCAGCCCCGGCCTGGGCACGGAGAACGACGACTACCCGTTCTTCTTCTTCCGGCTGTTCAACCCGCCGACGGTCACGCTCATCTCGCTGACGCCGTCGTCGATCTAGCTGGCTGTGCTGCTCCCCATCACGCACCAAAACAGGGTCAGGCTTTCGCCTGGCCCTGTTTTGCGTTATGCGTCTTTCCTTCCGCTGCGCACCGCCGCGACGATGCCGCAGCAGATGACCGCGCCGCCGATGAGGAAGTTCGAGGTGATCTCCTCGTGCAGGATGAGCACGCCCAGGATGCTTGCGACCAGCGGCTGCAGCGGATAGAACATCGAGCAGAAGCTCGCGTCCATCTTGCTCAGGCTGTAATTCCACAGCGAGTGCGCCGCCGCGGTGCCCACCAGGCCCATGTACAGCACAGCCAGCACGGCGGAAAGCGACAGCGTGCAGGCGCTGCTGCGCAGTTCAACCGCCGCCCAGGCGCCGGTGAACGGCAGCGCGACGAGCATCGCCATCATGGCGATCTGCATCGGGTCGTACGCCCCTGCGAGGCGGCGGATGATGATCGAGGTGCTCGACCACAGGAACACGCTCAGCAGCATCAGCGCCGCGCCCATCACATCCACCGTGCCGTTCACGCCCACGATCAGCACCACGCCGACCATGGAGATCATCACGCAGCCGATTTTCTCCTTCGTCAGCCGCTCCCCCAGGAAGACAGCCGCGAGAATCGGGATGAAGATGGGATTCATCGCGCCCAGCAGCGAGGAAACCGAGCCGGTCAGGCGGTTGATGCCCAGCATCTGCAGGCAGAAGGAGAGGAAATACCCCAGCATGCCAATGGCCAGCAGCGTGCCGGCGTGCTCCCGCCTGACGGGCCTGAGCGCGCCGCGCACCTTCAGCAGCAGAAACAGCGCGGGAATCGCGACCAGATACCGAAGCGCCAGCACCGTCACCGGCGGAATCGTCTCAAGCGCGAGCTTGGAAACCACATACAGGCTGCCCCAGCACAAAAACGTGCCCAGCAGCGGAATCATATGCTTCCTGTTCATGCATATACAACCTTTCAAAGCCGTTTGGTTTTCTTCATTATAAATTCAAATCCGGCGTCTGTACAGGGTGAAAGCGCACAAATCGGCCAAGTATTGCAATTTCGTTGATTCATGGATGCATAAAATGAAAAGGATTCATGAGAATCATGAAGGAAACTGCATATAAATGGCTTGTCTTGCCACAAAAATTGAGGTATAATAGGCGACATCAGTTGCAGAGGCCCCGCTGGGGGCGCTGCACGATATCATTCCGGGCACACGCCCGAATACAGGGGGAATTGTTTATGAAGAAGATTCTCGCAATCGCTCTGGCGCTCGTCCTCATGGCGACCGCTTCTCTGGCGATGGCCGACGCGATCAAGGTTGGCGTCATCGGCCCGATGACCGGTCCGTACGCCGTGTACGGCCTGGCCGTTCAGTATGGCGCGCAGATCGCTGCTGAGGAGATCAACGCGCAGGGCGGCGATATCCAGTTCGAGATTCTGGCCGGCGATGATCAGGGCGACGGCGAGCTCGGCGTCAACGCCTACAACGACCTGCTCGACAAGGGCGTCAACATCATGCTCTCCACCGTCACCTCCGGCTCCTGCATGGCCGTCAGCACCGTGGCCAACGAGGAGCGCGTGTTCATGCTGACCCCGTCCGGCTCCGCCGACGCGATCACCGTGGGCAAGGACAACATCTACCGCGTCTGCTTCAAGGATTCCGCGCAGGGCCTGGCCTCCGCGCAGTACATCGTGGACAACAAGCTGGCCACCAAGGTCGGCGTCATCTACAACAACGCGCTGGACTACTCCATCGGCATCTACAACTCCTTCAAGGCCAAGGCGGCTGAGCTGGGCCTTGAGATCGTCGCCGAGGCTGCCTTCTCCGACGATACCAACGCCGACTTCTCCGTGCAGATCGCCAAGATGCAGGAGGCGGGCGCCGAGCTGGTCTTCCTGCCGATCTACTACACCCCGGCTTCCCTGATCCTCGCGCAGTGCGCCTCCGTGGGCTACGCCCCGGTCTTCTTCGGCGTGGACGGTATGGACGGCATCCTGACGCTGGAGGGCTTCGACGCTTCCCTGGCCGAGGGCGTCATGCTCCTGACTCCGTTCTCTGCCGATGCTGACGATGAGCTCACCAAGAATTTCGTCGCCACCTACCAGGCCAAGCACGGCGAGATCCCGAATCAGTTCGCCGCCGATGCGTATGACGGCATGTACGCCCTCAAGGCCGCTGTCGAGCTGGCGGGCGTGACGGCCGATACCGCTCCGGAAGACGCCTGCGATCCGATGATCGCCGCCATGCAGCAGATCACCATCGAGGGCCTGACCGGCACCATGCACTGGGGCGCGGACGGCGAGGTTGACAAGACCCCGACCGCCGTGGTCATCAAGGATGGCGTGTACGTCGGCGCGAAGTAATCGCTCAACTTGGGAATTTCAAAGCTCCCCGGCCCGGCTGAAGGGTCGGGGAGCCTTTCGCGTATTATTCCCCCGATAACGACAGAATTACGGAAGGGAGACGTTACGGAACATGATTCAGTTCCTCTCATATCTGGTCAACGGCATCAGCCTCGGCTCCGTTTACGCCATCATCGCCCTGGGCTATTCCATGGTGTACGGCATCGCCAAGATGCTCAACTTCGCCCACGGAGACGTCATCATGATCGGCGCCTTCGTCTGCTTCAGCGCCACGCAGTATCTGGGCGTGCCGGCGCTTGTGGGCGTGCTGCTCTCCGTTGCGGTGTGCACGGTGCTGGGCATCACCATCGAGCGCCTGGCCTACAAGCCCCTGCGCAGCGCCACCAGCCTGGCCGTGCTCATCACCGCCATCGGCATGAGCTGGCTGCTTCAGAATATCGCGCTGCTCATCTGGGGCGCCAACCCCAAGAGCTTCAAGAGCGTCATCAATATGGGCACGCTCGTCCTGTTCGGCGGCCAGCTGCGCATCACCAGCGAAACCATCGTGACCGTTCTGGCCAACATCATCATCATGATCGCCCTCACCCAGTTCACCAGCAAGACCAAGATGGGCAAGGCCATGCGCGCCGTGTCCGAGGACCGCGGCGCCGCCGAGCTGATGGGCATCAACGTCAACGCCACCATCTCCATGACCTTCGCCATCGGCTCCGGTCTGGCGGCCATCGCGGGCGTGCTGCTGTGCTCCGCCTACCCGGTGCTCATGCCGACCACCGGCGCCATGCCGGGCATCAAGGCCTTCACCGCGGCGGTCTTCGGCGGCATCGGCTCCATTCCGGGCGCGCTCGTCGGCGGCATCCTGCTGGGCGTGATCGAGATCCTGGGCAAGGCCTACGTTTCTACCGAGCTGGGCGACGCGCTCGTGTTCGCCGTGCTGATTGTCGTGCTTCTTGTCAAGCCCACGGGCCTGCTGGGCAAGAAGATTCACGAGAAGGTGTGAGGTGAACGACATGAAAACGCGCAAATCCAAGAGTTTTTCCGCCAATTTCATCACCTACGCCATGGTGATCATCGCATTCCTGCTCTGTGAGCTGGCTTTGTCCGGTGCGATCCCGGGCTTCAAGATGAGCCGCTCCCTCAAGGGCCAGCTCGTCCCCATCTGTGTGTACATCGTCATGGCTGTGTCCCTGAACCTCACCGTCGGCATCTCCGGCGAGCTGAGCCTCGGTCACGCGGGCTTCATGAGCGTGGGTGCGTTCTCCGGCATTCTGGTCAGCCAGTGGCTGCTGAGCGCCTTCCCGGAGAGCAATCTCGAGCTCGTCCGTCTGCTGGCCGCGCTGGCCACCGGCGGCGTCGTGGCGGCGATTGCCGGCGTGCTCATCGGCATCCCGGTTCTGCGCCTGCGCGGCGACTACCTCGCCATCGTCACCCTGGCCTTCGGCGAGATCATCCGCAACCTGCTCAACTGCGTGTACTTCTCCTTCGAGGGCGCGAGCCTTAACTTCAGCTTCCTGGACCCGAACCTGCCGGGCGACATCGTCGTCAACGGCCCGATGGGCGCCATCGGCGTCAAGAAGCTCGCCTCCTTTGAGGCCGGCTTCATCCTCGTGCTCTTCACCCTCGTCGTCGTGCTCAACCTGATCAACAGCCGCTCCGGCCGCGCGATCATGGCCATCCGCGACAACCGCATCGCGGCCGAGTCCGTGGGCATCAACGTCACCAAGTACCGCATGCTGGCCTTCGTCATCTCCGCCGCGCTGGCGGGCATGGCGGGCGCGCTCTACGGTCTGAACTACTCCACCGTCCAAGCGGCGAAGTTCAAGTTCGACACATCCATCCTCGTGCTGGTCTTCGTCGTGCTCGGCGGCATCGGCAACATCCGCGGCTCCATCATCGCCGCGACGGTGCTCACCATTCTGCCGGAAATGCTGCGCGAGTTCGGCAACTACCGCATGCTCATCTACGCCATCGTGCTCATCGTGGTCATGCTGGTCACCAACAACCCGATGCTCAAGTCCACGCTGGACAGCCTCAAGGGCAAGATCTTCAAGAAATCCGTGAAGGAGGGTGACAAGGCATGACGCAGAAGTACAAGAGGGAGCCGGTCAAGATGGTTCCCGCGCCGAGCCACGGCATTCTCCCGGAGCGCGACGTGCTCTCCCGCCCGGTGCTGGAAACCCGCAACCTGGGCATCGACTTCGGCGGCCTGCACGCCGTCGAGGATTTCAACCTCGTCATCGGCAAGACCGAGATCGCCGGCCTGATCGGCCCCAACGGCGCGGGCAAGACCACCGTCTTCAACCTGCTGACCAAGGTGTACCAGCCGACCATGGGCACGATCCTCATCAACGGCCGCGACACCGCCGGCATGAACACCGTGCAGGCCAATAAGCTGGGCATCGCCCGCACCTTCCAGAACATCCGCCTGTTCGGCAACATGTCCGTGGAGGACAACGTGCGCATCGGCCTGCACAACCAGATTACGTATTCCACGGCCTCCGGCATCTTCCGTCTCCCCGCATTCTGGAAGGGCGAGCACGAGCAGCACGAGCGCGCGCTGGACCTGCTCTCCATCTTTGACATGCAGGATCTGGCAGATCATCAGGCGGGCTCCCTCCCCTACGGCGCGCAGCGCCGCCTGGAGATCGTGCGCGCGCTGGCGACGAACCCGAGCCTGCTGCTGCTGGACGAGCCGGCCGCCGGCATGAACCCGCACGAGACCGAGGAGCTGATGGAGAACATCGCGAAGATCCGCGACAAGTTCAAGATCGCCGTCATGCTCATTGAGCACGACATGAATCTGGTCATGGGCATCTGTGAGGGCATCTGCGTGCTCAACTATGGCCGCGTGATCGCCAAGGGCACGCCGGAAGAGATTCAGAACAACCCGATCGTCATCGAGGCGTATCTGGGCAAGCGGAAGGAGGGCTAAGGGATGAGCATGCTGAAGGTTGAGGATCTGCACGTCTACTACGGCAGCATCCATGCCATCAAGGGCGTCTCCTTTGAGGTCAACGAGGGCGAGATCGTCACGCTGATCGGCGCCAACGGCGCGGGCAAGTCCACCACCCTGAACACCGTCGCGGGCCTGATGAAGCCGCGCTCCGGCGCCATCACCTTTGAGGGGCAGCAGGTCGCGGGCATGCCGGCCAGCAAGATCGTGCCGCAGGGCATGGCGCTGTGCCCGGAGGGGCGCCGCGTCTTCCAGCAAATGACCGTGCGTGAGAACCTGGAGATGGGCGGCTACACCCGCCCCGCCGGCGAGATCAGCGCATCTCTGGACGACGTATTCGAGCGCTTCCCGCGCCTGAAGGAGCGTCACCGCCAGATCGCCGGCACGCTCTCCGGCGGCGAGCAGCAGATGCTGGCCATGGGCCGCGCGCTGATGAGCAAGCCGCGCCTGCTGATGCTGGACGAGCCGTCCATGGGTCTGGCGCCGCTGCTGGTCGAGCAGATCTTTGACATCATCGGCGAGCTGAACCGCGCCGGAACGACAATCCTGCTGGTTGAGCAGAACGCGCAGATGGCCCTGTCCATCGCCAATCGCGCCTACGTTCTGGAAACGGGCAACATCGTCAAGTCGGGCGACGCGCACCTGCTGATGAACGACGACGACGTCCGCAAGGCGTATCTGGGATAATAGGAAGAATAAAGAGCTGTCAGGCATGGACCTGGCAGCTCTTCTTTGTATTCTCTCCCTATTGTCCATCACCTCTCCGGCAGCATGGCCTCCGGGTCCTGCATCATGCCCTTATTCCTGACCTGCAGGTGCAGATGCGCCGGCATCTCCCCCTCGCAGGGAATGCGCGAGAGCAGCGTGCCAATCGTCTGGCTGCGGGTCACGCTCTCGCCGATGCTCACCACGCTGCTCTCCAGGCCGCTGTACGTCACCTGCCGTCCGTCCGTCTGCTCGATCATCACCCGCCAGCCCCACAGCTCGTCCCATGTGCTGCTCTTCACCTTGCCGTCCGCGCAGCAGGCGACGGCCTGGCCCGCCTCGCCCGCGATATCCAGCCCCATGTGCGTGCGGAAGCAGCCCAGGCTTTCCCACCAGACGAGCGCCTGCTCGTCAAAGCCGCGCAGCACTTCCCCCTCGACCGGCCACTGTGTGCTGGCCGCCGTGAGCATCACGGGATGCACGGTGAGCGGCGCAATCGTCGGCAGCGGCGTGACGGTCATCTCCTGCGCAGGCGACGCGCTTGCGGCAATCTCCGGCGCGTTGGCCGCGGCCTGCACGCCCGCCTCGCTCTGCCGCTTCACCTGCTGCGTATAGATCGCGCTGCCCACAATCATGGCAATCACAGCGCCCAGCGTCACCAGATACGCGTAGTCCAGCATCCACGCCTTCATGCGCAAAAAGGCCTTCCTCACCCGACGCATCCCCTTTCTTCCCCACAGGATGCGCGGAAGGATGTGGAAATATGCGGAAGAACGAAAAAAGCCATCCGTGAGGAAGGCTTATTCTTTGATCTGAATCGTCTGCCCGTCGGAGACCAGCGTCATGACGCCGTGCTCCTTGGCCGTATACACCTGCGCGCCCGCGCGGGTCAGCCGCACCTTGACCGCATTGGCCGGGCTTTTGCCGGTCATCAGCGCAATGCTCGGCGTCACGGCGCTGACAAACTCCGTGCACGTCGCCTCCTCGCTGCCGCCCAGCGCGCAGATGAGCGCGTCCGCGTCGAGGTTCACGTGCGAGGACACCAGCTCCCGCTCGCCGCTTGCCGTAATGGAGCCCATCACCAGCACGGACGTGTTCCCGTAGTCGATGCGAACGGACAGTCCGTCGTCGCGCTCGTCGGTGTGCACCGTGCGCGCCGGGCCGATGAACGTCACTCTCGCGCGCCCCAGCATGAACGACAGCCCCTGCTGCGGCACGATGGCCTGAATGCCGCCCTTCTTCTGTGCCTGGGCCATCAACCGGTTGTACGCCGCGCCCTTCGTCTGCGAATCCTGGAAGAGCAGGTACTGCGGCGGCATCAGCGTGATCGCCAGCGGCAGGCCGCCGATCTGGCTCTGCTGGCTGCTCATCGCCACCGCCGCGTTGAGGTGGCTCACGCCGCACAGCAGCAGCTGGCCCGTGAGCGTGACGCCCATGCCGCTGCCGCCGCCCAGGAGCATCGTATAGCCGTCCGCGCAGACCAGCACAGCCTCGCCGTCCCCCGCGCGCAGCGTCTTGACCGTCAGGCCGGTCTTGCTCACGCCGTAGGCCCAGGACGGCAGCGTCACGTCCGGCAGGTTTTCCGGCAGGCTGACGTCCGGCAGATGCAGGTTACTGAGCCCCGTCACGCCGTCAAGCGACAGGCTTGGCGCGCCGGTTTCCGGGTCGTTCTTCACAAAGCCCAGCACGCACGCGCCCACAAACAGCAGGGCGGCCAGGCCCAGGAGCAGCAGGATGTTGGTCAGGCAGCCGCTGATGCAGCCGCGGCGCCGCTTTCTCACGTGCGATTTTGCCTCGCGCGCCATGCTTACAGCGCCTCCATGAGGCCGGCCAGCGCCTGCGCGTCCTCGCGCGTCGTCGCCCAGCTGGTCACAAAGCGGATGGCCACATGCGTATCGTCCACGTCGCCCCAGCGCTCAAACTCGACCTGCTCCGCGAGCTTCTTCTCCTGCTCGCGCGTGACGATCGGGAAGATCTGGTTGGTCGTCGTGGCGATCAGCGGCTTCACGCCGCCCTTCTCCATGCCCGCGCGGACGATGTCCGCCATCTTGTTGGCGTGGCGCGCCCAGGCGAGGTAATCGTCGTGCTCCAGCGCGGCCAGGAACATCACGCCGCACAGGCGGCCCTTGGCGATCATGCCGCCGCGGTTCTTGATCATGAAGCGGAAATCCTTCTGCAGCGCCGGATTCACGATCACCAGCGCCTCGCCGAACAGCAGGCCGTTCTTGGTGCCGCCGATGTAGAACGCGTCGGTCAGCGCCGCCATGTCCTGAAGCGTCGCCGTCGCCTCGCTGCACGTCAGTGCGCTGCCCAGGCGCGCGCCGTCCGCATAGAGGAGCAGGCCGTTTTTGTCGCAGACCTCGCGCAGCGCCCGCAGTTCCGTCAGGCTGTACACCGTGCCGATCTCCGTCGGCTGGGAGATGTACACCACGCGCGGATGCACCATGTGCTCGTCCGTGTGCGCGTCCACCACCGCCTGCACGCCCTCGGGCAGCACCTTCCCGTCCCGGGAGGCGGCGATGCACACCTTGTGCCCGCTGCCCTCGACGGTGCCGGTCTCGTGCACGTTGATGTGGCCGCCCTGCGCCGCAATCGCCGCCTCATACGGGCGCATAAACGCGCTCAGGGCGACCATGTTCGCGCTCGTGCCGCCGATCATCATATGCACCGCCGCGTCCTTCTGGCCGCACTTCTCGCGGATCAGGTCGGCTGCCTGCAGGCTGTATGCGTCCAGTCCATAGCCGCAGGTGTGCTCCATGTTCGTCTGCATCAGGCGCTCCATCACCAGCGGATGCGCGCCCTCGCCGTAATCGTTTCTGAAAAAGAGCTTGTTCATCATGCGTCCTCCACATTGGTTTTCCGTGTCCTCGCCGGCCCCTTCACGCGGCCGATATACAGGGTTTCATCAATCGTGATTCTTGATACGCCGGACAGGTCGAGCCCGTCCACGTCGACGCCCGCCAGCATCGGGGTCATGCGCGCCAGGTGCTGCGCCGTCTCCGGTGAGACGTCCAGCGTGTAGGTGATTGCCTCCTGGTGCAGCACGTCCATCTTCTCGTGCGCATAGCGCTCCACGTCGCTGTCGTCGTAGTCCGCATGGCGCAGCTGCGCGCCCGCCAGCGCGCGGAGCTCACGCAGGTAGCCGCTGCGCGGCGCGAGCTTCATCACCACGCCGTCTTTCTTGAGCACGCGGCCGAACTCGGCGTAGTTTGCGGGCGTGAAGACATCCAGCAGCACGTCGACGGTCTGGTCCTGCATCGGGATGCGTTTGAGGTCCGCCACGAAGAACGCCGCCGTTTTCTGCCCGCGCGCAGCCAGCCGCACGGCGTCCCTGGAGAGGTCAAACCCGATGCGCGTCATGCTTCTGCCCGTGCAGACGGCCTTGGCGTAGTAGCCCTCGCCGCAGCCCGCGTCCAGCAGCACGGGTCTTTCCCCCGGCGCATAGCAGTCAATCGCCTCCGTCAGCCGACCGACGACCGGCGCGTACACGCCCGCTTCAAACACCTTTGCCCGATGCTCAAAGAGCTCCTTCTTGTAGAACATCTCCTTCTGTCCGGGGACGAAGTTGACGTAGCCCTGCCGTGCAATGTCGTAGGTGTGGCGTTTTTCGCACACCAGGCTGTTGTCTGTCTTTGAAAATGCGCCGCCGCACAGCGGGCAGCGCAGAAGAGGAATGATGGATTCGATCATGTGCGTCTCTTTCTTTGGTCGGGCATCCGGTAACCTCATCCGCCCTTCGGGCACCTTCCCCATAGGGGAAGGCAGGGGGAAACACGTCTTAAGCAAGAGTTCCTTCAAGTCGCTGCCTCTTGCCTTCCCCTCTGGGGAAGGTGGCATGCCGCAGGCATGACGGATGAGGTCTGCGTCGGGCTGCTGCCCCTATCCGCTCAGGGGCATCACCCCTTGACCCCTCTTCGCTTCGCGGCGGTTTCAAGCTGCTTAGAAATAATCGGAGAAGTACGGCTGCTCGATGGGGATGATATCCTCGAGAATGCGCACCGCGTCGTCGCTCGCGTCGAGCCGCTCCACGCGCTTTAGGTACGTCGGGCGCTTATAGCCATAGAACATCGCCGTCAGCGTCTGGATATCGCATTCGACCCGCTCGCCCCGCGTGCCGCCGCGTTCGATGATCGTGTTGCCCTGCTTATCCCAGCGCAGGCTGAAATCGCCGCAGTTGCACTCCATCACCGGATCGTGGATGATGAAGTGCAGGTCGTCGTGAATGGAGATGATGTCGAACGGATACTTTTTGATAAACGCCTCGAAATCGACGATGCGGGCCATCACGTTCGGCTCGATCTCCTCCTGAATCTCGCTGTCCTCCAGCAGGAAGGCCATCGGCTCGTTGGTGTAGTTGGTGCCCACCACCTTGTCGATCATCGAGAAGTGCGCGGAGACATAGTTCCACAGGCCGTGGCGAGCCTCCTGATTGATGTACACCAGCTCCTTGATGCGGAAGACGTCGTTGGCGATGTAGTAGACCAGATAGCCCTTGGGCTCGCCCGCCTCGTTGTAATAGACGGCGACAATCACGTCGTCCGCCTCCCAGCGCCAGTATTCCTCCCACTCCAGCTCGTTGCGCTTGAGCGCGCCGTGGCGCATGCGCGTAAAGGCGTTGTGCACGATGCGCAGATCCTCGCTGTCGATGCCCACGCGCTCCACCATGCCGGAAACCTCGCGCCGCTTGGGCAGCTGCGTGTCCTTGATGGTGTAGGTCATCTTGTCCGTGACGATCTCCCAGCCCTTTTTGCGGTAGTAGGGAATCATGTACGGCACGAGCATGGACACGCACTGATGGTTCTCGCGCATGCTGTTCAGCGCCGTCTTGATGAGGCTGCTCATCAGGCCGAGGTTCATGTATTCCGGGTACGTCGCCACGCCGGTCACGCCACCCATCTTGTACATCTGGCCGAAAATGTTCACCTGCATGGGATAGATGCTGATCTGCGAAGCGAGCTTCTCCCCGTCAAACCAGCCGTAGGACTCCGTCTTCTTGAGCACCGGCTTCTTGCTGCGCTCCATCTCCTTCTGGTTCCAGCCCAGCGAGGCCAGCTCGCTGTCCGTCACCTGAAAGGCATAGCGCAGCAGCGCATTGTACTGCGCCGTATCGTCCGTGGTCAGCGCACGCATCTGCAGGCGCTCGTGAAGCTTCTCCTTCATTTAATGTCATCTCCCGCCGTATCGGCCCGTTTGCATGTCCTGATTATAGCACAAGCCTCTCCGAGAAGCAAGGCGGCAGGCCTGTCTGTCTGCGTTCGGTTTCCGTGCCCATCAGGCCTTATCCTGGTGGACGAAGCCGTGCTCCAGGGTGATCACGCAGAAGCATTCCGGATACCTGTCGCGCACGGCCTGATCGATCCGCTTGCGGATCTCGCGCCCGCTCATGGTCAGATCGTACGGCACCACGCAGTCGAAGACCACCTTGGTCTGTCTGCTGCCGCGCACGAAGCGCAGATCATGAATGGACATGCGCGGGTGAATCGCCTCTGCCGCCTGCTGCGCCAGCGCGCGCAGCTCGCCCACGCGCGGATCGTCGAGCGTCACCGGGTCGTAGTGAATGACCAGGTGCATCTGCTCCTGCGCGAGGAAATCCCGCTCGATGCTGTCGATCATGTCGTGGCTGACCAGCGGATCGAGCGCCGCGTCCATCTCCAGGTGCACGCTGGCGAACTGTCTGCCGGGGCCGTAGTCGTGCACCATCAGGTCGTGCGTGCCCAGCACGCCGGGATAGCTCATCAGCTTCTTCCGGATCTCCTCCACCTGCTCGCGGGAAGGCGGCATGCCCAGCATCGGATCGATCGTCTCCTTCACCAGCCCGAAGCCGCTGACCAGGATGAACGCCGCCACGGCTGCGCCCATCCAGCCGTCGAGCATCCATCCGGTGAAGTGGCCGATGACGGTGGAGATCAGCACGGCGGTCGTGGCGATCACGTCGTTGCGGCTGTCGTCTGCCGTCGCCGTCAGCGTTTTGGAGCCGATCTTTTGGCCGATGTGCCGGTTGAACCGGGAGAGCCACACCTTGACCAGAATCGAGCCGACGAGCACGGCAAGCAGCGCGCCGCTCACCGCCACCGGCTCCGGGTGAAGGATCTTCTCCACGCTGCTCTTCATCAGCTCCACGCCGATGACCAGGATCATCACCGCCACCATCAGGCCGGAGAGGTACTCGTAGCGCCCATGGCCGTAGGGGTGATCCTCGTCCGCCGGTTTGTCCGCGAGCTTGAAGCCCAGCAGGCTTACGACGCTCGAGGACGCGTCGGACAGGTTGTTCACCGCGTCCGCCGTGATGGCCACCGAGCCGCTGAGCGTGCCCACCAGCAGCTTCATCGCAAAGAGCAGCGCGTTCGCCCCCACGCCCACGATGCTCGCCGCCCGGCCGTACTGCAAGCGTACGCGCTCGTCGCGCACGTCGCCGCCCACGCTGCGTTCAATCCAGTTTTCCAGCATACACGCACTTCCTTCCTGTTAGGAAAAGCAACCTTTCCGGAATACAAAAACAGGCGCCTGCGCGTAAACGCAGGCAGCCTTATCTTATGTACGGATTCGACGCCCCGTGCCTGATTTCTTTCCGGGCGTCACACGACGCTCTGCAGGCCGAGGGTCTTTTCAATCAGCAGCATCACGCCGAGGGTGGCGAGCATCAGGATGGTCGCCAGCGCGGCAATCGTCGGATCGAAGTGATACTCGACGTAGCTCATGATCTCGATGGGCAGCATGTTCACGCCCGGACCTGTGAGGAACGCCGAGAGCGACACGTTGTTGAACGAGTTGATCACGGACATGATGCATGCGGACGCGATGCCGGACTTGATGTTGGGCAGCACGATGTGAAAGAACGTGTACACCCGCGTCGCGCCCAGGCTGCACGCCGCCTCCTCGACCGCAAAATCGAAGTTCGCCAGCGAGGAGGTGACCACGCGCATGACGTACGGGATCGACAGCAGCGTATGGCCGATCAGCAGGCTGGGGATAACCTCCAGATCATACAGATTGACGACATACCGCAGCATGATGAAGCCCAGCACGATGCACGGGATGAGCACCGGGGAGAGGAACAGCGTCTTGATCGCTTCCTTCCCCCTGAATTTGTAGCGATTGAGCGCATACGCCGCCGGCAGGCCCAGCAGCAGCGCAATCGCCGTCGCCGCCAGGGCGATGACGATGCTCAGCTTGGCCGCCGAGATGAACGAGCTCATCGTCAGCACCTTTTTGTACCAGTCCAGGGTGAAGCCCTGTCCCGGGAACTTCAGCGCCTTCGTCTCGCTGAAAGAAGCCGCGGCGATGACCAGCAGCGGGCCGATCAGGAAGACGTAGACCAGGGCCGTGATGAGCATCAGCGCTCCGTTCTTCTTTCTCATA
>SFFH01000047.1 GCA_004557905.1 Clostridiales bacterium | reverse complement strand
TCCTCCGTGATGCCCTTGTTGATGACGTCGCGCAGGCGCTGCGTGCCGGCCTCCATCGCGTAGGTCAGGCTGGACTTGCGCACCTTCTGCGTCTCCTCGAGCGTCTGCTTGAGGTTGCTGTCCAGGCGCAGGCTCGGCAGAGAAAGCGCTACGCGCTTTTCCGCAAAGCGCTCCATCAGCTCGTGCGCCAGCTGCGGCAGGCAGGTGTAGTCGCCCGTGGAGAGCGAGGACAGCGTGATCTCCTCGTAGCCCGTCTCATCGATCAGCTTTTTGGCCAGGTCGAGAATGTGCTCCACGCTGCGCTCGCGCACCGGGCGGTAGATCATGCCTGCCTGGCAGAAGCGGCAGCCGCGCGTGCAGCCGCGCAGCACTTCGATGTTGATGCGGTCGTGCACAATCTCCATGAACGGCACGATGACGCTCTCCGGATACTCGGCCTTGTCAAGGTCGGCCACCATGTTCTTGACGACGGTGCGGGGTACGCCCTCCTCCGTCGGCTCAAAGGATTTGAGCGTCCCGTCCTCGTTGTAGGTCGCCTCATAGAGGCTGGGCACATAGACGCCGCGGAGCCGCGACAGCCTGCGCAGGCATTCCTTTCTGGAAACACCCTCAGCCTTGCACGCCTTCACCACGTCGATGGTCTCCAGCGTGCTGATTTCGCCGTCTCCAATGGAAAACGCGTCGATGAAATGATACAGCGGCTCCGGATTGAACGCGCACGGGCCGCCCGCAATGACGATCGGATCGTCCCAGGTGCGGTCCTCGCTGTGCAGCGGAATGCCGGCCAGATCGAGGAGCTCCAGGATGTTGGTATAGCTCATCTCATACTGCAGCGTGATGCCCAGCATGTCAAAGCCGCGGACCGGAGAGCGCGTCTCCAGCGAAAACAGCGGCACATTCTCCTTACGCATCAGGTCCGCCATGTCCACCCACGGCGTAAAGACGCGCTCGCAAAGCGCGTCCTCCCGCTTATTGATGATATCATACAGGATGCGGGAACCCAGATGGGACATGCCCACCTCGTACACATCCGGGAACGCAAACGCATAGCGAATCGCCACGCTGTCCGGATCCTTGAGCACGGCATTCATCTCGCCGCCCATGTATCTGGCAGGCTTCTGCACCCGGTCCAGCAATCCGTCGATTTTCTCCTTGAGCAAAGCAGTTCCTCCCTACGATAAATCCATTCCATTTTATCCTGTTTTCGCGAGATGGTCAAGCCCCGTCGCCTGCCAATTTGATCTGCTCGATCGCCCAGCGCGCGTGCGTGCTGACCGCCTCAAACGGGGACTGCGCCCACTCTCGCAGCACCGGCAGGTAAGCCGCGTTGCCGCTGTTCCCGGCGAGCAGCGCAGCCTGCGCGCGCACGCGCTGAGGCCTTGCAGCGTTGCGCCCGATCAGCGTGCCCAGTCGCATCCGCCGTCACAAGCTCGTCAAGCCGAATGGCGATCGGCGCTGTCTGCACCGGTTCCGGCTGCATCGGGCAAACGCGCTGGCAGATGTCGCAGCCCAGCAGCCGCATGCCCATCTTCTTGCGCAGCGGCTCCGGCGTCACATTGCCCTCCATCATGAAGTTGCGCAGGCACCTTTCCGGATGCGTAAGCCCTTGTTCGTCCATCGCGCCCGAAGGACAGGCCGCAGCGCATCGTCCGCAGCCGAGGCAGCCCATTCCTTTTTCGCAAGTTTCCTTTTCGATCGGATCGCAAGCGATATCCGTCGCCAGCAGGATGATGACCACGCGCGTGCCGAATTCCGGCGTAATCAGCAGCGAATTTTTGCCGATCCGCCCCAGCCCGGCGCGCACAGCCGCCTCCTTGGCCGGATAGGATACGTTCGCTTTGGCAAAGCATCCGGCTGCCGTCAGCCTTTCCTCGAGCCTTTTCGCCGCGTGATACGCCAGATTGGACGCCGTATAGTAGCTGTCCACAAAGAGCGCTTCGCCCTGCGTCAGATAAGCCGGCGCATACGGCCAGAGTAGCACCGCCAGGCTTTTTGTTCTTAAATCATCCGTCTTGGGCTCAAACCGCAGCTGTCTTCGCTCCGCGAGCGGCGCCTGCCGGCTGACGATCTGCTTTGCCTGTTCAAAGGCCGCTGCCGGGCAGAGCGCAGCCTTCGCAAAGCCAAGCGCCTGCGCCCATGCGCGTAGCGTCTGTGCATCCATCATCCCTGTCCATCCCCGTAAGCAGAGGGCAGATTTTCATCTGCCCTCCCGCCTGTTTTGTATCAGGACGCGGAAGACATCCGTCGTCCGTTCTCTTCATCACAGAGCCTGCGGTACTGCTCACTGACCTGCTGGAGCTGGAATTCAAAGTCCCGCTTGTCCTTTTCCTGCAGCGTCGAGAGAATCAGTCCCGAGATAAACAGCAGCAACGCCGCCAGCAGCGTCACCGCGCAGACGATCAGCGTCGGGAAGCGCGGCACCAGGCCGGTCGCCAGGAACTCGGACAGCACCGGAATCATGAAGCCTGCGGAGAGCAGCGCCAGCACCAGCGAGATGACGCCGAAGAACGCAAACGGTCTGTAGTTCTTGAACAGGCGCGCAATCGTCAGGAGCACCTTTACCCCGTCGGAGTACGTGTTCAGCTTGGACACGCTGCCGTCCGGGCGGTCACGGTAGTCGATCACCACATTGCGCACGAGCATGTTGCGGTTGATCGCGTGGATGCTCATGTCCGTCTCGATTTCAAAGCCCCGGGAGAGCACCGGATAGGTTTTGACAAACGCGTAGCTGAACGCGCGGTAGCCGGTCATGATGTCCTTGATTTCGCTCCGGAACAGCATGTTGATGCTCGCGCGGACCAGGCTGTTGCCGACGTTGTGGAACGGGCGCTTGTTTTCCGTAAAATATGTGCTCGACAGGCGGTCGCCGACGACCATGTCCGCCTGCTCCTCGAGCACCAGGCGCACGAGCTCCGGCGCATTTTCCGCCGGATAGGTGTCGTCGCCGTCCGCCATCACATAGCAGTCCGCGTCGATTTCACGGAACATCCGGCGAATCACGTTGCCCTTGCCCTGCATGCGCTCCCTGCGCACGATCGCACCGGCATTTGCCGCAATCTCCGCCGTTCCGTCAGACGAGTTGTTGTCATAGACATAGATTGCCGCCTCCGGCAGCGCGCGCCGGAAGTCGCGGACAACCTTCTCAATCGTCCTGCTTTCATTGTAGCAGGGAATCAGCACGGCCACTCTGTCCTTCATCTCAATACACTCCTGTATAAGCCATTTGCAGGTTCATCCGATATAGCACTTTATTATAGCATATTCCTTCTGAAATGCCTAGCATGAAAGTGATTGTCGATGCAAAAGCAAATAAAGAGCCCTCTTTCTTTCATTTCCGGAAGAAAGAGGGCGGAAGCATCCGGGAAACCCGGTTGGAATCAGCGCTTACATGCAGCGCCTGCGCAGCATCAGGCACAGAGAAGCTGAAGCAGAGAGGATCAGCAGCAGCAGCGGTACGACAGATGACGTATCCCCTGTCTCCGGCAGATCGTCAATCCCCTGTACAGACGCATCTGCCGCACCGGGCTGTTCCTCCCATTGCAGGACGAAGGGGCTGAAACTTTCGGCCTCAAAGCGCAGGCCGATGGCTGTCGGCGTCAGGGTCGTCACGATTTCGGAACCGCCCTTTTCGTCATAATGGCGAAGCATATAGGTCACCGCATCGTCGTAGGAGAGGCCATCGGGATAAGGCAGATAGACAACGGTGTTCCGTCCGGGCGAAATGGTATTCCCGTTTGCATCCGTCAGTCGCAGCTCATAGTGCTGCGCGTTCTCGCCTTCCTGCAGATAGCTTTCGGTGACGACAATCCAGTTCTCTTCGCCGATGACAATCGCGCCGCTCAGGTGATCCGGCAGGCTTGTCTCCGTCTTTCGCGCCTTGTTTTCGGTCACCTTGATATACGGCGCCGATTTTTCAGCAAACCACCAGACCTCAGACGGCTGGTTCTCTTTCAGGGATTCCTCGCTGTCGTACCAGTAGAAAATATAGACCATCCCCGAGTCCAGATCGGTCGGCACCGTGGGGACAAACAGCGTTACGCCGTCGTAGGTATGCAGACTGCGGAGAATCGGCCATTGGCCGACAAGCACCGGACCATCGACGTTCTCTGCTTTAATATACTCTTGCATGCAATCATCGGTTTCCTGCTTGCCACTTTGATGGATGCCCAGCAGTCCCTCGATTCCGCCGGATGCATTCTGTCGAACATATTTCGCATTCTGCGGCGGAATGACACTGATGCAAACGTCGCTGTCTTCCAGCGTCTTTGTGTCTTTAGCGATCTGCGCAAAATCGTAGCTGAGAATTCCCTGCTCATACGGCATGCGCACGCCGCTGTTTCCGCTGTTGGTCAGTTGGAGCTTGTCCTGCGGTACCGGTTCCCAGCTCTTGATATAGGCCGGCCATGGAGACATCTCCGTCGTCTGGTGCTGAACAGAAAGCAGGCCGCAGTCCAGCAGTTCGCCGTTTTCATCGAGGAACTCAAGATCAAAGTTGTCTTTTCTCGCGCCTGTCCAGGGATAGGCGGTAGCAATCTGCACCATCCCGTTCTCGATGGGCAGCGATTCGTTGCCGCGACGCAGACTGAGGAGATTGCATGTCTTTGTCCCTTCCGGCACGCGGACGCCCGTAAGAATCCTTTCATCGGACGATGCCGGCTTGCGCGTGCATGTATAGGTGACCATACCGGCCTGCACATCTGCCGTTACGCCGCTTTGGCTGCCGCAGTTCGGCAGAATTGCCTCCGAATGAATCTGATAGAGCGGCGCATAGAGGCCCTGGCTCATCGTATGCGCAGACGTAAAGTGCAGCTTCTCCGTGCAGACTCCCTTGTCCTGGTCATCAAACCATCGCACATAGAGATAAGTGCTCTCATTGTAAGGCATGACGATGCGCAGGTCATTCACGCACTCCGCAACCGTCTGACCGTTTTCTGCCAACGTGCTTTTGGGGAAGTCTTCGGGGTCTTCGTCATTCAGCCAACCAAGTGCAATGCTGTCGTCGTTCTCGCTTCCGCACACCAAGACATGACCAACCGCACCTGCGGGCGGTTTGATCCCGGCGACGACGTCTGCGGCCGAAGGATCGTTCCCCTGCAGAAGAACTCGCCCCCAATCCGTTTTCCGGCTGTCGATGGTCAGGTGGAGCAGACCGTCCTCCGTATGGATTTGTGCCTCCATGCCAACAGGCATGCGTACAGAAATGCGGTCTTTCGGTACATTCTGAACACTGCCGGCCGACGCAGCACTGCCAACACACAGGAAAAGCATGAAGCAGGCGGCTGTACAAATCCTCCTGTCATGGCGACGATTCGCGGTACAGCAGAAAAGCATGCAAACCGGGATCAGGAAAACGAAATAAAGCAGCATGTTCACGAGTTTCCTCCAGTCGCATCACATTCTTCGATGCGCTTGATCCGTATTCAGGGCGCAGCAGAGAAGAACAGGCAGGGCTGTCCTTCCGTTCCGCCGCTTTCTTTTGATTTCCAAATTGTAAAAAACTCCTTTTTCTTCCTGGTTATTCAGTCAGAAAAAGGAGTAAATGTTTTTGTCCCTGCAGGGCTAGCCCATACGAGCGCCTACAGACTCAAATACCATTTTTTGTCAGATGACGTTGTTCGCGCAATCAGCACGCACAAAGCTTTCAGCGATTAGCCGAGCTCCGCGAAGTACTTGATGGTGCGGACCATCTGAGAGGTGTAGCTGTTCTCGTTGTCGTACCAGGACACAACCTGCACCTGAGCGGTCTCGTCGTCGATCTTGGTGACCATGGTCTGGGTCGCGTCGAACAGAGAGCCATAGGTCATGCCGATGACGTCAGAGGAGACGATCATGTCGGTGTTGTAGCCGAAGGACGCAGAGGCCTGAGCCTTCATCGCCTCGTTGATGGAATCAACGGTGATGTCCTTGCCCTTGACAACCGCCACGAGGATGGTGGTGGAGCCGGTCGGGACCGGGACGCGCTGGGCAGAGCCGATCAGCTTGCCGTTGAGCTCCGGAATAACCAGGCCGATCGCCTTCGCAGCGCCGGTGCTGTTCGGAACGATGTTCTGCGCGCCGGCGCGGGCACGGCGCAGGTCGCCCTTGCGATGCGGGCCGTCGAGGATCATCTGATCGCCGGTGTAGGCATGCACGGTGGTCATGATGCCGGACTGGATCGGATACTTGTCGTTCAGAGCCTTCGCCATCGGGGCCAGGCAGTTGGTGGTGCAGGAAGCCGCGGAGATGATCTTGTCCTCAGCGGTCAGCTTGTTCTCGTTGACGGAGAACACGATGGTCGGCAGATCGTTGCCCGCAGGAGCGGAGATGACGACCTTCTTGGCGCCGGCGTCAATGTGGGCCTGCGCCTTCGCCTTGCTGGTGTAGAAGCCGGTGCACTCGAGCACGACGTCGACATCCAGCTCGCCCCACGGCAGCTCATTCGCCTTCGGCTTCGCGTAGATGGTGATCTCCTTGCCGTTCACGGTGATGGAGCCCGGAACCTTCACGGTCTTGCCATCCTCTTCAAACACCGGCTCCTTGTAGGAAACGGTATCCTTGTGGACATACGGGCCCTGAGCGGTATCATACTTGAGCAGGTGAGCCAGCATCTTCGGGCTGGTCAGATCGTTGATCGCAACAATCTCGTAGCCCTCGGCATCAAACATCTGACGGAACGCCAGACGGCCGATACGACCGAAACCATTAATCGCAACCTTAACCATTGGAAATCTCCTCCTAATTCTGTTTGCCAATAGTATAGTCATGGGACAAACCCTACTATATTGTACTCAAAATCTGGATGCTTTTCAAGTCTTTCCCCATTGTTTTTATGAAGAAAACGCAATTTGTGAAAGTTTTACCTAAAACCTCCCGTGTATCCGGCTAATCCTGCTGCAATCTGACAGCGCCGTATCAGTCTGCCTCACTCCTCCGCCGTCTGCAGGTACTCGCTGCGCACATATCCCTCCACGACGTCCGTTTTCACGTGTGCCCAGCCGTCCTCGCTCGTATTCAGAACGATCAGCTTCTGGTCCTTGTACAGCCGGCGCAGCACATCCGAGGAGAGGCTCGGGGACTGGCGCAGGTTCAGTGAGGAGTCCTCGCTGATGTTGCTGACCACCGCCACATAGGCGCCCTTGGGCAGCTTTTCCGTGCTCACCGGCATCAGCGTTGGTCTGGGCGTGGGACTGGGCGTCGGCGCAGGGGTGGCCATCAGCGCCGCGTCGACCGTCGGCAGCGGGTTCTTCTGCACATTGGCCCGCTTTACCTCCAGGCCCGGATAGTAGAACGCAAGGATCTGCTGGCACGTCATGCCGTATTTTCCTGCCATCTGCTGCGCGCCGCGCTGGGACATGCCTACGCCGTGCCCAAACCGGCGCGACTCCAGCATGAACGCCGAGCCGATATCGTACACCGTGACCAGCTCGTTCTGATAGACGTTGATGCTCAGCCCCATCGCCTTTTCAGCATCCGTGAAGATCGGGAGCGTCACCGTCAGCGTGTCCTTGATTTTTTTGTATGGCGAGTATGCGGGCGTAGCCGTCGGCGCAGGCGTCGGTCCCGGCGTCGTCTCTGCGGCAGGATCGCCCTGCTGCGTCTCCTGCGGCCCAATCTCCTTCTGCGATTCGTCGCGGAACGTGTAATCGCGCACGGAAATCTTCACCTTGAACCGCAGCTGCGTCATCAGCCTGGACGGCTCTTCAAACTTGGGCTCCGCCGTCTCCACGCTGACGATCTCGTCAAACCGGACCAGGCTGTCGTCCGCTTGGGCGCCCAGCGCGGCAAGCTGATCCTCCATCGCAGCGACCAGCGCACTGTGCAGCGCCGTACCTACGCCGCTCTCGCCCGGCTTCTTCTTCAGCGTAAAGCGCTTGACGACGCTCGCGTCGTTCTCCAGATCATACGGATCGTCCCGCATGTCCATGTAGCCGAACGCATCCGGATCGTCCGTCGGCCAGACGTGCTGACCCAGCTCCGTTTGTCCGCCGTTGCTGGCGGAATAATAGCAGTCCGCCAGCTTGCCCTTGTAGGTGCCGCAGAGTCCCTCTGTCTCGCGCACAGCCTGCTCGGAGACCGGATGCGACGATGACCGTCCCTTGTACGCCTGGTCGTTCGTCGTGTCCTCCACGTCGTAATCGTCCGCGCTTCCGCTCCTTTGCAGCGCGTAGGTTCGCGCCGTGATCGCCTGCGCCTTGAGCGCCTCCAGTGGGAAGGAATCGCCCATCTCATAGGGCACGACGCCCAGGAGGTAGTCCTCAATGAAGATGTGCAGAATCGGCCGGATCACGCCGTCCTGAATGTCCAGCAGCAGATCGCCCTCGTAAAGCCCATCGCTGCCGCCCAGCCGAAGCGCGCTGCCCGCCTCGTCCTCGCAGCGGACCAGCTTCATCTTCTCGCCCATCACGACGGCCACCTGTCCCGTGTGCAGCACCAGCTGATTGCCACGCAGCACTACGGTCATCTCCGCGCCGTCCGAGAACGTCATGCTGCCGTCGCCCAGCATGTAGCTGCCCTGCACGCCGATGCGCAGCGCATCCTCCGTCTTCAGCCTTTTAAGCCACACTCGGATGGTCGGCTCGATCTGCGCGCCCGCGTAAGCGCCCGGAAACGAAACCAGCAGCGCAGCAAGCAGCGCCCATATCAAAATCTGTCGAATCGGTCGCTTCATCGGTTCGCGGCCTCCTGTCCTTAAAAATCTGCGTTCATTATAACAAAAAGGCTGCGGCAGTTCAACCATGGGGAAACAATACGAAAATGCGGCGCATTTTGCCTGCTCTTCCTGCCAGGTACGCAAAAGCGCCTGCCCCTTGGGGAGAGCAGACGCTTTCTATGGGCTTACGCCCTGTATTCAGATGCTTTTTTGACAAAATAGGCAAATATCCTCGCGGCGGGGTCGCTGAAGGTTTCCAGGCATTCCGGATGGAACTGCACGCCAAACACCGCCTCGTTGCCCGCCATGCTCACCGCCTCGATGATGCCGTCCTTTGTAATGCCCTCGATGATCAGCTTCTCCCCGGCATCCTTGACCGACTGATGATGCATGCTGTTGGTGAGCATCAGCGTATCGCCGGTGATGCGCTCGAGCAGGCCGCCCTCCTTGAACCGGACCGCATGCTTGTAGTCGTCCATCGGCTCCTGCCTGTGCTCCGTGTTGGGAATGCCCAGCTGGCTTTCGATGTCCTGAAAAAGCGTTCCGCCCAGCGCGACAGCGAGCACCTGGACGCCGCGGCAGATGCCGAGCACCGGCATGTTCCGCTCAATCGCCTTGCGCGTCAGCGCCAGCTCAAACGCGTCGCGCGTCTCGTCAATCGAGCCGCAGCCGGGCAAAACCTCCTCGCCGAAGTAACGAGGATGAACGTCGATGCCGCCGGAAAGCAGCACGCCATCCACGCGATCCAGCATCTCGTCGATCGTGCTTTCGTCCGTGATGGACGACGGAAACACTATCGGCAGACCGCCTGCACGGGCAATCGCGTTCAAGTAGTTTTCAGCCAGAGACAGCCGATGCTGTTCCTCGCTCCTCGATGGAGAAATGCCGATGACCGGCCGATACCCCATAATACATTCCTTCTTGCTCTCTTGTTGCCTGCCGGAGCTCACATCTGCTCCAGCAGCTCGTGATAGATGGCCCTTTGCACAGCCTCAGGCGCAAGCGCATCCGCGCCAAACCAGAATCTTTCGGCCTCGACCGCCTGATAGAAGAGCATGCCCAGGCCTTCAATCGCCGGAATGCCCTTCCGTTCTGCGCATTGCAGCAGGCTCGTCCTGCGCGGATTGTACACCGCGTCAAAGACTGCGCCGCAGCGCGCGATGACGTCCTCCGTCACCGGACAAGCCTCCGTCTTGGGGTACATGCCCACCGGCGTGCAGTTCACCAGCAGATCATACGTTCCGGAAACGTCGCCCAGCGGGCAGACGCGCAGGCGCGCCATTCCGTCCCACTGTGTGTCGGCCAGCGCCCGTGCGAGCACCAGTCCCTTCTCCACGCTGCGCACGGCAAAGCTTACCCGGCACCCGCGTTCAAGGAACTCATAGCCCGCCACGCGCGCCGCACCGCCGCCGCCCAGAATCAGCACGTCGATTTCCCGGGTGGACACGCCGCCCTCCCCGATGGCCCGCAGCATGCCCAGGCCGTCCGTGATGTGGCCGATCAGACGGCCATCACGATTCTCCACTGTGTTCACCGCGCCGCACGCGCGCACGGCATCGTCCACCCCATCCAGCAACGGGATGATCCGCTCCTTGAACGGAATGGTGACGTTGAAGCCTGCAAAGCAGCTGCGCAGCACATCCACGGCGGAAGAGAGCTTGTCTCCCGGCACCGTGACGGGCAGATAGACCGCGTCAAGCCCGGCCGCCGCAAACAGCGAGTTGTGAATCTGGGGCGACCAGGTATGCGCCAGGGATTCCCCCAGCACCGCAAACCGCAGCGTTCTTGCGGAAATCCGTTTATCCAGCATGATCTGATCGCCCCTTTTCTTTCTTTAGCCCGATTACAGGCGCAGCACGGCGCCGTTGTTCTCCTCGCAGCTGGCGAGGATCTTCTTCATCAGCGGGTTCACATCGTCATCAGAGAGCGTGCGCTCGGCGTTGCGGAACGCCAGAGAGAACGCCACGGACTTCTTGCCATCGCCCAGCTGCGCACCGCGGTAGATGTCAAACATCTCCGCGCTCTCCAGCAGCGCGCCGCCCGCCTTGCGGATGCTCGCCAGGACGCTGCCCACGGTCGTCGCCTCGTCCATCACCAGCGCAATGTCGCGGGTCACGGCCGGGAACTTCGGCAGCGCGCGCACATGGCCCATCGGCGTGCGCATTTCACCCAGCATCTCCAGGTTGACCTCGGCGATCACCGTGCGCTTGGTGATGTCGAACGCGGCCATCACCTGCGGATGCACCTCGGCCACATTGGCCAAGCACTTGCCGCCGGCCATCAGCTTCGCCGCGCGGCCCGGATGATGATACGGCTCCGCGCCCGGCACGACGTCGCATTCCACGCCGAAGCGCGCGAGCATATCCAGCACGATGTCGCGCACCAGATAGAAATCGACGTCCGGACCGTACGCGCCGATGCAGAGCGTCGGCTGCTCATGCGGCAGCTCGCCCTGCTTGTAGTCCGTCATGTCAAAGACCGGCGCGATTTCATAGAGCATGGCGGCGTCGTTGTTGCGGCTCTGGTTGAGGGAGACTGTACCCAGCATGGACGGCACGAGCGTGGAGCGCATGACGCTGGTATCCTCGCCCAGCGGGTTGGTCAGGCGCAGCATCGTGCGGCGCGGATCGTCCGCCGCCAGGTTCAGCTTGTCGATCAGCTTCGGGCTGATGAAGGAGAAGTTGCGGATCTCGTACAGGCCCATGCCCACCAGAATCCTGCTGACCTTGTCGGAGAGCAGCATGTGCGCATTTCGGGTGCCCGGGGCCGTCTCGCCGCGCAGCAGCGTGGACTGGATGTGCTCGTAGCCGTAGATACGCAGCACCTCCTCGGACAGGTCCTCCTCGACCTCGATGTCCTCGCGATACTCCGGCGCCACAACGGTCAGCCTGTCGCCGTCGAGCGTCACGTCCATGTGCAGGCTCGTCAGGATCTTCGCCATCGTGTCGCCCGGGATCTCCATGCCGATACGCCTGTTGATGCGCGCCACGGAGGCCTCGACCACGGTCTGCGGCTTCGGATTGGGATAGCAGTCGAATACGTCCTCGATGACCTCGCCGCAGCCCAGCAGATTGACCAGCTGGCAGGCGCGGTCCGCCGCCTCGCGGCAGGTCGCCGCGCAGACGCCGCGCTCAAAGCGGCCGGAGGCCTCGGTGCGCATGCCCAGCGCGCGGGTGGTCAGGCGGATATTGCTGCGGTCAAACGCGGCGATTTCGAACATGACCGTCGTGGTCTCCTCGGTGATCTCGGATTCCTCGCCGCCCATGACGCCGGCGATGCCGGTCGCGTTGGTCTGGTCCGCGATCATCAGCATATCGGTGGTCAGGTCGCGCTCCTTGCCGTCGAGCGTGACGATCTTCTCACCCTCATAGGCGCGGCGCACGATGACGTGCTGCTCCTTCACCTTCGCCAGGTCAAACGCATGCATCGGGTGTCCGGTCTCCAGCATCACATAGTTGGTGATGTCCACGATGTTGTTGATCGCGCGCACGCCGGCTGCATTGAGGGCCTTGCGCATCCACATCGGGGACGGGCCGATCTTGATGTTCTTGACCACGCGCGCGCAGTAGCGCGGGCACAGGTCGGTGTCACGGACCTCGATGCTCACGAAGTCGCTCATCTTGCCCGGAACGGTATCGACCTTGATTTCCGGCTTGTTGAACGTGGTGCCCAGCGTCGCGGCAGCCTCACGGGCCACGCCCCAGACGCTCAGGCAGTCCGGGCGGTTCGCCAGAATCTCGAAATCGACGATCGTATCGTCCACGCCCAGGATAGAGCGCACATCGGTGCCCGGCGCATAATCCTCATGGAAGATCAGCAGGCCCTTGTCGCCCACGGACGGATACAGGTATTCCGGCACGTTCAGCTCCGGACCGGAGCAGCACATGCCGAAGGAGTCCACGCCGCGCAGCTTGCCCTTCTTGATCTTCACGCCGTTCGGCAGCACGGCGCCCACCTTGGCCACCGGCACCAGATCGCCCTCGTGCACGTTCGGCGCGCCGGTGACGATCTGCAGCGGCTCCGCCTCGCCCACGTCGATGGAGCAGATGACCATGTGGTCGGAATTCTCATGCTTGCGCACGGAGAGGATCTTGCCCACGACGACGTTCTGCACGGCCTCGTTCTGGTCCTCAAGGCCCTCGACGCCCGTGCCGTGATTGATCATCGCATCCTGGAAAGCCTGCGCAGAGACCGGCACGTCGGTGTACTGCTTCAGCCATTGCATCGGTACTTTCATTGTCTTCTTCCTCCACCCTTAGTCGTCGCGGAACTGGGACAGGAAACGCACGTCGCCTTCAAACAGAGCGCGCATGTCCGTAATGCCGTAGCGCAGCATGGCGATGCGCTCCAGGCCCACGCCGAACGCAAAGCCGCTGTACTTCTTGCTGTCGATCCCGCACATCTCCAGCACCTTCGGGTTGACCATGCCCGCGCCAAGCACCTCGATCCAGCCGGTGCCCTTGCAGATGCGGCAGCCCTTGCCGTGGCAGTTGACGCAGGTTAGGTCCACCTCGGCGGACGGCTCGGTGAACGGGAAGAACGACGGGCGGAAGCGCGTGGTCATGTCATCGCCGAAGAGCTTCTGCGCGAACGCATCCAGCGTGCCCTTCAGGTCGGCCATTGTGACGTCCTCGCCGACGACCAAACCTTCCATCTGATGGAACACCGGGGAGTGCGTCGCGTCCACCTCGTCCGCGCGGTACACGCGGCCCGGGCAGACGATGCGAATCGGCGGCTTGCGCGTGAGCATCGTGCGGGCCTGCACCGGAGAGGTGTGCGTGCGCAGCACGACGTTGTCCTCAATGTAGAACGTGTCCTGCGCATCGCGGGCAGGATGGTTCTTCGGGATGTTCATCAGCTCGAAGTTGTACAGATCGAACTCGACCTCCGGGCCTTCCACGACGTCAAAGCCCATGCTGGTGAACACGCCGAGCATCTGATCCTGCACCAGCGAGATCGGATGCTGCATGCCGATAGCCCTGTGCCTGCGCGGCTCGGTCACGTCAATCGCCTCGCGCGCGAGCTTCTTTTCCTGCTCAAGCTTTTTGAGCCTGGCGTCCAGCGCATCCATCTGTTCGGTCAGCGCAGCCACCACCTCGTTGATCATCTGGCCAGCCCTGGGACGGTCCTCCGCCGGGATCTGGCCCATGGAGCGGCGCAGCAGCGTCAATTCGCCCTTCTTGCCCATCAGCCTGACCTTCAGCGCGTCAAGGCCCGGCTTGTCGCTGATCTGCGCGAGCTGCGCCTGCGCGTCTTCCTGGATTTTACGCAGTTGTTCTTGCATATCCATGTTGAGTTAAGCCCTCCTTTGATTATCAAAAGAAAAAAGCCCCGTCCGCAAAGGGACGAGGCTGAATTTCCCCGTGGTACCACCCAAATTTCACCTCGTGCACGCCCGCGCGCGCAGTAAGGCCTTGACAAGATAACGGGTCATCCGTCCCCGCCTACATATCAGCGGAGCAGCTCCTGAGTGAATTTCCCGCAGCAGGCCTAAGCGGAATTCCAGCCTCGTTCCGCTCTCTCTGCAAGGCCGCCTGTGCCGGGCTTTGTCTCAATCTTCGCCTTTAGCGTGTATTATACATGATTTTCCGCCGGATGGCAAGCATAAAAACACAATCCGCGTCATTGCAGATACGCCGGATCGTCGCAGTAGCAGAACTCGCCCGGCTGGTGCGCGCAGCCGCAGGCCTCTGGCATCTCCATGTCGGGCGCGTCCATTTCAGGCAGATCGTCGTGCATGGTCATCTCAAACAGATGAGCGGCGAAACGGCCCATGACGCGCTCGATCTCCTGCTCGTCGCTGGACACCACATACTCTTTAGCGCCGTCGACCGTCCGGTCCTCGCGCACGAGCATCATCGCACCCTCGCCTGGTATTTCCTCTCTTCCATCCTCCAGGAGAATGTAGGTCTTTTCCCCCAGACGCATGGTTGCAAGATGGCGCATGGACATCCGCCGTCCCTCGATGTCGCAGATTTCCACCCACTCGTCGTCAAAGAGCTCGTCCTCTCCAAATGGCCCCGTCATGTGTTCCCCTTCAAAATGCTGATCAAATGTTATGCTTCCTCGCTCTGCGCAAGGTATGCCTCATAGACCGCCGCGATGAGCGCCTCGTCCTCCAGCGACTGGTAGCACGCGTTGCCCTCACCGTCTGTCGTACAGCGCATGATGAAGCTCTCGTCCTGCTCGATGTCACCCGTCGCCTCCGCGCAGGTCAGCAGCACATAGTCCTCGTCTGCATAGCGGATGCTGGCGCTCAGATAGAAGCGAATCAGGTTGCCGTCCTCGTCCTCCATCTCTAGGATGCCGTCGCCGTCGTCCGCCTCATCCCCGTCGTCCGCCATCGCGGCGCGCGCGTCCAGATAGGACTGAAGGATCACCACGGCAGCCACCATGTCAACCTTCTTCTTGCGGTCCTCGCGGCGCATGTTCGCCTCCAGCAGCGCACTCTCGGCGAGCATGGTGGTCATGCGCTCGTCATAGTACTCGATGACAAGCCCCAGCTCCTCCAGCTTCGCGGCAAATTCCTTCACCTTCTCCACCTGGAAGCCCTGCGTGCCGTCCATGTTGCGCGGCAGGCCGCAGAGGATGCGGTCTGTTTCGTACCTGCGGGCAATCTCTGCGATATGGCGCGAATCCGGGCCATATCCAATGCGTGTGTATGTCTCAATCGGCTGCGCGGTCACGCCCAGCGGATCGCTCACGGCGATGCCAATGCGGCGGTCTCCCACGTCCAGCGCGACAATTCTCTCGTTCATATCCGGCGTCCTCAAACGTTCTTGGACAGATAGAACTGCACAAGCTCCTCGAGCAGCTCGTCCCTGTCGATGCGGCAGATCAGCGAGCGGGCGTTCTGATAGCTGGTAATGTACGTCGGATCACCGCTGATCAGGTAGCCCACGATCTGCGTGATCGGATCATAGCCCTTTGCAGACAGTGCGTGGTACACGCACAGCAGGATCGTCTGCGCGTCCTGCGGATTGTCGCTGATGGCCTTGAAATGCTGCGTACCCATATCCGAATTGATCATGGCGCGTCCCCCCTCCAGGTTGTTGACAGACTATATTATACACGATACGGCGAACGGTTTCAATCTCCTGCCATGGAAATTCTTTTCGAGGTCTGTCCCACAAGCGCCAAGCCGCGCGCCTGCCTGATCGACCAGAGCATGCTCCTCAGCGCCGCCACCAGCGGAACAGCGAGCAGAATGCCCCAGATGCCCATCAGGCTGCCCAGCACGAACACGCTGACCAGCGCTGCCAGCGGATGAATCGACGTGCTGGAGGCCGTAAAATACGGGCTGATGAAATTGCCCTCGATCTGCTGCACCAGCACCACCAGCACAAGCGCGAGCAGCGTCTGATTCAGGCCCTGCGGCAGGCTGCTCAACAGGATTGGGATCGCAGCCAGCACGGGGCCAACATACGGAAGTACCTCGAAGATCCCCATGAACAGCGCCAGCAGCAGCGCATCCGGTACGCCCAGCAGCAGGAGGCCCAGATAGGTCGCCGCGCCGACAAACGCGCTTGTCTTGAGCATGCCGGACAGATAGCCCATGGCTGCGTTCCTGCAGCCCATCAGGGCGGAGAGCACCGCCGGCCGCCAGGCGGGCGGCACAAACAGCAGCAGATGCCCGCCCAAACGCTTTCGCTCGCAGAGCAGGTAATACGAGAGCACCAGCGCAAACAGAATCCGTCCCGTCTGCGCGGCAAAGGCCATGCCGCCCCGCGCGGCAAACGCCGTCACGCCGGAGACTGCTGAAGCGATCATGTCGCCGGAGCCCTGCCCGCCTGCGCTGCGCAGCCCTGCGTGCTCCAGCGTCTCGCTTACCCGCTGCATGATCGCGTTGCGGCGGATCAGCTCGATGGAGCGCGTCGCCAGATACGGCACAAACGCCGACACGATGAGCAGCGCCAGCAGCAGGAGCCCGCCCACCGCGACGCCCGCCGCCAGCGATGGTCGGACGCCCCGGCGCTCCAGCGCGCGGCAGACGGGCGCGAGCAGCAGCGTAAACACGCCCGAAAAGGCAAATACCGCCGCAATGCCCAGCACTGCGCCGCGCCTGCGGTACAGATACAGAAAAAGAATCAGCGCACCCAGCGCATACGCCAGCGTCTTTCTGCTTTTCATCCCAGCGCCTCCGTTGCCCGAAATCTCCTGACAAAGAGAGAGGGAAAGCCCATCGAGCTTTCCCTCCGTTTCTCCCCTTATCTGATCCAGCACTCCGCAACCTGTTTGACCAGCTGCGGGCCGTTTTTCGCCAGCACGCGCTTCATGCGCTTTCCCTGCGGCATCATCATCAGTCCCGCGCCGACAGTCAGGCCAATCAGACTGCCGGCGGCCATTCCTTTCATGGTGGATACGCGCATCTCAGATTCCCTCCCTTGATACAATCAGCCCACTGCCCAGGGAGGCAGGAACGATCAGGCTCCCGTCCGGGTCATCCGCGCTGTGATAGGCGAACGCCCAGAACCTTTGACGGCTGCTTGCCGGCCAGTAGCCCGGCATGATCTCTGCGGCCAGGATCTCAAGCGTCTGCTCGTCGACGGCATAATCCGTCACGCAGCCGGCGAGCATTCCGGTGGTGTCCCGCACAAACGGACTGCCCGCCCTTTCGTAGACGCGCTTGTATTTTTCGTCCTGATCCGCCAGAATGAACCCGTCGGCAATCGCCTGCACATGCCGCCCGAGCACCACCCGTTTCCCGCGCATCCCGCAGGAGACCACCAGCGCATGAACCCTTTTTCGCGCCGCGTCCAGGCTGATGCTCTGCAAAAGGCCGATCTGCCGGCTATGGCAGATCACAGGAACATTGCGCAGCGCGCTCATTCTGACCATGCCGTTTTCCGCCCCGCTTTCACCGTGCTGTGAGCCTGAGCATATCGTTTGCATCCCCGCGCCGGAGCATGCTGGCAATTAAAGAAAGCAGGCCCCCGCGCTTTTGCGGGAGCCCTGCATGGTCTTCGTTTCATCAAACTCCGGGATGAATGTGCATTCTGCGAAGCAGCACCAGGCTGTACCAGAGCAGAGACAGCAGCGACAGCACAACCGAGAAGCCGAGCAGAAGATCCGCCATCTGCCTCAGGGCCAAAAACCTGGCGACCATCGACAGAATGAACGTCACGGTCGTCACCTTGCCGATGGGCATCGCGTAGACGACGATCCCCTTTTTCAGCGCCGCCGCGCCGCCGGCGATCAGGATTGCTTCCTTGATCAGAACGATCGTCAGAAGCCATCGCGGAATCTGTCCGTCCGCGGCGAACAGCCCCAGCAGCGTCAGAAGCGAGAGCTTGTCGGCGATGGGGTCCAGCAGCTTGCCCAGCGCGGTGATCTGATTGAACCTGCGCGCGACAAAGCCGTCCACCGCGTCGGTGAGCATGGCGACCAGGTACAGCGCCAGCGCGCCGGATAGATCGCCCAGGCGGAAGCGCCAGACGATAGCGGGCAGCAGCGCCATGCGCAGTATGGTCAGCAGGTTGGGCACATTCAGCGCCTCGCTCCATCGAATGCGCTCCATGCCGTCTCTCCTTTCCTCCCGCAGGACGCCGGTTTCCGGCAACGTCGCCCGTTACGCCTGCATCAGCGCCGCACGCTGCTGCGCGGCAATCTCGCTGTCCAGGTAATCGTCGTAGCTCTCGCGGCGGTCCACCAGACCGCCCGGCAGGATCTCCATGATGCGGTTGGCCACCGTCTGAATGCACTCGTGGTCCTGCGTGGCAAAGAGCATGGAGCCGGTGAACTCGATCATGCCCTTGTTCAGCGCGGTGATGGACTCCAGGTCCAGGTGGTTGGTCGGCTCATCCAGAACCAGCACGTTCGCGCCGGAGAGCATCATGCGCGCCAGCATGCAGCGCACCTTCTCGCCGCCGGAGAGCACCTTCGCCTGCTTGAGCGCGTCCTCGCCGGAGAAGAGCATGCGGCCCAGCCAGCCGCGGATATCGCTCTCGTACTGGCTGACGGAGAACTGGCGCAGCCAGTCGATCAGATTGTATTCGCAGCCGTCAAAATAAGCGCTGTTGTCCTTGGGGAAATAGCTCTGCGAGGTCGTGATGCCCCACTTGAAGCTGCCCTCGTCCGGCTCCATTTCTCCCATGAGAATCTGGAAGAGCGTGGTGCGCGCCAGCTCGTCCGTGCCGACGAAGGCGACCTTGTCGCCCGGGGTCAGCACGAAGGAGATGTTGTTGAGCACCTTGCGGCCGTTGACGGTCTTGGAGAGGTTCGTCACCGTCAGCAGATCGTTGCCGATCTCGCGGTCCGGCTTCCAGGAGATGTACGGATAGCGGCGGGAGGACGGCATGAAGTTTTCCATCTGCAGGTTGTCCAGCAGCTTTTTGCGGCTGGTCGCCTGCTTGCTCTTGCTGGCGTTGGCGGAGAAGCGCTGAATGAACGCCTGCAGTTCCTTGATCTTCTGCTCGTTCTTCTTGTTGAGGTCCTTCTGTTGGCGGGCCGCCATCTGGGTGTACTCGTACCAGAAGTCGTAGTTGCCCACGTACATCTGAATCTTGCCGAAATCGATGTCGCAGATGTGCGTGCAGACCTTGTTGAGGAAGTGACGGTCGTGGCTGACAACGATCACCGTGTTCGGGAAGTCCAGCAGGAAGTTCTCCAGCCAGCGGACGGACTGGATGTCCAGATAGTTGGTCGGCTCGTCCAGCAGCAGGATATCCGGGCTGCCAAAGAGCGCCTGCGCCAGCAGCACCTTGACCTTCTGGCTGCCGTCCAGCTCCTTCATGAGCATGTGCTCCATATCCAGGCTGATGCCCAGGCCGGTGAGAATCATCTCCGCGTTGCTCTCGGCGTTCCAGCCGTCCAGCTCCGCGAACTCGCCCTCCAGCACGCTGGCACGCTCGCCGTCCTCGTCGGTAAAGTCCTCCTTGGCGTAGAGCTCGTCCTTCTCCTTCATGATCTCATACAGGCGCTTATGACCCATGATGACCGTGGTCAGGACTTCATATTCATCAAACTCAAAGTGGTTCTGCTTGAGGACGGCCATGCGCTCGCCTGGGGTAATCACGACGTCGCCCGTGGTCGGCTCCAGCTCACCGGAAAGCACCTTGAGGAAGGTCGACTTGCCGGTGCCGTTCGCGCCGATAATGCCGTAGCAGTTTCCGGCGGTAAACTTGATATTGACGTTCTTGAAGAGCGGCTTTCCGCTGTAAGAGAGCGATACGTTCTGGGTTGCGATCATGGCTTCCTGGTTCTCCTTTTTGAGGTTGTCATCTTTCTGGTTGAATACATACCAATTCGTATTATCCCACAAAAATGCAGTTCCTTCAAGCCCTTTGGCGAGAAAATCGTGAAATCGTCCGTGCTTGCGCCTGCGCGCCGCGCATGGTATACTGTGCATAAAGAATCCGACCGACAGGAGTTCATATGAAAAAGAGCAAAATCATCTTCTCGTTCAACGCGCCAGCCGTGCTGTGCTTTGCGCTGCTTTCTCTGGGCGCGCTCGGCTTGTCCATGCTCACCGGCGGCGCGTCCGACCGCCTGGTCTTCAGCGTGTACAAATCCAGCTTTCTTCATCCGCTGACCTACGCGCGCCTGCTGTGCCATGTGATGGGCCACACCTCGTTTGCCCACTATGTGAGCAACATGGCGCTGATCCTTGCGCTCGGCCCGATCGTCGAGGAGCGCTACGGCAGCTTTCGTCTTCTGCTGATGTTTGCCGTTACCGCCGTGGTGTCCGGCCTGTTCCACATGTTTTTGGGCAGCGGCGCGCTCATGGGCGCAAGCGGCATCGTGTACATGCTGATCTTTCTGGCGTCCACCAGCGGCAGCCGCGGCGGCGAGATCCCGCTGACGCTGGTCGCCGTGGCGGCGCTGTACCTGACGCAGGAAATTCTGGGCGGCCTGTTCTCTGCGGACAACATCTCCCACCTGTCCCATATTGTGGGCGGCGTGTGCGGCGCGGTGATGGGGCTCTTCTGGCACTGATCATCAGAATCAAAAAGCTGCAAGGCACGCGCTTTGCAGCTTCTTTTTTACAGCTTTTTCAGCTCCTCCATCACGCGGCAGACCAGCTGCACCCGCTGGAACGGGGTCATGATGTAGTATCCGTCCACATCCGGCGCGATGCGCGCTGCTGCCTGCGCGCACAGGCGCACGGCCAGTGCCTCGCCCTGCGCGCGGTCCAGCCCTTCATAAGCCGCGATCACCCGCTCGTCCACCGAGATGCCAGCCACCTCGCTGCTCAGAAAGCGCGCATTGTTGAAGCTGACCACCGGGAACAGACCGCCGAGAATCTTTCCTGAGAGCGTCTTTCTCGCCAGCGAAAGATTCTGCGCCGCGCGCTCGCTGAGCACGGGCTGCGTCAAAAACGCTTCGATGCCGCAGGTTTCCTTGTCCCTTGCGCGCTCCAGCTCGCTTTCAAAGTTCACCGCGTTGATGTTCAGCGCGCCGCACAGGAAGAACGGCTCCGTTTCACCCGTCTGCGACAGGCTGCGCACGAAGCGCGCCAGCACGCGCGAGTTGAACTGGAACACGCTCTTCACGCTGCCGCGGTCGCTCGTGGGCACAGGATCGCCCGTCACTGCGAGCACGTTGTGCACGCCCTCCATGGATAGCCCAAGCAGCAGCGCCTTGGTTGCGTTCACGTTGCGGTCCCGGCAGGTCATGTGCGGCAGCGCCTCGATGCCCAGCTCACGGCTGAGCTTGCAGGCCAGAAGGCTCGAGTCCATGCGCGCGCGGCCAATCGGGCAGTCCGCAATCGTCACCGCGTCCGCGCCGCCCTGCGCAAGCGTCTGCGCGCCGGCCAGGAAGCCGGAAATGCCCGAATCGCGCGGCGGATCAAGCTCCACCAGGATCGCGCGCTCGCCGCGTGCAAGCTTCTGAGCGATGCGGCTTTTGCACGGCCTTTCTCCCTCTGTCTGCGCCGGCTCCTTCTCCTGTTCCGTCGCTGCGCGCCGGCTGCTTAAGCGCTGCGCAATCTGCTTCATATGCTCCGGTGTGGTGCCACAGCAGCCGCCGAGCAGCCTCGCACCGAGCGACGCGCAGGCGATCACCACCGGATCGCTGTCATAATAGGTGCGCCCGTCGATCACATGCGGATAGCCCGCGTTAGGCATCGCCAGCAGGAGCTTGTGCGTCGCCGGCAGGCTCTCCAGCAGCCTGCGCATGTGATACGCGCCGCAGATGCAGTTCATGCCCACCGCGTCCACATCCGGACACGCGTCCATCCGCGCGATCAGCGCCGCGGCCATTTCGCCCGCGCGCGTGAATCCGTCCGGGTCCGCCGCAAACGAGACGGCAACAAACGCCTGCGGATTCCTGGCCTTGATGTGCGCCGCAGTCTCGGCAAGGCCCGCGTCCGAGGGCATGGTTTCCATCAGGAAGCAGTCAGCGCCGGCGTCAAGAAAGGCATCCGCCAGCGCGGTATAGGCCTGTTCCGCGTTCACGCCTGCCGGTGCGGGGCCGATGTCCGCAAAGACAAACGCCTGATTGCCCGCTGCCCTGCGCGCAAGCTCCATCGCCGCGCTCACAAGCGCGCGCTGCTGTACAGCATTCTCCGCAGCCAGGCCGACATGCGCGGCAAACGTATTCGTCTTGATCGCCTCGCAACCCGCCGCCAGATACGCCCTGTGCAGCGAAAGCACCTGCTGCGGCACGGTCAGGCACGCCCGCTCGACCGGCCCCTCCGGCCAGACCTCCAGGGTTTTCGCATAGGTGCCCGTCGCGCCGTCAAAAAGCAGCGCGCCTCGTGCCAGCCTCTCGCGCAAGTCCTGTGCATTCATGGCCGCTCCTCCGCTTCCCTCAGAATTGCCTTGGCGATGTCCGCCGACTGCTTGGCGTCCTTGGCGTAGTAATCCGCGCCGATCTCCCTCGCATAATCCGGCGTGAGCACCGCGCCGCCCACGATCACCGGCACATGCAGGCCCGCGGCGCGCAGATGCTCGATGGTGCGCCGCATGCTCGGCACCGTCGTGGTCATCAGCGCGGACAGGCCGACGATCTTTGCGCTGTGCGCCTTCACAGCCTCCACCACGCGCGCGGGCGGCACGTCGCGGCCCAGGTCGATGACGTGGAAGCCGTAGTTTTCCAGCACCGTGCGCACAATGTTCTTGCCGATGTCGTGGATATCGCCCTCCACCGTTGCCAGCACGATCGGGCCCTTGCCCTCGCCCTGTGCGCCGGTCTTCTCAATCGCCCTGCGCACCTCGTCGAAGGCTGCGCCGGACGCACTCGCCGCGTTCATCAGCTGCGGCAGGAAGATCTCCTGTCGCTCATAGCGCTCGCCAACCAGATCGAGCGCCGGAATCAGATGCTGCTCCACCAGATGAAGCGGCGCAACGGTTTTGAGCATCTCGGACGCGATGGCCCTGGCCTCCGCCTGCATGCCCTTGGCGATCGCCTCGCCAATCGTGAGCTGCGCAGGTGAAGCAGGCGCCGCAGCCTTTTTCTCCTGCTGCTCCGGGGCATGGCGCCCGATGTATGCCGCGCAGGAGACGTCCTCGCCGCTGAGCACGCGGCACGCGTCGACCGCATCCATCATCTCCTTCTGGTTGGGATTGACTGCGTGACCAGCTGGCGCTGCGGCAGACCAAAGGAGATGTTCGACACGCCCAGCACCGTCTCCAGCCCCAGCTCCTCATGCACAATGCGCACGGCCTCCAGCGTCCTTTTCGCCTGCTCCTGCTGGGCGGAGACCGTCAGCGTCAGGCAGTCAACCGCAATATCCTCCCGGGGAATGCCCGCCCGCTGTGCCTCGTCCACAATCCTTTTGGCAAAATCCACGCGCTCCTGCGTCGTAGCGGGCAGACCGCTTTCCCCCAGCGTCAGCGCGACGATGGCTGCGCCGTATTTTTTGGCCAGCGGCAGCACGCTCGCGAAGGCCCGCTTCAATCGCTGCAGGGTTCGACGAGTCGATTTGCAGCGGCAGGGACACTGCGCCGGAGATAGCCGTCACCACGCGGCGCATCATCTCCGGCTCATCAACGCCCGGTAGGCCGACGTTTACATCGAGAATCTGCGCGCCGGCCTCCTCCTGCTCGATCGCCTGGGAGACGATGTAGCTCAGATCGCCCTCGCGCAGCGCCTGCTGGAAGCGCTTCTTGCCGGTTGGGTTGATGCGCTCGCCGATGACGCGCACGCCCTGGCCAAAGGCGCAGAGCTCGCTGGCGGAGCAGATGCCGTGCACGCGCTTCTGCGTCCATGCCGCCTGCCTGCCCGCAAGCGCGCGGCGCAGCGCGGCAATGTACTCCGGCGACGTGCCGCAGCATCCGCCGATGTACGCCGCGCCCACGTCCGTCAACTCCGCGCACGCCGCAGCGAATTCCTCCGGCGTGGTGTCGTATGCGCCGGTCGACGGATCAGGCAGACCTGCATTCGGCTTGAGAATCAGCGGCAGGTCCGTCGTCTCGCGCATGGCGCGCAGGATCGGCGCAACCTCCTTCGGGCCCAGCGAGCAGTTGACGCCCACCGCCTGCACGCCAAGTGCGGACAGCGACATCGCCGCACAAGGTGCGCTCACGCCAAGGAAAGTGCGGCCGGACTGCTCAAACGTCATCGAAGCGAACACCGGCAGCTCGCAGCATTCCTTCGCGGCGAGCACACCCGCGCGCAGCTCGTTCAGATCGGAGAACGTCTCAAAAAACACCGCGTCCGCGCCAGCCTCCGCGCCCGCGCGGATCATCTGCGCAAAGAGCGCGTACGCCTCATCAAAGCGCAGCGTGCCCAGAGGCTCCAGCAGCTCGCCGATCGGGCCGATATCCAGCGCCACCTTGGCCTCCGTGCCCGCACAGGCGCGCCTGGCGACCGCCACGGATGCACGCACCACGTCCTCCACGGCGAAGCCGGTGCCGGCGAGCTTGTGCGCGTTCGCGCAGAACGTGTTGGCCAGCAGCATCTGTGAGCCGGCTTGCACATACTGCCGCTGAATGCCCTCTACCACGTCCGGCGCGGTGATGGACAGCGTCTCCGGCCTGTCACCGAGCCTGAGGCCCGCCCGCTGGAGCATGGTGCCCATTGCGCCGTCCAGAAGGGTGATTGCCTGTGTATACATCATGAATCCGTCCTCTCCGCCGTGCCTTGCCGGCCGGCTGCATCAGATGGTCGCTGCTCTTTGCTCAGTGCGCACCGTCCCCGCATGCTGCACGCCGCGCAACCCGAAGGCCTGCGGCTGACCGGCGCGCGGCTCACGCCCATGATCGCCGTGACCGACTTGCGCGGGATCATGATGCCGCTTTGTGACACCGTGAGCCCGATCGTTTTGTCTGCCGCGAGCACCGCACAGATTTCCCTCGTCTGTGCAAGCGGCATGTCGCCGTAGCCCGGGCTGAAGCGGTCCGTCAGATACAGGCCATGCGCCGCAAGCGAATCGCGCAGCGCCGCCTCTTGCGCATCGCAGACCGCCTCAATCGCCGCGCTGAGCACCGCGTCCAGCAGCACCGCCTCCGCGCCGCTTTTCGCCTGTGCTTTGAGCAGCATCCGCTCGCTGCCCGCGCCCAGCGTCGCCGCCAGCAGCACCGCCTCGTGGCAGCCGGAGAGCATCCGGCAAACGTCCTTTCCCTGCGGAATCAGCGCAGTACCGTTCAAGCATCCGTCTTCGTCCATTCCAAAGCGGCGTATGACCGCATGCGGCTGCACTTCGCGCTCCGCCAGGTCAATCAGCGTCTGAATCTGCTCAAGCAGCTCCGGCTCGACCGGCGTGCCGCGCCATCCCATATAGTGCAGCGCCTCGCGCACGGGAATGGGTGGCATCTTGATCAGCATGTTTTATCCTCCCTGCGCAAACAGCTGCGCGCCCACCAGCTCCTGTAGATCCAGCGGTCTGGCGCCGCGCGCCAGCAGCAGCCGGTTTCCCGCAAAATCCTCGCCCGGCTCATGCAGGACGAACAGCGGCGTATACCCGCCGCGCAGGCAGGCCGACGCGCCGCTCCACGTGCCGCCCTTTTCCGCGCGCGCCGCGACGACGACGGCCGCATCGTCCAGCGCGTAGATCGTGTGGTTGCGCGAGAGCGCCTTGGGCGCGGAAAACGGCTCGTCCGGCCAGGTGTCGCAGACGAGCAGCAGGTTTCCCCGCGCCATGGCGTCACGGAGATACGCCTGCCGCAGCAGCTCCCCGGCGGGAAACGCCGGTACGAGAATCAGAGCGCCCTGATGGCCAAGAAACGCGCGCTGCGCCGCCGTATCGACGCCCCACGCGCTGCCGCAGACCATGGCGTATCCCTCACGCGCGAGCGATTCACCGCAAGCTGCTGCGAGCCTCGCGGTCTTTTCCTCGATCTCCCGGCTGCCGGCTACCGCGACGGCCCTGCGCCCGAGCAGGGCCAGGTTGCCGCGCACAAAGAGAAACTGCGGCATCTGTGCGCCAAGGGCGTGCAGATTCACCGGCCACTGCGTATCCTCCGGCAGCAGCACGTCGTATCCCTGCGTCCTGACCGCCTCCACCGCGTGATAGATCTCCGTCGCGCGCGTGAGCAGCGCCTCCGCGCGGGCATAATGCTCCTCGCGTACGTCGCTCGTCCGCCGCAGCGTCAGATCGCTGAGCGCGCCAACGCGGAGCATTCTTCGCACCATCGGCCTGGTCAGCGGCGCGGGCAGCCCCTCGCGCCATGCGGCGCGCGTGAGCAGGCAAAGCCGCGCGCAAATCGCTTCCATCCCCGCCACTGTCCAGCCTCCCCCTTGCAGCCTGATTGGGTTTTATTATATCGCAAAGCCAGACGTGTGGCAAGGAAGGATTGAAAGGATTGAATCACGGCGGCAAATGGCGTATACTGTTATGCAGGGAACTGCAAAGGAGGATACGATGATCACCTGTTATGAGAACGCCCGCGTCTTCACAGCGGACGAACATACAGCGAACTGCTTCGTCGTCAGGGACGGCGTATTTGCATTCGTCGGTATGGCGCGGGACGCGCACCGGGCCTATCCCGATGCTGAGCGCGTCGACCTGCACGGCCAGTTTGTCTGCCCGGGCTTCAACGATTCACATATGCACCTGCTCAATCTTGGCTGCATGCTCACACAGGTGCAGCTTGGCCCCGCCACCGATTCGCTTGCCCATGTGCTGTCCGTGCTTTCAGAATATGCGCAAACGCACCCGCAGGAAGCGTGGATTCTCGGCCATTGCTGGAACCAGGATGACTTCACCGACGAGAAGCGCTATCCCACGCGCGATGACCTTGATTGCGTCTGTTCGGACAGGCCCTGCGTCATCTCGCGCGTCTGCGGCCATGTCGCCGTGGCCAACAGCTGCGCGCTGCGCCTGGCCGGCATCGACGAGCAGGCGCATCCCGTCGACGGCGGCCGCATCGTCACAGATGAATTCGGCCGTCCGAACGGCGTACTGGAGGAAAACGCGATCACGCTGGTCACCCGTCTGATCCCCGCGCCGGACAGGCAGCAGCTCAAGGAAAGCCTGCTGCTGGCCATGGCGCATGTGAGCCGCTTCGGCGTCACCTCCGTGCAGACTGACGACTTCGTCACCACCAAAGCGCCGTTTGAGGAGGTCATCGCCGCCTACCTGGAGATCAAGGCCGAGGGCCGCATGACCGTGCGCGTCACACAGCAGTGCCAGCTGCCCGACATGGACACGCTGCGCCGCTTCCTCTCGCTCGGCTACAGGACCGGCTGGGGCGACGAGTGGTTCAGGCTCGGGCCGCTCAAGCTGATTGCCGACGGCTCGCTCGGCACGCGCACCGCCCTGATGAACGCGCCGTATGACGATGCGCCGGACACCTGCGGCATCGCCGTGTACACGCAGGAGGCGCTTGACGAGCTCGTGCTCACCGCGCACCAGGCCGGCATGCAGATCGCCGTCCACGCCATCGGAGACGGCGCGGCTGACCGCGTGCTGAATGCCGTCGAGCGCGCGCAGGCACTTTGCCCGCGCAGCGACGCACGCCATGGCATCGTGCACGCACAGATCCTGACGCAGGCGCAGGCAGCGCGCATGCAGCGGTTGAACATGCACGCATACATCCAGCCGATCTTCCTTGACTACGACACCACGATCGTCTATCCCCGCCTTGGCCATCGCGCTGACGAGGCATATCCCGCCGCCTCGCTGCTCCGGCGCGGCGTTACAATCTCCGGCGGATCGGACAGCCCGGTGGAGGAGCCGGACGTGCTCACCGGCATCCAGTGCGCCGTTACCCGGGAATCGGTCACGCGCCCGTCCGGCGCGCCGTATCTGCCGCACGAGGCGCTCTCCCTGTACGATGCGCTGCTTTGCTTTACGGCCTTCGGCGCATACGCCAGCTTTGAGGAAACGATCAAGGGCCGCATCGCGCCCGGCATGCTGGCTGACTTCACCGTACTGGCCATCGATCCGTTTGAAACCGATCCGTCGGTGATTCACAAAACCCCCGTCAGGCTGACCGTCGTGGGCGGCAAAGCCGTCTGAGCGTCTGCGTATTTGCATTTTTTCCGCCGATCAGGTATAATAGGGGCGTTTGCAACGCTTTACCCCATAAGATACAGACAGAGGCATCGCTATGAAGATCATCACCATCGTCGGCATCCGCAAGTCGGGCAAGACCAGCACCGTCACCGCGCTGATTGAGGCCATCCGCCGCCGCGGCAAGCGGGTAGGCACCTGCAAGACGGTGTTCTGCCCCACATTCTCCATGGATACATCCACCAGCAACACCGCCAGGCACCGCCGCGCCGGCAGCGAGCTGGTCTGCGCGCGCGCGCGGTTTGAAACCACGTTCCTCTACCCGGAGGCGCTTCCGCTGTCCCGCATTCTGGAGGCGTACAGGGACTGCGACTATGTGCTGCTGGAGGGCGACTACGCCGCGCCGGTGCCGCGCATCGTCTGCGCGCATCAGGCGGAGGACGCGCTCCCGCGCATGAACAGCCGCACCCTCGCGTTCGCCGGCCGCATCAGCCAAAAGCCCGAAATCGAGCTGCCGCTGCCGCGCTACAACGCGCTTGAGGACGCCGACGCGCTGCTGGACTACATCGACCAAAAAATTCCGGACATCCAGCCCTGTGCGCTGCTGGACGAGCCGCTGCCGCCGGTCGCCGGCGTGACGGACGACGGCTTCTGCCAGTGCGGCTGCCATCACAACGAGAAGAAGCAGGAAAAGGATACGCTGCAGGTGTTCGTTGGCGGCGATGAAATCACGCTGACCGCTGCGCAGCGCGCTGCCATCCTCGCCCTGCTCAAGGAGGACGTGGATGCTGAGTGAGCAGACCGGTCTTCGCAGACACCTGTTTCTGACCGGCGATAAGCAGGTGGGCAAATCCACGCTCCTGCGCAGGCTGATCGAGGCCAGGCATCTTGACTGCTCCGGGTTTGAAACGCAGGCGTTTTTCCTGAACGGCGAGCGCCGTGGCTTCACGCTGCACGGGCGCGTCGACATGCCGCCGTACCGGAACGACTGCATCTGCTGCGCGCGCATTGAGGAAAAACGCGCCGTACCGGTACTGCCTGTATTTGAAGAAAACGGCGTGCTCATCCTGAAAAGAAGCCTCGCCTCCCCCGCGCCGTTCCTGCTGATGGACGAGCTGGGCAGGCTCGAGCGCGAGGCAAGCGGCTTCATCGCGCAGGTCGAGGCCTGCCTTGACGCGGACAAGCGCGTGCTCGGCGTGCTGCAGAAGTGCAATTCGGCGCATGTCGCCCGGATCGCGCAGCGCGAGGACGTGACTGTGCTGACGGTTACGCCGGAAAACCGTGACGAACTGTTTGAAATGCTGCTCTCCATCTACTGATCGCACATGAAAGAACCGCTCCCCAGCCATGGGAAGCGGTTTTTTGAATGGGTGTCGCGCAGAATCGTTCAACGGCACCAACAGCCTGATTCTGTCAGGCCGCCCGGAACCGGGACGAATTCGCCCATCAGCGGCGGTCGCCCTCGTCGGTCTCCGCGTCATCGGCCAACGCATGCGCGTACTTGTAGGTCATGATGTCTTCAGAATACAGATACGTCTGCTTGTTCCAGGTTTCAAATCTCTTGATATCCTTGTACGCTTCGTTCTGCTCGATCATATGCAGCGCATGATCAATCTGAGGATTCGTATAGTAGAACGGATGGCGCGTAAAGTATTGCTTCGGCGTCGGAGCCGGATAAATCTTGCAGTTGTGGCGGACAATCTGCGCAATCGTGTGCGGGATATCCTTTTCATAGACGAGCATGGCGATCATCGCGTAATTGTTCGCCATGATCTCGTCCGAGTAGAAACACTCGTCCTTCTGCCCCTTGACGGAACGAATATCCTTGCAGGATTCCAGGCTGCGCATGTTCTCGAGCATCACATCCAGATTCGGCTCCTCCTCCGCCAGCGGCTTTTTGGGCGTCAGCTGCACCGCACGCGTGCGCTCGCGGATGTACTCTGCCAGCATTTCCTCCTGCGAGAGCTGCGCATCCGTCTCCTTTTCCTCGTTCGGATCTTCGATGATCGGGTTCTCGCTCGGCTCGAAGGGATCCTCCACCTCCGGCAGGGAATCCATGTAATCAAAAATATCGACCTTGTGCGTGCTCTCGTCACTCCGGGCAGCCATACTGACCGCTGTTCCGTCGATCACGGCCTGCGCACGATCTCCCATTTCCTTCTTCTCGATCTTCGGATTGGCGTCCTGCCGCGCAGGATCGTTGCGGTCCGAAAACTCATCCGTAATCTCCTCAGGCTTGAGCTCAACTTCCTTGGCAAAACCAGGCTTTCGACGTCCAAACAGCATAAGCGAACACCTCTTTCTCTGTTGCGAAAAAGCAGGCCATACCCGCTTCCTCTCCCGAACAGCCTCGCAAAGCACGGGCGTCCGGTGCTCGTTGCACGGTATACTGTGCAATTTTCAATCGTTTGAAAAAGTGGGAGGAATCACGCGATTCCTCCCACCGGATTCCTGAATCAGGATATCACACTTTGGCCATCAGATCAAGCCCAGCTCCTCGAGCTTATCCGCGCAGTCAGCCAGATCGAACTTCTCCAGGGTCTCACGGGTCGGGATACCGGTCTCCGGATTCCAGCCCATCGCCTCATAGAACATCGTCTGCGCCTTTTCCATGTCCTCGCGGTCCATCTTAACAGTGCCCTGCTCGAACGCCTTGAAGTCCGGCTCCTTGTCAAAGACCCAAGCCGGAATCGCATCGTGGTCCTTGCGCAGGTTGGTGCTGCCCAGGTTCATCTTGAAGGACACAGCGGTCATGACGCGCAGCAGGTTGGAAATGCGCTCGCAGTCATGCTCGACGCTCTCACGGGTGTACTCCTCGCCGACAACGGCGCTCATGTACTTCGCGTCCAGATCCAGGTCGCCCTTGTAGCCGCGCTTCTTGGAGGTGGACAGGGTCATCGGGTACATCCAGTTGCACAGCGTCGCAGAGTCATGCCACTGCTTGCCGTTGAACGCCCACTTCGCCAGCTTGACCTTGTTCTCGTTGATCGGGGTGTACGCCTTTGGAGCATCCACGCAGCCCTCGTCGAAGAAGCCCTCCAGCACCGGCTTGATAACCTCCTCATACGGAGAGCCGCTGCGGCAGAAGTTGGTCAGGTGGTGGATCATGCAGTCACGGTTATACATGGAGTTGAACAGCAGGCCGGACTGCCAGGCATCCTCGGAGGAATGGTGCTTCGGATAGCCGTTGTAGGTGACGTTGGTGTTCTTTCCGTTCACCTCATCGTAGTAGTTCTTGCCGGCGGAATTCTTGGTCGCGTCGTCAAGGCCCCACGCGGAGTAGAGGTAATAGCTGCCCTTGCCCAGATCGCCGAACGCGCTGAAGCCCTCGGCCACCAGACGGAAGAACTCCTGGCACCAGCGCGGATCGCCGTCGAGCATATACTGCCAGTTGACGGAATTCCACTCTTCCTCGGTCATGTGCTCCTTCAGAACGCCATCCTTGTAGGTGCGGTAGAAGTCGGAATACAGGTTGCCGTAGTTGCACCAGACGCCGTAGTCGTCCTGCGCACGGGACATCGCGCCACCCAGGATCATCTTGGCGTCGCCCTCATCGACGAAGTCGTGGGTGCCCTCCGGATAGATCGACAGGCCGGAAATGATCGGCATGCAGGTGTTGGAAACGTGGGTCGGCAGGTCGTAATCGGCCAGCGGATCCATCTCATACTCGGTGTAGCAGCGGACCGGGCAGGAGGAGCAGCCACCCTGCTTGACAGTGTACTTCTCCGCCACAGCGCCGAAGTCAAACACGCCCTTGTTGCAGCGCATCGCGGCGACGTTGATGACGCCGCTCGGCTGCTCGCCGGTATCGACCGGACCGTGCGGAGCCTTGTCCCAGGTCACGCCCGGGCCACCCTGCCAGCGGTTCTTGGTGGTAGCGGTATACTCGGACCAGGACTGCGGGACGGACGGCACGTTGTGGTTGTTGTTGCCGCCGACCAGATCCTTGATCATGTAGTTGGACAGGAGCTTGACCTCCAGCGGACGGGCGATCTTCACCGCGCCGGTGCCGCGGCAGGCGATGGCCTTGACCTTCTTGGAGCCCAGCAGCGCGCCGATGCCGGCGCCGCCGGAGTTGCCGAAGGAGGTGATGATGGTGGACATCGGAATCATGTTCTCGCCCGCCTGGCCGATGGACGCCACGTCAAACGTGTCGCCGTTCTCCTTGGAGAGCACCGCGTTGGTCTCGAAGGTGCCCTTGCCCCAGACATGGGAGGCATCCTCAATGGTGACCTTATCGTCGTCAATCTTGATGTAGACCGGCTTGTCGCTCTGGCCTTCCAGGATCATCGCGTCGTAGCCAGCATACTTGAAAGCGTGCGCGATGTGACCGCCCATATGCGCGTCCAGAATGGAATGACCCTTGGACCAGCAGGACAGCAGGGAGATGTTCATACGGCCGGAGCACGGCACGCCGGAAGCGGTCAGCGGGCCGACGGCAAAGACGGCCTTCGCCTGCGGGCCAAGCGGATCGGCATCAAGCGGGACCTCGTCCCAGATGACCTTGTAGCCGAGGCCCATGCCGCCGATATACGGTTTGTACTTCGGGAGCGTATCTTCAGTGGTGATCGTGCCGGTGGTCAGGTTGATGCGCAGGATCGAACCGGCCCAGCCGTTGATGCCATTCTTAACAGACATTGTGAATTCCTCCTCTGATTATTCTTGTCGCCGCGGTCAGATCGCCTGAGCAGCAGCGGAAACCTTGTCCCACGGGATGATGGAGAGCGCGCCGGACGGGCAGCCTTCGACGCAGGCGCCGCACATCACGCACTTGGAGGACTTCTTGGTCACCGGGTTGACGGTCGGCATATGCCACGGGCAGGCAGCGGTGCAGGCGCCGCAGCCGACGCACTTCTCGGTGTCCACCCTGCGGATGCCGCTCTGGTCCGCATAGATCGCGCCCATCGGGCAGGCGTTGCCGCACGCCGGCTCCTCGCACTGGCGGCAGGTATCCGGGAAGTAGGTCCAGTTGTTCTCGGTATACAGACCCTCGCCGTTGCGGCTGGAGTACAGGTTGCGGGTGACCTTCACGCGGGAGATGTAGCTGGAGCAGCAGCCGTCGTTGGTCAGCGTGCAGTTGATTTCGCAGCGCTGGCAGCCGACGCAGCGGTCCGGATTGACCACGAGCAGGCCCTGCGGGAACGCCCAGACCTTAACCTTGTCCTCGGCCAGCGCAGAAGCCGTCACGCCAAGGGTCGAGAGCATCGTGGAGGACATCGTCACGCCAACCAGGCTCTTGCCCGAGAGCTTGAGGAACTGACGGCGCGTGAAGTCCTTGTCGAGAAAACGTTTCTTGTCAGACATGGTATTCTCTCCTCCTTTTTACACATATCCCTGCAACCGTCAGGGACAAAACGCAGGCAAAAAAACAGGAGCGCCAAACAAAGCCCGGACACTGACCGTATCCAGCCTTCGTTTCGCACTCCTTCGCATCAGGCAGGCGGCGCGGTTGCCCCCGCCACCCATTGGCCGCATATACCCGGAGGGCAACGGCGGCTTGGAGTTTGTATCTGTCTGCCCGATCAACAGGCCTACATCTAGGCATATTCTAGCTGATCCTTAACCGCTTGTCAGGCATTTCCCAAAGCGCCCTGCATATTTAATTTGAATAAGATAATTTCCTTAGAATCCTGCATGTTTTGTCAGCTTAATTTCACAGTGTAAACTGACTGTTCGGATTTTGTTTTGCCTATTTGGCTCGGATTCTTCTCCTTTTCACTTTACAAGCGTATGCAAACTGGTTTATAATGTATGCGTAACCATCTGGCCAGGAGGAGGAGGACATGTTCAATATCGGCTTCGCCGAACTTATTTTGATCCTCTTGATTGCGTTTGTGGTCGTCGGCCCAAAGGACCTGCCCAAGATTGCCAGGGCGCTGGGCCGCTTCGTCCGGTACATTCGCAATATGGTTGAGGAAGTCAAGCGTGAATCCGGGCTTGATGAAGTCGAGAGCGAGTTCAAAAACATGGAACGCACGATCGACGAGAGCGTCCGCGCCGCGGATATCCGTCCGGAGCTGCAGAAGACGCAGCTGTCAATCAACAAGGAGCTGAACGAGATCAAAAAGGACGTCAGCTTCAAGGACTTCAAGTCAAATATGGGAGGTAAATCATCATGAGACTGGGTACTATGGAAATTCTTCTGATCGTCGTGCTGGCGCTTGTGCTCTTTGGCGGCAACAAGCTGGCCGGTGTGGGCAAGGCGCTTGGCCAGAGCATCAAGGAATTCAAGAAGGAAGTCAAGGAAGACGCCCCGGCCGCCGAGACTCAGCCGGCAGAAAAGAAGGATGAATAAAAAAAAGCCTGCCGCGGTCAGTGAGCATGACGCAGGCGTAACAGGGAACACGCAGCCCCTGATTGCGCATCTGATGGCGTTTCGCAAGCTGGTCATTGCGATCCTGATCGCGGTTCTCGTCGGCTTCGTCGCCGTGTTTTACTTCTTCAGCGATCCGCTGATGAAGTTCATCACCAGCCCCATTGAGGCGCGCGGCGTGCAGATCATCTACACCGCCGTCAGCGAGGCGTTCACCACGCAGCTCAAGATCTCACTGATCGCCGGCGTCGTGCTGGTCAGCCCCTTTATTTTCTACCAGCTGTGGGCGTTCATCAAGCCCGCGCTGTACGAGAGTGAGATCCGGCTGTTCCGCGGTCTGTTCTTCGTTGCCCTGTTTTTGTTTCTGGCCGGCATCGCCTTCTGTTACTGCTATGTCTACGAGCTTGCGCTCAACCTCTTCCTCGTCGCGGGCGAGGATTTGGCCACGCCGATGCTGTCCATCGACAAGTATGTGAGCTTCCTGTTCTCGTTCCTTCTGCCCTTTGGCGTCGTGTTCGAGATGCCGGTGGCGATCTTCATGGCTGCCCGTATGGGCTGGGTGACCGTCAAGCAGCTCACCTCGTCCAGAAAGTTTGTGTTCTTTGGTATCTTCGTGCTGTCCGCCATCCTGACGCCGCCGGATGTCATCTCTCAGCTCATGCTGGGCCTGCCGATGTATCTGCTCTATGAGGTCAGCGTCCTTGTGGCACGCGTCACCAAGCCAAGGGATCCCCTCGCGTCAGGCACGGAAGACTGACGTATCCCCGAACCGGTTGTCCTACCCCTGTTTCCACTCGTCGGAGGCAGGGTTTTTTTTAATCAACACCCCTCCTGCCGCGGCGCATTGGCTTGCGTCACAGCAGGAGGGGTGATCTATACGTTTATCTTTTGTGAATGTCGGGCCCAATCAACTCAGCCGATGTACTTGTGCAGCGTCGCGCGCACAGCGCCCTTGCCGGCAAGCTCCTCGACGAAGATCGCTTCGATGCGGTCTGCCAGACCAGCCTTTTCCAGGTTGCTGCCGAAGATGTTCGCATTGCGCAGGATCGGACGGAGCTGTCCCTTGTAGGTCTCCGGCTTGCCCGCCTCGATGCCGGCCAGCTGCGCCTGCAGCTCGTCCTTCATCGGATCGGCGGAAACCTCCATCGGCTCCAGGTTGTCATTAACCGCCAGCAGGTAGCGCATCCAGCCGGCAATCGCCAGCGGGATGGACACCAGCTCGTTCATGTCGCGGCCGGTCGCCACATAGCTCTTGATCGTCTCACCGAAGCGGATGCCCACCTTCTGGGAGGTATCGGTCGCGATGCGGCGCGGATCATCCGGCATGAACGGGTTGGGCAGGCGCTGCTCCACGACCTCGTCAATGAACGCCTTCGGGCTCATGATCTTCGGATCGACGACGACCGGCAGGCCCTCGACGTAGCCCAGACGCTTGATGAGCTTCACGATGTCCTCGTCCTTCATCTCCTCGCAGATGCGGGTGTAGCCC
>SFFH01000102.1 GCA_004557905.1 Clostridiales bacterium | reverse complement strand
TCGTCGCTGGCCAGGAACGCGACCGCCCGGGCCACCTCCTGTGCCTGACCGAGCCTGCCCGCCGGAATCATGGCGAGCGTCGCCTCCCTGGCCGCATCCGTCATCGCCGCGGTCATGTCCGTCTCGATAAAGCCCGGCGCGACGGCGTTGACCGTGATGTTCTTCATCGCCAGCTCCTTGGCCGCCGCCTTGGTCAGGCCGATCACGCCCGCCTTGCTGGCCGCGTAGTTCGCCTGGCCCGCGTTGCCGCGCAGGCCCGTCACCGAGCTCACGTTCACGATGCGCCCGTAGTTCTGCTTCATCATCGTGTGCACCACGTTCTTGATGCACAGGAACGTGCCCTTGAGGTTCGTATCCAGCACCGCGTCGTAGTCGCTCTCGCGCATCATCAGCAGGAAGCCGTCGCGGGTCACGCCCGCGTTGTTGACCAGCACGTCGATGCGGCCGTACTCCCTGACGACCGCACGCATCATGTCCCTGACCTGCTGCGCGTCGGCCACGTCGCATTTGAACGCCGTCACACGCGCGCCCAGGGCGCGGCAGGCCTCCGCCGTGTCGTTTGCCGCCTGCTCGTTGCCCGCGTAGCACAGCACGACGCTCGCGCCCCGCCCGGCCAGCTCCAGGCAGACTGCCCGGCCGATGCCGCGGCTGCCGCCGGTGACGACGGCGACCCTGTCGTCAAAGCGCATTCAGCCATCCTCCGTTCGTCTCCTGCATCACGCACCTGGCGCCCTCGACCATTTCCGCAAGAATCTGCGCGACGGGCTTCACCTCGCGGAGCATGCCGGCTACCTGGCCGCACATCACGCTGCCGGTCTCCACGTCGCCCTCCAGCACCGCGCGGCGCAGGCCGCCCAGCGTCAGCTTTTCCAGCGTCTCCAGTGTCGCGCCCTGCTGCTCCTGGCGGATGTACTCGCGCGCCATTTTGTTGCGCAGCACGCGCACGGGGCCGCCCACGCTGCGCCCGGTGACGAGCGTGTCGCTGTCGCGGGCCTTCAGCAGCGCCTGCTTGTAGTTGTCGTGAATCGGACACTCGGCGCTCGTCAGCAGGCAGGTGCCCACCTGCACGCCGCACGCGCCCAGCGCCAGCGCGGCGGCCAGCTGCCGCCCGTCCGCGATGCCGCCCGCCGCGATGACCGGCACATCCACGCTGTCCATCACCTGCGGCACCAGCGCCATCGTCGTCATCTCGCCGACATGCCCGCCGGACTCCGTGCCCTCCGCAATCACGGCGGTCACGCCGCGGCGGCAGAATCGCTGCGCAAACGCGACTGCGGCCACCACCGGAATCACCTTGATGCCCGCCTCGTTCCACGCCGGAATATACTTGCCCGGATTGCCCGCGCCCGTGGTCACCACCGGCACGCGCTCCTCGACGACCACCCGCGCAAACTCGTCCGCGCTGGGGTTCATCAGCATGATGTTCACGCCGAAGGGCTTGTCCGTCAGCGCCCGGCAGCGGCGGATGTGGCCGCGCAGCTCGTCCGCCGTGCGCATGCCGCCCGCGCCGATGACGCCCAGCGCTCCGGCATTTGAACAGGCGGCGGCAAACTCGCCGGTGGCGATGTTCGCCATGCCGCCCTGGATGATGGGGTACTTCGTGCCCAGGATTTCATTCAGCTTCTTCATCTTATTTCTCCTGCCGCGCGGCGGGCTGTGTTGTCCTCTCTGCCCGTTCAAACGCGCTCATTCTGCGGAATTTCTGAACCCTTTGCTCGGCAAGCGCCTTGCCCTGCAGCCGCATCAGTTCCGTCAGCCGGGCATAAATCGCCTCGTCGACCGCTTGAATCGCGCGCTGCGGGTTCATGTGCGCGCCACCCTCCGGCTCAGGGATGATCCCGTCGATCACGCCCAGCGCCTGAAGCTCCGGCGCGGTCATCTTCATCACCTCGGCCGCCTCGCCCGCGCGGGACGCGTCCTTGTACAAAATGCTGGCAAAGCCCTCGGGCGAAAGGATGGCGTACACCGCGTTTTCCAGCATCAGCACGCGGTTGGCCACGGCCAGCGCCAGCGCGCCGCCGCTGTTGCCCTCGCCGGTGATCACCGCAATCACCGGCACCATCAGGCCGCTCATCCCGTACAGGCAGCGCGCAATCGCCTCGCCCTGACCGTGCTCCTCGGCCTTCATGCCGGGATACGCGCCGGAGGTGTCGATCAGTGTGATGATGGGCCGGCGGAACTTCTCGGCCTGCTGCATCAGCCGCAGCGCCTTGCGGTAGCCCTCGGGGCTGGGCATGCCGAAGTTGGCGCGCAGGTTTTCCTGCAGCGTCCGGCCCTTCCTCGTGCCGATGACCGTCACCGGCTGGCCGTGATACAGCGCCACGCCGCCCAGAATCGCCTCGTCCTCGCCGCAGAGCCTGTCGCCCCGCAT
>SFFH01000046.1 GCA_004557905.1 Clostridiales bacterium | reverse complement strand
CGAGGAGACGCAGAAGGTGCGCAAGTCCAGCCTGACCTACGCGATGGAGGCCGGCACGCAGCGCCTGCGCGACGTCATCAACAAGGGCATCACGGAGGAGAACCTGACCTCGTCCGTCGGCGACGCGTTCGCCAGCGGATGGAGCAGCGTGAAGCTGTACTTCATGTTCGGTCTGCCGACGGAGACATTTGAAGATCTGGACGGCATCGCCGATCTGGCCAGCAAGGTCGTTCGTAAGTATTTTGAGACGCCCAAGAACGTCCGCGCCAAGGGCCTGCGCGTCAACTGCAGCGCCTCCTGCTTCGTACCCAAGCCGTTCACACCGTTCCAGTGGGAGCCGCAGGACACGATCGAGCAGTTCGAGGAGAAGCAGAAGCACTTGTGCCATATCATGCACATCAAGGGAGTGGAGTTCAACTGGCACGAGCCGCAGGTCTCCTTCCTGGAGGCGGTGTTTGCCCGCGGCGACCGCCGCACAGCCGACGCGCTGGAAGCGGCCTGGAAGCTGGGTTGCAGGTTTGACGGCTGGACGGATCAGTTCAGGTTTGACAAGTGGATGGAGGCCTTCGAGCAGACGGGCGTGGACCCTGCGTTCTACGCGAACCGCCGCCGCGAGAAGGACGAGCTGCTGCCGTGGGCGTTCATTGACGCCGGCGTGACGCAGCAGTACCTGTGGCGCGAATACGAGCGCGCCGTGCAGGCGCAGACGACGCCGGACTGCCGCAAGGGCTGCCAGGGCTGCGGCCTCAAGCGATTTGAAGGAGCGTGCGAAGGACGATGAGAATGCTGCTGCAATTTAGAAAGGGCGACATCGTCCGTCATCTGGGTCTGCTCGATCTGCAGCGCACCATGCAGCGCGCGCTGCGCAGGAGCAATCTGCCGGTCGCCTATTCCAAGGGCTTCAACCCGCACATGGTGATGTCCTTTGCCTCCGCGCTGTCCTCCGGCATTGCTGGCGACGCGGAGCTGCTGGACGTATCCCTGAGCGGCGAGACGACGGAGGAGGAATGCATGGCGGCGATGAACCGCGTGCTGCCGCCTGCGCTTCAGGCCTCCCGCGTGCGCCTGGTGGACGACCGCTTCCCGAAGGTCAGCGCGGCGCTGCGCACGGTCAGGTACCGCATTACGTTGCACGGCGGCGAGGCAAGGCGCATTGCCGAGGACGTGCCCGCCTTCCTCGCGCAGGAGGAAATCATGGCGCTGCGCAAGACCAAGAAGAGCGAAACGATGGTCAACATCCGGCCAATGATCCACGAGCTGACGGCGCAGGTTGACGAAGACACGGATACGGTTATTCTGCTTGCGCGCGTGTCCTTCATCGAGCAAGCGACGCTCAAGCCGGATCTGCTGCTGAACGCGCTGTGCGCGCACGCGCAGGCCGAGCTGCCCCGGTGCGAGATCCGCAGGACGCAGCTGCTTGGCGAAGTGGATGGTCAGCCGGTTCCGCTGATCGACATGTGACATGATCAGGGAATTGCTGATCGACGACGCACCGGGGTATCTGCGCGCGGCGGTCGTCGAGGATGGAAGGCTCTGCGAAATCCACGGCGAGAAGTCCGGCAGCGCCGGTGAGACGGAGAGCGTGTTCTACGGCAGGGTGCAGGCGATCAAACCGTCGCTCAAGGCGGCGTTCGTGGATATCGGTACTCCGCTCAACGCGTTTCTGCCGATAACCGATGGGGATACGCTGCGCTGCGGCGACTGGGTGATCGTACAGGGCCAAGCCAAGCAGGCGACGGAGACGAAGGGCCTGCGCGTGACGGCGAAGATTAACCTCGCCGGGAAATGGCTGGTGCTGGTTCCGGGGCAGAGCGGCGTCCGTGTCTCCAAGAAGGTGAAGGACCCCGCACTGCGGGAGGCGCTGATGGACATCGCGCAGGGGGTCTGCCCGCCGGACTGCGGCTTGATCGTGCGCACGGCGTCGGAGGGCGTTACGCAGCAGCTTCTTGAGGAGGAAGCGCGCGCGCTGTATGCCGTCTGGCAGGAGATTCTGAAAAAGGCATCGGGCATGACGAGGCCGGGGCTTTTGCACGGCAGGCTGCCGCTGCACATGCGCCTCATCCGTGACATGCGCGAGCTGTCCAGGATCGTCATCAGCAGCCAGGCGGGCTATGAAGCGCTGCTTGCCACGCAGCAGGCGCAGCAAATCGATGCGCAGACGCGCATTGAGCTTTATCGCGAGGACAAACAGCTCCTCTTTGACGCCTTTGGCATTGAGCCGCAGATTGACAAAGCGCTCAGGCGCCGCGTCTGGCTGCCATGCGGCGGGTATCTGGTGCTTGACTTCTGCGAGGCCATGACGGTGATCGACGTCAACTCCGGCAAGATGATCCTCGGGCGCGATCCGGAGGAGACCGCGCTGCGCGTCAACCTGGAGGCGGCGGAGGAAATTGCCAGGCAGCTGAGGCTGCGCGACGTCGGCGGCATCGTCATGGTGGACTTCATCGATATGCGGTTGGAGGAACACCGGCAGACGCTGCTCACGCATATGAAGGAGGCGCTTTCGGGCGACCGTTCCCCGACGACGGTGGAGGGCATCACGCGGCTGGGCCTGATGGAAATCACCCGAAAGCGCACGCACACACAGCTGCACAAGGCGCTCTGCGTGTCCTGCAGCTACTGCTCGGGTACGGGCGAGGTGCTCTCCGGCGAGGAGGTGGCGCGCCGCGCGCTGCGGCAGGTGCGCAGGATGCTGCTCTCCGGACAGCGCGGGCCGTTCGTCATCCGCTGCGCGCCGTCCGCCGCGCAGGCGCTTGAGGCCCTGCCGGCTGAGCATGCGCAGGTTTACGCGCTCCCGGTGTCCGGCAGGCACGCGGAGAAATTTGACATTGAACAGATCGGCGAAGGCATCCCGGTTCCACGGGAGGCCAGGCCGCTTGGAATGAGGAATGATTGATGAAAAGACTGGAAGCCATTGAGCTGCCTGCGGAGGAAATCGCGCATCAGAAAGCGCTGATGCGCGAATTTGCGGCGATTGAAAACCGTCCGCACACCTACTGCGTGGTCACCTACGGATGCCAGATGAACGCGCACGACAGCGAGAAGCTGGCCGGTATGCTGCAGGAGATGGGCATGACGGAGGCTGAAAGCCGCGAGACGGCGGATTTCGTGATCTTCAACACCTGCTGCGTCCGCGACAATGCGCAGCGCCGCGCGCTTGGAAACGTCACCTGGCTCAAGGAGCTCAAGAAGACCAGGCCCGAGATGATGGTCGCCGTCTGCGGCTGCATGATGCAGCAGAAGGGCATGGGCGAGCAGATTCTCAGGCAGTATCCGTTTGTGGACGTGGCGTTCGGTACGCACAACCTGTACCGCTTTGCGCAGCTGATGCTGCAGGCGGTCAAGAACCACCGCCGCGTGGTCGAGGTGATTCAGGAGGACGAGGGCAGCATTCCGGAGGATCTGCCGGTGCGCCGCAGCAGCCCGTATCACGCCTATATCACGATCATGTACGGCTGCAACAACTTCTGCTCGTACTGCATCGTGCCGTATGTGCGCGGCAGGGAGCGCTCCCGCGCGTCCGCCAGGATCATTGAGGAGGCGCGCCAGCTCAAGGAAGAGGGCGTCAAGGAGATCATGCTGCTGGGCCAGAACGTCAATTCCTACGGTCTTGACGTGGAGGGCGAGCTGAGCTTTGCGCAGCTGCTTGCAAAGCTCGACGAAGTCGGCATCGAGCGCATCCGTTTCATGACCTCACATCCCAAGGATATCTCCGACGAGCTGATCGACGTGATCGCAAAATCAAAGCACATCTGCCATGCGCTGCACCTGCCCGTGCAGCACGGCAGCAGCCGCGTGCTCGCGTCCATGAACCGCAAGTATACGCGCGAGCAGTATCTCGCCCGCGTTGCGGCAATCCGCGCAAAGATTCCGGATATGAGCCTGACGACCGACCTGATCGTCGGCTATCCGGGCGAGACGGAGGAGGAGTTTGAGGAGACCTGCTCGCTGGTGGGCGAGGTGGGCTACGACAGCGCCTTCACGTTTATCTATTCGCCGCGCATCGGTACCCGCGCGGCGGACATGCCGGATCAAATTCCCGAGGAGGTTTCCTCGCGCAGGATTCAGAAGCTCATCGCCATTCAGAAGGAAAACACCCGCAGAAACTATGCCGGATACATCGGCCAGGTGCACAGCGTTCTGGTCGAGGAGGCGTCCAAGCGGGACGAACACCAGATGGCCGGCAAGGATGAGTACAATATCACCGTCAATTTCCCGGGCAGCAAGGACCTGATCGGCCGGATCGTCCGGGTGAGGATCACCTCCGCGGGCGAGAGCACGCTGCGCGGCGAGATGATCGATTGAGCCGCTTTGGCGGACAGCACAACCAACAATCAAAAACAGGGGGATTTTACAATGAGCAAGGTTACCGATTGCGCCCGTGCGCTGGGCGAGGCGATTGTCGCCTCTGAGGAGTACAAGAACATGCAGATCACCGAGAGCGCGGCGATGAGCGATCCGGCTGTGGCTGACGCGATGGCCCGCTACATGGAGGTCAAGAACACGCTGGGCGAGGTCATGTGCCAGCCCGACGCCGACGCCGAACTGATCGCGCAGTACGGTCGGGAGCTGGATGAGATTCAGCAGACGCTCAACGCAATGCCGGCTGTCGATGCGATGACCACCGCCCGCCAGCATTTCTCCGAAATGATGAACCAGGTCAACAGCGTGCTGGAGTTCATCATCACCGGCGAGCTGCCGCAGCAGGGCGGCTGCTCCGGCAACTGCAGCGGCTGCTCCGGCTGCCACTGAAGCGATTCCCAATCTTCCCTTACGGAGGCTGAAACATGGCGAAGATGACCCCCATGATGCGCCAGTATCTGGACATGAAGGACAGGTATCCGGGCATGATCCTGTTCTTCCGGCTTGGCGATTTCTATGAGATGTTCTTTGAGGACGCCAAGCTCGTTTCCCGGGAGCTGGAGCTGACGCTGACGGGGAAAAGCTGCGGCATGGAGGAGCGCGCGCCGATGTGCGGCGTGCCGTTCCACAGCGCCGAGACGTATATCAACCGCCTGATCGAAAAAGGCTACAAGGTCGCCATCTGTGAGCAGATGGAGGATCCGGCGACGACCAAGGGCCTGGTCAAGCGGGACGTCATCCGCGTGGTGACGCCGGGCACGGTGATCGAGCAGTCCATGCTCGAGGATCGCCGCAACAGCTATCTGCTCTCCGTCTGCATGGATGGCAGCAAGGCGGGACTGGCCTTTGCCGACGTGTCCACGGGCGAATTCAGCGTCTATGAGATCGACAAGGCAGGCACTCGCCTGCAGGACGAGCTGGCGCGCATCGCGCCGAAGGAGATCATCGCAAACAGCGAGCTGCCCTCCGGAGCGACGAATCTGCCGTACAGCGTCGAAAGCAGTGTGAATTATCAGCATGCCAAGGCCAAGGCGGCGTTGCTGGAGCACTTCAAGGTGCAGTCCCTGGAATCTCTCGGCCTGGAAGGGCTGAAGCTGGGCGTCCGCGCGGCGGGCGCGCTGATGAAGTACCTGCAGGAGACGCAGAAGAACGCGCTCGAGCACATCACCGGCATCTCCCAGTACTACGACAAGCGGTTCATGATGCTCGACCACACGGCCAGGCGCAATCTTGAGCTGACGGAAACCATGCGCTCCCGCCAGAAGCAGGGGACGCTGCTCGGCGTGCTGGATTACACCTGCACGGCGATGGGCGGCCGCATGCTGCGCAGCTTTATCGAGCAGCCGCTGGCGGTGAAGGAGGAGATCGATCGCCGGCTTGACGCTGTAGAAATGCTGCAAAAGTCGGACATGACCGCCGATCTGCTTCGCGAGGAGCTGACGCAGGTGTACGATGTGGAGCGCCTGCTCAGTCGCATTTCCTACCGCAGCATCAACGCCAAGGACTGTCTGGCGCTGCGCGACTCGCTCTCGCATGTGCCGGCGATCTATGAGGCTGTCAAAAGCCTGGACCCCACGGGCATGCTCGGCGAGCTTCTGGAGCAGCTGACGCCGCTTGACGACGTGGTGGATCTGCTCACGCGCTCGATCAACCCGGACGCGCCGATGCTGATGAGCGACGGCCACTTCATCCGGGACGGCTACAACGCGGAGCTGGACAAGCTGCGTGAGGCGTCCGCACATGGCCAGCAGTGGATTGCCGACCTGGAAGCGAAGGAGCGCGAGCTGACCAAGATCAAGAACCTCAAGATTCAGTACAACAAGGTCTTCGGTTACTACATCGAGGTCACCAAGTCGAACTACGATCAGGTGCCGTACCGCTATACCCGCAAGCAGACGCTGGCCAACTGCGAGCGCTACATGACGCCGGAGCTGCACGAGATCGAGGAAACCGTTCTGGGCGCGCAGGAGAAGTCCGTCCGCCTGGAGCAGGGCCTCTTCATCGAGATCCGCGACTTCCTGTCTGCGCAGATTCCGCGCATCCAGAAGACTGCCGTGGGGCTCAAGACGCTTGACGCGCTGCTGTCTCTGGCGGTTGCCGCCGTGCGCAATCACTATGTCCGCCCGGAAATCACGACGGACGGTGTGATATCCATCGAGAACGGCCGTCATCCGGTCGTGGAGGCGGGGCTGCACGGCGACGAGCTGTTCGTGCCCAACAGCACGCTGATGGACGAGAACGACAACCGCATGCTGATTATCACCGGACCGAACATGGCCGGCAAGAGCACCTACATGCGTCAGGTGGCGCTCATCACGCTGATGGCGCACATGGGCAGCTTCGTCCCGGCGGACAGCGCGAGGATCGGCATTGTCGACCGCATCTTTACGCGCGTGGGCGCGTCGGACGACCTGGCGAGCGGCCAGTCCACGTTCATGGTGGAGATGAACGAGATGGCGCATATCCTGCGCAGCGCGACGGCGCACTCGCTGATCATCCTCGATGAGATTGGCCGCGGCACCAGCACCTTCGACGGCCTGAGCATCGCCTGGGCGGTGGTCGAGTATCTGGTGGACCCGAAGAAAATCGGTGCGAAGACGCTCTTTGCCACGCACTATCACGAGCTCAGTGAGCTGGAGGGCCGGCTCGCCGGCGTGGTCAACTACCGCATCAGCGTGAAGGAGCACGGCGAGGACGTGATTTTCCTGCGTAAGATCGAACGCGGCGGCGCTGACAAGAGCTTCGGCATCCACGTGGCGCACCTGGCCGGGCTGCCACGGCCCGTCATCATGCGCGCGCATGAGATTCTGGCGCGCCTGGAGACCAACGACGTAAACCAGACGAGCATCGGCCAGAACATCCTGGGCGACAATCTTGACAAGAAGCCCAAGCAGGTCAACCTCTTTGAGGCGCCTGCCATGGACCTGGTGGAGGAAATTCGCGCGCTCGATGTCATGGCGATGACGCCGATTGAGGCGCTCAACACGCTCTTTACGCTGCGCGAGAAGGCACGCCGCGCATGAACAAAATCAAAGAGAAAGGAGGTGCCGCAGTGGAGGACAGACCGATTATCCGGCTGGACGAGGAGATCATCGGCAAGATCGCGGCGGGCGAGGTCGTCGAGAGCCCGGCCTCTGCGATCAAGGAGCTGGTTGAAAACAGCCTGGACGCCGGCGCGACGTGCGTGACGGTGGAGATCCGCGACGGCGGCATCTCCTACCTGCGCGTGACCGACAATGGCAGAGGCATCCCCGGTCGCGACGTCCGTCTGGCGTTTGAGCGTCACGCGACGAGCAAGATCAGAAAGTCCGAGGACCTGTTTGACCTGCACACGCTTGGCTTCCGCGGAGAGGCGCTGGCCTCCATCGCGGCGGTGAGCAAACTGGTGCTGACCACGCGCCACGCGGGCGAGGAAACCGGTACGCGCGCCGTCAACGAGGGCGGCGTGATCAGGAGCATCGGTGAAGCGGCCAGCCCACAGGGCACGACGATCGTCGCGCGGGAGCTGTTCTACAACACGCCGGTTCGCCTCAAGTTCCTCAAAAAGCCGGTGACGGAGGCCGCGCGTGTGGCGGAGGTCATCGCGCGCATGATTCTGGCGCATCCGGAAATTTCCTTCAGGCTGATTCACAACGGCAAGCAGGTGTACACCAGCTCCGGAAACGGCGACCTGCGCAGCGCGGTCTTCTGCCTGTATGGGCGCGAGATCGCGGGCGCCATGACCCCGGTCCGCTCGGAGGGCGCGGTGTCGGTGACAGGCCTGGTCGGTGTGGGGTTGCAGGCGCGCGCCAACCGTGCCAGACAGACGTTCATCGTCAACGGACGCACCATCCGCAGCGCGCTGCTCACGCAGGCGCTGGAGGACGGCTGTCGCGAGCGCGTGACGGTCGGCCACTATCCCGTCTGCGTGCTGAACGTGCAGATGCCGGTGGCCATGGTGGACGTCAACGTGCACCCCAACAAGCTGGAGGTTCGTTTCAGCGATGAAAACCTGATTTATCAGGCCGTCAAGGGGGCGATTGCGGACAGCTTTACCATCTCTCCGCTGCAAAGCGCGCCGAAGATGACGCTGGTCAATGAGCCGGAGCGGCCGGCGCTGGGCACAGTGCGCGTCATCGATACCGAGACTGAGGGCGGCATCGAGCAGGCCCGGCAGGAAAGCGGCACGCAGCAGGCGGATACGCCTGCAAAGCCCGAAATCAAGGTGCATGTGCTGAACGTCAAACCGGACAAGAAGACAGAAACGGCTTCCAGCCATGTGTCCGATGCGGCACCTGCGGCGCGGCCTGCACCGGATCAGCAGGCGGCGTTTACCTCCTTTGTCACGCAGTACTTTGGCAGCGCTGCGCAGCGCGCCTCCGCGCTTCACGAATCGGTGGTGCCGGGGCGTACGGAGGAAATCGCCGTGCGGCAGCCCATTCGGGAAGACATGCCGCAGAAGCAGATGGATCAGCCTGCGGCGGAACCGGGCGCGGCGACGGTGGCACCTGCTGACAAAGCGGAAAAGCAGCCGTCGGCAGCCGCGAAGGAGCCTGTGCAGGAAACCATGCTGACGGCATCGCCCGGCGGTCCGGCATCTGATGCGCTCGAGGGATACAGCATGGTGGGCGTTGCGTTTGACACCTACATCATCCTGCAGAATGACAAGCAGCTGCTGCTCATCGACCAGCATGCCGCGCACGAGCGCATACTCTATGAGAAGCTGATGCGCGAGATCGATGCGGGCACCGGCTCGCAGATGCTGATGGTGGCGCAGGTCGTTCAGGTGACGCCGCAGGACGCGGCGAAGATCGAAACCTACGCCGAGGAAATCAAGGCGGCCGGCTTTGAGATCGAGCCGTTTGGCGACAACGCCTATCAGATTCGGGCGGTGCCCAATGTGCTCGGCGTGCCGCAGAGCAGGAGCGCCTTCCTGGAGATGGTCGATCATCTGGGCGAGCTGCGCGTGCTTTCCACGCAGCAGAAGCGCCGCGACGCGATTCTGCAGATGGCCTGCAAGAAGGCGATCAAGGGCGGCGACAAGCTGACGATGGAGGAAATTCGTCCGCTGCTGGCGGACATGCTCTTAAGCAGCGCGCCGCCGACCTGCCCGCATGGCAGGCCGCTGGTCGTCGTGCTCACCAGGAGCGAGATCGAAAAGCGCTTCAGGCGCATCAACAGCTGATTCTGTGGGAGGGTTGCGATGAAACCGGTTGTACTGGCGCTCGTCGGCCCCACGGGCTCGGGCAAGACGCGGACGGCCATCCGCCTCTGTCAGGCGCTGAACGCGGAAATCGTCTCCATGGATTCCATGCAGGTCTATCGCGGGATGGACATCGGCACGGCGAAGCCGACAAGGGAAGAACTGGCCGCAGCGCCGCATCACATGATCGATGTGGTCGATCCGGACCAGATGTTCACGGTTTCGATGTACAGGGAAATGGCCTGCGAGGCGATCGACGGCATTCTGTCGCGGGGCAGGATGCCGCTGCTGGTCGGCGGAACGGGCCTGTATCTTCAGGCGATCAGCTACGAGATGAGCCTGGGCGACAACGGCGCGGATCACGCCCTGCGCGAGGAGCTTCACCGGATTGCCGGCGAGGCGGACGGCCCCAAAAGGCTGCACGAGCGTCTCCAAAGGGTGGATCCCGCCAGCGCAGAGAAGCTGCATCCCAACGACATCCGCCGCGTGATCCGCGCGCTGGAGATCTATGCAACCTCCGGCAGGGCGAAGAGCGCACAGGCGGACGAGCAGCGCAGGGAGGGACCGTATCACGTGCTGGTGTACGGGCTCTCGCTCCCGCGCGAAATGATGTATGCCAGAATCAACGCTCGCGTGGACGAGATGGTCAGAAACGGGTTGGTGGGCGAGGTCAAGGGACTGCTTGAACGCGGCATCGAGCCCAGGCCGGAGGGCGGTGCGATGCAGGCGATCGGCTACAAGGAGATCGTCAGCGCGCTGCGCGGAGAGATGACGCTGGAGAAGGCGGTTGATCTGATCAAGCAGGGCTCGCGGCGGTACGCCAAGCGCCAATGGACGTGGTTCAGGCACGACCCGAGGACGAAGTGGTTTGACTGGACGGCATACGACAGCGAAGACGCTCTGATCAACGATCTGCTGCGTCAGATCCGGGAGGATACCCAAGTGTCATAAAAAAAGACCGACGGTTTGTTCAGGACGGGACAGACTGTCGGTCTTTATCATGCCTGCCTCCGTACGTCTGGATGCCTGCGCGCATAGAATGAACAGGACTCATGGACGATGAATTGGAAAGGAGGCTCAGCATGCAGCATTGTTCACTTCTTCCGGGAGGGGATTTTGCAGAATGCCCTCCCGACAGGCATGGCTGCTGCAAGCCGTGCTGCGGATATATTCTTGAGGAGATACACAGCCACCGGCAGGAATGCTGCTGCTTTCACGGCATCCTGAACGTCTGCGGTCTGCCGCAGCATCTGATGGCGCCGCTGACGCTGTGCAGCGTCGATGTGGTGTGCATTTCCCCGCAATGCATTCAGGATCGGAGTACATTTCGTTTGACGCTGCGCTGCAGTGTGATCGACTGCCGCGGACGCCGCGCTTGTGGAGAGGCCTGCATCACCGTTGCGCTGAGGCATGTCCCCGAATGCTCCGGAGAAAACCTGCGTCTAGGCGTACGGCTCGCGGTAAAGGAAGCGAGATTCTGCACGCCGTCGGCATTTGAAGTGTGCGCGGATATCCGGATACTCGTGGTGACCAGCAGTGCAGGGCGGATTCTGAAACAGCCAGGCTGCGCTCCAGAATGCGTTTTTCCGCCGCTTTATCCCGCGCCGATACGGGATCATCGGGAGAAAAGGCGGATTATTTCCGAAAGGCGCTCCTGAAAATTCGCAAAAAGCTTGAACAACGTCTGAAAATAGGGTAGAATATAGACCAATTTATTCTCATGAGGAAAGGGTCAGAGACAGATATGCAAATGTTGAAGGAAGCGATCCTTGAAAAGGGGAAAGCGATCAATCAGGATGTACTGCTTGTCGATTCTTTTTTGAACCATCAGGTGGACGTGAAGCTGATGCAGCAGGTGGGCGAAGCGTTCGCTGCGTACTTCAAGGATCGCGGCATCACGCGCGTCATCACGATTGAAAGCTCCGGCATCGCGCCGGCGTCGTTCACGGCGCTTGCGATGGGCCTTCCGCTTGTCATCATGAAAAAGCAGACCTCCAGAATCATGACGGGCGACCTTTTGCAAACTACGGTTCGCTCCTTCACCAAGGGCACCAGCTACGAGCTGACGATCAAGCGCGAGTTCCTCGTACCGGGTGAAAAGGTGCTGTTCATCGACGACTTCCTGGCCAGCGGCGAGGCGGCGTTCGGCATGCTCCGTCTGGCGAAGGAGGCGGGCATCGAGGTGGCCGGCATCGGCATTGTCATTGAGAAGGCGTTCCAGGCGGGGCACGATCGTCTGATCGGCGAGGGCATCGACGTGTATTCGCTCGCCCGCGTCAAATCCATGTCTGAAAACCACATCGAATTTGTCGACTGATCTCCAAAGTGTACGGATATCGCTGCGATTGGCCTGTGCGGCCGGTCGCAGCTTTTTGTCGTTCCGGATGATTCGCCTATCCCGTGCCGCCAATTCTCATCGCTTTGACCAAATCTTCGTGAACGGGTGCAAAACACATGAGAATGTGATATAATGAAACCAAATGAAGAAAAATCCGGGGGAATGGTTTGTGTTTACACAGAAGTGTCTGCTGATCCTGGCTTCCGGTTCGCCGCGGAGAAAAGAGATTCTTGACACCATGGGCCTTGAGTTCAGCGTGGATGTCTCCGACGCGGACGAATCGTTCGCCGGAACGCCGGAGGAGATGGTGCTGGAGTTGTCCCGGCGAAAGGCGCTGGCTGTCGCTTCCCGGCACAGCGGCGCGATGATCCTTGCGGCGGATACGCTCGTATTTGGCGACGAGGTGCTCGGCAAGCCGCACAGCGCTGAGGAAGCCAAACGCATGCTGGCCGGCCTCTCCGGCCGCTGGCACAGCGTGTATACCGGCGTCACGATGATCGATACGCGCTCTGGCAAGACGCTCAGCCGTGCGGACGTCACGCGCGTGCACTTCGTTGCCTTGACTGCACAGGACATCGACGCGTATGTGGCTACCGGTGAACCCCTTGACAAGGCCGGTGCGTACGGGATTCAGGGCCGCGGCGGCATGTTTATCGACAGAATAGAGGGCTCATATTCAAATGTCGTCGGCCTGCCCATGGCGCTTGTGCGCAGCATGCTGCTCGAGCTTGAAAAGCCGCAGATCTGATCAGAAGTTTCAGGAGAATACCATGGCATTGTTTCAGCTTGTCACGCCGGATATCGCGGTGGATATCGGCACCAACAACACGCGGGTCTACGTCAAGGACAAGGGCATCGTCGTCAACGAGCCGTCCGTTGTCGTCGTCCGCGGCGACAATTCAAAGAACATCATCGCCGTCGGCGACAGCGCGGAGGAATTGATCGGACGGTCTGCCGGCAATGTGCGCATCGTGCATCCGCTGCGCGACGGCGTCATCGTCGATTACGAGATGGCGCAGGTCATGATTCACTATTTTGTGAGCAAGGCCATCGGAAACCGCCATTTCATGCGCCCGCGCATGGTGGTGACGATGCCCGGCGAGGTCAGCAAGGTGGAACGTCGGGCGGTCATCAACGCGATGGAGCGCATCGGCGCCCGTCAGATCTTCGTCGTGGAGCAGGCGTTTGCCGCGGCGCTGGGCACCGGTCTGCCGGTGTACGACCCGCAGGGCAGCTTTGTCGTGGACATCGGCGGCGGCACGACGGAGGTCGCGCTGGTGTCCATGGGCGGCATCGTGCTGTCCCATTCCGTGCGGGTAGCGGGAAACAAGATCGACGACGCGATTTCCGGCTATCTCAAAAAGCAGCACGCCATCCTGGTGACGGACCGCGTGGCCGAGCAGCTCAAGCTCGATCTGGCTGACGTGAGGACGAGCGAGAGCCTGGAGCACATCGCCGTGGTTCGCGGCCGCGACATCGCCACGGGCATGCCGCTGACGGTCGACGTCAACATGGCCAAGGTCAGCGAGGCCATCCGTGAGCCGCTCAAGGAGATCCTCTCGGCAATCAAGTGGGTGCTGGGCCGCATCCCGCCGGAATTCGCCGCGGACATTCTGCAGAACGGCATCTTCCTGACCGGCGGTTCTGCCGCGCTGCCCAATCTCGATTCCATGATCGCATCGGAATTCGGCGTTCCGGTTTCCGTGGCCAGGGACGCGGGCGAGTGCACGACGCTCGGCGCTGGCTACATGGCGGATCACTTTGACATGCTTGGCGGCAGCGGCAAGGACAACGCCTGACCGCCCGGGGGAATGACGATCGATGAAAAAGAAACACCCTTTTCTCTATGTGGTTCTTCGCAGGGCCATCGTCCTGATTCTGCTGCTGATGATGATCCTGACTGCATACCATCAGTCCTCCGGACAGCTGGTTTCGCCGGAGGGCGTGTTTGCCGGCATCATCACGCCCATCCAGAGCGCCGTTTCCAAGGCGGGGCAGGTGTTTTCGGAATACCTGTACCGCGTGAAGCTGCGCAGCAACATTGAATATGAGTACAACCAGCTGAAGGCGCAGAACGACGAGCTCATCCTCAGGAGCCTCCTGTATGAGGAGCTGGAGGAGGAGAACGCGCAGCTGCGCGCGCTGCTCGGCGAATACGAGACGCGCGCCTCCATGAACCCCATGCTGGCCCGCGTGATTGCCAGCGAGTCGGGCAACTATTTCTCCACGTTCACCATCAACAAAGGAAGAAAAGACGGCATCGACGACCAGATGGCGGTCATTACCTCGGAGGGCCTCGTCGGCTATGTCTACGAGGTGTTTGATACGACCTCCAAGGTCATCACGATCATCGACGACCAGGCCAGTCTGGCGGCGCTGATCGAAAGCAGCCGCGACCAGGGCGCCATCAAGGGCACGCTCGGCAGCACGGGCGAGCCGCTCTGCCGGATGTACTATCTGTCTGCGGACAGCGTGCCGCGCCCGGGCGACCGCGTGATCACCTCCGGCGTCGGCGTCTCCTTCCCGAAGGGCCTGCTGATCGGCTATGTGCGCGAGAGCACGCGTGCCATCGAGGACAACAAGCACTACATCGTCGTTGAACCGGCCGCGGATTTTGAGCACATCGAGAACGTGCTCGTGCTGCGCTATTACGCGGACGTGGAAGAGATGCCGGAGAACTACGACAATACCGAAATCATCATTGCACCGGTGGCCACGGCCAGACCGCAGGCGGTGGTCGAGGAGGAGAAGCTTCTCGCATCCACGCCGGTTCCGCTGCCGGACGCGCCGGGCAGAGCGACACCCACGCCCGCGCCGGAGACGGTCGACTTTGTGATCGACGAAGAGGCAATGGGCGATCTGGCGGATCAGTTTGTCGAGGCGACGCCCTCTCCGACGCCCGCGCCGGAGAGCATGGGTGAGCAGGACGAGGACCTGGAGATGCTTGAGGGCGATGATTTCCCGGACAACCTGTAATCAAAAGCGAGGTGGTTGACGTTGTCAAAGGTCCTCAAGCTCTGCTTTGTGGCGATCCTGGCCTGCGTGTGCCAGACAAACCTCTCTCAGGTGCTCCGGATCGCCGGCGTCGCGCCGGATCTGCTGATCGTCTTCCTGGTGCTGCTCACGTCCTATACGGGCGCGTACGGCGGCTTCTGCACGGGCGCGCTGACGGCCATGCTCTATGACGAAAAGCATTCTGGTCATGATGCTCATCTGCTTCTTCCTGACGCTGATGCGCGAGGTGCTCTACATCGGATACCTGTTTCTGATCGGCTCCGAGCAGAGCATGATGACGCTGGTGCGCGCGCTGCTGTGCAGCGGCTACAGCGCGCTGCTGATCCTGCCGGGCTCCTATGTGGTCGCCAGGATCATGCGCTGGAAGCCGCGCCTGCGCCCGAAGAGCACGGATTTGAATGAAGAATCTGACGGTACAGGAATCTGAGGGCTAAAGAGTATCGGGGGTTTCGTATTTCGTGAAAACATATCTGAATCGTTACCGGTTTGTCGCGCTGGTGATCGCTGCGCTCTTTGGCGTGCTGGTGACGCAGCTGTTCAATCTTCAGGTGGTCGATTATGAGGACAACCTGGCAAAGGCCGAGAGCAAGAAGACCAAGGTCATCACAAGCCAGGGCTCGCGCGGTACGATCATGGACGTCAATTCCATGACGCTGGCCTACGACAAGCAGATCTACAACGTTCAGTTTTACCGCGATCCGAACTTTGTCTCCTCGGCGACGGACGAGACGGGCAAGCGCCTGTCCTCCAACCAGGTGTACACCAATTCGATCATCGACGTCATCGAGATCGTGGAGCGCAACGGCGGCAAGATGAACACCTCTTTTTCGCTCAAGCAGGACGAAATGACGGGCATGTGGGTCTTTGTCTGGAACAACAACGACTACACCGCGTCCCAGCAGGCCGCCAGAGAGAGCATGTGGCGCAGCAACTTCTATGTGCAGAATGTCGAGCAGCAGAAGCTCTTTGAAACGCTGTGCAAGAAATACAGGGTGCCGGACAGCCTGACGACGGAGCAGAAGATTCAGGTGCTCGGCGTCTGGGAGACGATGCAGAACAACGCATTCCTCTCCCAGCCGATCACCATCGCCTCCAACGTCAGTTGGGAAACGGTCATCGAGATCGAGGCGAAGGCGCTGACGCTGGAGGGCATCACCATCTCCGTGAGCAGCCAGCGCGTGTACCCCAACGGCACGATGGCCTGCCACGTCATCGGCTACATCGGAAAGATTCAGAACTATGACACCTATTACGCAAACTACAAGGACAAGGGCTATGCGCTGTCGGACCTGATCGGTCTGGACGGCGTGGAAAAGACCATGGAGGACTGGCTTACCGCCTGCACGACGCAGCGCGTGGGCAAGCGCGTGGTGGAAATCGACCGCTACGGCGCGGTCAACCGGACGCTCTCCACGACGGAGGCGACCGACGGCAACAACATCAAGCTGACGATCGACTCCAACCTGCAGCGCGTGGCGGAGGAGGCGCTGGAAAACAACATCAACTACATCCGCGATGCGCAGGAGGTGCTGCTCAACAGCTCCTCCTGGCTGGATCAGAACAAGAACGAGCTTCAGGGCACGACACGCGACTTTGACTCCAACCCGATTTCGCTCGCGGAAAAGGGCGC
>SFFH01000045.1 GCA_004557905.1 Clostridiales bacterium | reverse complement strand
GCGGTAGAGCGCCTCGCGCGCGGCGAACAGCGTACGCATGCGTTCCGCCTTGTCCCCGGCGAGGTTGGGGCGCGTGTCCTGCCGCACGTCCGCGATCATATCCTCCAGCGGCCGGTTGAGCCATACAACCAGGCCGCTTTTGCGCATGAGCGTGATGTTCTCCTCGCGCGTGACGATGCCGCCGCCCGTGGCGACGACGCAGGGCGGGGCCGCGCAGGCGCGGCGAAGCGCCGCCGTCTCGCAGACGCGGAAGCCCGCGTCGCCCGAAGCGGCGAAGATCTCCGGAATGCTGAGGCCCTCGTGCCGGCCGACGGTGCTCTTGCCGCAGCCCATCATGCCGATGAGAAAGATGTGCTTGTCCATGGCTTACCCCTTCGCCGCGCGGTACGCGCCCAGCAGACGGCAGTTCTCGCAGTCCTTGGCCAGCGACTCCATCAGCACGTTCAGGTTGTTCTCGCTCACGTTGCCGGTCAGATCGACATAGAAGCAGTACTCCCAGTTGTTGTTGTGCAGCGGCCGGGACTCGATGTGCGTCAGGTTCATGCCCATGGCGACGAAGCTGGAGAGCGCGCGCATGAGCGTGCCGCGCTCGTGGCGCAGGGTGAAGGTGAGGGTCGCCTTGTCCGGCACGCCGATGGGCTCCGGGCTGCTGGACACCACGATGAAGCGCGTGTGGTTGCCGTCAAAGGAATGGATGTCCGGCGCGAGAATGCTGAGGCCGTAGTGTTTGGCGGCCAGCCGGGAGGCGATGGCGGCGTTGTGCGGATCGCCCAGCTCAGCGACATGCTTGGCGGAGATGGCGGTGTTGAAATACGGCGTGGTCTTCCAGTCCGGGTGCTGGCCGAGGAAGACCGGGCACTGGGCGAAGCCCTGCTCGTGGCTGAACACGGTCGTGATGTCCTCGATTTTCGCGCCCGGCAGGCCCAGCAGGCATTGCTCCACGCGCACCAGCTGCTCGCCCACGATGTGGCAGGAGTAGCGGCCCATCAGGTCATAGACCGTGTTGACCGAGCCGGAGGAGGAGTTTTCCACCGGGAGCACGCCGTACTTGACGCTGCCCTCCGCCACGGCGGCGAAGATCTCCTCAAACGTCTTGAAGCACACGCGGTCGCTGTCCTCGCCGAAGAAGCCGACGACCGCGCTCTCGCTGAACGCGCCCGGCACGCCGTTGTAGGCGACGCGCTGCGTCTGGGTCAGCGTATCCAGATAGCGGCGCTGCTCCTGGCGGGACAGACGCATCAGCTCGCGGAAAAGCTCCACGACGCTGGCCTTGAGCGGCTCCTCTGCGGTCATGTCGGCCCGGGAGAGGAGAACGGCCTGCTCGCGGGAGGCGTCCAGAATATCCATATGATGCGCATGCTTGTAGCCGGCCACGTCGCGCGCGACGTGCATGCGCTGCTCGAACAGCGCGACGATCTGCCTGTCAATCGCGTCGATTTCGGCGCGGCAACTGGAAAGGTCCTTCATGGCGTTATTCTCCTTCCTTGAGCGCCCGGGTAGAGGCGTCGTCCATCATCAGCTCGCACAGGGCGATGGCCAGCGCGCTTTCGACGACGACGACGGCGCGGGGGACGATACACGGGTCGTGGCGGCCGGTGATGGCGAGCGTGGTGTTTTCTCCGGTGGTCAGGTCGACGGTCTGCTGCGCGCGCGCAATGGAGGGCGTGGGCTTGACGCAGACGCGGAAGACCACCGGCATGCCGTTGGTGATGCCGCCGGTCACGCCGCCGTTGTGGTTGGTCAGGCAGGCGACGCGCCCGTTTCCGTCAAAGGCCATCGCGTCGTTGGTCTGACTGCCGCGCATGCGGGCCATCCAGGCCGCGTCGCCGAACTCGACGGACTTGACCGCCGGGATGGAAAAGAGCAGCTGGCTGACGACGCTCTCCATCGAGCCGAAGAACGGCGAGCCGATGCCCGCGGGCACGCCGACTGCGGCGCACTCGATGACGCCGCCGACGCTGTCGCAATCGGCCCGGGCCTCGGCGACGCGTGCCCGCATGGCGTCCTCGCGGTCGGGGGCAAGCAGCGGGAAACGGCTGTCCTGCAGGCGCTCAAGCGTCGCTCGGTCCACGTTTACGGCGTCGAAGGGGGTATCCTCCACGCTTTCGATGGCGGCGATGTGCGCGCCGATGGTGATGCCCCGCCGGGCGAGCAGCTGCCGGGCGATGCTGCCGGCGAAGACGAGCGGCGCGGTGATGCGGCCCGAGAAGTGCCCGCCGCCGCGCGGGTCGTTGAAGCCCATGTACTTGACGCTGCCGGCGTAGTCGGCGTGGCCGGGGCGCATTTTCGCGCGCAGCTGCGCATAGTCGCCGGAGCGGGTGTTGGTGTTCTCAATCAGGCCGCACAGCGGCGCGCCGGTCGCGCGGCCCTCAAAGAGGCCGGACACGATCTTCACCCGATCCGGCTCCTTGCGGGCGGTGGCCGTGGGATCGTTGCCCGGCGCGCGGCGCGCCATGTGGCGTGCGATGTCCTCCTCACCAATGACCGTGCCGGCGGGGATGCCGTCGATCACCATGCCGATCGCGCCGCCGTGGGATTCGCCGAAGATCGTCAGCTTGAAGGAATTGCCGAAGGAGCCTCTCATTGCGCGTGCCCTCCCAATGCCGTGAATTCTTCCCAGAACGCCGGGGCGGACTTGCTGACCGCCTCCGCGTCGGATATCGTGAGATCGCCGCTGGCGAGCACGGAGGCGACGGCCATCGCCATGACGATGCGGTGGTCGTTGCAGCCGTTGACGACTGCGCCGTGCAGCGGCCTGCAGCCGCGGATGACCAGCCCGTCCGGGCGCTCCGTCACGTCCGCGCCGCAGGCGGTGAGCGCCGCGCACATGGCGGCAAGGCGGTCGCTCTCCTTGATGCGCAGGCGGGCCGCGCCGGTGATGCGGCTTTCGCCGTCGGCTGCGGCCATCGCCACGGCGAGGATGGGCACCAGATCCGGGATCTGGGAGGCGTCCACGTCGCAGGCGCGCAGCCGGGAGGGGCAGACGGTGAGCACGTCGCCCTCGCATCGGATGATCGCGCCCATGCCGCGCAGGATGTCAACGATGGCGCGGTCGCCCTGGGCGCTGCCCATGTCAAGGCCGTGCAGCATGAGCGGACCGGCGCTGGACAGGCATCCCGCGGTGAGATAGAACGCCGCGTGGCTCCAGTCGCTTTCCACATGCGCGCGGCCGGGGGAGACGGGGCGCTGGCTGCCGGGGACGACGAGCGTCTGTCCGTCCTTCCAGAAGGACTCGATGCCGAACGCCGCCTGTACGCGGCGGGTGAGCTCCACATACGCGCGGGATTCGAGCTGCGTGGTGATGCGGATGACACTGTTGCCCGCAAGCTGCGGCAGCGCCAGCAGCAGCCCCGTGATGAACTGGCTGCTCACGTCGCCGCGCAGGAAGTACTGCCCGGACTGCAGCCTGCCCTCGACGGTTAGGCTGTCCTCCGTCCGCTCCCAGCGCACGCCGAGCGGACGAAACATCTCCTCGTAGACGCCAAGAGGGCGCTGCATCAGCCGGCCGTGGCCGACGAAGCGTACCGGGCCGCGCCCGTCGAGCGCCAGCGGGATGAAGAAGCGCAGCGTCGAGCCGGATTCCCCGCAGTCGAGCACGCGCATGCCGCCCGCAGCGGCCTGCTGTCCGCCCGAAATTCTGGCGGAGACGAAGCCGGGCAGCGTGTGCGGCAGGATCTGGGCCTGCGCAGTCAGCCCCAGCGCCTTCGCGCAGGCGAGTGTCGCCTCGATGTCGCGCGAGAGCTGCAGCGGCGAAAGCTCCGTTTCGCCCTTCGCCAGCGCGGCCATCATCACCGCGCGGTGCGAGGCGGACTTGCTGGGCATCACCTGGAGCGTGCCGGACAGGGGGCTGGGGGAGACGGTCTTGTTCATGTGATTTCTCCTTACAGCATAGCCTTGAGCTGGTCGGGTGTGAGCGGCACGCCGGTACACTGGCCGATTTCCGTCAGGAGGACGGTGCGCACCGTGCTGCCCTCGGCCTTTTTGTCCAGCGCCATCGTGGCGGCGAGCGCCTGGGCGCTCAGCCCGGCGGGCACCTCGGTCATCAGCTCGTAGCCCTCAAGGACAGCCCGGATGCGCTCCGCCGTGCCCTTGGGTGTGACGCCCAGCGTCTCGCCCCAGCGGGCGGCGGCGACCATGCCGATGGACACGGCCTCGCCGTGCAGCAGCGTGCCGTAGCCCATGGCGTTTTCCAGCGCGTGCGCCAGCGTGTGGCCGAAGTTGAGCTGCATGCGCACGCCGTGGTCATGCGGGTCAAGCCGCACATACTCCGCCTTGATGGCGCAGCAGCGGGCGATGACCTCATCGAGCACCGGCATGAGCCGCTCACGCGTGCTCAGGCTTTCCAGACGCTCAAACAGCGCGCGGTCGTAGATGCAGCCGTACTTGATCACCTCGCCCAGGCCCGCGCCGACCTGGCGCGCGTCCAGCGTCTTCAGCGTGTCGCAGTCCACGAGCACCAGCTCCGGCTGATAGAACGCGCCCAGCAGGTTCTTGCCGCGCGGGTGGTTGATGGCCACCTTGCCGCCGACGGAGGAATCAACCTGCGCCAGCAGCGTGGTTGGCACCTGCACGAAGTGCACGCCGCGCAGATAGGTGCAGGCGGCGTAGCCCGTGATGTCGCCCACGACGCCGCCGCCCAGCGCGATCACCAGGTCCGCGCGCGTGAGGTGCGCGTTAAGGAACGCATCGTAGAGCTGGGAAAGCTGCTCGGCGCACTTGGTCTCCTCGCCCGCGGGCAGGATGACGACGGACGCCTCCACGCCGGCGCGGTGCAGCTGCTCCAGCAGTGTGTAGGAATACAGCGGCGCGGTGTTGCTGTCCGCGACGACGGCGGCCCTGCGGCCCTTGTAGGGCGCAAACAGCGGCGAACAGGAAGCAAGCAGGCCGTGGGCGATGTGAATGTCATACCGGCTTTCGGGGACGTTGGCGGTCACGGAGACGACGGGCATGGAGCATCCTCCTTATCATCACAGATAAACGGGCTGTAAGCGCGAAGCGAAGAAGGGGTTTGGGGATGAAATCCCCAAGCGGGTTTGGGCGGCAGCCCAACGTACCCCATCGCGAAGCGATCAGAAGCGGGAATCGCAGCGGAGCCGAAGGCGACAATTGCGATTCTGTAAGTGCAGCTTGGGGCAGTTCACTTGAACAGCGGCGTCTTGCTCGGCGCAAAGCCGCGCAGCTGGTCGAATTCCTTCTTGCGGTTGCTGGAGGCGGTGAGGCGCTCAAGCAGCGCCTGGCGGTCGCCTGCCTTGAGCAGGTCGCTGTACTCCTGCAGCTTGCCGATGAGCTCGTCCGTCAGATTCGCCAGCGTTTCACGGTTCACCCAGAACAGCTCGGTCCACAGGTCCGGCTCCAGCGCGGCCACGCGGGTCGCCCCGCGGAAGGAGCCGCCCTCGAAGCCGTAGCTGTCAAAGAGCAGGTGCTGGTCGCACAGCGCAAGGGCCATGATGTGCATCAGCTGACTGGTGTAGGCGATGCGCTCGTCGTGCGCCTCGGGATTGGAGCGCACGATGTCCGCGCAGCCCATGTGCAGCACCAGCCGCTCCATCAGGCGGACGGCCTCCTCCGGCACGGTCTCATCGGGCGTCAGAATGTAATGGCTGCCGCGGAAGAGATCGGCGGTGGCGTTGACAAAGCCGCCGCGCTCCCGGCCCGCCATCGGATGGCCGCCCAGATAGGTGAAGCGGCGGCCCTCAAGCGCGGAGACCGCCTCGTGCAGCGGGCGCTTGACGCCGCACACGTCGGTCAGCAGCGAGCCGGGCTTGAGGCGGCATGACTGCTCCCGGACAAAGGCCGCGGCGGCGTCCGGATGCAGGCACAGGACGGTCACGTCCATGGCCTCCAGCGGCGCCTCGTCCGCGTCCTTCCAGGCCGCCTGCACCGCGCCGCGGTTCAGCGCTTCAAAGCGCGTCCACTCGTCGCGGTCGACGGCATACAGCTCGGCGTCGGGGTAGCCGCTCAGCGCGAGCGCCATGCTGCCGCCGATCAGGCCGAGGCCGATAAACATGATCTTCATAGCGTACGCTCCACGATTGGGGCCATGGCGTGCAGCTTGCCCATCACCTGCGCGAACTGCGGCGGAGTCAGGCTCTGCGCGCCGTCGCACAGGGCGCACGGCGGATTGTTGTGCACCTCGATGATCAGGCCGTCCGCGCCGGCGGCGATGGCCGCCAGGGACATGCGCTCCACCATCCAGTTCAGGCCTGTAGCGTGGCTCGGGTCCACGATGACCGGCAGGTGGGACAGCTGCTTGACCGCCTGCACCGCAGACAGATCGAGCGTGTTGCGGGTGTAGGTCTCAAACGTGCGGATGCCGCGCTCGCAGAGGATGACGTTCGGGTTGCCGGCGGCCATGATGTATTCCGCGCTCATCAGCCACTCGTAAACGGTGGCGCTCAGGCCGCGCTTGAGCAGGATGGGCTTGCGGGTCTGGCCCAGCTCGGTGAGCAGGTCGAAGTTCTGCATGTTGCGCGCGCCGACCTGGATAACGTCCACGCGGCGGTCAAACTCCTCGACCAGCTTTGGGCTCATGATCTCGGTGCAGATGGGCATACCGGTCAGCTCCCTGGCCTGCTCCAGCAGATCCAGGCCCTCGAGCTTGAGCCCCTGGAACGCGTAGGGCGAGGTGCGGGGCTTGTACGCGCCGCCGCGCAGGATGTTCGCGCCCGAAGAACGCACCTTGAGCGCGGTGTCGGTAAGCTGATCGTAGCTTTCCACGGAGCACGGGCCCGCGAAGATGGCGAGCTTTCGCCCGCCGACGGGCACGCCGGCGCAGTCGATGACGGAGTCCGTCGGGTGGAACTTGCGGTTCGCCTTCTTGAACGGCTCAGACACGGGCATGATGCGCTCCACGCCGGGCTGAATCAGGAAGTCGGTCGGGTCCAGGTGCGCCACGTCGCCGATGACGCCCAGCACCACGCAGTCCACGCCGGCATTGCGCTGAATCTGCATGCCCTTCGCTTCAAGAGACTTGCACAGCGCGCCGATCTGCTCCTCGGTTGCCTTGGGTTTCATGATGATAATCATGGAATTGCTCCTTCTTTCTCCCGATTATAAAAGGCTCCCGCCGTGTGTGGCAGGAGCCTGATGAACCAGGTTGATATGGAGGGACGCTTCACGCCGCCTTCCTTCTCATGCGCGCACAAAAGCAAGACTATCACTGTGAAAGCAATAGCCGCTAAATCGCGCATAAGAGAAGCTGTGCATGTTTGTTACCCTCCGAATCCGATTGGAAAAAGTATAGCACGCTTCAAAAGCGAACGCAAGCGGTTTGTGAATGGCGTGCGAAAGTTGACAGTCTGTCACTCAAAAGATGAATTTGATTCAACCTTTCGCAGCAGCTTTTTGACGTCCTCGCGCCCGGCGAGGGCGAGGATGTGCTCCGTGCCGGTGAAGGCGTAGTTGGCGCCGGGCATGGGGCGCAGCGCATCGCCGGTCTTGACAGCCAGGATGTTGATGTGGTAGCGGTTGCGGATGCCCAGCTCCATGATCGTCTTGCCGACCCAACTGGCCAGCGGCGGGATCTCGTAGATTGCGTACTCGTCCGTCAGCTCGATGTAGTCAAACACGTTGGTCGCACTGGTGCGCATGGCGACGCGCTCGGCGCTGTCACGCTCCGGATAGACCACCTCGTCCGCGCCGTTGCGCAGCAGCAGACGCATGTGCATATCCTGGCTGGACTTGGCGATGATGCGCTGCGCGCCCAGATCCTTGAGCATGGAGGTAATGAGCAGGCTGCTGGCAAAATCGGAGCCGATGCACACGAAGCAGACGTCGAAGTTGGGCACGCCCAGCGCGTGCAGCGCGGCCTCGTCGGTGCAGTCCGCGATCTGTGCGCTGGTGACGGCGTTGGCCAGCTCGGTGACGGCAGCCTCGTCTTTGTCGACGATCATGACCTCGTTGCCCAGCTGCGTCAGCTTGAGGCAGAGGTGACGGCCAAAGCGGCCCAGGCCGATGACAAGAACGGATTTCATAACGGTACCTCCTGAATTAGCCGATGAGGATGCGCTCCTGCGGGCAGCGCAGCGGAGAGGGCGACGGGTGACGGGCGATGAGCAGCGCGAACGTGAGGCTGCCCAGCCGTCCGGCATACATGAGCAGGATGATGATCAGCCGCGCGAAGGTGCCCAGCTCTCGCGTGAGGCCGGTGCTCATGCCGACGGTGTTGATCGCGGAGAAGACCTCGATGATCACGTCCTGAAGCGCGAGCTCCGGCTGCGCGGCGCAGATGGCCAGCGTGGAGAGCATCGCCAGCGACACGTAGATGATGACGATCGAGCAGGCGCGGCGCATGAGGTCCTCCGGTAGGCGGCGGCCGAAAAGGCGGATGTCCTCCTCGCGCCGCAGGATGGAGACGGCCAGCAGCAAAAGCACGAGCATGGTCGTGGTCTTCGCGCCGCCAGCGGTGGAGCCGGGGTTGCCGCCGGTGAGCATGAGCAGGACGGTCAGCAGGCTGCCGGCGGGAGAGAGCTCACCGGTCGGCACCGTGTCAAAGCCGGCAGTGCGCGGCGTGACGGCGGAAAAGAGGCTGGCCAGCATGCGCGTCCCCGTATCCATGCCGGCCATGGACGCGCCGGCCTCAAAGACGTAGAACAGGCAGGCGGGCACAAGCACGATGACCGGCGTGATGACCAGCACGACGCGCGTGTGCAGCTGCAGGCGGCGGAAGCGGAATTTGTTTTCGATCAGGTCGTCCCAGACGAAGAAGCCCAGGCCGCCCAGCAGGATGAGGCTGACGGCCACCAGGTTGACCAGCGGATCGGAAACGAAGGATTCCAGCGAGGAGAACGGACCGGTGACCGTGCCCATCAGGTCAAAGCCCGCGTTGCAGAACGCGGAGACGGCGTGAAACACCGCATAGAAGACGCCGCGGCCGGGGCCGAGCAGCGGGACAAAGCGCAGGGCAAGCAGCAGCGCGCCGCCGAGCTCGAGCAGCAGCGTGCCGTACAGCGCGCGGCGCACGAGGCGCACGATGCCGCCGATGTGCAGGGTGGCGACGCTCTCCACCAGCAGCGTGCGCTGGCGAAGGCCGATGCGCCGGTTCATCATCATCGCCGCCAGCGCGATGACCGTCATCACGCCCAGGCCGCCAATCTGGATGCCGGCAAGGAGCACGCAGCGGCCGAAGACGGACCAGTGGGTCGCCGTATCCACGACGACCAGGCCGGTGACGCAGACGGCGCTCGTGGCCGTGAACAGCGCGGTGAGCGGGTCGGTCCATGTGCCTGCACGGCTGGAGGCCGGGAGCATCAGCAGCAGGGTGACAAGCGCGATGATCGCGGCGAAGCCCAGTGCGATGACGCCCTGCGCGCTCATCGGCGGATGCTTGGGAAAGGGTTTGTTCCTGCGGTGCATGCTTCGCACCTCCTGATGCCATTCAAAGATACCCATATAATATATGCGCGGCTGATGCCTGTCAAGCCGGCGCGTACGCAGGGTCAGAGCATGAACCGCACGGCGACCGCCCTGCCCAGGATGCTGACGTTGCGGGTCTCCTGCGCGCCGCCGATGGTGATGGGGGCGTACCTGGGGTTGGAGGGCAGCAGCTGGGTGAAGGCGACGCGCCCGCCCGGGTCGAGGATTCGGCGCACGCGCTTGAGCGTCAGCTCGTCGTCCAGCGCCACCGCGGCGATCTCGCCGTCGCGGACGCTCTCCTGCCTGCGGATGAAGACGAGGTCCCCGGAGTGGATGCGGTCGCCGATCATCGAATCGCCCTGCGCGATGAGCGCAAAGTCGCACGCGACGCCCTCCTCAATGGTGGCGTACTCCGTGCCGTCGCCGGGCTTGTAGATCGGCTCGCCGCAGGCGACGCTGCCGATGATGGGCACGCGGCGCACGCCGACCTGCGGCGCGGCATCCTCCGCGGCGGACGTCCGCTGCCCGGAGAGCAGCGAAAGCGGCACGCCGAGCTTGGCGGCGTAATCCTCCACCACGGACAGCCGCGGGACGCGCTGCTTGGTTTCATACCGGCTGATGACCTGCTTGGTGGTGCCCAGAATGGACGCGAGCTCATCCTGAGTCAGACTGCGCTCCTTGCGGATGGCCTTGAGCATATCGCCGAATTCCATGGCTGCATGCCTCCTTTTCATCGGTTTGCCAATTTCTTCTGATGCCATTATAACAGATTGGTCACCAAATGCAACACTTTCAAAACTTTTTTAAAAATTTGTCACCAAATGGTTGACGACTGGGCGCTCGCGTGCTAGAATGGCGTTGTCGCCAAACGAGTGACAAAATCCGACGGGAAGTCACCGGTTGGAAAAATGATCAAGTGGTTTTTCAAATCCATATGACGATGAAAAATACTTGCGATGTGGATTGAAGGACACAGAATCCGGCCTGTAATTTTAGAAGAGTGGATTTCGATGGAAAGGGGATCGATAGGGCGTGGAAATGGCGATGGAGATGTCTTTGCAGCGGATGGCCGACCTGGAGCGGCGCGTGCTGGCGCTGGAGGAGCGCACGCGCAGGTCCCTGTGGACGCGGGAGGAGGAGCTTGCGCGCAAGGAGGAGGCGCTTGTCGCCCAATACGGCGAGTATGTGGACAAGACGGCGACGGCGAAAATCCTGGGCGTGACGCGCGCGACGGTGTACGCGATGCTCGCGGACGGACGCATCGAGGGCGCATGCAGCGGGCGGCGCGTGGCCGTGCGCAGCATTGCGCGCTACATGGCCACGCCGAAGAGCCGGGGAACAAAAATCAAGCCGGCATGACGCCGGCAGGATATACAAGGGACGAGCAATCATAGGAAAAGAGGGATAGATGATGAGTGTGATTCAGATGGTGCTTCTGCTTTTGTTCGGCGTGCCGCTGGTGGTGGCGTGCCTGGCGTTTACCCTGTGCGCGATGTGGATGCAGATGCGCGAGGATCAGCTGCGCACAGAGAAGCAGGGGTTGGCCGAAAGCGCATAATCCTCAAACAGCCGCGTGACGGCGTCCTGATAGGCGGAAAGCGATCCTGCCTTGCGGGCGGCCTTCAGCGGCTTTTCTGCGTCCTCAAAGCAGCAGGCGATGTTCTTGGCGACCTCGCGCATGCGTCCGAGCACCACGCTGGCGGGATAGGCATCCTGATAGGCACGCAAAAGGTCGTCGTGGAACGCGCGCAGCGTTGCCTTGCTCAGCGGCGCGCCGCCCGCGTAGGTCTGGGCGAGCGCGGGATTGGCGAGCATGCCGCGGCCGAGCATCAGCGCGCGGGTGGCCGGGTGCGCCTGCTCAAAGGCGCGGCAGCCGTCCGGTGTGAACAGGTCGCCGTTGTAGACGAGGGGCATGCGCGCGCCCGCCTCCGCCGCGGCGTAAACGTCCCGGTGCACGCTGCCCGTGTAGTATTCCTCGCGCGTGCGCGGATGGATGATCAGCTCGTGAACCGGATAGCGGTTGTAAAGCTCAAGCAGCGCGCCAAACTCGTCCGGGGATGAAAAGCCGATGCGCGTCTTGACGGACACACGCACCGGCGCGTGGGCAAAGATCTCGTCCAGGAACCACGCAAGCTCCTGCGGGCGCTGCAAAAGCCCCGCGCCCTTGCCCTTGGCCGTGACCGTGCCGGAGGGACAGCCGGCGTTGAGATTGACCTCTTCATAGCCCAGATCGTGCAGAAGATTTGCCGCCCAGAGAAAATGGGCGGCATTTTTGGTGAGCACCTGCGGCACGGCATGCAGGCCGGCGTTGGCCTGCGGGTCGACATTTTTGCGCTCGCGCGGGGTGAGCACGAGGTTCTGCGTGGGGCTGATGAAGGGGATGAAGTATTTGACGGGGCCGGTGAAGTGCGCGTGATGCACCTGGCGGTAGACGGTATCGGTGACGCCTTCAAGCGGCGCAAAATAGACAGGCAGGGACATGGGCGGCTCCTTCCAATCAAAGTGGACTCATTGTAGCACGAAATGCGCGCCGGGGCAATTGACAAACGCATGCAGGGTGGGTACAATGGGATGAAATTCTGCTTATGGACAAACCGGCATGCTGCTTTGCACCCGAGGCCGAAGCTTTGCAGAGAATTCACACAACAAATGAGGCGTGCAACATGAAGAACAACAAGGCGCTGCGCGGCGCGCTGCTGACCCTGCTGGGCGGCATGCTCTGGGGCTTTTCCGGTACATGCGGCCAGTATCTCCTGCAAACCAAGGGACTGACGAGCGAGTTCATCGTCCCCATCCGTCTGACGGCGGCGGGCCTTTTGCTCCTGCTGGTGTGCGCTGTGCGCGAGGGCAGGCGCATCTTCGACGTCTTCAAGAAGGACACGAGGGACATCGTGATCTTCGGCGTGCTGGGCATGAGCATGTGCCAGTACACCTATTTTTCCGCCATCGGCGCGTCAAACGCCGGCACGGCGACGGTGCTGCAGTACACCGGCCCGGTGCTGATTCTGGTCTTCATGTCCCTGCGCAGCAGGCGGCTGCCCCGGCCGGCGGAGGTGCTGGCCATCGTGCTGGCGCTGACGGGCACCTTCCTGCTGGCGACGCACGGCAACCCGGGCACCATGGTGCTCTCCACCAAAGCGCTGTTCTGGGGCATGCTCTCCGCCGTTGCGCTGGCGGTCTACACCGTGCAGCCGGGCAGGCTGCTGGAGACGTACGGCTCTGCGGTGGTCACGGCCTGGGGCATGCTGATCGGCGGCGCCGTGCTGATGGCGGCGTTCCGCCCGTTCGCGATGGAGGTCGCGCTCGACGCGCAGGCCGTCGCCGCGATGATCGTCATCATCCTCGTGGGCACGGTGGCGGCGTTTTCGGCGTACATGGAGGGTGTGCGCTGCGTCGGCCCGAAGAAGGGAAGCCTGTACGCCTCCATCGAGCCGGTGTCCGCGGCGGTTTTCTCCGCGCTGCTGATGGGCGCGCGCTTCACCGGCATGGATCTGCTCGGCTTCGCGTGCATCCTCTCGACGATCTTCCTGCTGGCGATGGACAAGAAGGACTGATCCCTTATGGCGAGGCGGTCAATCACGCCCAACGAACAAGACAGGGGGCCGTCAGGCGAAAACCTGACAGCCCCTTTTTCGTGCCCGGAATTCGCGCAGCGGTTCGCTGCTTACTGTTCAAAGGGCCGCACAGGCTCTTCGCTATCCGGCAGAGGCTCGTGCCTGCCATGCGGCAGCTTCACCTTGCCGCGCCCGTAGCGCTCCGTGTGGCTGATGTAGGTATCGATCAGCGGCAGCAGGATCAGCGCCGCGATGCCGGCCGTCAGGCCGCCGTTGTACAGCACAAAGCCGCCGTGCATGACGCTGGTCGTGGTACACATGACTGCGGAGATGAAGCCCGCCATCAACCCGGCTTTCCGGCTGAACTTGCCGGTGAACGGACACAGGCCGGTTGCAAAGGCGATGCCGTTCATGTAGCCCTGTGTGCTGAGCGTCCACGGCACGGGGCGGCCGCCGATCATGCAGAGGGCATGGACGAGCAGCGAAAGCAGAGCGTAGCCGGCCAGCACAGGCCACACGTTTTTGGGATGCTGGCCGGATGCGGAGAACGTCATGGCCGCCAGAATGATGCCGCAGGTCGCGCCGGTAAAGCCTGCGCCGTCCGTGAGCAGGATGACGAGGTTGAAGTAGGCCGTCATCATCAGGCCGTAGAAGCCCAGGTTGATCCAGACCAGGCCCAGATTATACTTGCGCAGAAAGTTTGTCTTGTAGCCGGAGTCGGCCAGGATCTGCCCGTATCCGCGGAAGCTCCTTCCGTTTTTGTACCAGCCGATGGCCAGGCACAGCAGGAAGACGAGCACATAAAAGACCGTGCAGAAGAGCTGATAGGAATTGCCGTGTGCGGCATACACGGCGTTGTCGGAGGCGATGGCCTGCGGCATCTCCACGCCCATGGTTTTATAGAGGAAGGAGAAGACAAACAGACCGAGCAAGCCCGTCGCCAGTCCGCCGTTATACAGGTTGAAGCCGCGGTGCAGCTTGGAGGTGCCGGGCAGCAGCGCCGGCACGGACACGCCAAAGAAGATGCACAGGAGAACACAGGCGAGAACGGCAAACAGATTGATCTGCCGGCTGCCCAGCGTCACCGGCAGATTGATCGAGAACGGATACCGAAACAGCAGCTCGCTGATAAACGGTCCGAAGGAGGTAATGAACATTGCCCAGTCCAGGTTTTCGCGGAAACGCAGCCGATGCAGACGGCAATGGAACCAGAAGCCGGCCATCAGCGGCAGCATATTCACCAGATTCAGGCCGTAAAAGCAATGGGCGACGACCAGAAAGTATCCCGACCACACATTCGGGCGGAACTTGACGCGGCGCAGCCGTGTGAGCAGCGTACAGAAGCCGCCGCAGATCGCCGCGTTCAGGAAGGCCGCCGACAGGCTGGAAATCCGGAAATAATCGGTGACCAGCGGACAGGGCTGAACCTGCAGGTGCAGCCAGGCCTTGATCACCTGGCGGGGCGTTTCCCCGAGATAGACGGCTGCCGCGGCGGACGCCAGCAGCAGACACAAAGTAAACAGCAGGCACATCCGACGGATGACCTGATTGATTTCGTGCTGCAAATCATACATGGTGCGCAACTCCTTCAGGCAAAATGAAATACCGCCGCCCATTATAGCATAGTTTTGCTGCGATAGAAACAGGAATTGGCGATCTGATGGATGAAGCGCATGACCAACTGATGGATGAAGCGCACGGATGGAGGCGGAAAGAAAACCAAATGAAAAACCACCCATGAAGGGTGGCTTATATTTGGTGGAGCAACTTGTGTTAAATCCGAACCAAATGCCTCTTCAATCTCTTCCGGCATGATTGTGGCAGATCCATCCTTATAGTTGTAGGTGAAAACCAGCTTGTCGTCATAGACGTAAATGGCGTTGATGAAGGTATCGATGATCTGTCGCTGGTACTCGATGTCATCCACGTTTCCGTACTTGAATCGGTTGATCCAGCTGACGATCTGTTCCTTGGTGTACTTGGGCTTTTCGAGCTCGGCCTGCAGAATGCTGACCTTGAGGCTCTCGCGCTGCGCTTCCAGCTCTTCCAGCCTCGTCTTGGTGGACGGAGTCAGGATGCCCATCTGAATGGCGTTCAGCATGTTCTCGATGGCCTTTTCGCATGCCTTGAGCTGCTGGCGCATGGCGGGGATGCTCGTATCCTCCCGGTTTTGCAGGTCGATGATCGCATCGGCAATCCGATTGATTTCCTCATCCCGGAGCACGCGCTGTACGGTGGTTACGACGGCGACACGCTCAATCCAGTGCTTTTTGAGCGGCTTGCGCTTGCAGCCGAGCCTGCGCTTTGCACCACCGCACTTGTAGTAGCAGTATTTCGCACCGTTGGTGCCGCTTGTTCCACTTTCGCCCACCATCAGCCTGCCGCAATCCCCGCAGAAGAGCTTGGTCGTCAGCAGGTATTCCTCGTCGGCCTTCGTTCTGGACGGGGCTTTTTTGTTGCCCTCCATCCGCTGCTGCACCCGCTCAAACAGGTCTGGCTCGATGATGGCGGGGATTCCGTCTGGAATCACGGTATCTGCATATTTGTATTCCCCCATGTACTTCCTGTTTTTGAGGATGACGCTCAGCGTTGCGATGCGGAACGATGAACCCTTCCGTGTGAGAAGGCCGCGCTTGTTGAGTGAATCGGCAATCGCCTTGAGCGTTTCGCCGCTTTCATAGCGGTTGAAAACCTCTCTGACCAGCGGAGCGGTGGCGGGATCGGTTTGAAGCACGCCCTCCGGGCCGACCACATAGCCGAGCGGAATGTTGCCGCCGTTGCTGCGGCATTTAAGCGCATTTTCCTTCTGCCCGCGCTGAATCTTCTCGGACAGCTCTGCGGAATAGTACTCGGCATGGATTCCAGAATGATGCCCTCCGGCCCTTCGGAGATGTTCTCTCTGGCGGAGATCACGCGGACGCCGTTCTTCTTCAGAATCCGTTTGTAGTGTGCGCTGTCGTATCGGTCGCGCGAGAAGCGATCCAGCTTCCAGACCAGCACGACATCGAACAGCCCCTTTTCGCTGTCGTGGATCATGCGCTGGAACTCAGGGCGATCCGCCGTTCTGGCAGACAACGCTCGGTCGATGTAGCTGGTCAGAATCGTCATGTCATTGCGCACAGCGTATTCGGTACATTCTCCTATCTGGCCCTCAATGCTCTCCTCGTGCTGATTATCCGAGGAGTAGCGAGCGTAGATGACGGCTTTCGCAGGATTCATCACCTTCCGATTGAAGGAATCATGATTATATCAGGGGTTCTTCGGCTGATCGTCGTCCATGGCGATCCTCAGCAGCATATCCTTCAGCTTCGCATTGGCTGGAGAACCGGGCTCAAAGCACATCTCGATGAAGCGGCGCATGTCCTCGCGTTCTGGCGAGTATGCAGGCCTGTATTCGTATAGCTTTCCCTGCGGCTGATCCGTGCG
>SFFH01000101.1 GCA_004557905.1 Clostridiales bacterium | reverse complement strand
ATGAAGATTGCTGTAAGGAGAATGATGCATGGAGGACAACCGCAGACGCCGCGGCATGCTGCTTGCGCTTGGCATGACGCTTGCGCTCTTTGCCGTGCAGGCCGTGCTGATGCGCGGCTGGCTTTCCTGTATTTCCGGCGCCGGGCAGGCGCTTGCGCTTTCGGCGCTGTTTGCGCTGGTGTACGGCGGCACCATGGCTGCGTTTGTCTGCCTGGAAAGGCCGAAGACGGGCACGCTCGTGTTCACCGGCGTGTTCGCCGCCGTCACGATGCTCGCGCGCGTGAGCATGCTCGATTTCGTCACGGCGGATTATATATCGTTCCTGACCAAATGGGTGGACATGTTCCGCGAGGGCGGCTTTCATATGCTGGCCGAAAATGTGGGCGACTACAATCTGCTGTATCAGTACTTCCTGCTGCTGGTTTCCAAAGTGCCGCTGCACGACCTGTACCTGATCAAGCTCCTGACGGTGCTGTTTGACTACCTGCTGGCGCTGGCCATGATGCGCGCGGCGGGCAGGTTCGCGGGGGAGAAGGCGGCGCTGCCGGTGTTTCTGACGGTGATGGCGCTGCCCACGGCCCTGCTGGACGGCGCGTGCTGGGCGCAGTGCGACTCGGTGTACGTATTCTTCATCGTCATGAGCCTGTACTTCCTTGAAACGGACAGGCCGATGCGCTCGGCCATCTTTCTGTCGGTCGCCTTCGCCTTCAAGCTCCAGACGATCTTCTTCTTCCCGGTGGTGCTGCTGGGGCTGATCCACAAAAGGTACAGGCTGCGCGACGCGCTGGCGTTCTTTGCGGCGTACATCGTGACGATGCTGCCCGCGCTGATTGCGGGACGCCCGTTCCTTGACGCGCTCTCTGTGTACGCGAATCAGTCGATGGGCCAGTATTACGACCGGCTGAGCTACAACGCGCCGAACCTGTACCTCTTCTTTCCGATGCTGGAATTGGCCAGCAGCCAGGAGTTCACCTGGATGCGCTACATCGACGGGATTGACGGCGAGGGCACAAACGGCTTCCTGAATCCGGACCTGATGCCGGATCTGCAGCACGCCGCGCTGTACGCCTGCGTGATCCTGGTGCTGATCGCGGTTCTGTACTGGCTGCTGCACTGGCGGGAGATCACGCCGGACATGACGCTGGAGTTTGCGCTGTTCTTTGCGATCTTCCTGCCGTTTGTGATGCCCAAGATTCACGAGCGGTACTTCTATCTGGCGGACATGCTGTCCATCCTCTACGCGGCGCGGCACCCGCGGCGCAGGTTCATGCCGCTGCTGGTTGCCGGCGCGTCGCTGATGTGCTATGTGCCGTATCTGACGCGCCAGCGGCCCGTCGACGAGCGCGTGCTGGCGCTGATGATGCTCGCCGCGCTGGTGATCGTCTCGCGCGATCTGCTTGCGCGCATGCGCGAACATCGTGCGGCGCTTGCGAAGGGAGGCGAGGCGGCATGACAGGCAGGATGAAGGATGTGCTTTCCGCGCTTGACCGCTTCACGCAGAAGCACCGCCTGCTCCTGAGCGCGGTGCTTGCCGTGCTGCTCTCCGGCCTGCTGGCGCTGTACAACGTCTCCTCCGGGCCGCTGCGCAATCTCAACGACATCGGCGGCTGGGACAACCGCGCGCTGTTCATCGCCATGAGTGCCGCGGTGCATCTGTCCATGCTGCTGCTGTGCGCGTGGCTCTCGCGCGTCAGCCTTGCGCGTACGGCGCTTAGGCAGGTCATCGTCACGGCGGGCATGGTGATCCTGCTGCTGGCGATCAACCAGAAGACGTACGCCTATGTGAACGTGATGCAGCCCGTCATCCGCGCGATGGATGAGGGCGGCCTGGCGGCGGGTGTCGCGGCGGCCTCCGGCGTGTCCGCGCCGATGCTGCTGCTCATGTACGCCATCACGCGCGGGCCGGTCTACGACATGTACCTGCTCAAGCTCTTTGCCATCGGCTGCGATTTGCTGCTGGGTCTTCTGGCGATGCGCGCGGCCGACCGGAACCGGCTGGGGCTGCGCGCGGAGGCGCTGCTGGCCCTGTGCATGATCCTTCCGCAGGGCTTCATGAACGCCGCGTGCAGCGCGCTGCCGGAGATCGCGGCGGTGACGCTGCTCGCCGTCTCGCTGACGCTGGCGCTGGGCTGCGACAGGCCGAAAACGCTCGCGTCGGGTATCTTCTATGGCGCGGCGTGCGCCCTGAGCGGCGCGGCGCTGTATGCGCTGCCCGTCTATCTCTGGCTGGTGCGGCGCGGCGGCATGAAGCGCAGGGAGCTGCTTGCCGGCACGGGCGCGGCGCTCCTGCTGTGCGTGCCGGCGATCGCGTGCGGCATGCCGGCGCTCCGCGCTGCGGGCAGCCTGCTTGCGGCGAATCTGGGGTTGCCGCCATACGCCGGCGGCGCGCCGGGCATGGCGAACCTGATCCCGCGCGCGGCGGTGGAGGAGATGCCGCAGTACGCGCCCCTGCTGCGCCACCTGGCGGCGCTGGACACACAGACCTATGCGCAGCAGTTCTACACGCAGGCGCACTTTGAGATCATCATGCGCGGCGTTGCGCTGGCCGGTCTGGCGCTGTATCTGGGCGTCTGTGCGCTGGCTTGGCGCGCGAAGGACAAGACGCCGCTGCACCGCGCGATGCTGCTCGTGCTGGGCGCGCTGATCGTCTGCCCGAACGTGACCTCCGCGGCCTGGCTTTTG
>SFFH01000100.1 GCA_004557905.1 Clostridiales bacterium | reverse complement strand
GACATGAAGCGAAAGATCGCGGCAGCACTGGCGCTGGCGATGCTCAGCGGCTGCATGCCCTTTGCCGCGCTGGCAGAGGGGGAGGCGACGCCCAGCGAGCCGAAGACCCAGACGGTTGAAACCGAAAACAAGTTCAACCAGCGTGTCCGCCGGCGGAAAGAACGCCAGCTCGAAGACGGCCTTGGATGGCGAAATCAACGGCAGCGTGAGCTACACCGGCGAAACGATCGCGGTCGTCAAGCTGTACACCGGCGCGGGCGACTGGGTTGGCGAGAAGGAAGTCGGCAACGGCGGCGGAAGCTACAGCTTCACCGGGCTGGCCGCAGGGGAATACCGGGTGGATTTCTGCCTGTACAATCAGGGCGTCAAGGATTCCACGACGGTCACTGTCGGCTACGAAGAGACGCCGCCGACCCCGCCGACGCCCACGGAAAAAACGATGACCGTGGATGGCTTCACGGTGACGAATGTGAGCGCGGAAGGCAAGACGGATGGCAGAATCTCCGGCAGCGTAAGCTATACCGGCGACAGCGCTGTCGTGGTCAAGCTGTATGCCGCCTCTGATACGAGCAGCAGCCTCCAGGAATGCGAGATTCACAACGGCGGCGGAAGCTTTAAATTTGAAAATCTTGCTGCGGGCAAGTACAGGGTGGACTTCCACTTCTACAACGAGCCTCGCAGATCCTGGTGAGCGCGGAGCCGGCCACCGCCAAGGCGGAGGTGCTGACCGTCGGCAGCGACGGCGCCTTCAGCGCGTCGCTCGTCGCCGAGCCGGGCACCTACACCCGGGTGACGGCGTACTATGTGACGGACGCCGCCTCGGCGGTGAGCAGCACCGGCAGCTGGAAGGTGACCGAGCCGTCCAAGCCGACGCTGACGGTCGATCCGGTCAACATCAACAGCACGAAGGTCGTGGCCAAGACGGCCGCGGGCGTCGTGGTGACGCTCACGACGAGGGACAGCACGCAGACGCTGACCGCGGACGCGGACGGCATCGTGCGCTTCCCGCTGGCGCATACCTATCTCAATGGCGACACGTTCACGCTGACCGTGGTGTACGGCCCAGGCAGCGGCCAGAGCTTTTCGCAGAAGGTGACCGTCGGCGGCGTTTCCGATTACAATGAGCTCGAATACGGCGATACCGGCGACGACGTGCTGCGGCTGACCACGCGCCTGCATGAGCTGGGCTATCCGGTCTCCCCCACGAGCCGCTACGGCAGCACTGTGCGCGAGGCGGTGCGCCTGTTCCAGATCGCCAACGGCATCAAGGCGGACGGCCGTGCGGGCTACACCATGCAGTCGGCGCTCTACTCCGTGAGCGCGATCGCCTACGGCTCGGGCAAGTATCCCACGCTGGTGCGCGGCGACCGCGGCCTGTCGCTGATCTACACCCTGCAGCAGCGCCTCAAGGATCTGGGCTACTACACCATCAAGGTGGACGGCATCTTCGGCAGCGGCACGGAGCGCGCCGTGCGCCTGTTCCAGCGGGTGAACGGCCTGCCCGAAACCGGCAAGGCGGACAACGCCACGCAGACCCTGCTGTATTCCTCTGCCGCCAAGCCCATCGGCAGCGGCGCGACCGGCGACTACACGACGCTCTCGCGCTCGGGCAAATACAAGAGCGCCGTGGTGCCGCTGCAGCGCAGGCTCAAGAGCCTGGGCTACTACTCCGGCAGCATCGACGGCTACTTCGGCAGCCAGACGTACCGCGCCGTGCGCAATTTCCAGAGCCGCAACGGCCTGAGCGTCACCGGCGTGGCCGATCCCTATACGCAGGAGGTGCTCTATTCCTCCTCCGCGAAGAAGGCCTCCGGCTCCTCCTCGTCCTCGGGCAGCAGCTCCTCCACGGGCTACCGCCTGCTGTACTGGGGCTGCCGCGGCGATGCGGTCAAGCGCCTGCAGAACGCGTTGATCAGCGCGGGCTACAAGAGCATCGTCCGCACGGCGGACGGCATCTACGGCCAGTGGACGTATGACGCGGTGAAGGCCTATCAGAAGGACCACGGCCTGGCTGTGGACGGCATCGCCGGCAAGAATACGCAGAATTCCCTGTACGGAACCAATTATTAAGGCATTCCCCCCCTCTGCAGAAGAGGGGGGTTGCCATATCGGAAATTGAGCAAAATACCGTGCAACGAGCACCGAACAGCTCTTTTTGCAAAGCTGTTCGGAAGTGGGCGCGGGCACTGCCCGCAAAGGAAGGCTGAGGCGATGAAAAGGACGTTTGCGCTGCTTCTCGTGATCCTGCTGCTGCTCCTGGCGGCGGCAGCCCAGGCGGGTGAGCTGCGCGTGGACTTTTACGACATGGGCAAGGCGGACGCCATGCTCATCACCACGCCCGACGGCGTGCGCATCCTGATCGACTGCGGCACCAACAAGGGCGGCAAGGCGCTCGCCGAGCGCTTCGGGGAAGCGGGCATCGACGAAATCGACACGCTGATCATCACCCACTACGACAAGGACCACGTCGGCGGCGCGGACAAGATTCTGGAGAGCGTCGCGGTTCGGCAGGTGATCATGCCGGTGTACGACAAGGAGAGCAAGCAGCACACGCAGTTCATGGAGGCGCTGGAGGCGCTCGAGGGGATCACGACGCATCCGATGGAGATTCAGTCGGACATGACCATGCAGTCGCCCGACGGCGTGGAGCTGTCCGTCACGAGCGCGCACCGAAGCAGCTACGGCGCGGACGAGGAGAACGACTTCTCCCTGGCCGTGCGCCTGACCTACGGCGAGACGAAGTTCCTCTTCGCCGGGGACGCGGAGACGCCGCGCCAGCTGGAGCTGCTGGAGGAGGGGGACGTGGCCTGCGATGTGCTCAAGGTGCCCTACCACGGGCGGCTGGTGTCCGCCAGCGAGCGGTTCCTGACGGAGGCCGGCCCGAAGATCGCCTACATCACCGACGGCGAGGAGGACCCCGCCAGCGGGGAGCTCATCGCCATCCTCGAGCGCCTCGGCGCGCAGGTGTTTACATCCCGCGAGGACGGCGACGTGACCGTGGTCTCCGACGGGAGGACGGTCAGCGCCATGAAGTGAACAACAAACGCTCCCGAACGGCCGTGTCGGGAGCGTTAAATTTCTATTCCTCTGTTCGCGTTCGGGCAGTACATCAGATACGCCAGAATCAGCGTCCGCGTGTCCGGCATGGACAGACAAAGGATCGGCGGCGCGCCGCGCCGCTGCACTGCGGTAAGGGGCTGGGAGAGCAGGAACAGGCCGCTCATCTGCGCGATGCGGTGCACATAGCCAAAGCGCACCTCCGTCCACGGCAGATACAGCCCCCTGCCGGCGCACACGCCGGTCTCATTGAACGCGGGGCAGGTGAGCAGGGTGCTCACAAAGCGGTACAGCAGCGTCAGCCCCGCGCCGAAGAGCGCCAGCGCGCACAGCGTG
>SFFH01000002.1 GCA_004557905.1 Clostridiales bacterium | reverse complement strand
TCGCTGAAAGAAGCCGCGGCGATGACCAGCAGCGGGCCGATCAGGAAGACGTAGACCAGGGCCGTGATGAGCATCAGCGCTCCGTTCTTCTTTCTCATAGAATCGCTCCAACATCAGATTTTCATCGATTCGCACGCCTGCTTATTTAGCCGCGAAGCGAAGAAGGGAGTCTGAGGGACATGTGTCCCTCAGGCAGGTCATAGGGCGGCAGCCCTATCGTCACTTACTTCACGGAGAACGTGGAATTCCACATCTCGATCCACTTGGCCTGGTTCTCCACGATGACGTCCCAGTCCACCAGCTTGAGGCTGCTGACCATGTCCGCGCCGTAGGTGAAGTTCGCGGCCTGCTCCGGCTCGAGCACGATATCGGTGCGGACCGGGCTGTCCACGCCGTCCAGGGCCTCGGCCAGCTGCACGTCGTAGCTCAGGTAGTAGTCGATGAACGCCGTCGCCAGATCCTTGACCTCGGTGCCCTTGATGATGTTGAGCATGTTGTAGCCGGCAAAGGAGCCCTCGATCGGGTCGACCCAGACGTAGTCCGGGTTCGCGTTCTTCGCGGTGGTGTAGCTGTAGTCCAGCAGCACGGCCACGGAGATCTCGCCCTGGTTGAGCATGGTGATGGTGTTGTTGGCGGAGGTGTAGGTGTTCACGACGTTCGGCTTGAGCTCGGCGAGCTTGGCGAAGATCGCCTCGTCATCCACGCCCGGGGTGTAGCCGAAGGTCTCGGCGGTGGCGAAGTAGAACAGCGGGCCGGTGGTGGCGGTCATGTCCGGGATCGCGATGCTGTCCTCAAGCGCCGGGTTCCACAGGTCGGCAAAGGACTTGATCTCCACGTCGCAGTAGGCGCTGTCATAGACGATGCCCAGGCGGTTGAAGGTGTAGGCCGGGCCGTACTCCTCACCCATCGGGGCGCGGCCGCACTCGTAGATGCTGTCAAGGTTGGTCAGCTTGCTGGCGTCGATGGTGTCGATGACGCCCGCGTCCATCAGCTGCCTGACGAACATGTCGCCGATGATGACCACGTCGTAGTCCTCCGGGGACTCGACGATCTTGGTCACGCGCTGGGCATTGCTCGCGCCGTCGGCCACGATGGTGCAGCCGGTCAGCTCCATGAACGGATCATAGATGTTCTTCTGGAGCAGCTCCGCGTTGAAGCTGAAGGTGGAAATGGTCAGGGTCTGGCCCTCGAAGGGCTTGGCCTCAGCCATGGCGCAGGACAGGCTGAAGACCAGCGCGAGCGCCACGATCAGGGAAAGGATCTTCTTCATTTTCTTTTCCTCCTCGGTTGATCAGTCGATGAGAATGATTTTGTTTGCCGCAAGCGACAGCGTCACCGTCTCGCCCACGGGGAAAACCTGATTTTGGTCCGTGCTCACGACGAACTCGCCCGCGTCCGTCTGCACGTTGAGCTGATTGCGCTGGCCCAGGAAGGTGGACACCAGCACGCGGCCCTGGATGGCATTGGGCACATCCGCGCCCGCGGGGTGAACCGTGACATCGCCCGGGCGGATGCAGCCCTTGCAGCTGCCTGCGTGATCATTCGCTGTGACGATCCTCGCGCCGTTCTTTGCCCTGAACTCGCAGCTGCCGGTGCGCTCGGGGTGTCCATCTGCTCGATGACGCCCTTGTTCATGATGGCGACCTTGTCGGAGATGGCGAAGCACTCCTCCTGGTCGTGCGTGACGTAGATGGCGGTGAAGCCCAGCTCCTGCTGCAGGCGGCGGATCTCCACGCGCATCTTGACGCGCAGCTTCGCGTCGAGGTTGGAGAGCGGCTCGTCGAACATCAGCAGATCCGGCTTGATGACCAGCGCGCGCGCCAGGGCCACGCGCTGGCGCTGTCCGCCGGACATCTCGCGCGGATAGCGGCTCTCAAAGCCCTCCAGGTCGACGACCTTCAGCATGTGCAGGACTTCTTTTCGGATGGTCTCCTTGTCCATCTTGCGCATCTTCAGGCCGAAGGCCACGTTGTCAAACACGGTCAGATGCGGGAAGAGCGCATAGCTCTGGAACACAAAGCCGAAGTTGCGCTTGTGCAGCGGCACCTTCGTGTAGTCCTGACCGTTAAAGATGATCTGGCCCGCCATCGGCTCGGAGAAGCCGGCGATCATGCGCAGGCAGGTGGTCTTGCCGCAGCCGGAGGAGCCCAGCAGGGAGACAAACTCGCCCTTTTCCACGCTCAGGTCAAAATCCTTGAGGATGATGTTCTGATCGTATCCGGCGGTGATGTTTTTCAGTTCGAGCAGTGCCACTTGTTTGTCCTCCTTACGCCATCGGGTTGATCTTGCGGCTGACGGAATTGAATACGCTGGAGATGACCATCGTGGCCACGATCATCACGACCGCGACGACCGAGGCCTGCGTCCAGTCTCTCAGGCTCATCGCGTACTGATAGACCATCGTGGAGAGCACGCGGGTATCCGTGCCGCCCAGCAGCTGCGGCGTGGTGTACGCCGTCATGCAGCCGGTGAACACGAGCACGCTGCCGGTCACCAAGCCGGAGACGCTCAGCGGGAACACGACGTGGAAGAACGAGCCGAGCTTGGTGGCGCCCAGGTTGCCGGCGGCCAGCGTCAGGTCGTCCGGGATGTTGTCCATCACGCCGATGAGCGAGAGGATCATCTGCGGCAGGAACAGCTGCACAAAGCCGACCGTCATGGAGAACTCGTTGTACAGCAGGTCCTGCGGCTTGGCGAACAGGCCGCTCCACACCAGGAAGCTGTTCACGATGCCGCGCTTGCCCAGGATGACCATCCAGGAGAAGGAGCGCACGACCGGGCTGGTGAACATCGGGAACACCGCGAAGGCCATCATCATGCCCTTGTGGCGCGAGAATTTGCTGATGTAGTACGCGGTGGGATAGCCCAGCAGCGCGCACATGAGCGTGGACAGCAGGCTCAGGCGGATGGAGCGCATGAACGTCTGCTGAAAGTACGCGTCCCCAAAGAGCCTGAAATAGGAGGAAAGCGAAAAGGACTGCTCCGGAAAAAACGAGGTCAGACAGAGCGAGAACAGCGGAACCAGCATAAACAGGATCACAAACAGCGTTCCCGGCAGAATCAGAAGCAGCCAGACGGCGTTCTTTTTGCGGCTCACCGGCAGTTCATTCCCTTCCACGCAAAAATGTTCGGTCTTGTGACAATATATTTTAGCATAGATGCGTGACAACGTCAACCAAACGGAAGCGCTTTCCAGCAGTTCCTCTTCGCGTTTTTCGCCAAAGCAAAACCGGCGCCGGGGCGTTTTCTGCTCACGCCGGCGCCGGGAAAAGTCTGTGTGATTGTTCAGCTCAAGCCCGATTACTTGGCCTTCTTCTGGGTGCGCAGGTAGTCCACGTACACCGCGCCCAGGATGACGATGCCCTTGATGATGTACTGCCAGTCGGAGTTGACGCCCATCAGGTTCAGGCCGTTGTTCAGGATGCCGATGATCAGCGCGCCGATCAGCGTGCCGCCCAGCTTGCCGGAGCCGCCGGACATGGAGGTGCCGCCGATGACGACCGCCGCGATGGCGTCCATCTCGGCCGCGTTGCCGGAGGTACAGGTGCCGGAGTACAGGCGGGAAGCGATGGTCACGCCCGCCAGGCCGGCCAGCGTGCCGCTGATGGCGAAGACGGTGAACTTGACCTTCGCGGTGCTGATGCCCGAGAACTTCGCCGCCGTGCTGTTGCCGCCGACCGCGTAGATGTGGCGGCCGATGCGGGTGCGGTTCAGGAAGATCACGCAGAGGAAGAACACGATGAACATCGTCCACACCGGCGTGGGAATGCCGAGCACATAGCCCGCGCCCAGGAACTTCCAGGCGTCCGTCATGCAGCGGATCGGCTTGCCGCCGGAGAAGACGTAGGCGATGCCCTTGGCCAGGTTCATGGAGGCCAGGGTGACGATGAACGGCGGGATGTTGGTCCAGGCGATCACCGCGCCGTTGAACAGGCCGAACATCAGGCCGGAGAGCACGCCGAGCGTCAGGCCGACGATCTCAGGCATGCCGCCCCAGACGACCGCGCCCGCCGCGAAGCAGCCGGACATGGCGATGATGGAGCCGACGGACAGGTCGATGCCGCCCAGGATGATGACCATGGTCATGCCGCAGGCCAGCATCAGGTTCGTGGAGCTCTGGCGCAGCAGGTTGAACAGGTTGGTCTTGGTGGGGAAGGTCTTCGCGGTCGCGGGCCAGACGCACAGGAACAGGATCATGGCGGCCAGCGCGATCAGAATGCCCAGATTGTCCTTCAGGTAACGCTTTACTGCTTTCATACGGTTTTCCCTCCTGCTGATTCTTGCGTGGCGAGCTTCATGATGGCTTCCTGGCTGAGCTCCTCGTCGTAGGAGATGCAGCCGGTCACTCTGCCGTCGTACATGACGTACACGCGGTCGCTCATGTTGATGATCTCGGGCAGCTCGGAGGAAATCATGATGATGGAGACGCCCTGCTTGGTCAGCTCGTTCATGATCTCATAGATTTCCGCCTTCGCGCCGACGTCGACGCCTCGGGTCGGCTCATCCAGAATCAGGATCTTCGGCGATGTGGCCAGCCAGCGGCCGATCATGACCTTCTGCTGGTTGCCGCCGGAGAGGTGGGTCACGGTTTGCTCATGGCTGGGGGTCTTGGTGCTCATCTTGTCGATGAACTCCTGCGTAATCTCCGCCTCGCGCTTTTCGTTCACGCGCAGCTTGCTGATGAACTGCTCGAGCACCTCGATGGTCGAATTGAAGCGCACGCTCTGCTGATGGTACAGGCCCTCCACCTTGCGGTTTTCGGGCACCATGGCGATGCCGTGCTTCATGGCGTCCACGGCGCTGCTGATCTGAACCTTCTGCCCGTCGATGAAGATTTCGCCCGTGGAGCCGGGGATCAGGCCAAAGATGCACTGCATCGTCTCGCTGCGGCCCGCGCCGACGAGGCCGGCGAAGCCGACGATTTCGCCCTTGTGAATCTCGAAGCTGACGTGATCCACGCGCTTGTGCTTCTTCTTGCCGTCGTCGATATCCACGCACTTGAACACCACTTCGTCGGACTTCACATGATCGCGGGTGTAGTACTGGTCCAGCTCGCGGCCGACCATCATGGCGATGAGGTCATCCTTGGGCGTGGTCGCCACCTCGCAGGTGCCCACATAGGTGCCGTCGCGCAGGACGGTCACGCGGTCGCAGACCTCGTTCAGCTCGCTCATCTTGTGGGAGATGTAGATGATGCCGACGTTCTGGCGGGCCAGGTTGCGCATGATCTCAAACAGCGCGCTGATCTCCTTGTCCGAGATGGAGGAGGTCGGCTCGTCCATGACCAGGATGCGGCAGTTGAAGGAGATCGCCTTGACGATTTCCACCATCTGCTGCTGCGCGATGCTCAGATTGGCCACCAGCGTGTCCGCGTCGATGCCCAGGTCAAACTGATCCAGCATCTCCTGGGCGCGCCTGCGCATGAGCGCAAAGTCCACGCCGAACTTTCCCTTGGGCTCACGGCCCAGGAAGATATTCTCCGCGACGGTCATGTACGGCACCAGCACCAGCTCCTGGTGGATGATGGAGATGCCGTGATCGCGCGCGGAGTTGACGTCCGTGATGGCAACCTCCTTGCCGTCAATAAAGATCTGCCCCTCCTCCGGGTGATAAATGCCGCCGAGCACCTTGATCAGCGTGGATTTGCCGGCGCCGTTTTCGCCCAGCAGCGCGTGGATCTCGCCTGCCTTGAGCTTAAAATCCACATGCTGCAGCGCCTTGACGCCCGGAAATGATTTGCAGATGTTTTTCATTTCGAGCAGGTTTTCGCTCACTGAGTTTCACCACCGTTTCTTCTTTGTGGAACACCGGGCCGTGCCCGTTCCCTCTTCCGAACAGCCCGACAGCATCAGGTTGCCCGGCGCTCGCTGCACGATTTGGGCGCAATTTCCCATAAGCCCAGAAAAGGGGCTTTGCCCGAAAGAACAAAGCCGCCTCATGATTGGCCGAATGCCGGCGCTTCCGGAGAAACGCCGGCATTCGGAGCATTGCGTCAGGCTGAATCAGCAGCCAGTCAGATGATTCAATTGATTACTGCCAGCCGTCGGTGCCGAACTCGGCGACGTTGTCAGCGTTGATCATGAAGGTCGGGATCGGGTAGCGGGCCTCGACGGTCTCGCCGGCCTCAACCTTGTAGTACACCTCGGCGATGGTCTTGCCGATGGACATCGGGGACTGCGCGCCCGTGCCGGTGACCTTGCCGTCCGCGATCAGGGCCTTGATGTCCGGGGAGCCGTCAACGCCGTAGATCAGCGCCTTGGAGCCGGCCGCCTCAGCCGCCGCATACGCGCCCAGAGCCGTCGGGTCGTTGCCGCCGAAGATGGCCACGGCGTCCGGATGCGCAGTCAGCGCGTCGGTGCCGTTCAGGTTGCCCTGCTCCTGGTTGCCCATGCAATCGATCTGGGAAACCACGGTAAAGCCCTTGCCTTCAATCGCAGCCAGGAAGCCGTCGGTGCGGTCCACGACGGACTGCATGGTCGGGCTGTCCAGGACGATGATGTTGCCGCCCTCGGGGCACTTGGCCACGAGGTCCTCGCCGCAGACGAAACCTGCGTTGTAGTTATCGGAGCCCGCGTAGGACACGAGGTAAGACATGTCGGCCACCTCGGTGTCAAAGCCGAACATCGGGATGCCGGCTTCCTTCAGCTTGTCCAGGCCCGCGATGATGCCGTCACGGTCAACGGGGTTGACGAACATCGCGACGATGCCCTGGGAGATCAGGTCCTCGATCTGGGAAATCTGCTTCTCGTTGCTGTTCTGGGGATCCAGGGAGATCAGCTGGTCGCCGTGGGCCTCCACAACCTCGCGGATCGAGGCCTCGAGGGTCACGAAGAACGGGTTGGTGCCGTCCATGCAGGTGTAGCCGATCTTGTTGCCTTCCGCCAGGGCGGTGCAGCTCATGATCATGACCAGAGCCAGCGCGATAACAAGGATCTTCTTCATAGTGGGAAAACCTCCTTCTATTTTTTACTCCCATTCCGGGGAGTTTGAGGCATTTGTCCGGGGAAACCGCATACCAGTTTCAAACATATAGTTATTATAGGACGACTCTCTGCATTTGTCAACAATAAACGCATCATTTTTATAGTTAAATCGTTTACAGTCTGCATTTTGTCTATACGTTCCATCCAAACATTTTCAAACTGTTCTGACAAATATTCACAGATGCATGTGTCTTCTTCCCCGGCCTTCCCACCTGCGGTCCGCCGCGTCAGATGATGTCCGCGTACTGCGCCGCGCTGGCCGCAAACGGCCCCATCGCCTCCAGAAGCTGCGCCCTGAGCGCGGGCAGATCGATCTGTGTAAGATGCTTGTCCCTCACCCGCAGCACGCCGCCGGCCATCACGGCCTCCACATTGGAGGCGTTCGCGCTGTACACCAGCGCGGAGTACGGGTTGTACACCGGGAACATGTTGACGCTCCCCGTCTCTACCAGCACGATGTCCGCGCGCATGCCGGGCCTGAGCTGCCCGAATTCCTCCTGCGCGCCCAGCGCCTGTGCGCCGCCGCGCGTAGCCATCGCCACGATCTCGCGGGCCGGGAACAGGCTGCGGTCGTGATTGGCCGTCTTGTGGCAGACGGCAAACAGGCGCATCTGGTCGAACATGCTCAGCGTGTTGCCGGAGGACGGGCCGTCCGTGCCCAGCCCCACCGCCACGCCCGCTGCGCGCAGCTGGGCGACCGGCGCAACGCCCTTGCCTGCCTTGGTGTTGCTGCCGATGCAGTGCGCTACGCGCACACCTCGCCGCGCCATCAGCGTGATGTCCTCCGGCGTCAGGTGGATGCAGTGTGCCGCCAGCAGGTGCGTATCCGCCGCGCCGATGCCGTCAAGGAACTGCATCGGCGTCATGCCCATGTCGGCGAAATGTTTCATCTCATATTCCATCTCGCTGACGTGCAGCGTCATCAGCGCGTCATGGCGCAGCGCCATCTCATAGCAGCGGCGCAGCGCGTCCACGTCCAGCGTGGTCGTGCCGTGCGGCGCGACAATCGGGCGCACAAGGTCGCAGCCCCTGTAGCGCGCAAACATCGCCTCCGCGATGTCAAAGCCGCCGTAGGGCGTATCCGGGCTGTCGCAGGTCGTCTGGCCGATAATCGTCTCGCCCAGATACCCGCGCATGCCCGTCTCCCGGCACGCGCGCGCCACCTCGTCCTCAAAGTAGTACATGTCCAGGAACGTCGTCACGCCGGCGAGCAGCATCTCCGCGATGCCGTACTTTGCGCCCAGGTACACCAGCTCCGGGGTCATCGCCTCGTTTTCCAGCGGGAACAGGAAGCGGCGCAGGCGGTCCGGGCAGTCGAAAGCCCGGCAGCAGAATACCGCCGCGGCAGTCGATCCGCTCGTCGATGGGGGCATCGCCCGTATATGCGCCGCTGCCCAGCGCCGCAATCGTATCGCCCTGCACAAGCAGCCAACCGTCCCTGTGCTCGGCAAACGCGTCGTCCATCGTCAGGATCCACGCGTGTTCAAACAGCGTCGTCATCGCATTCACCTCAGGAAATCCATCGCCGCCGCGCAGAACACCTGAACGCCTGTGACCAGCACGCGCTCGTCCAGCGCATGTAGGTGGCCAGGCCGCCGCGCGCCTGCACGCGGTTCATCATCACGGAGATGTCCTCGCTGCCCCAGTTTTTGGCGTTCTCCACGCTGCTGACCGTCAGATGCGGCAGATCGCGGCGCACCACGTCGCCGATGCGTGCGATCAGCGCCGCGTCGCTGTGCTGGCCCTCGGCCTCGCCCATCTTCTTCATCTCCACGGTGCAGCCCTGCATCGCCGCCGCGCCCCGGCACACGTCCTCTGCGGCGGCCGCCATGAAGCTGTTGATCTCCGTCGTCTCGCCGCGCACCTCCAGCTGCATCACCGCCTCGTCCGGGATGACGTTGCGGCCTGTGCCAGCGTGCAGCGTGCCGACGTTGATGCGGCTCTCGCCCGCGCTGTGGCGCGGAATCGCGTGCAGCGCCAGCACGGCGGAGGCCGCCGCCAGCAGCGCGTTTCTGCCCTTTTCCGGGAAACCGCCCGCGTGCGAGGCCAGCCCGCGGAAGGTCACGTCGTACTTGGTCGTCGCCAGCGAGCCGTAGGTGCCCGGGGTCACGTCGCCGTCATCGAGGCTCTCCGTCGGCGCGACGTGCGCACCGAGGAACACGTCCACGTCGTCGAGGTGCCCCGCCGCCACCATGGCCTTCGCGCCGCGCGCACCCTCCTCGCCCGGCTGGAACAGCAGCTTGACCGTGCCGTGCAGCTGATCCTTCATCTCAGAGAGCACCTTTGCTACGCCCAGGCCGATCGCCGCATGCGCGTCGTGGCCGCAGGCGTGCATCATGCCGCGGTTCACACTGGCAAAGCCCTCGCGCGCCGGCCGGTGCGCGTCCTCCGGGCACTCCTGCATGCCCAGCGCGTCAATGTCAAAGCGCATGGCCACCGTCGGGCCGTCGCCGCAGCGCAGCACGCCCACCACGCCGGTGAAGCCCTCGCGCATGTCGTCCGTCAGGTACGCCTCCTCGCAGCCATAGGCGAGCACGCGCGCAAGGTGCGCCTGCGTCGTCTTCTCGTCCGGCACGCCCATGCGCGCCGCCTCGGCGCAGGCCGCGCGGCCCGTGATTACCTCATAGCCCATCTCCGTCAGCGCTTTGGCGATCAGCGCGCTGGTGCGCATCTCCAGCCAGCCCGTCTCCGGGAAGCGGTGAATGCTGCGCCGGATCTCCGTCAGCCAGGGTGCAAGCGCTTCGCTTCGCCGAATGATTTCTGTATTCATATTGGCTCATCTCCCGTCGTTTTCCATCTGAAATGGATGGTTTGATGATAGCATAATTGACGCGCGCGTTCAAGCGGGGTATACTGAAACGGAAATCATCCTGTGAGGAATGCGATATGAAGAATGTGCTCGTCATCGGCTCCACCTGTGTGGACGTCATCATCCGGGTGGATCACCTGCCCCGGACGGAGGAAAACCTCCATCCCGAATCCCAGCGCTTCGCCATCGGCGGCTGCGCCTACAACGTCGCCAACATCCTCGGCCGTGCGGGTGCGGACATGACGTTCGTCACGCCGGTCGGCCGCAAGGGCGTGTTCGGCCCGTTCGTGCGCGAGGCGCTCGAGCGGCTCTCCTTTGCGTCCATGGTCGACCTGCCCGACGCGCAGAACGGCTGCTGCTACTGCTTCGTGGAGAAGACCGGCGAGCGCACCTTCTGCTCCATCCACGGCGCGGAGTACACGTTTGATCCCGCGTGGATGGCGCCGTATGCGGACAGGGCGTTTGACTACGGCTACGTCTGCGGCCTGGAGGTGGAGGAGCGCACGGGCTCTCAGCTCGTCTCCTGGCTGGAAACCGCGCCCATCGGCACGATTCTGTACGCGCCGGGCCCGCGCGGCGTGCGCGTGAAGAAGGAGCTGACCGACCGCCTTTTTGCGCTGCGCCCCATGCTGCATCTGAACGCCGGCGAGGCGAAGGCCATGTCCGGCTATGACGACCTCGATGACGCGCTGCGCGCGCTGCATGCGCGCACCGGCAACACCGTCATCGCCACCATGGGCGCGGATGGCGTGCGCTGCCTGGAGGACGGGAAGCTCTACAGTGTCGTCGGCGAGCCCGCCGCGCGCGTGGTCGACACCATCGGCGCGGGGGATTCGCACGCCGGCGCGACGCTGCTGGGCCTTTCGCGCGGGCTGTCCCTGCGCAGCAGCCTGGCGCTGGCCAACCGCGTCTCCGCCGCGGTTGTCGCCACGGACGGCGCGACGCTCTCCGACGAGGATTTTGCGCGCGTGGTCATGGCGGAATAAAGCGGAAAAGCATCCAGAATGAATTTTGCCCGCCGGACGCATGAACCGCGCCCTCCGTGGGCATCGTAATTCCCGGGGAGCTCAGGACCGTCCTGAGACCCGAAACCGGAGTTGCCGGCGAATCCGCCATCGTCATGATCGCGCATCCGCCCGCAGAACGGTGCATCGGGCGGAGCGCATGCTGTCGCGTGCAGTCCCTCCCTCATAAAGCCGGGAGCCGTATGCCATGCGTACGGCTCCTGCGCTTTTTCCCGAACATTCGCGCCCATCGTGCACAATTCATGCATTGTCATCCCTGTCTGATGAACGTTTTTCACTTAAACGATGAATAATATTGACAAATTGCGGAATCGGTGTAAAATGGTGTTCACGCACTGAAAATTTGCAGCACCATGAAGCGTGCTGCAGCAATATTGGAGGAAGAAAACATGAAGAAACTGATGACGATCCTTGTTCTGGCGCTTGCGCTGTGCCTGTGCGCCTCCGCGATGGCGGAGACCGTGTTCCAGCTGGGCACCACCGTCAACGAGCAGGACTCCTTCCAGGTGGCGGCGGAGAAGTTCGCCGAGCTGGTGGCCGAGCGCACGAACGGCGAATACAAGATTGAGATCTATCCCAACGGCACGCTGGGCGGCGAGAGCGAGATGCTCGACTCCATGACCATGGGCATGCTGGACATGGGCATCATCACCTCCGGCCCGTTCGTCAACTTCTCCGCGATGATGGGCGTGCTCGACATGCCGTACCTGTTCGCCACCAACGAGGAAGCCTATGCGGTTCTCGACGGCGAGATCGGCAAGGAGCTGCTCGGTTCTCTCGAGGAGGCGGGCCTCAAGGGTCTGGCCTACGCCGAGCGCGGCTTCCGCAACGTGACCAACTCCGTGCGCCCCGTCACCTGCGCCGCCGATCTGGCCGGCCTGAAGCTGCGCGTCATGGAGAACGAGGTCTACACCGCCACCTTCAAGGCGCTGGGCGTCAACGCCGTGCCGATGGCCTGGGCTGAGGCGCTGACCGCCATGCAGCAGGGCACCATCGAGGGCCAGGAGAACCCGGTCAACGTCATGTACTCCTACGGCCTGTGGGATTACGGCCAGAAGTACGTCACCTTCGACCGCCACTCCTACGCGACCGCGATCATCACCATGAGCCTCGACGTCTTCAACAGCCTGGACGAGGCGACCCAGCAGATCTTCCTCGACGCCGCGCAGGAGGCCGCCGAGTATGAGCGTGCCTGGGTGGCCGAGAAGGAAGCCGATCAGATTCAGGCGCTGAAGGACAACGGCATGGAGATCGTTGAGAATCCGGACGTCGATTCCTTCCGTGCCGCCGTGCAGCCGGTGTATGAGGCCTATCCGCAGTATGCCGACTACATCGCGCGCATCCAGGCCGCGCTCGCGAAGTAACGAACGACTGAATAAAGCGGCGCTCCACGAGGAGCGCCGTCTTTTATCGGAGGGAAAACATGAACGCTCTCAAAAAAGCACTGACCCCCGTCAGCGATGTGTTCGACAAGGTCTGCTCCGTGCTGATCGTCATCATGCTGGGGCTGATGGTGGTCATCACCGGCGCGCAGATCATCTGCCGCACCTGGTTCACCGCGCTGACCTGGTCGGACGAGGTCACGCGCTATCTGCTCATCTGGTCCACCTTCCTGGGTGCCTCCGTGGTCTATCGCCACAGCGGCCACATCTCCATCACCTTTGTGCAGGACCTTGTGCCCGCCAGGGCAGGCAAGGCCATGCGCGTGCTGGTGCATGCCGTGTGTCTTGCGCTCTTCACCGTGCTGCTCTACTATTCCAGCCGCTACTGCATGAAGCTGAACAAGACCGCCACCGCCCTGCCCATCAAAATGAAGTACATCTACCTGTGCATCCCCATCAGCATGGCCATCATGATGGTGCATTCCCTGCTGATGGCCCTTGAGGAAGCGACGAAGGAGGTTAAAGGCTGATGGCACTGATTCTCTTTGGCGTGTTCATTCTGCTGCTGCTCATCGGCGTACCGGTCGGCTTTTCAATCTGCTCTGCCGCGGCGGCGACCATGTTTGCTGGCTATGGCGATGCGAAGATGATGATCGTCGCGCAGCGCATGTTTGCCAGCTGCGACTCCTTCTCCCTCATCGCCGTGCCGTTCTTCATCTTCGCAGGCGATCTGCTCGCGGGCGGCAAAATCTCGAAGGTGCTCGTCGAGTTCTGCGAGAGCCTGCTGGGCATGATCAAGGGCGGCCTGTCCGTGGTGTCCGTGCTGGCCGGCATGTTCTTTGCGGCCATCTCCGGCTCCGGCGCGGCGACCACCGCGGCCGTCGGCGCGACGCTGGTGCCCGAGCTCAAGAAGCGCGGCTACCGTGAGGACTCCGCAGCCTCCCTCGTCGCCGCCGCCGGCACGATCGGCGTCGTCATTCCGCCGTCCGTTCCGATGGTGCTCTACGCCGTCATCGCCGAGGAGAGCGTCAACCGCCTCTTCCAGGCCGGCTTCCTGCCGGGCGCGCTGATGGGCGCCGTGCTCATCGCCATCGCGCTGTTCCAGGCGTACAAGTACAACTATCCCAAGGGCGCGGCGTTCGACCTGAAGAACGTGGGCCGCACCTTCCTCAAGGCCATCCCGGGCATCCTGATGCCCTGTATCATCCTGGGCGGTATCTTCTCCGGCTACTTCACGCCGTCCGAGGCTGCGGCCGTCGCCGTCATCTACGCGCTGCTCGTGTCCACCTTCGTCTACAAGGACATGACCCTCAAGAAGCTGTACACCACCATGCTCGGCTCCGCAAAGACCAGCGCCGTCATCATGATCATCATCGCCTGCTCCGGCCCGTTCGGCTGGGCGCTGGCCAACTGGAAGATTCCGGAGACGATCTCCGCCGCCGTGCTGGGCGTCTCCACCAACAAGTACGTCATCCTCTTCCTGATCTCGCTGATCATCCTGATTGCCGGCGTGTTCATGGAAACCTCCTCGGCGATCATCATCCTCACGCCGGTCTTCCTGCCGCTCATCCGCGCGCTGGGCATCTCCACGCTGCACTTCGGCGTGCTGTTTGTGGTGGGCATCGCCATCGGCATGATCACCCCGCCGGTCGCCATCAATCTGTTCGTCGCCTCCGGCATCACAAACCTGCCGCTGACGAAGATCTCCAAGGCCGTCGTGCCCTATCTGCTGGGCCTGATCGTGGTCTTCCTGTTCATCGTCTACGGCCCGCTGTTCATCCCGGGCTTCATCGGATGAGCAAGGCACAAAAATCTCCGCGTCTCCCGATTCGGGAGACGCTTTTTTATGGAAATTTGCCCTTACAAAACCACCAAAATGTGTTATGATATCGTATGCATCTGAATACGAAAGGGAGCACTTCCATGCTGAACAAACAAGCAAACCGTACCATGGACATGACGCAGGGCCGTCTGCTCACGCAGGTGCTCGTCTTTGCCCTGCCCATCATGCTCTCGGGCATCCTGCAGCTGCTGTTCAATGCGGCGGACACCATCGTCGTGGGCCGCTTTGCGGGCAACGAAGCCCTGGCCGCAGTGGGCTCCGTCGGCTCGCTGAACAACATGATCATCAGCCTGTTCATCGGCCTGTCCGTCGGCGCGAACGTGCTCGTCGCGCGCTACACGGGCTCGCGGAATGACCGCGCCGTCTCCGACACGGTGCACACCTCGGTGCTGCTGTCCCTGGCCGGCGGCGTGCTGCTGATGATCATCGGCGTCGCGCTGGCGCGGCCGCTGCTTGAGCTGATGGGCTCGCCGGAGGACGTGATCGATCTGGCGGTCCTGTATGTGCGCATCATCTTCCTAGGCATGCCGGTGCAGATGCTCTACAACTTCTGCGCCGCCATCCTGCGTGCCGTCGGCGATACACAGCGCCCGCTGTATTACCTCACCATCGCCGGTGTCGTGAACGTGCTGCTCAACCTCGTCTTCGTCATTCTCTTTCATCTGAGCGTGGCGGGCGTCGCGCTGGCGACGATCATCTCGCAGACGATCTCCGCGCTGCTGGTCACGCGCGCGCTGCTGAACATGGAGGGCCCGACGCGCCTGTTCCTGAACCGCCTGCGCATCCATCCCGGCAAGCTGCGCGAGATCATCCGCATCGGCCTGCCCGCGGGCATTCAGTCCTCGGTCTTCTCGCTGTCCAACGTGGTCATCCAGTCCTCGGTCAACAGCTTCGGCTCCGTCGTCATCGCGGGCAACGCAGCCTCCTCCAACGTGGGCAACTTCGTCTATCAGGCGATGAACACGTTCCAGCAGGCGATCACCTGCTTCGCCGGGCAGAACATCGGCGCGCGCAAGCCGCGCCGCATCGTCTCGGCGATGAAGGTCTGCATGTTCTGGGCGGTCTCCTTCGGCCTGGTGCTGGGCATGCTCTCCTGTGTGTTCGGCACGCAGCTGCTCTCGCTCTTCTCCGCGGACCCCGCCGTCATCGCTGCGGGCATGGAGCGCCAGATCATCGTCTGCGCCCCGTACTTCCTGTGCGGCATGATGGACGTGATGACCGGCGCGCTGCGCGGCATCGGCTACTCGCTGCTGCCGATGATCGTCTCCATCCTGGGCGCGTGCGCGTTCCGCCTGTTCTGGGTGTTCACCGTCTTCGCCGCGTATCCCACGCTGCCCTGCCTGATGCTCTCCTACCCTGTCTCCTGGCTGCTGACCTTCTCCGTGCTGCTGGTCATCTTCCTCGTCCTCTGGAACAGGAGCTTTGTGCCGCAGTTCACCCGCGAGGAAATGGAAAGAGCGTAATAGGCGCATTGCAAATGAGCGCATGAGAAGCAAAATCTGCATACAAAAAGGAGCCTCCCGGCTCCTTTTTGGTTCTCTTCCTTTTCAGCTTTTACAGCGCCAGCTTGCCAAAGATGGCCATGAGGTTGGCGAGCACGTCCGGCTTGGTCACCAGCTGCAGCGCGAGCTTGGCCGCCTGGATTTTGACCTCGCCCTTGATGGTGTCCTTCGCCGCGTCATCAAGCGCCCTCAGGTTGATCGCCTGACCGCCCGCAAAGGCGATTTCCTCGTAGTCAGCCTGCGAAACCGCCACGTCCGCGACCAGCTCGCCGGTCTTGTCGATCACAACCGCGGCGGTCGCGTTCAGATCGAAGCGCTCCGCGTCCACCGTAGTCATGCCGCTGACCGTCGCGGCAATCGCCGGGGCGTTCTCGCCATTTGCGCGGCCGTTCAGCACGAGGCTGCCCTCAAAGGTTTCGGACTCCTGACCGTTCCCTTCCGCCGCGACGGCGAAGTCGAGGCTTCCCTCCACGCCGATGCCCATCGACGTGTTCGCCTGCTGATCCAGCACGTCAAGCTGGCCCGCAAGGCTGCTGTGGTTCTCGCCGTTCACGTCCTGGCCAAACTGAATGCTCAGGTCGCCCACCGCGCGGTTGTCATTGTAGACCTGCAGCTCGCCATGCGCGGTGTGGAAGCGCTGCCAGTTGTCGTCGGTCTTGATGGAATAGGTGAAGTCGCCCTCGTACGGCAGCAGCGTCGTGAACTGCGGCGCATGCGCGTCAAAGCCCACCATGCCGCCGAAGTCGTCATAGCTGACGTCCATCTCCATGACGTTTTCTGTGCCGTTCTCCCAGATGCGGTCCGCGCACTTCTGCAGCTTCCTGAAGAAATAGGACACATCGTCGTACTGGATCGGGGACTCGTCCTTGTTCTCAATGATGTAGTAGGAGGTCTGCACGTAGTCCGTCGCCGGATCGACCGTCTCCTCGGTCAGCAGGCTGTCGATGAACGTGCGCGCCTGATAGCGGGTCACGCCCTGCTCGGCGAGCAGATCGGCCAGCGCCTGCTGGAACTCGCCGGTCGTATCGGCGAGCGTCGTGGCCACGTTCCACAGCAGGGTATTGAAGTAGTCCGCGGTGATCGTGCCAAGCATGCGCTGGGCCACCGGATCGCGGGTCTCCGTCGCCTCCAGATAGGTGTCGTCAAAGACGTAAAGCTCGCCGTCGGTATCCGTCTGCGTGTAGGACACCCAGCCCAGCAGATGGTTGATCAGCATGGAGAGCATCTCGTTGCCCGTCAGCATCAGGCGCTGGGAGGCCGGCAGCGCGCGGAACGCCTCCACCTGCGCCGGGTCGCCAAAGTCGTAGTCCGCCATGGAGACGGTCTGCGCCTGCGTATCCTGCGCGGGCAGCGCCAGCACGAGCTTGCCCGTCAGGCTGGTCATGATCTGCGCGGAGCCGTCCTCATAGACCAGCGCGTCCGCGCTCAGCAGCGTCACATCGTCGGTGTTCAGCTCGGCGTGCAGGCGCGCGGTGCCAAAATCGTCATAGAAGGACATGTGCAGCCGGGACTTGCCCAGCAGGCTGGCGACCGCCTTCAGCGTCCCGTCCGTCACGCCCTCGTCGAGGCTCATGCCCAGCACGGCGTCCAGATTGATCTGGTTGCCCGCGCTGTAGCTGTCGCCAATCGCGGTCGTCGTCAGCTCGCCGGCGTAGTAGCTGGCCGCAGTCTCCTCGGCCACGGACGCCACCGGCGCCAGCAGCAGCGCGGCGCTGAGCACAAAGGAAAGAATGCGTTTCCTCATAAGGTACCTCCTTCTCGGTTCTGTGGAGCCATCGACCCGGGGCTTACAGCCCCTTGCGGATGGCCGCAATCGTGTCTTCATCAAGCAGCGGATAGAGCCGCTGAGCCAGCGTTCCCGCCGTCTCCGGCGTGATCTCCTCCGGCTCCAGGGCAGGCGGCTGCACATCGCCGCCTACACGCACGGTCACGTCCGCGCTGCCCGCGAGGAACTCGTTCTCGTCGAGCGTGACCCCGATCTCGATCGCGTCGGTCAGCGTAAGCACCTCGTCGCCGCGCTCGTGCGTCGTCAGGCGGATCGTGTTCTTCGTCTCCGCCGCCACGCTGTTGATCCGCTGCATGCGCCGGCCGGGCGTCTTGTCCTCGTGCGTGAGGCTGGCCGTGATGGAGATGCGCTCGGAAAGCGCGTCGCCGTCCGCCGTCCATCGGTTCTTCATCGTCACGGTCAGGCGGCTGGAAACGGCGCTGCCCGCGAGCCTGCCCGCCGCCTTGAGCGTCGTGCGCACGCTGGCCGTACCCTCCCTGTCCTTGCGCGTGACCTCGTTCTCGCGCAGCGCGCTGTACGCCAGCTCGACGAAGTTGTCCTCGTCCTGCTTGAGCGTCAGCTCGAACGTATCCTTCGGCGCGCGGCCCGCGGGCTGGCGCAGAAAGCCCTCAATCCTGTACGCCGCCTCGCCCTCGCGCGCAATCGCGCCGGAAACGTTGATCTTGGTCAGGCGTATACCGTCGTCGGACATGGTGCGCGCGAGCGTGAACGGCTCGCTCACCGCGAAGCCGAAGCCCAGCGCATCGCCCACCTCAAGGCCCTCGAGCCAACCGGCAACCGACGCAAGCGGCACGCGCTCCAGCACCGCCTTGCCCAGCAGCCTGCCCTCAAGCGCATCGAGCGCCGCATTCTGCGGCACGGCGTACACGCCCAGCGTCTCGCCGTCTCTGGCGATGCTCAGCGTCTCGCCCTCTGTGCCGCCGCAATACGTCAGCGTTGTGCCCTTCAGCATGGCGGAGAGCACCGACAGGTCGCGTGCGTACATCGCCTTGTCAATGGTCACGCTCGCCTCCGCCCGGACGGCTGGCCGCGTCATTTCCAGCTCCGCCAGCTTCACCAGGCCGGGCGAAAAGACCTCGTTCGAGGGCAGCGTCTGCGCGCCCGCCGCGCCGCAGCCCAGCAGACACAGGAAGAGCAGCAGCACACATCCCGTTCTTTTCATCATGGTTTTGATATCCTTTGCCTGTCGGATTCCCCTCCGCTATACAGACGAACGCCTGCGGGGTTTTCTTCCCGATCCCGCAAAAAACTTACTCGTCCCGCTCAGCCGGCTCGTCCTCCCAGACGGCCACCTCTGGCAGCACGGCTTCGTCCAGCACGATCTTCTCCCTATCCAGGTCAACCTCGACCACGACGCGCTTGAGCGCCGGGATCATCATCTCCCCGCGCGGCGTGTCAAAGACGTAGACGTCGCAGATGCTGTTGGGGCTGAGCACGTCGGTCAGCGTGCCGATGGCGTTCCCCTGCGTGTCCACAGCGTTCAGGCCGATCAGGTCGACCACAAAATTCTCGTCCTCATCCAGCTCAATGGCGTGCTCCCGGTCGACGAAGACCTTCACGCCGCGCAGCGTCTCGGCCTCGTTGCGGTCCTTCACGCCGTCCAGCTGCAGCACGGCAAAGCCGCCCGCGCAGCGTCCCTTCACGACCTTGTGCTCGACATACTGGCCCTTCACGAGCAAATACACGCTCTTAAGGCGCGCGTAGCGGTCCGGATCGCTGCTCATCGCGCGCAGCTTCACCTCGCCCCGGATGCCCTGCGGGCGGACGATCTCGCCAATCTGCAAATATTCCATACAAAATCCTCAACTTTGGGGCACATACACAGATGCCGCGCATTGCTGCGCGGCATGGTATGCGTTTACGGTAGCAGGACACCCGACGCCCTGCGCGAAGATGCGCATATGCGCGTGAAGCTCACATGATCTCCACAAACACGGGCTTTTCGTTGCGGGCGGTCGCTGCCTTGACCACGGCGCGGATGGACTTGGCGATGCGGCCCTGTTTGCCGATCACCTTGCCCATGTCCTCCGGGCCGACGCTCAGCTCGATGATGACAGACTCCGGACCTTCAACGGTCTTCACCTGCACCTGATCGGGATGATCCACGAGCGTAGCGGCAATATAGCGAACCAGTTCTTCCATGATTCAGCCCCCGCGGCGCCTGAAAACTCAGGCGATCGCGCCGGTCTTCTTGAGCAGCGCGCGGACGGTATCGGTCGGCTGAGCGCCGTTCTTCATCCAGGTCTGGGCCTTCTCGACGTCGATCTTCAGCTCGACCGGGTTGGAAACCGGGTTGTAGTAGCCGATCTCATCGACGAAACGGCCGTCGCGGGACATGCGCTCGTCAGCGACGACGACGCGGTAGAACGGCTTCTTCTTCATGCCCATTCTCTTCAGACGAATCTTGACCATTGTTGTATCCTCCTCAAATTCTCGCTTGATAAAAATCTATAACCTCAATCGTGATGATTGGCGGTGTCCATAAAAGTGTCAGCGGCCCATCGGGAAGCGGAAGCGGCCCTTGCGGCCCTTCATCTGATTCATCATCATCTTCATCTGCTTCTTGGCTTCCTCGAACTGGCGGATCAGCTGGTTGACGTCCTGCACCGTCGTGCCGCTGCCCGCTGCGATGCGGCGGCGGCGGCTGGCGTTGAGGATCTCCGGATTGCGGCGCTCCTTGATCGTCATGGAACGGATGATCGCCTCGGGCTTCTTCATCGCGTCGTCGGGAATGTCGATATCACCGATATTGCTCATGCCCGGCAGCATCTTGAGCACGCCGGACAGCGGGCCCATCTTCTTGATCTGCTGCATCTGGGCAAGGAAGTCGTCGAGCGTGAAGTCCGCGCTGCGGACACGCTTGGCCATGTCCATGGACTGCTGCGCGTCCTCCTCGCTGAAGGTCTCCTGCGCCTTTTCGATGAGCGTCATCATGTCGCCCATGCCCAGGATGCGGGAGGCCATGCGCTCCGGATGGAACGGCTCGATGTCCCCGAGCTTCTCGCCCGTGCCGGCAAACTTGATCGGCTTGCCCGTCACCGCGCGCACGGACAGCGCCGCGCCGCCGCGGGTATCGCCGTCCAGCTTGGTGAGGATCACGCCGGTGATGCCCAGCTTTTCGTTGAAGGTGTTGGCGACGTTCACCGCGTCCTGGCCGGTCATCGCGTCGATGGTCAGCAGGATCTCGGTGGGAGCCACGGCCTCGCGCACGCGGGCCAGCTCGTCCATGAGCGTCTCGTCGATGTGCAGGCGGCCGGCGGTATCCAGGATCACCACATCGTGCTGGCGGCTGCGGGCGTATTCGACCGCCTCCTTCGCCGTCTGCACCGGATCCTGCGTGCCGCGCTCAAACACCGGCACGCCGACCTGTCCGCCCACCACCTGCAGCTGCTTGATGGCGGCCGGGCGGTAGATGTCGCAGGCGACCAGCAGGGGCTTCTTGCCGTCCTTCTTGAGCCAGTTCGCCAGCTTGGCGCTCATCGTGGTCTTGCCGGCGCCCTGCAGGCCGCAGAGCATGAACACGGTCACCGGGGAGGAGCTGAACTGGAGCCGCGCGTTGCTGCCGCCCATCAGCGCCGTCAGTTCCTCGTTGACGATCTTGATGATCTGCTGCTGCGCGCTCAGGCTTTCCAGCGTCTCCTGTCCGACGCAGCGCTCGGTGGCCTTCTTGACAAAGTCCTTGACGACCTTGTAGTTGACGTCCGCCTCCAGCAGCGCCATGCGCACCTCACGCATGACAAGCTTGACGTCTTCCTCCGTCAGCTTGCCCTTCCCGCGCATCTTGCCAAAGGCCTGCTGCAGTCTCTGCGTCAATCCCTCAAAGGCCATCTTACTCCTCCTCTTCCAAAAGCAGCCGCTCAAGGATCTTCCTTGCGCGCTGCGCCCGCTCCCCGGGCGCGTCCCGGAGAGCGTCAAGCCCTTCATTCAGTCCTTCGGTCAGCCTGCGGTAGCGCTCGGCCAGGCCCAGCAGCGCCTCGTAGCTCTCCAGCTGGTGCGCGCCCTTGCGCACCGCGTCGTGCACGCCCTGGCGGGAGATGCCCTCCCGGGCCGCGATCTCCGACAGGGAGAGGTCCTCCTCACAGTAGAGCGCGAGCAGCTTCTGCTGCCGGCTTGTGAGCAGTGGGCCGTAAAACGTGAGCAGCCAGCCGGTCTCCAGTCGATTCTCCACAGGTCCCTCCGCATGGTGAAAACACTTGACAGCCTGTTCATTATACGCCGCAGCGCCCCATCTGTCAAGTGCTTTTGCTTTACATCTTCAGTTTTTCTTCGATTTCCCGCTGCGCAGCCGCGATTTCCCGTTCCACCTGCGCAGGATCGAGCGCCGAAAGCGGCAGGATCGTCCCCGGCTCGCCCTCGCGCACGCGCTTGTGCAGCCAGGCCACGTCGTGCCATTGCCCGAATTTCCAGCCCGTCTTCTCGTGCAGGCCGGTCTGCCGGTAGCCGAGCTTCTCGTGCAGGCGGATGCTGCCCGCATTGCTGGCCGTGATCACGCCGTAGAGGTTGACGTAGCCCTGCATCGTCAGCAGGCGTTCCAGCAGACGGTACAGCGGCGCGCCCAGTCCCCTGCCGCGCCACTTCCCGGCCAGATAGATGGACAGCTCCGCGTTCCAAGCGTAGGCCGCGCGCTCCGCCTGCCGGTGCGCGTACGCATAGCCGGCCAGCTCGCCGTCCACCTCCAGCACCAGGTAGGGGAAGTCCGCGCAGATACCCGCCACGCGCGCCGTGAATGCATCCGGCGCGGGCACCTCTGTTTCAAAGGTGACGGCCGTTTCCCGGATATACGGCGCGTACACCGCCAGAATCCCCGCCGCGTCCCGCGCGGGGTCGGCAAAACGAATTCCTGCGCTCACGCCTTTTCCTGCTGCCCCTTTCCGATGATCACGATGCTCAGGCACACCAGCACCAGCGCCGCGCCGTAGCGCAGCAGCGGCACATTTTCCCCGCCGTAGAGCAGCAGCGAAAGCAGCACGCCGAAGAGCGGCTGCAGGAACATGTACGGCGCGATGCGCGAGACCGGATTGTATTTGAGCAGCAGCGCCCACACCGTGTAGGCCACCGCGCTGAGCGCGGCCAGATACAGCAGCACCGCCGGCGCGCCGATGCCCGCGGGGTGCAGCCTGCCGCCCAGCAGCATGCCCGCCGCCGCCATGATCGCGCCGCCGAGCATGAACTGCCAGCCGCTGAGCGCCACCGGGTCCTCTTTGGCCGAGAAGAGCTTGATCGTGCCCGCGCTGCACGCCGAGGCGATCATGGACAGCAGCAGGAAACCCTCGCCCGTCAGGCGCACGCCGCCGCCCAGGCTTCCGCCGTTCAGGTTCACCAGCACCACGCCGGCCACGCCGACGGCGCCGCCGATCCACTTGAGCCGGTTCATCCGCTCGCTGCGGAAGATGTAGCACGCGATGAGGATCGCCACGAACGCATTAAGGCCCTGGATGATCGCGCCCTTCACGCTGGTGGTGCGCGCCACGCCGATGTAAAACAGCACATATTGCGCCACAGTCTGCAGCATGCCGAGCTTGACGACCATGTGCAGGTTTTTCCGCTTCGGGTGCACGAGCGTCCTTCTCTGGATGCTGGCGAAGAGAATCGTCAGCGCGCCCGCCAGAAAGAAGCGGCAGCCAGCAAACAGGATCTGCGTCGCCGTCTCGCCGGAGGGAATGTCAAAGAGCTTGTAGCCCAGGTTGATGAACGGAATCGCGCTGCCCCAGAGCGCGTTGCACAGCACCGCCAGGCCGATCACGACCGGCGTCTGCGCGAGAAACGGTTTCTTTTCTTTCATCGGGATCTGTCCTCGCATGCAAAATATACAGACAGTATAGCACCTTTTGAGGAAAAAGCAAGCCAAACCCCGCCGCAATTCTTCGATGGACTTTTGTGCAGCTTTGCGGTACAATGGCGGTACAAATCCATCCTGCGAAGGAGGCCAGCATGAAAAAGTGGTACGATGAAGAATATGTGTGGCGCATCGAGGTCACCGGCTTTGTTCACGGCAGCCGGACGGAGAATTACTGCCGCAACGGCGAGGAGATCGGCGATGTGTACACCTGCACCTACGGCTGTCCGGTCAATCAGGACGGACAAGGCGTGTGCTCCAAGGCCATGATGATGATGTTTCCGGTCATGGAGGCCGTCCGCAGCGGCGGCGACCTGCGCAGGATCGGCGGCAGCGACGCATACACCAAGGAGCTCGTCTGCCCGGACGGCTGCGTGATCTTCCGGATGACCGCAACGAAGCTGGATCACGAGAACTTCCACACGGGCGGATTCTGGCATCCGGAATGAGCGCATGCCCGTCTTGACAGCCTCCTTTGCTTTCCTATATAATGATCAGGCATCCTTTCCAGCGAGGTACCGCACATGAGACTCCTCATCATCGACGGCCAGAGCGGCCGTCTGGGCGCGCAGATCATCGAAGGCCTGCGAAAGGTCGGCCTCTCCCAGCCGCACACGATCGTCGCGGTGGGCACAAACGCACTGGCCACCAGTGCCATGATCAACGCGGGCGCCGATCAGGGGGCCACGGGCGAAAACCCCGTGGCGGTGCAGTGCCGGTGCGCGGACGTCATCGTGGGCCCCATCGGCATCACGCTGGCCGACGCGATGCTCGGCGAGGTGACGCCCCTCATGGCCGCCTCCGTGGGAAGAAGCGCCGCGCAGCGCATCCTGCTGCCCTCCGACCGGTGCGCCACGCTGGTCGTGGGCGTGCAGCCGATGACCAGAAAGCAGCTAGTCGATGCGGCCGTCGAGCGCATCCTGCAAACCGTATCCGCGGCGGAAGGCCGCACGTCCCCAAATCCATAACGGCGTCATGAAGGCGCTTCTCCCGTCCCAGATTGGAGACACATCAACAAAAGGGAGAAGAATCATGAACACGAACACCATCCGTATCCAGAAGCTCGTCCTCGCCGCCCTCTGCCTTGCCCTGTGCATGGTGCTGCCCTTCCTCACGGGCCAGATTCCGGAAATCGGCAACATGCTTTGTCCGATGCACATTCCGGTGCTGCTGTGCGGCTTCCTCGTCGGCCCGTTCTGGGGCGCCGTGGTCGGGCTGATCGCGCCGCTGCTGCGCTTTGCGCTCTTTGGTATGCCCAAGCTCTTCCCCACCGGCATCGCCATGTGCGCGGAGCTGGCGGTCTACGGCGCGGTGAGCGGCCTGCTCTACGCCCGTCTGCCGCGCAAAACGGTCAATCTCTACATCTCGCTCGTGACCGCGATGCTGCTGGGCCGCGTCGCGTGGGGCGCCGTCCGCCTGGCGCTCTCCGGCCTGTCGGGCACCGCGTTCACCTGGGCCGCTTTTATGGCCGGCGCGTTCACCACGGCGATTCCGGGCATCCTCCTGCATATCGTGCTGATTCCCGTCATCGTGCTTGCGCTTCAGCGCGCGCTGCCGTGGCTGAAGAACATTCAGAAAGCAGAATAAGACAAATCAAGCGGCTCTCCGGCATGGAGGGCCGCTTTGTTATTTACATAAGGGAGCGAATGCGAGCGAAGGACCTCATCCGACCTCGCTCCGCTCGGCCACCTTCCCCATAGGGGAAGGCAAGTTTGTTGAGCGGCTTCGCAGTAAACCAGCCTTCCCCTTTGGGGAAGGTGGCTTGCCGCAGGCAAGACGGATGAGGTCCTTCGTCAACATTAGCTCCCCATTGCGCAATTCAGACTACTGCCACTGCGCGTACATCTCGCGCATCCAGCCGAAGACGTCCATCCCATAAACGGCCTGCAGATTTTCATTGGTCAGCGTTTCGGGGATGGTCCCCTGTGCGACGCTCTGTCCATGGTCCATCAGCACCGCTTGCGTTCCGTATCTGCGCGCCAGGCTCAGGTCGTGCACCACGGACATCACCGCGCGCCCCGGCGTTTTCAGCCACTCGCCGATCAGGGAAAAGATGTGCTTCTGATACACCAGATCCAGGTGGTTGGCCGGCTCGTCCAGCATCAGAATCTGCGGATTCTGCGCAAACACCTGCGCCAGAAACGTCCTTTGCAGCTCGCCGCCGGAGAGCGTGAGCACGCTCGTACGGCGCAGGTGCGCAAGGCCCGTCATCTCCAGCGCCTCCTCCACGCGCGCCTTTCCCTCCGCGTCGCCGCCGGACAGGAAGCCGGCAGCATGCGCGTAGCGGCCCAGCGATACAACTTCCTCCACCGAATAGGCGTAGCCCACGCTGTGCTGCTGGCTCAGCACGCCGATCCTTTGGGCGAGCTGCGCCGGCTTATAGGCGCGGATATCCCGCCCGTCCAGCGTGATGCTGCCCGTATAGGGCACGCCCTGCGCAATCGCGCGGATCAGCGTGCTCTTGCCTGCGCCGTTGGGGCCGACGAGCATGAGCCACTGCCCCGCCTCAAGTGCAAAGGACAGATCATCCACGATCACCTGGCCGTCACAGCAGACCGTGACGCGCTCCGCTTTCAGCATGGCTCACCCCACCTTTCTGGCATGATAGAAGACGGCCACAAACGCCACAGCGCCGACCATGGACGTCACCACGCCGATGGGCAGCTCGATGGGGCGCAGCAGCGTGCGCGCCGCCAGATCCGCCAGCAGCAGGAACGCCGCGCCGGAGAACATCGAGGCGGGCAGCAGCTTTCTGTGGTTCGGTCCGGCGACCATACGCGCCATGTGCGGCATCACGAGGCCGACAAAGCCGATCGTACCGCCGACGGACACACACACGCCGATGAGCACGGAGACCGTCACCAGGATGACGAGCTTGACGCGCCTCACATTGACGCCAATGCAGCGCGCGTTGTCCTCCCCGATGGCAAAGGCGTTGAGCTCCCGCGCGCAGCGCAGGAGCACGCCGCCGCACACAAGCAGCACCAGCGCGAGGATTCTCGCGTGCGCATAGCCCGTGCCGGAGAGGGAGCCCATCGTCCAGAAGGTGATGGAGCGCACCTGATCGCCCGCGAAGGAGATGATCAGCGTGATGAGGCTCGAGGCGAACATGGAGAAGATGACGCCGATGAGAATAATGCTGTTGGTGGAGAGCGACCTGTCCAGCGCGTAGGCCAGCGACAGAATCAGCAGCAGCGACAGGAACGCAAAGAGCATGGCCATCGCCATCACGCCGCCATAGACCGTCCCCGGGAGCTGCACGCCGAACGCCAACGCGAGCACCGCGCCCAGCGACGCGCCGGAGGACACGCCAAGCGTCGATCCGTCCGCCAGCGGATTGCGCAGCAGGCCCTGCATGGCCGCGCCGCACAGCGACAGCGCCGCGCCCATCAGCGCGACGTTGAGCACGCGCGGCAGGCGGACGTTGAAGATGATGTTTCTGCCCATGCCCGCCGGCGCCTCCAGCCCCCGCAGCGCGCGCCAGATCACCGAAACCGTGTCGGAAAGCGGGATGGACACGCTGCCCACGCAGACGCACAGCAGCATCGCCGCGATCAGCGCCGCCGTCATGAGGATGTACATGCCCGGCGGGAAGCGGTCCGTTTTCATTCCGCCTGCTCCGCTTCGGCAGCGCTGATGAAGTCAAACAGCTCGATCGCCGCATCCTTCAGCCGCGGGCCCGGGCGGGAGATGGCGTTGGAATCCGCGTTCAGGATATGGCCGTTCGCGACAGCCTTCAGGCCGTCCCAGCCCGTGCGGCCCATGATCTCCTCCACCGGCGTGGGGCCCTCGCCGAAGTACATGGCGATGGTCACGATGTAGTCCGGATCGCGGGCGAGCACCTGCTCCTCGGACACGGCGCTCCAGCCGTCCACATCCGCAAACGCGTTGGTCAGGCCGCACAGGGCCGCCAGCTCGTCCATGAAGGTGTTGCTGCCGGCCGTCCACAGGCCGTACTGGAGCGGGGACACCTCGAAGTACACCGTCCTGCCGGACGCCTGGCTCTTCGCGGCGATTGCATCAAACGTGGCCTGCATATCCGCAACCAGCGTCTCGGCCTGCGCGTCCCGGCCCGTCAGCGCGCCGATCATGCGGATCGCCGTATACACGCCCTCGATATCGTTGGCGTCGCTGATGACCACCTGCACGCCGTTTTGCTCAAGCATGCCGACCTGTTCCATCGTCTGGGACATGTCGCTCATGAGCACCACCTGCGGCTCGAGCGCGAGGATTTCCTCGATGTTGGTCTCCGCGCCGGACTGAACGACCGGCACTGCGGCGATCGTCTCCGGGTAGTCGCAGTACGCGCCGCGGCCGACGAGCAGGCTTTCGCCGCCCAGCGCGCAGAGGATTTCGCAGTCGGACGGCGTCAGCGCGACGATGCGCTCCGCCGGCTGGCTGAGCGTGATCTCGCGGCCATACATATCGGTGACGGTAACGGACGTGCTCTCGGCGCAGGCGCCGCTCAGGCAGAGCGCGAGCAGCACGGCGAGAAGCAGAGCAAGAATCTTTCTGGACATGACAGTCCCTCCTGTTTTCTGATCAAATGAATCAGCTGAAGGCGCCCGTCCTTCCCCTGAAAGGCATGGCATTCGTGCGCATGCCGCCCGAAAAAGAAAAACGTGCTCCTCCCTGAGGAACACTAAACAAGCCGCGCGGCGCATGGCGTCCGCAGCTTCCATAGCAATTCCCAATCCCAGAGGAATGATTTTCGCGGTGTAAACAGGTCTCCCGGCTTGGCCTCATCCTACTTGCCGCCTTCTCGCTTGCGCAATGGCTTTGCTGCGTTCGTCCGCTTCACGGTTACTGGGATAGCCCGGAAATCTCATCCGCATTCCCATGACGCGCCCATGAGGGAGCGCGCCGCGCCTCACGGCGCAGATACACCGGCTATTCATTTGTCGTAGGACATTATAATGCCCGCAGGCCGCGTTCGTCAATCCGTTTTCTCACCACATCGCGCCCTTTCGCACAGGCAGCCGCTCCGCGTCCGCGCGGGAGACCCTGCCCCGCCGTTCCATCGGCACCTTGCAGGGATACACAAAATGGCCCCTATGGCGCAGCCCCGGAAGCCTTGTCATTCCGGACGGCTGCTCCATAGGGAGCCTGTCAGTTTCCCGAAGCCGCGCAGCGCTCAGGTGGTTTCAGACTCCAGGAGCTCCGGCGTAATCTCCGGCGGAATCGGGCAATGATAGGGCTGATTGCCCGTCTTCTCCTTCAGCTGCTTCCATGCCTCGGCAAGGATTTCGGGCCGATTGCAGACGTCCACCGCCGTTGCCGCGAGGACCTGCCCCGCATACAGCATGCCCCTGTGCGCAAAGTCACTCTTCCCGCAGGCGACAGCCTGCCAGGTGTGGGCGGCTGTTCCCACCGGCCAGGTGCTCGCAGCGCACTGCGAAACCGGACAGACCCAGCTCACGTCGCCGGTATCCGACGAGCCCGGAATGGGCACATTGCCCGCTTTGTTGAAGGGCTTGACCCTGAGATCAAACGCGTTTTCAGGCAGCTCGGGATTCTGCGTTTTGACGATCTCATCCGCAAACGCCAAATCCTGCGCATGCGCAACGGGGTTGGGGATCTCGCACATGTTGTTGTACATGACCTCGTCCAGCGCGGGAATCAGCACGGTATTGCTGGTTCCCTTCAGGAACCGGATCTCCACCTGCGTATCGGTCATCAGGGCCGCGCCCCTTGCGATGTTGTTGACCCGCTCAAGCAGCTGCGCGAGCTCAGGGGCAAAGGGCGCCCTGATCTGATACAGCGCGGACGCGTGGGGCTGCACGATGTTGGGCGAGTTTCCGCCGGCATCCGTAATGGCATAATGGATTCTGGCTGTCGACGGCATGTGCTCCCTGAGAAACTGCACCCCGATGTTCATCAGCTCCAGCGCGTCAAGCGCGCTCCTTCCCGCCTCCGGCGCCGCCGCCGCGTGGGACGCCTTGCCGGTGAAGCTGTAACGGATGACATCATTCGCCAGAACAGGCCCGGGCGGCATCATGTTGCGGGTGTCCGGATGCCAGCTGAAGGCGGCATCCAGCTGATCAAAGCAGCCCTCGCGCGCCATGAAGGTCTTTCCGGAGCCGCCCTCCTCGGCCGGGCAGCCGAAGAAGACCACGGTTCCGGGCTTCCCCTCTGCTTCCAGCGCGTGCTTGAGGCCGACAGCACCCATGAGCGCGCCAACGCCGAGCAGGTTGTGGCCGCAGCCGTGTCCGTTTCCGCCGTTTTCAAGGGCTTCCTTCACGGCGACGCCCGCCTTCTGGCTCAGGCCGGCAAGCGCGTCGTACTCTCCGAGAAAGCCGATCACGGGCTTCCCGCTTCCCCACTCGGCGCGAAACGCTGTTTTCAGCCTTGCGATGCCGACGGTCACCGCAAAGCCTTCAGCCTCGAGAAAAGCGGCATAATCCTGGGCAGACTGCTTCTCTCCAAAGCGAATCTCCGCGTGATCCCAGACCTTGTCGCTGAGCGCATAGAAATCCGCCGCTCTTTCCTCCAGGTACCGGATAGCTGTTTGCTTGTCCATATGCATATCTCCTTTCGTGAATTCACGGTTCGTTGCTGTCTGCGCCTTTCTCTCCTCCTGTGCTGCGCTGTTTTCCTGTGAAGCGCTCGATCAGGACGGCGGAAAGCAGCAGCCCCGCGCTCAGGATCAGGCCGGCTGTGCGCAGCAGAAGGCTGAGCTTCGGGTCCGGCGTTCCGGCGGCGTAGGCTCCAAGAAGATTCCGGTGAATGCCCCATTCTCCGAGCAGATAGATGATGAAGAACATCGCCAGCTGCTGCATGATGCTGCCGGCCGTGTGGATTCTGAGCCGGACAAGAGGGCGCTCCAGCGGCACATGGCGCTCGTCGCGCATGTAGCACGCGCCGGCCTCTGCCGCGACGATGCTGCCAAAGGCGCCGGAGAGCACAAGCCCGATCAGGTTGGCCGCCTGCGACGGGACAGCCAGCAGGAAGGACAGCGCCGCCGAGAGCAGCATGGATACGCGGCTCAGGCGTTCTCCCGGCAGGCGCCTCGCCAGCGGCTTTTTCAGCAGGGACGCCAGAATGCTGCCCATCGCGATGCCGAGATAGGTCAGCGTCGCCATGGAGGTGTTGCCGACAGAGCTGTGATAAATCAGGCTGAACAGCAGCAGATGGCTCTTCACCGCGCCTGCCCAGTACGCCTGATAGATGAACGTCACATAATTCCTTCGCCTGCACATCTCCAGTACGACAAAGATGACCAGCATCGCCGGCGTCAGCCAGACCAGCGCAGAGACGCCGGACTGGCTGTACTGGCGCAGGATGAGCAGGCAAAGCAGCGCCAGCGCGCCAAAGATGAAGAAGACAGGCTTCCTCCTGCCGGTATCAAAGGCCTTCTGCCGCGCGAACAGCGCGTCGCCGTCAAAGCGGAGCAGAATGAGCAGCGCGCAGGCGATGTAAAGCAGAAACAGGAACGGAACAACCTGCAGGCGGCTTTTGCCCAGGATCAGCGTCAGCACCATGACCAGCAGATACAAGCCTGTGCCGATGCGCTTTCCCTGCCTGAGGGAGGCGTCCCGCTGCGTGACGGCGGTATACAGCGGGATGAACATGGCGCGGACCGGCGAGAGTCCCACCCCGATCAGCAGCGCGCTGATCATCAGCAGCGGCCGGTACAGGGAGGAAAGCGCCATCAGCACCGCGCCGGCCAGCGAGAGCAGCAGCCCGCCCCGCAGAATCCTGTAGGGGTTGGTGATTTCGCCGAACCCGCGCAGGGCAATCAGGCAGGCCCTCTGGATGGAATACAGGATCACCACGGGCACAAAGAAGTTCACGGCTGTGGTTTCTCCGGTCAGCAGGCTGGAGAATACAAGAAATGGCAGCATCATGTAGCTGCTTGACAGGCTGCACAGCACGCCCAGTTCCAGCCTGCCGATGGATTTCTTTTGCATCTGCATGGTGAATATGCCTCCTCTGTTGTGCTGCTGGCGCCGTCATCCGGATTCCGTGCCGATGAACGCGCTGCATGTTTCCGGCCCTGCGGCGGAAGCCGGATATTGCTACCATTATAGCGGATCGCCGCGAATTAATCAATCGACAAAGTCAAAGCCACCGGCGAAGCCGGTGGCTTAATTGGGCTCTGCAAGGGCCTGTTGCCAGGGAGTGCGGCGCGTGCCGTCGGCGTCACCTTGACCAGGTGTACTCCGTATAGGGGACGGCAGGATCGTTGCCCCTGCGCACCCACAGGCGGCAGTCTGTGGCATCCATGACGATGCCCGCCAGCGTGCAGCCCTGTTCAAAGTCCGGCTTGCCCGGCGTGCGCTCTGCGCAGACGCTGTAGGGTGCGCCGGCTTTGTTGTTGAGCGCCTCCATCACGTCCTGCGCGGTTACCTTTTCCTTGGCCTGCATGAGCCGGCGGAGAATCTCGGCGCGGTAGAGCGTGCTGCCCATGTTCCGATTGGGCTGCATGGCGCCGGGGTAGCAGCTGTGGTTGGCCTGGGCCAGAACGCCGTCCTGCGCGTACATGACGTACTTGCCCTGCGGATAGGCCTCAATGCTCAGTGCGGTGCCCATCACGCGGCCGCCGCCGATGTTGTAGTGCATGCCGCTCATGTGTACGGCCTCCATGATATGACCGAAGCCGGGTGCGAAGTGGCTTTCGCTGAGGAATTTGCGGCGGATGGCGATGGAGGGCGTGCCGTTGATCTCGTGCAGAGGGCCGATGGGAATGCTCGAGACCGTGAGCGCAAGACCGTTGCGGTTGAGGCCGTAGCGGCAGAGCATGCCGGCCTCCGTCACGCAGAGCATGTCCGGCCCGTCTTCGCGCAGGATCTCGACGACCAGCGCGTTGTCGCCCGCCCAGTGGAGCATGTCCCAGTTCTGGGCGACGATCAAATGACCGTCCGCGGTCTTTTCCGGCAGCACCGTCAGATCCGTGCATTCCTCCGACGCGTCGCGGTCCCTGGCCAGCGGCGTGAGCGCAAAGACCTCGGAGCGGCAGTTGAGCAGAACGATTTCCTCGAAGGGAATCTGCGCGCCTTGTGCGATGCCGCGCATTTCCTCGACCAGCTCCGGGCCCATCGCTTCAATCGCAGGAAGGAAGCCCTGCGCCTTGACAACGGCCTCGTCATAGTTGATATGCGTTCTGGATTCGTCAAACAGACGGCGGTAATTCTTCAGCGATCCCTCGATTTCAGCGCGTGCCTGCGTTCCGTAGGAGACGCCGCGCTCAAAAGGCGTGCCGGAGATGACAATTTTTCTAAAGGGCTGTACCACGTGATTCCCTCCCTGTTATGCTTTTGCGGCTTCCTCGACAAAGTGACAGGCGACAAAGCGTCCCGGCTCGATTTCGCGCATCTCCGGCGTCTCCTCCCGGCAGCGCTGCCGGCAGTAGCGGCAGCGGCCGGCAAAGCGGCAGCCAGGCTTGGGATCGATCGGGCTGGGCACATCGCCCTCCAGGACGATGCGTTCCTGATGAACGTCGATCGAGGGAATCGGCACGGCGGAGAGCAGGGCCTGCGTATAGGGATGCAGCGGCCGCTCGAAGAGCGCCTTGGAGGGCGCTTTTTCCACCATGACGCCCAGATACATCACGGCGATGTTGGTGCTGATGTACTTGACGACGCCCAGGTCATGCGAGATGAACAGATAAGTCAGGCCCAGATCCTTCTGCAGCTGCTCCATCAGATTGAGCACCTGCGCCTGGATGGAGACGTCGAGCGCGGAAACCGGCTCGTCCAGCACCATGAAGGAGGGATTGAGCGCCAGAGCGCGCGCAATGCCGACGCGCTGACGGCGTCCGCCATCCAGCTCATGCGGATAGGCATTGGCAAAGCGGTGGGCCAGGCCCGCCATATCCATCAGCTCATAGACGCGCTTTTCATAATCGGCCTTGCTGCTGTAAATTCGCTGCACGCGCAGCGGCTCGCCGATGCTCTCAAAGACGCTTTTACGGCTGTCCAGCGAGGCGTAGGGATCCTGGAAGACGATCTGCATCTTGCGGCGCATCTGGCGCATGCTCTTCCTGTCGAGCTGCATGATGTTCGTGCCCTCGAAGAAGACCTGGCCGTCTGTCGGCTCCAGAAGGCGCAGCGTCAGGCGGCCGATGGTCGATTTGCCGCAGCCGGATTCGCCGACGAGGCCAAGCGTTTCGCCGTGCGCAATGTCAAAGCTCACGTCGTCCACGGCATGCAGCAGGCCCGCCTTGGTTGGAAAGTACTTTTTGAGGCCGCGTATCTCAAGGATGTTTTCCGCCATCTGTCATGCCTCCTTCTCGCAGAGCACGCATTTGACCTGGTGCCCGGGTTCAATCTCAATGAGCGGCGCGCCCTGCGCGCAGCGATCGCAGGCATGCGGGCAGCGCGGGCGGAAGCGGCAGCCCTCCGGCAGATCCGTCGGGTCGGGCATCATGCCCTGAATGGGAATGAGCCGGCATTCCTCGTCAAGCATGTTGGGGATGCAGCCGAACAGGCCCTGCGTATAGGGATGGGCCGCACGATGGAAGATGTGCTCGCGTGTGCCGGATTCAACGATCTCGCCTGCATACATGATCGCAACACGATCGCAGATTTCCGCGACGATGCCCAGATCGTGCGTGATCATGATCATGGAGGTGTTCATGTCGTTCTTCAGGCGCTTCATCAGCTCCAGTACCTGAGCCTGAATCGTCACATCCAGCGCCGTGGTCGGCTCGTCGGCGATCAGCAGCTTGGGGCTGCAGGCCAGCGCCATGGCGATAACCACGCGCTGCTTCATGCCGCCGGAGAACTGATGCGGATAGTCCCCGGCACGTTCGGCTTTGATGCCGACGGTCTCGAGCATATCGCAGGCGCGCTTGGCCGCTTCCCTGCGCGAGATCCTGTTGTGCAGGCGGATCGCCTCTTCGATCTGTTCTCCGACGGTCATCACCGGATTGAGGCTGGTCATCGGATCCTGGAAGATCATGGAGATCTGTTTGCCGCGGATTTTGCGCATCTCTTTGGCGGAGAGCCTGTTCAGGGCGCGCCCGTCAAAGATGATTTCTCCGTTGGGCACTTTTGCCGGCGGCGTGGGCAGAATGCCCATGACCGCCTTGACCGTGGTCGTCTTGCCGGCGCCCGTCTCGCCGACGAGACCGAGCGTTTCGCCGGCCTTCAGCGTCAGATTGAGGTTTTCAACCGCATGGACGGTGCCGTCCACCGTCACATACTGCACGGAAAGGTCCTTGATTTCCAGCAGGTTCTGATTCTCGGACATGATGCTCACCTCAATTCTTCAGCTTGGGATCCAGCGCATCGCGCAGGCCGTCGCCCATCAGATTCATGGCGAACACGGCGAACATGATGGCCAGGCCGGGGAAGGTGGTCAGATGCGGGGCGTCGCGCAGGAACTCGCGGCCGCTGGAAAGCATTGCGCCCCATTCGGGCGTCGGCGGAACGATGCCCAGGCCAATAAAGCTCATGGACGCACAGGAGAGAATCGCGCTGCCGATGCGCAGCGTCGCCTGGACAATCAGCGGAGCGAGGCAGTTGGGCAGAATGTGATGGTAGATGATGTAGAAGCTGCCGGCGCCGGCTGCGCGGCTGGCCTCGACAAACTCCTGATCGCGCAGCGAGAGGATGGAGGCGCGCATGATGCGGCAGTAGCCGGGGATGCTTGAAATACCGATGGCGATCATCACGTTCTGCAGGCCGGAGCCGAGCGCGGCGACGATGGAGATGTTGAGCAGAATGCTCGGAATGGCCATGAGAATATCGGAGGCGCGCATGATCACGTTATCCAGCATGCCGCCGTAATAGCCCGCGATGGCGCCGAGGACGCAGCCCGTGACGCAGGAGATGGAGACGGCAATGAGGCCGACGGTCATGGAGATGCGCGCGCCGTAGAGAATGCGGGAGAAGATGTCCCGGCCCAGCTCGTCCGTGCCCATGATGTGCTCGGCGGAGGGCGCCTTGAGGCGATGCAGCAGATCCTGCTTGAGCGGATCATATGGCGCGATGACCGGCGCAAGGATGGCGGCCAGGATCAGAATCATCAGCATGATCAGGCCGACGACCGCCTGCTTGTTGCGGACAAACCGGCGGGCGATTTCCTGCATCTGGCTGCGCTTTTTGTAAGGAGTATGCTGTTCCTGTTTCATGATTAACGTCCCTCCTTACTTGTACTGGCTGCGAATGCGCGGATCGATGTAGGCATACAGGATGTCGACCAGCAGATTCACAAGGCTGTAGCCCAAGGCGATCATCAGCACGCCGCCCTGCACAACGGGATAGTTTCTCGCCTTGATGGCGTCCACCATCAGCTTGCCCACGCCCGGAACGGCGAAGATGGACTCGGTCAGCACCGCGCCGCCGAGCAGATGACCAAACTGCATGCCGATGGTCGTCACGACGGGAATCAGCGCGTTCTTGAGCGCATGGCGGACCGTGATGAGCAGCTCACTCTGGCCCTTGGCCCGGGCAGTGACGATGTAATCGGAGCGAATGACCTCCAGCATGGAGGAGCGCGTCATGCGGGCAATGGCCGCAGCGGAGGAGGTACCGATGGTCGCGGCGGGGAGGATCATATGCTTCCAGGTGGTAAAGCCCGTCGCCGGGAGCCAGTGAAGATGAAGCGCGAAGAGCAGCATCAGCAGCAGGCCCTGCCAGAAGTTCGGCATGGCGTTGCCCACCATGGCCAGCGCCATGGCGATGTTGTCAAAGATGGAATACTGCTTGACCGCGGAGATAATGCCCATGGTCAGGCCAATGATCACGGAGAGGAAAACCGCCAGGCCGGCCAGCTTGAGGGAATTGGGGAAGGTCTGCATCAGCCTATCCATGACGGGCTGCTTGGTTGCATAGCAGATGCCCAGATCTCCATGAAGCAGATTCTTGATATAGCTGAACAGACGCTGGAAATAGCCGCCGTTCAGTCCAAGCTGCTCGCGCATCTGTTCGACGGCCTCCGGTGTCGCGTCATCCCCCAGCAGAGAATCGATGGGATCGCCGGGGGTGATATACAGTAGAGAAAAGACGATAACGATGACGCCAAGCATCACGGGGATGAGCATCAGAAGGCGTTTGAGGATGTACTTGGTCAAGAGGCACAGCCTCCTTTCGAAAAGGATGGAAAGATCGGGCGCCGGGAAGGGAGAAAAACAGTCGATTGAAGCATGCGGACCGCCTGGATCAGGCAGTCCGCATGCAGGGCTTCACATCGGTGAACAAGAGGAATTATTCAAAGTAGCAGGTCGTGAAGTCGTGCATCGAGTTGGGATGCATCACAAAGCCCCGCAGCGAAGCGCTGGCGCCGATAATGCTGTACTGGGAAGCGAGGTAGATCATCGGGCAGTCCTCATGGATGAGCGCCTGCACGTCGTACACCATCTTCGCGCGTTCGTCGGAATCCGGCGTGACGACGATCTTGCTGAGCAGCTCGTCCACGGCGGTGTCCGTGAGGTAGGTACGGTTGGCCGAAGAGCCCTGAGAAGCGATGCTGAACATGCTGTTCAGGCCCTCACCGGCTTCGCCGAGGGTGAAGGTCGTGCCGGCGCAGCAGATCATGTGCTCGCCCTTGTTCAGCGCAGTCGACAGCGCGCCGGACTCGGTCGGCTGCAGCACGAGCGTCACGCCCACCTCGCCCCAGAGCGCCTGCAGCAGCTCAGCGAGCATGTTGTTGGTCGAGTTGGCGAGATACATGAATTCAACCTCAAGGCCATCGGCATAGCCGGCTTCGGCGAGCAGCTCCCTGGCCTTTTCCGGATCATAGCTGTAGGGCGTCAGATCGGCGTTGAGGCCCTTCATATCCTCCGGCAGGCAGGTCACGGCGGGACCGGAGGTCTTCAGGCCATAGAGAATCTCACGCAGGACCTCGGTGTCGGTCGCATGGTAGAGCGCCTTGCGCACGCGCACGTCGGAGAGCACCGGATTGGAGCAGTTGAAGCCAATGTAGCGCAGAGAGTTGGAGGAACGGGTGAGCAGCACGGTATCCGGATTCTCATCGATGCGGTCGGCATCGTTGGAGGAGATGCCCAGCACCAGATCGACGCCGCCGCTCTCCAGCTCGATCGTACGGCTTGCGCTTTCGGTGATGATGCGGAAGGTCAGGTTCGTCAGAATCGACTTGCTGCCCCAGTATTCGTCGTTGCGGGTCAGCTCAATGCGGTCTCCGGCCGTCCAGGAGGCAAAGGTGTAGGGGCCCGTGCCGATGGGCTCACGGCCGTAGCTGTCTCCGGCGGCTTCCACGACCGCCTTGTTCACGATCGCAAACTGCGGGAAAGCCAGCTGGGACTCGACAAAGGCGAAGGGCTTGGTGAGCTTGAGGAAGATCGTATTGCCCTCCGCATAGGAGTTGTCAATATCCATGAACGCCGCCTTGGCTGCGGTGACTGAGCTCGTCTTGGTGCGGCCGAGGGAGTAAAGCACGTCATCCGTGGTCAGCGGAGCGCCGTTGTGGAACTTGACGCCGTCGCGAAGCGTGAACTTCCAGGTCAGCTCGTCCACCTGCTCCCAGGTTTCCGCGAGGCAGGGAACGGTGTTGCCGTCGTTGTCGATCTTGATCAGCGTGTCATAGATGCAGTTGTCGACCAGCGACTTGACACTGACGTAAACGCCAACCGGATCCAAGGAGACCGGTTCGCGATCAAGAACGATCGTCATGGAGTCCTTGGCTGTCGTCGGGCTCTCGGCGAGCGCGGAGGTCAGGCTCAGCGCAAGCGTCAGCATCAGCAGAGCAGTGATCAGCTTTTTCATGGTGGTTCCTCCCTTGTTGTTCATATTTGCGACTGCATTGCTGCAGCACAAGGCAATATCAGGTGATCGAAGCGGAGCGCCTGGCGAATTCATCCTGAGCTTCCCGGAGGGTTTCAGGCTTCTCGATCAGATCGCAGGCGGTCAGCGCGAGGATCTTAGCGCTCATCACCATGCCGCTGTGGGCGCTGGGGGACTTGCCATAGTCAAGGAACGTCTGCGAATGAGAGGTCGTCCCCTCCGGTACGAAGGCGAAGCGGGAAACCGCAGCCGGCATCATGCGCGTCACATAGGCAAAGTCGGTCGCGCCTGTCCGCGTGCGGTATTCGAGCTGCTGAGGCGCGTCAAGCTCCCGGGCGTGCTCCATGATCAGGCGGTTGAGCGTCAGGCTGGGGAGCTTGCCGACCATGCCCTGCACCTTCCTGATCTCGACCGTCGTCCCCGTCATGAGCGCGGCGCCGTTCATGACGCTGATGAGCCGCTCTTCCAGCTGCGGAACATCTTCGGACTGATAGGTGCGCAGCGCAATCTGTGCGCGGGCGATGGTTTCATCGTTGTTGTTGGGCGTGCCGCTGCACTCGAGGATGGAGGTGTAGAACTTGACGTCCTCCCTGACGTGCCCGCGCAGGAACTGGACGCCCTGGAAGGCCAGAACAACCGCATCCAGCGCGCTGCGCGTGAGCTCCGGCGTCAGCGATGCGTGCGCCGCAACGCCGTGGAACGTGGCCTCGAACTTGCTGCCCGCCAGGGACTTGATGTCCACCGTGGTGTTTGGCGCGGCATGCGTCATCAGCGCGGCGTCCAGCTCCTGGAAGCAGCCGGCCTCGATCATCACCTTCTTGCCCTGCGGGCCTTCCTCGGCCGGTGTGCCGTAGATGACGAGCGAGTAATTCTCCGCTGTCAGGCACTCGCGCAGAGCCTGGGCGACGAGCAGCATGATGGGACCCTGCATGTGGTGACCGCAGGCGTGACCCATCTTGAGGGCGTCGTATTCGCAGAGCAGTCCGATTGCAGGCTTGCCTGTGCCGCGGACATATTCGGCGCGGAATGCCGTGTCAAGGCCGCCGACGCCGGTTTCAACATCCCAGCCGTGTTCGCGCAGCCAGCCGGTCAGGCGGCCGCAGGCGTAGTGCTCCTGATATCCCATTTCGGGATGATCAAAGATGTCGTCTGCCATACGGCACAATTCAGGAGCATAGACGTCCATTTTTTCATCAATCATGGCTTGATTCACGCAAAATCACCCTTTGCTGACGGCAGATGCCGCAAATTTCTGCAGTGTAAGGTCAATCAGTATTCTTTTATTTTATCATTTTATCACACTAAAGAATAATTGTAAAATTTAATGTTTACATACAATGCATAAGATTTAATTATTGTTTGCTTGACAGGAAGGATCCTGTGGATTTATGATTTGATCCATGAGGATTCAGAAGGGAGGACAGCACCTGTGCAGCTCAAGGAACAACGCTATGTGATCGCCATCGCGGATACGGGAAACCTGACCCGCGCCGCACAGCAGCTCTATATTTCTCAGCCGGCGCTGAGTCTTTTTCTCCATAATCTGGAGACCGCGCTGAATATGCAGCTCTTCCATCAGGTGGGCCGTCAGATGGTGCCCACGCCTGCGGGAGAGCTCTATCTGGAAAAGGCGCGGCAGATGGTGGCGCTGGACGAGCAGCTCAATCAGGAGCTTCATGATCTTGTGCGCGGGCGCACGGAGAGGCTGCGCATCGGCATGCAGGCCATCCGCTCCAACGACCTGGGCGCACGGCTGATTGCCCGAATCTGGAAGGAGTTCCCTCAGATCGGCCTTTCCTGGTATGACGAGGTGTATTCCGCGCTGGAGCAGATGCTCATCTCCGATCAGATCGATTTGTTCTTCTGCAATCGTCAGCACACGAAGAGGGAGCTTGAATATCTCCCGCTGTATCAGGATGAGATTGTGCTGATTGTCAACCGGGATCATCCACTTGTCTCCAAGGCTGTGCCTTCCGAGGACGGCGGTTTCCCCTGGATCGACATCTCGCTGTTCCGCCATGAGCGGTTTCTGCTGGCGCAGCCTTCGCAGAGCGTGCGCGTGCATGCGGACAGGATCCTCGCGGAAGCGGGCATCCGGCCCACACAGGTCTGCTATCTGCGCCGCATTTACACGATCATTTCCCTGGTCAACAGGGGTGAAGGGGTCGCCTTTACCTGCGCGCAGTATATTCCGGCGTCCAACTCCCATGAGAACGTAGCAGCCTTCCGTGTCGGGCGGCACAAACACTATGCAGAGTTCTGCGCGATCTACAGGAAGGGAACCCAGCTCTCGGAAGCGGCGCTCCAGCTCATCGAATGGACGCGGCAGGCAATGAGCGAGGGCGAAGAGGCGCTCCATCAGAAGCAGACTGTCTGCGCCGGCGCGGCCCGTCAGACGGAATGAAACCGTATCATCCTGTTATCTGATAGAAACGAGCGATAAGCGCGAAGCGATCAAAACAGTCAAAGCCACCGGCGATGCCGGTGGCTTGATTCTACAACACACCCTCTATGCCGGACAATGCAGATACGCCCGAGCCTCAAACACCCTGATCAGCTCCGCGCCGTGCGTTCGGATATTCTCTATGCGGATGGTATCGCAGAGGACCGGCTGTTCCAGGTCAAACACGCAGCGTCTTTGCCAGAGCTCTCCAACGTCCATGCGACAGATGACGGCGCCCTCCCTTTCAAATACCAGGCTGCACGAACGAACCAGCTCCGGCGGTGTGCCCGCGCTCTGTCTGCCCAGCACCTCCCGGTTGATGCTGATGGTGATCTCCCTGGACAGGTTGCTGTCAAACGTCAGCTGAATCTGCCTGACAGCAGCGGGCTCGGCCAGGCGCAGCGTCAGCGTCGGGTTGTCTGCTTCGTATGCTGCCCAGCAGTTTGCGCATTCGCCGACAGTGCGTGCCACGCCGCTGAGCACGTTCTCCGCTTCGCATCCGGGGAGCGCATGGCTTGCCGAGGCCTGCGCATTCCGCAGGAGGTCGTCCGCATCCTCGTTCCGGATGCCCGGGATATAGCAATCGTCGCGCAGCAGCGTCTGCTGAAGCTCTGTGATGTGGGCGCCAACCTCTCGGGGCAGAATCCCCCTCCGCACGGCGATGGCCGCAGCCGTGCCGACCGCCTGCCCGCCAACGGCGCAGGTCGCCATCACGCGCGCCGAGGCAAACGCCATGTGCGATGCGCTGATGATGCGCCCGCACAGGAACAGGTTGGGAATATTCCGGGAATAATAGCAGCGATACGGAATCGTGTACACGTCCTCAAGCCGCAGCCACACGGTCGGGTCGTCGCTGTCGTTGAGGAAGCCCTCGACGGTGTGCACGTCCATCGGCCATCCGCCATAGGCCACGGCATCCGCAAAGCGCCTGCCGCCTGCGCAGTCCGCCTCGTTGAGCACATAATCGCCCAGCAGCCTGCGGCTCTCGCGCTTGCCCGGCAGCATGCCGACCCATTCCAGCTCCATGTTCTGCGCGCCGTGGTCGCCGCCGTTCTTGATGTGATCCCACACGCCGTACACAGCCTTGAGCAGCTCGTCGCGCAGGGTTTCCGCATCGGCGATGGTGTTGTACCGGCCGCCGCCCAGCTCAATCCACCAGTAGCCGGAGGTCACATCCTCGTGAATCCTGCGCCGCAGGTCGTGCTCCGTATAGGTGTTCGCCCAGTCCGGCTTGATGAAGGGCACGGGATGCCCCGCGTCGCGCGCCTTGAACATGAGTGAATTGCCCATCGTGCAGTGATCCGCCTGCTCCGGCGCATGGGACTCGTCATAGGCTGACCGCGCCTCCCGGCCCACGACGTAGTCCGCGCCCGCCCACGCGCCCAGGCTGCCGTCGCCCGTCGCGTCGGCAAACAGCGGTGCGTAGAGCGTCAGCCGCTTTTCCGTCGTCTGCTGATAGGCGCTGACGCTTTCGATGCGCCCCTCCCGCATCGTCACACCATCCACGCAGGTGTTGAGCAGCAGCGTCAGGTTTTCGCAGAACGCCGCCTTCTCCCACAGGATCGAATCGAACACCGCATAGCTGTTCGTCGGATTGCGCCGCTTGTGCTCGAGCAGGATCTCCTCGATGATGCCCGTCTCCCTCGCATGGGGCCTGCGCATGTGGTCATCCGCGCCGCAGATGTGCATGCGGATCTCGCTGCTGGCGTTGCCGCCGGGCATCGGGCGGGCGTGAACCAGCGCCGTCTTCGCGCCATGCCTGGCGGCGGCGATCGCCGCGCACAGGCCGCTCATGCCGCCGCCCACAACGACAAAATCAAAGGAAAGCTGTTCCATGCCCCTGTCCTCCTCTTACGGCTCGACGCCCCATTCGCCAAGACGCCTTTGCAGCAGCTTCACATCCAGTGCGCGCGGCGTCACATTCCGCTTCACGCACAGGCTGGCTGCCACGCCCGCTGCCTGCCCCATGTTGGCACAGATCGGCATCACGCGGTAGTTGGAGTGCGCCATGTGCGTGCCGCAGATATCGCGCCCCGCCAGCAGCAGGTTCTCGATCTTTTGGGGTACCAGGCAGCCATACGGGATGGTATAGCCCCGTGTCTGCCGGAAATGCTTCTGCGCGCCGGTCTCGTCAAGGCCGTTGCCGGTCAGGTTGTGCACATCGAAATTGAAGTGCGCTCGCGTCACTGCCCAATCGTCAAAGACGCGTGCAGAGAGGATGTCCTCCCGGGTGATGGTCGCCTCGCCGACAAAGTGCCTCGTCTCACGCACGCCGAGGATGGACGCGCTGCTGATGAGATAGCACCGCTCAAAGCCCGGCACATAGGTCTGCAGGAACGGAATCATCGCTTCCATCTGCCGGCGGCAGACGAGCGTAGCCCGGGTCATATCCGCCGGGTCTGTGCCGTCGATGTCAATGCAGTTGGTCATGTTGCAGGTCACCACCCCGGGCAGGCTCGTGCGGTAGAGCAGCACATGCCCCGCCGGGAAGGGCAGATGCGCCCTGCCCACATCCTGAATCGGTCCTGCCGGAACCATCGGGTTTTCCTCAAAGCCGCCGGGGAACACCGCACGTTCCGTGTCCACGCCCGCCACCTTGAACATGATGGTAACCGGCTGCATCCTGCCGTCCTCCTCGCGCCCCTTGAAGAACGGCGCACCTGCGCGGGCCGCGATATCCCCATCGCCCGTCGCGTCGATGACCACGCGGGCGAGCACTGCCTGCCTTCCGGCCTTGCTCTCCAGGATGACACCGCGGATGGCGTCCCCCTCCATGACCGGCGCGGATGCGAAGCTGTACAGCCGCAGCGTCACGCCGGCCTCCTCCAGCATCTCCAGCAGGCGCGTCTTGAGCGACTCCGGATTGATGATCTGCCGCGGGCCGCCGTTCATGCCTGCCTCGTCGCCGGGGAGCTCCGCCGTGCGCGCAAGCAGCTCCTCATAAAAGCCGCCGCGCGTGTTGCCCGTCCAGTGGCTCATCAGTCCCGTCGTCGCCACGCCGCCTACGTCGCCGCTCTGTTCCACAAGCATCGTGCGCACGCCCTCGCGCGCCGCGCAGATCGCCGCGGAGACGCCCGCCGGGCCCGCGCCCAGCACAAGCACATCCACCTCAGCAAGGACAGGCACCTCGCGCCTGTCTTCCCAAATGGTTCTTTCCATCGCTTATCCCTCCTTAACCCTTGACAGCGCCGGCCATCAGGCCCTTGACAAAGAATTTCTGTCCCGCCAGAAAGACGATGAACACCGGCAGCAGTGCCGACGCCGACGCCGCCATGACCAGGTTGTACTCCGTTACGCTCTCCTCGATGAAGTTCGTCAGCGCAATGGGAATGGTGTACAGCCGCCAGTTCGTCAGAAACACCAGCGGATCAAGGTAGTTGTTCCAGTTCCACAGGAACACCACCATCGCCAGGGACGCCATGCCCGGCGCGGCGATGGGCACCATGATCTGCGCCCAGATGCGCAGCTCGCTCGCGCCGTCCACATAGCCGCTCTCCCGCAGCTCGTCCGGCACCTGCATGAAGTACTGGCGCATGAGGAACGTGCCCGTCACGGTGATCAGGCCCGGCAGGATCAGCGTAAGATGCGTGCCGGAGATGCCGATTTCATTGAAGAGAATGAACTTGGGGATCAGCGTCACCTGAGACGGGATCATCATCGTCGCCAGATAGAGGAAGAAGATGCCCGTCGCGCCGCGGAATTTGATCTTGGCAAAGGCATAGCCCGCCAGCGTGCTGGTGAGCACGGAGCCTGACAGATTGATAAAGGCAATCTTCAGGCTGTTGAAATACGCCAGACCAAAGTGATAGTCGCGCGCCGCCACGCCACCCACGTTCCAGACCTTCATGTAGTTCTGGGGATACCAGTAATCCGGGATCCAGTCGATCGGCAGCTTCATGACGTCCAGCGGACGCTTCATGCTCGCGGAGATCATCCAGAGGAAGGGAACGATCATCGTCAGGGCAAACGCGCCGATGAGGACCGTCCAGATCACCCGGACGAGCACCTGCTTTTCCCGATAGTGGCCGCCCGATCTGCGCGCGGCGGATGCAGCCATTGCTTTCATCGCTTCTTCCCTCCTCAATAGCTGACCCACTTTTTCTGTCCCCGCCACTGCACCAGTGTGATCATGAACAGAATGATGAACAGAATCCACGACATGCTGGCCGCATAGCCCATCCGATAGAAGGTGAAGGCCGTCGTGTAGATGTAATAGACCAGCACATGCGTCGCCGTGCCGGGGCCGCCGCGCGTCATGATCTGGATCGGCGCAAACACCTGGAACGAGGAGATGAACGTCGTGATGACCAGGAAGAACGTCGTCGGCGAAAGGAAGGGAATGGTGATTTTGAAGAACTTGGTCAGCTCCCCCGCGCCGTCGATATCCGCCGCCTCGTAGATGTCCCTGGGCAGCGCCGTGATTGACGAGGTGTAGATCATCATCGCGTAGCCCACGCCCGACCAGACCGTCATCAGCATGATCGCCGGCAACGCCCAGTGATGATCGCCCAGCCACTGCGGCGGATTCTCCACGCCCAGCATCTTGACCATCTGGGTAAACGGCCCCCACGGAGAATACATCATCACCCACACGATGGCCACCGCCACCACATTGGAGATGTAGGGCATGAACATCGCCAGCCGGATCGGCAGCTTGGCGTAGCAGAACTTGTCAATCACAACGGCCAGCACCAGCGCGAGGAAAATCGTCACAGGCACCACGCCGACAGCGAAGACGATGGTATTGACCAGCGAATCGACGAACCATTTGTCCGCCCACATTTCCACATAATTGGCGCCGCCGTTGAAGGTCCAGTTGCCAAAGCCCTGCGTATAGTCCCAGTCGGTAAAGCTGATGATCAGCGATATGATCATCGGCACCAGCGTAAACAGGGTAAAGCCCAGCACATTGGGCGCGATAAAGGCGTAGCCGGTCAGATCCGTCTTGAGCTGTCGGCTGATTCCCCTTTTCCCTGATGAAATCGTCCGCTGCATAGCGTCACCCATCCTTCTTCAAAAAAGCGGAGAGGAGTTTCCTCCTCCCCGCCAGGAAATACCCGATTGCAGATTACTTGGCCAGCAGCGCCTCGGCGCGCGCCTGCGCGTCGTCCATGCCCTGCTGCACCGTCTTGACGCCGGTGTAGATGTTCTCCAGCTCCTCGGTGAGCACCTTGTTGATCTCCGGCAGCTTGGTGGTGATGCTGGGCACCGCGTGGTTGCTCGCGGGCACGATCAGCACGTTCTTGGCCGTTTCGGCATCGAGCAGATCCTCGGCGCCCTTGAGGAAGTACTCCGTCACCTCGGCGGAATCATAGGTATTCGCGGAGGGAACGCGTCCGCCGGAGGTCAGCGGCAGCATGCCTTCGGTCGCGTACCACTTCATGAACTCCCACGCAGCGTCGATGTGCTTGGACTTCGGATTGATGCACAGGTGATCGCCGTAGCCGCCCTGGGTGTAGGTGCGCACGCCGTCGATCGTCGGATAGGGCGCAAAGGCCGTCTTGAAGTCGTGCGGATAGTTGTCGCGGTCCTTGATGCTGCGCACCATCCACGGGCCGATGGTCATCGCGGACTTGCCGGTGATGAACATGCCCTCCTGGGAGAGCTTCTGCGTCACGCTGTCGGTGTGCGTCGGCGCGGTATGATCCACGTTCATCATGTTGTTGACCAGCTCAATCGCCGCCACGTTGACCGGGTCGTTGACGTTCGCCGTGCCGTCCGAATGGTAGAGCGGGTCGCCGCCGAGCGTCTGCACGGAGAAGTAGTTGAACGGGTAGAGCAGGTCCTGCTGGGAGTTGAAGAACATGCCGTAGACCTTGCTGTCGCCCTCGCCGTGGGTCAGCTTCTTTGCGATCTCGCGGAACTCCTCAAAGCTCCACTCGGTCGGCACCTCGATGCCGGCCGCATCAAACATATCCTTGTTGATGACGATGCCGTACTGGTCCATCTTGGTGGGCAGCGAGTAGGGCTTGCCGTCAATGTAGTACGACAGCGCCATCTTGCCGAAGATGCCCTCGATGTCAAAGCCGTCGCGCTCGACCAGCTCGGTCAGGTCCAGCGCCATGTTGCCGCTGGCGCGCTTTTGCAGCACAGCCGGGGTATAGGTCATGTACAGGTCGACGTCGTTGCCCGCAAGCAGGCTGGTCTCCAGCTTCAGGTTGCCGGTGTCGTCGTTGACGAAGCGCTCATACTCCGCCTGGATGCCCTTATCCTTGAACGCCTCGTTGAACAGATCGATGCTCGCCTGAGGGCCTGCCTCTGCCGGCACGCCGCCCCACACGCGCAGGGTGATCACATCGTCCGCCAGCGCTGTCGCCGCAGTCACCAGCAGCGCAATCGCCATGAGCATGCTCAACCACTTTTTCATTCTGTTTCCCTCCTGTTTCTTTCCCGGCGGTGCTTTTCCCGCCTGATTCTGTCTATATTATAAAGATGCGCAGGTCGTCAAACAATGAACGATCCTGCGCTTTTTCTTTGCAATGCTGTTGAATGGATGTGCCTGTCGCGGACGCAGCGGCCTTCAGACTATCCGATTTCCGCTTTTCCCTTCACGATTCTGCTTTTTTGCCTCATCCCGGACCTGCATCGGCGTCTTGCCCGTCAGCTTCTTGAAGAGGATGCTGAAGTAATTCGCATTGTCGATCCCCACGCTTGCCGCGATTTCGTTGACCCGCATGTCCGACTGGCACAGCAGCTGCCGCGCGCGCTCGATGCGCTCCCGATTGTACCAATCCACAAAGCTCATGCCCATCTCCCGCTTGAAAATATGGGCGAAATAGCTCTCGCTCAGCCGGGCGAGCTGTGCCGCGCCGCTCACGCTGAGCTCCTGCGCGGGATGCTCCCGCACATAGCGTACGATCATCTGAATCTCCGGCCTGAGTGCTCGCGCCTCCTTCTCCCCCGTGCACTGTGCGACGGCCTTGGCAAAGCCCTCCCGCACGGTGCTCAGCCTGTCCGAGCGCTGGATCAGATTGGCCAGCGTGTAGCCATTTTCATCCGTCCATGCGGCTACCGTCGGATAGACGCGCTTGATGGCAAAGAGCATGTCCAGCAGGTTCACCCGCAGCTTATGCAGCGGATATCCGCGGCGCTTGCTCATCTGGGAGAACGCCGCCTCGCACGCAGCCGACAGATGCTCTCCATTGTGCCCGGCAAGCGCCGCATCCAGCGCGCTCATATCGATGGGCGGCGTCACGGAGTCTGGCTGCGCAACGGGATGATAGCCATGAATTCTGCCATGGTCGAGCAGATAACGATAGGAAAGTGTCTCCTCGTTCTGCAGGTGCGCCTGCGGCAGTGCCCGCAGGTTCGGATGGCTTTCGCTGATGACGGCCGTCACCGACTGATTGAGGTATCGCTTGACATATTCCTCCGCCCTGGCGTAAGCGCTTTGCAGGCTGCTGAGTGCTTCCACACTTCCCTGCTGCCAGATCATCAGCGCGCGATCCGCCTGAAACGGGCACACGACAGCCTGCTCGGCAAACACCTCTTCGCAAATGCTCTCAATTTCCACAATAGCGCTCTGCGACAGGCGCTGATGGGCATTCCCCCTGCGCAGCTCATAATCATCAATGGCCACCGTAATCAGCCGGAAGGGCCGCTCCCAGCGCACAGCGGGAAACATCCGGGCAAAGCTTTCACGCGCCTCCTCCGGCGGGATTTCTCCTGCAATCGCCCTGCGCACCGCGCTGGCCCGCATGGCGCGCCTGCCGCTTTGCCCGACCGGCACCGGCTCAGGCGTCTCCCATTTGATCTCTGACAGGATTTTCCGAAGCTGCTCCGGCGTGACATCCAGCTTGAAGACGTAGTCCAGCGCGCCGCAGCGCATGGCCTGCCGGACGTTTTCAAAGTCGTTGTAGCCACTCAGCACGATGAACTTCACGGACGGGTAATCGCGCATGCAGGCATTCATCAGCTCAAAGCCGTCCATACGATCCATCTTCAGGTCGGTGAACACGAGATCCGGCTTGAGCACCCGGATTTTTTCAAGCGCCTCCTCGCCGTTCTCCGCGTCACCCACCACGGTAAAGCCGCAGCTCTCCCAATCCAGAATCGAGCGGAAGCCCATGCGCACCAGCAGCTCATCGTCCACGATCAGCACTCTTTTCATGGTCTTCCTCCTCAATCGATGTGATCACGGGGAGCACATAATGCACCACCGTGCCGATCCCCGGATGGGATGTGATCTCCAGCGTATAGCCCGCGCCGAACGTGATCTCGATCAGCTCCTTGACATGGGAGAAGCCGATGCCCGTCATCTTGTCCTTTCTGCGCTGTCCGCTGTTGAGCGTCTCCAGCGTTTGGGGCGAGACGCCCTCTCCGTTGTCCTCCACAAACAGGTGAAGGACGTCGTCCTCCGTGTAGCCATAGAGGCGGATCAGGCATTCGCGCCCCGCACGCATGTTTTCACCAAAGGCGTGAATGACCGCGTTTTCCACAATGGGCTGCAGGGCAAAGCGCAGCATATACAGCGCCGTCACCCCGGGCTCGAAGTCCTCCTCCATGTGGATTCGCTGACCAAAGCGCATGTTCTGTATCTCCAGATATCCGCGGACATGCGCGATCTCATCGCTGATTCTGCTGAGCTCCTCCTCGTGCCCAACGCTGTATTTCAGCACCGCGGCAAGGGCATCGATGCCCCTGGTAATCGCATCCGCGTGCTGCATGATCGACATGTAGCGAATGGTGTTGAGCGCATTGAACAGAAAATGCGGGTTAAGCTGGGAGCGCAGGGATTCGTAGCGGTAGCGCTCCTTCACGCGGTACTCCTTGTCCAGATTGGCAAACAGCTCCTGAATGTTTGTCGTCAGCCGCTTGAAGGAGCGGTTCAGGTGGCCGATTTCGTCCTGCCTCGTCATATCCAGCCCTTCCAGCGAATCCCCCAGCCGATAGTGCCCCATGACATGCGCAAGCTGACGGACGGGCTTGACGAGCATCCGCACAATGACGCCCACAATCAGCAGCGTAATCAACAATACGGCGGCAAGGATGAGGCTCATCCGCCTGGAGAACTGCGTCATCCGCTGGACCACGGCCTCAAAATCCGTGAAATGGGCGATGCGCAGCTTCTCTTCGCCCAGCGTCCACGGTGCATCCAGCGTATAGTAGTTCACCAGCCGGATGCCGTCCGCCGTATTCACCCGGAAGCTGCCTGAATCTCCCTCCCGCATCAGAGGAAGTGCACAGGACAGCTCATCCTCAGCAACCATTGGCACGTACTGGAGAATGGGCGTGTCGCCGTCGCCAAACACATATACACTGTCGCGCTCCCCGTAGCAGTAGCCCCTGAGCACCTGGCTCAGATGGCTTTGCGGCATACTGACAATCAGCACGCCGAGCGCCTCGTCATCCAGCGAGCCTTCAAATACCGCGCGCGCCACGGAGATATATTTTTCCTCTTTATCGATCAAAAAGGTCGGAGAAAACAGGTTCCAAACCAGGTGTCCTTTGCCGTTTTCAGCCTCGATCACCCAGCTTTCCTGCCTGAGATAGCTGTAATCCTGAAAATTTCTGTCCCAGTTGGTATAGCAGCGTCCCTCCCGGTCGAAGAGCGTCATCAGCATTTCGCCGTTCGTGTACAGATTGTTCACCTGTGCATAGTTGACGCATTCGTCAAACAGCTTGTTGACCGAATAGTACGAGTTGTCGGAATTGCTCAGGCCCTCCAGCAGGGCACTGTTCGTCACAATAGCGCTGGAAATCCCCGCGATATTGCGAAAGCTGTCATAGACGGCCTCCTCGGACTTGGAAATACTGCTGATAATCTGTTCACTGAGCTGCTCCTGAATATACGTCTCGTATTGAATGCGAATCCAGCCAAACATGAGAAACAGGGGAATGACCAGACACAGCAGCAGCGCCAGATAGGTCCGAAGCGAGATGTGTCCAATTCGGTTGAAGAAACGCTTCATTCTCCTTTTCTCCCTTCTCCGGCTCCAAATCACAGATCATTGCTCATTTCCCGCCGCCAATCCCGCAAATCGCACCGACAACAGAAGCAGGGAAGCTCACCGCAAAAAAAGAAAAATCTGCATCATCGTCGGCCTTTCTCCATTTTGTTCTGTCCATGCAGCAGCGCTGTCCTTTGACTGAATGCACGCCGTCGATCTCTGAGCCCGCTGATCGACAGGCGCTCTGCTCCTCATCTGTCAGCGTTTGACGTCCAAACGCCTGATTTTTCGCACGATTTTTTCCATTTTCTGGTCGCTGTAGGCAAAGAACGCCTGCATACAGTCACACCATCGGTTCAGGCCATCCTGATTCCGCTCCCTCTTGCATCCGTTGCGGCACAACGTATACCAGCGGCATGCCGTGCATTTCTCCGGTACAGGAAGGGATTCTTCCACGAATGCCCTCGCCCGGTCGGATTTCAGCATCCTTCGAAGGGAATCGCTCTGAATGTTGCCCAACCGCCACGTATCCAGCGCATAGAAATCGCAGGGAAATACGCTTCCATCCCCTTCTATGAGAATCTGCGTCGTACAATGGCCTGTCATGCTGCAGTTTTCCGGCGGCATGCCCAGCAAAATACCGATGTAGTTGTCAAAATTCCGGACGCTCACCGGCTTTCCCTGCATATGCCGTTCAAAATACAGATCAAATGTCGTTTTCAGAAACTCCAGATACAGCTCCTGCGTCAGCGAGTGCTCTTGCGCCTGCCCATCCAGCTCCTCCAGGCATGCAATGAACTGGATATATCCATACGGTGCGAGTGCTTCAAAGACCGCTTTGGGCTGCCGGGCCACATGCGCATTGACGACGCACAGAACATTGAATTCAACGCCGCAGCTTTGCATGCGCTCGATCGCCGTGCGGATACGCCGATAGGTCGGCTGACCCGATGCATCTACGCGGGACGCATCGTGCGTCTCCTGCGTGCCATCCAGGGAGATGCCCAGCAAGAAGTGCTCCCTGGCAAAGAAGCGCAGCATATCCTCCGGCAGGTCATAGCCGTTGCTCTGCACGGCATTGTGGATACGCAGTCCCCGCTGGTTGTACTTCCTCTCGAATCTGACCAGCGCTTCAAAAAAGGGCAGGCCAATCAGCGTCGGTTCGCCGCCCTGAAATACAAAAGAAACCGATTCATCTGCGCACGCAATGACCCTGCGCACGACCGTCTCCAGCAGGGCGGTGTCCATGCGCGGATAGAGCTTCACCTCACGGTGACGCATTTCATCTGCATAGAAGCAGTAGCTGCATCGCATATTGCATGCACCTGATACTGGCTTGATCATAACAGACAGCGGCGGCATCTCGTATACTCCATTTCCTGTTCACAATTCTTTGATATACGTTTCCACAATTTTTGTTTCATTATAGCATATCTCCCACTCAGCGTCTATACACATCCGCCGGCATCTCCGTCTTCGTATAAGCCCTCGGCGGCGGCGTCCCTGCAAAGGGCTGCAAAACGCAAGGTACAGTGTCCGATACCGATGCCTTGCAGAAGGATTGGCATAACATAGGCGCTGCTTGAAGACGCTGTCCCGAATCCGCATCTCGCATTGCTTCAGGAGGCATTCGGGTTTTCATGATCTGAATGCCTTTTATACAAAAACGGAGTTGCCTCTTCGTGAGGCAACCCCTTATTTATTGCTGCACGCTGAAGAGAACTCCCGTCTCCGCTCAGTTCGTGATGGTCGGAACCGCGCCCTCAGCGCGCTTGATCCAATTCAGCAGATGATCACGCAGCATTGCCTTTGCCTCAGCATACGCCGGATCAGCGACGACATTGTTCAGCTGAACGGGATCAACCTTTAGATCGTACAGGTAGTCGTCTGCATACACATCGGCAGCCGCAGCCGCGCCGCCGTTCACACCCGGAGCATACACGGCATAGAGGAATTCCGGCGTGCGGATGCAGCGGCCGCAGCGGCTCTCGCTGATCTGGGCAAAGGCCTCGTTGATGCGGTCCGGCGTGTTTCCCTCGACGACATCGATGAGATTTTCCCCGATCATGGCATCCCCTACGTTCACGCCGGCCAGCGCAAGAATCGTCTTGGGCAGGCTGGCGGTGGAGACGATCTGCTTCTCGACCCTGCCGCCCTTGAACGGGCCGCCCGCGATGACCAGCGGCACACGCAGCGCGGCGTCGTGGCCGGAGCGCTTGTAATCGTCATAGCCGTTGAGATGGCCATCACGGTTGCGGGTTCTGAAGTGGGAGCCATGATCCGCGCCAAAGATGATGACTGTATTCTCGTACAGTCCCTCTTGCTTCAGGCGATCGATGAGCCTGCCCAGGTTTTTATCCAACGACGCGCATGCGCCCAGGTAATCCGGGTACTCCTCCCTGTAATCGCCGCCCAGCACAGCCAGATCCGCCGGCGCCTCGTAATTAGCGTACTTCTCCTTGGAACCAGCCGGGCCCTCGTAATGCTTATGGTCATTCTGATGATGCGGCTCGATGTGTGAGATCGTCATGAAGAACGGCTTCTGCCTGTCATACTGATCGAAGAAATCCAGCGCCAGATCGGTGATGCAATCTGCCCGGTAGCCCTTGAAGTCGATGCGGTTGTTGTTCTCATCAAACACATAGCCGTCATAGCCGTGGGAGGTAAACTCCAGCACATCCGCAGCGCGCCAGAAGCCGGTGTAGCCGCCGCGCAGCTCCTTCGGGATCGCGGTGATCGTATGATCGATCGTCGGCTTCTTTTCCAGCTCGCCGTCGCTGGCCAGGTGCCACTTGCCGATGTAGGCGGTCTCATAGCCTGCCTCCTCCATATAGCTGCCCAGTGTCTTGACGTTTGCCGGAAGCATCACATTGTTGCGGAAGCAGCCCGTTTCGGTGGGATACTTTCCTGTCTGAAACAGGGCGCGGCACGGGCCGCACACCGGCTGCGGGGAGAATGCCCATTCAAACCTTACGCCCTCGCCGGCAAGCTGATCCAGGCGCGGGGTGATATCCAGCTTCTGACCGTAGCAGCCGCAGGTATCTGCACGCTGCTGATCAGTAAAATAAAAGATGATATTCGGACGACAATCAGCCATTTGCTTTTTTCCTTCCTTTAATCTTCTTGAGGACAACAGAGCCGATGACCAGCGCGGTCAGGGCCAGGAAAGCGATGCAGAAGGGACTGGACACGAAGATGGAATAGCTGCCGCGGGACACCATCAGCGCGCGGCGGAAGTTTGTCTCCGTCATCCTGCCCAGCACAAGGCCGAGCAGAATCGGCACAGCCGGGAAATTGATCTTTCGAAGCAGCCAGGCAATCGCGCAGAAGACCAGTGTGACGATGACGTCAAAGTAGCTCTTGTTGACAGAGAACGCGCCCGCAAAGCAGAACATGACGATGATCGGTGTGAGAATCTCCTGCGGAATGGAGACCACCTTGGCAAAGAGGTTGGTCAGGAACCGGCCCTGAATAAACATGAACACGTTCACCAGGATGAGCCCCAGCATGATCGCATACATGATATCGCCCTGCTCCGTGAACAGGGAGAGCCCCGGATTCAGGCCGTTGATCATCAGCGCAGAGAGCATGATCGCCACACAGCCGTCGCCCGGGATACCCAGCGTCAGCAGCGGAATCAGCGTCGCACCGGTGACGGCATTGTTCGCGGACTCGGCAGCAGCGATGCCTTCGACAGAGCCCTTGCCAAATTCCTCCGGGTGCCGGGACATGGAACGCGCACGGTCATAGCTGAACCAGGACGCCATGGAGGCGCCGGTTCCCGGAATGATGCCGATGATGGTACCGATGATGGAAGAAACCAGCATCGGGCGCACCATGCGCTTTTTTTCTTCCTTTGTGATGTCCTGACCGTCCTTGAGGCGGGAGGTATCCATCACCAGGCGTCCCTCCAGCTGCTCAGCCTTGGTCAGCACCTGAACCAGCGCAAACAGGCCAATCAGGCAGATCGCCAGATCAAGCCCCAGATACAGACGCTCCACACCGAAGGTGAGGCGGGCGCGGCTGGTCATCGGATCAGCGCCGATGCAGGAAACCAGCAGGCCGATACAGGCCGCCATGATTCCCTTGCACAGGCTGTCGCCTGAGATGCCTGCGATGATGGTCAGGCCGAACACGCAGACCAGAAAATACTCCGCCGTGCCCAGCATCGCGGCGACCCTGGCGACCTGCGGCGCGAGGAACAGCAGCATCAGTGCGGAGAAAATGCCGCCAAAGGTGGAAGCATACAGCGCGATCTTGAGCGCCGCCTTGGTTCGGCCCTGCTGATTGAGCGGATAGCCGTCGAGCATGGTCGTCGCAGCGTGAGGGGTACCCGGGGTGTTGATCAGAATCGCGCTGACGCTGCCGCCGTAGCCGCCTGCACAGTAGATGCCCAGCAGGAACATCATGCCCGGAATCGCCGTCATCTGATAGGTAAACGGCAGGAAGAGGATGATGCACAGGATGACGGTAAGCCCCGGAATCGCAGCAAAGACGCTGCCGATGAATACACCCAGATTGATCCAGAGCAGGTTCTGGATGTTCAGCAGGTTCTGCAGCGCAGGAACGATGAATTCAAGCATGGCTTTCCCCTCCCGTCAGAACATCACGCCAAGGCCAAAGCGGAATGCCGCCCAGATCGCGACAGCCGCAAGGAGCACAATGACATAGTACAGCGGTTTCCGGCAGCGAAAGAGGCAGAGCATCAGCACGCCAAAGGCCGCGGCGCCAATGGCAAAGTTGCCAGTCTTTTCGGCAACCAGCCAGAAAACGATCATGCACAGGAAGATGAAGACTGCCTTGACCTCCACCAGCAGATTGATCGTCGTCGTTTTGATCGGCTCCTTGCGCATGAGCTTGATCACCTGATTGACAATCAGGACGATGGAGCAGGCGATCATGATGTACATCAGCAGATTCGGGAAGGCCTGTCCGTTGACCAGCTCCTTCTTTTTGATCTCAATCTGCTGCGGAATGATTCTGAGCATCACCAGGCCGAAGATCAGGAAAATGACGCCGCCGAGCAGATCGGTAGGCACCTTCCATTCCTTCTTTTTGAGCTTATCGCCGATGGCGTCGAGCCTCGCGTCGATACAGGCGATCAGGCTCCTGTTTTCATTATCCATACCGTATCCCCCAGTGTGAGCGGCATTTGCTTTTTTCACGATTCCATGCTGATCAAAAGGGCAATGCAAGGCATCTTCCCTGCATTGCCCGGTGATCAGCCCTGTCAATTACTCAGCAACCAGATCGTAATACTCGTTGACGATGCTCTTGACATTCTCGATATGCGCGATGGTCTCCTCTTCGGTCATCGGATCAGCCTCCAGCAGCATGGTGTTGTTCAGCCAATCCACCATCCCCTCATCGGCCAGGATCTGCGCATACAGCGCCTTGATGTCAGCGATCTTCTGCTCGTCCGCGCCGGCCTTGGCGAAGATGAAGCAGCGGTTGCGGAAGTACGGATAGCCATACTGACCCACGCCCTCAACGCCGGCGAACGGGCCCTGCGCAATCGGCTGGCCGTCGAACGCAGCAAACACGTCGACGCCGCCCTGCTGCCAAGTCTCCAGGATCTGGCTCTGGTGAGAAACCGCAACGTCCACCTCGCCGCGCGCAACAGCCTGAGCAGCCTCGGCCGCGGACTCGTACGGAATCAGACAGAACTGATCGCCATAGCCCATCGCGCCGATCAGCGCAGCGGCCAGGAAAGCCTCGGAGCCGGTGGCGCCGTTGGTGCCAACCATGATCTGATTGCCGGCCTCCAGATACGCCTTCAGCGCGTCGATGGAGGTGATGCCCAGCTCCTTGCGGGCGCTGGCGACAAAGATGGAGGAGTACAGATTTTCAACGTACTTGAAATCATCGTAGGTAAAGTTCATGCGTGCGGGATCGAGGATCGCCGTGATGCCAAACATACCCTCGCCGATGAAGCACATCTGCGGATCCGCCTCGGTGTACTTGGTCAGCCAGCTGTTGATGGTCGCGGTATCACCCTTTTCAGCATTGGCCACAAGAACGTAATCCTGGCTATAGGTGGTCGAGAGCGCGGCAGCCTTCTGATTGACCATCGCGGCGACGCCGGACGGCGCCCACGGGCAGGTGACGGTCCAGGCCTCGGCAGCCAGAGCAGACACGCAGCTCAGGCACAGCATGAGCGCCAGAACGAGAGAGACGAGCTTTTTCATGATGATAGCCTCCTTATTTTTTACCGGCTCCCCAGGAACCGGTTTGAATCGCATCCGATAGATTGCCAGCCGCATAGGGCTGTACACACGAATTGGCCATTCCGTATCTAGCATACGTATACATTTTTTCATTTGTGTCATTTTTCCTGTTTGTATACGTATTCATTTGTCGATAATAATATATCACGCATTTGAGTGCTTGTCAACACCACAAAAGCGTGATTGCGGAATTTATTTATTTTCTCTCGTCGTATCCCTTAAAACCATCTGCGCCTGATAATACACCGTCTGCGGCGTAATCTCCTTGCCTTCAATCAGGCTGATGAGCAAATCGCAGCCATCCTTCACCATTTGGCGAACCGGCGAACGCATCGTGCTCAGCCGCGGCGTGAACCAGGACGCCATCGGGATGTCATCCATGCCAAAGACCTGTGCCTGCCGCGGCACATCCACGCCAAGCTCGCGCAGCGCATTGAGCACGCCCAGCGCCATCATGTCATTGTAGACGAAGATGCTGGTTGACCCGTTTTCAAACAGCTCCCGACGGTCAAGAACCGCCTCGCGGGCGGCGGAGGGCAATCTTTCCGCGGAAAGGATGGCATCATCCTCCAGTTTTTTTCCCATCGAAGCCAGGCCTTTCCTGAATCCATGCAGGCGGCTGCTTTTGGCCGGCGGCTCATCATCCACCGCCAGATAGGCATACCTGTCTCCATCCTGGCTGCCAAGGAACTGTCCGATCTGAAAGCCTGCGTTCTCTTCGTCGATCATCAGCTGATGCAGCATGGGGTTTTCCTGCAGCGCACAGTGCAGCGAGACGAACGGCACATGGAATTTCTCAATCAGATCAATCTCGCGCTCCAGCAGCTGGGGCCTGAAGTTGATCAGTCCATCCACCTTGCCGCTGCGAATGACGCGCTCAAACGTATTGCTCTTGAGCTGGGGATCGTGATCGTAGACGATCATGATGTCATAATTCCTGTGGCTGAGCTCACGCTGGAGCTGGTCAGAGATATGCGTGAACATCAGGTTCTTGCTCAGGCTGTCAAAGTTCAGCGGAAACAACACGCCAATCGTCTGCGTCTTGCTGGTCTTCAGGCTCCGCGCCTGAGAATTGAGCACAAAGCCGTACTCCTCCGCCTTCTGCTCAACATAAAGCCTCGTCCTTTCACAAACAGAAGGGCTGCCATTGAGCGCCCGCGAAACCGTAGCCTGCGATACGCCGATCAGTTCCGCAAATTCACGTGATGTCATCCAACCGTTTCCCCCAGTCCTAACCATTTCCGAGAATGTACCTTCTGAATAGTAAAGCATCATCAGCAACTTGTCAATGTTTATTGATTTTTCCTTTCCATCTGCTCAAAGTCAGAAGCGGAGACAATCCGCGCGCTTGCGAAGCCTCTGATGTTCGGATATAATGTAGGATATCTGGGTTCACGTGCGCAGAAGACGCGAAGGGAGGCGGCCAGCATGATTTCGGATGAAACCGCATACCGGCGGTATCTGGACGGCGAGGAGAAGGCCGCCGATCTGCTGGTTGAGCGGTACGGCGACGCATTGACGCTGTACATCCACGGCTATCTGCGGGATATGCACGAGGCCGAGGATCTGATGATTGACGCGTTCTCGCAGATTTTTGCGAAGGAGCGTCCCATCACAGGCGCGGGCGCGTTCAGGGCGTACCTGTACAAGACAGCGCGGCATCTCGCCCTGCGCCACAGCAGGCGAAACCGGCTGCGCCTTCTTCGGCTCGACGCGCTCCCCTTTGAGCCGCAGAGCGACGTGCTGGCGGACACGGCGCTTGTGCGCAGCGAGCAAAGCCGCCAGCTCTATGCCGCGCTGGCAAGGCTGAAGGCGGAATACCGTGAGGCGCTGTACCTCGTCTACTTCGCGGAGCTCAGCTACCGCAGCGCGGCGACCGTCATGGGAAAGAGCGAGGCGCAGATCACCAACCTTGTCCACCGCGGCAAGCAGAGCCTGAAGCAGATTCTGGAGCAGGAGGGATTCACCCGTGCGGACGAATGAGGAACGCATCCGGCTGGTTCATGAAAGGGCGACGCAGCGGAGACGGGAAAGGGCGCAGCGGCGCCGCCGCGCGCTTGACGCGGCCTGCATAGCGGTGTGCCTGCTGCTGGTCGCCGGCGCCGGCACGCTGATGCCGGGGCTGATAGCCCGCGCGACGGGGAGCATCGTGGCCCATGCCTCGGGCGCGGCCAGCCTGATCGGCGACCATGCCGCGCTGGGGTATATCCTGATGGGGCTGATGGCCTTCCTGCTGGGCGTTTGCGTGACGGTATGCCTGTACCGGCTGCGCCGCAGGGATGAGCGCCGGCAGCGCGAGGAGGACCGCGATGAACTTTGAGCTGATCGACAATCTCTTTCAGGTGGCGGCGCTGGGCTGCGCCGCTGCCGCCGCCGTGCTCCTGGCGCTGCGGCATAAGAGCCGCCCTCTGCTGATGCTCGCCCTCGCCTACGCCTGCTTTGCCATGGGCACGCTGTATTTTGTGCTGCATCTGGCCATCATCGGAGATATCCCGCGGGTCTTCTACGTCTCGGAGGTGTCGTGGCTGGCCTCCTACCTCTGCTTCCTCTCGCTGCAGATCCTGCGCACGGAGACGCTCCGGCTCCGCATGCGTCCGCTGCCCGCAGCCGGCGCGGCGCTGACCGCGGCGCTCGTTCTGCATTTCCGCATGCTGGGGCCGTCGATTCTGATGTCCCTGCTCTTTGCGCTGACGCTGGGCGCCATCGTGTACCTGAGCGCGTTTCACTGGCAGCGCTGCCCGGCGCAGCGGCGGACGGACGGGCTGCTGCTTGGCTGCATCGCGCTGCAGCTGCTGCTGTTCATCGTCTCCATCTTCTTCAGCGATTTCACCCGCTTCAACCTGTACTTCGCCGTGGACATCGCGCTGACCCTTTCCCTTGCGGCGCTGCTGCCGCTGACGCTGCGGGAGGTGACGGACCGGTGACCTTCATCGAAAACATCTTCGTCTGCCTCGCCCTTCCGCTGATCCTGTCGCTGCTTTTCACCCGGGGGCGCGCGCGCAGCTTTCCCCTCTTCGTCGTCGCGGGGATGAGCGTCTGCCTGCTGTCGGCCTATGTCAGCAGCTTTTTCATGGGGTATTGCGGGGCGGACGCCCGGGTGGCTGTCATCGAGATCACCCCGGTCTGCGAGGAAATCCTCAAGCTGCTGCCGCTGCTGTTCTACCTGCTGATCTTCGAGCCAAAGCCCCGCGAGCTGCCCGGCGCGGCGCTGGCGATCGCCGTGGGCTTTGCCACCTTTGAAAACGTCTGCTACCTGACGGAGAACGGCGCGGAGGATTTGGCTTTCCTGCTCATCCGCGGGATTTCCGCCGGGGCGCTGCACATCCTGTGCGGCGTGCTGTCCGGCTACGGGATTGCCTATGTCTTCCGCCGCCGCTGGCTGGCGCTGACCGGCACCGTGGGCATTCTGGGCGCCTGCATCGGCTTCCACGGCATCTACAATCTGCTCATCACGGCACAGGGCGTGTGGAAAACGGCGGGCTACCTCTTCCCCTCCGTGCTGCTCGTCTGCCTGCTCGTCCTCCGGCAGCTTCTTCCTAGGCTGAAGCTCTCCTTTGCATAGCGTCATTCCCTTCACCATGCCGTTCCCGGACCGGGGAACGGCTCTTTTTTTGAGAAAAATTTGAAAAGTTTTCCTTCGGGGTGAAAGGATTCTGAATTTCCTGTCTTTTATCATATGGAAGGGTTGATGATGACACAAAGGAGGGTTCGTTCATGACCTGTACGACGGACACCCGGGTGCGGGCAATTCGCAGCAGAACGAGGCAGTACCGAGCGCGCTGCGAGGCCCGGCAGCTTTCCATCCTGACGGCGTGCAGCCTGCTGCTGCTCGCGGGCATTGGTCTGCTGCTGAATCATGCACAGTCGTCCGGCGTGGCGACGGTGGCGGGCGCCTACGGCGCGGTGCTGCTGCAGGACGGTGCGGGGGCGTACGTCGTCATTGGCATTGCCGCCTTTGCCGCAGGCGTGGCGGTGACCGTGCTGTGCGTCCGGCTGAAAAGCAGGGCGGCAAGGCGCATGAATGAGGAAGACAACGGGGACTGAAGTCCCTCCCCTGACGTTCTGGAAGCAGCCTGACGGAATTTCGTCGCCAGAAGGCTGTTTGCATGAATAAATGAAAAAAGAAATCATGGAAAGGATGAATCACATGAAGAAAACCGGTTTTGTCCTGGCAGCCCTTGCGCTGCTCATTGCCCTGGTCGCGCTTTCTGGCGCCGCCTGCGCGCAAAACGCGAATCCGCACGCCGCCGAATGGCTGGACGAGGCGATGACCGCGTCGCTCGAAACCATCAAGCGCGTCGATGACGCAGGGATTTTCTATAAAATGACCTGCGATTACGACTACGACAATCCCCTCTTTCAGACCCTCCTCGGCAAATTCGGCCAGTATGACGCGGGCTGCTCGGCGTTCACCACCTGGAACGAAACGGGCGACTGCTTCCTGACCGCCAGAAACTACGATTACCGGCATACCGATCCCAATGGCGCGTATACCGGCCTGAACGTGGCCCTTCACTGCGCCCCGGAGGGCAAATACAAATCCATCGGCATCGCGGACGCCTGCTGGCTCAGCCTGGCCGGCGGCGCCTACTATGCCGGCGTGCTGGATGACGGCACGACGGATACCTCGCTGGCCGTACTGCTCCCGTATCTGTGCGTGGATGGCCTCAATGAAAAGGGCGTGAGCGTCTCCATTCTGAAGCTGGATGTGAAGGAGGGCGAGACCCCCGTCGATCAGCAGGAGCCGGGCAAGGTCGCGATCGGCCATTCCGTGCTGGCACGCTATATCCTGGACAACTGCGCCACGGTGGAGGAAGCCGTTGCCCTGGCCAAGGAATACAACATCCGCAATACGGGCGGCATGGACTTCCATCTGTTCGTCACCGACGCCACGGGTGCTTCCGTCGTGCTGGAGTGGCGCTACAATCAGCTGACCGTGACGGACACCAACGCCGTGACCAACTACTATGTGGGCTATGACGACGCCGAGGATCGCTACAAGGACGGCGTCTGCACGGAAAAGGTGACTCCGCTGGGCAACACCGTGCGGGAGTATCACTATGGCTATGGCCACGGCTATCACCGCCTGACCGGCATCGTCAGCGCGGTGGAGCGCTATCTCGACTTTACCCAGGAGGGCTACATGACGAAGATGACCCCGGCCCAGGCCATGAAGATCCTCAGCGTCGCGGCGCAGGATCCGGGCACGGAGGCGACCTCCATGACGCAGTACAGCGTGATCTACAATGCGCAGGACGCGAGCGCAACCGTCTGGCTGCAGCAGGACTATACCACGCCCTATTCTCTGACGATCGAATGAGCGTCGCAAGCAAGCTGATGTGAATGAACCGCTTCCCTTGGAACGGAAAAGGAGATTTGGCATGAAAAAGAAAATCGCCCTGCTGATGATCGCGCTGCTGTGCCTGCTTCTTCCGGCCTGTGCCAGCGCCTACACCATGTACGTCAAAACCTCGAATGGCGGCGCCGTCAACGTGCGCCTGAAGCCGAGCACCGATTCCGAATCGGTCGGCAAGCTGAACTACGGCTCTGCGGTCGAGGTGCTGCAGAATGAGGGAAGCTGGACCGTCGTGAATTGGCAGGGCTACAGCCAGCCGTGCTATATCCAGTCCCGCTATCTGGTTTCCGAATATCCCGGCAGCAAGTCAAAGACGACGGACAAGAGCAGCGATGACAAGGGCGCGACCAGCATTGCCGATGTGGATTTCAAGTCCTTCAAGCTGGTTGAGCCGTACGATGTCTATGTTCAGGCCAGCCATGCCGGCGGCTATGTCAACCTCCGTTGGGCCCCGAGCATGGATGCGGCTGTGGCCGAGCGTGTCAATGACGGCTCCATGCTGCGGGTGATCGCAGAGGGACGCGGCTGGTATCAGGTGCAGGATGAACGCAGCGGCTATGTCGGCTTCATGCGCAAGGGATTCCTCATCCGCTATGATGACGAATCCTGAGGGCGACGCAAAACAGATTGAGGAGGGATATTCACGATGAAAAAGTGCTTTGCGATGCTTCTTGCGGCGCTGATGCTCCTGGGATGCGGCCTTGCCGTCGCTGAAGAGCAGCATGACGAAGTCAGCATGGACGAAGACGCTGTGCAGATCCATTTCGCCATTGAAATGGATCGTCTGCCGGAAGGCTACGCCTACTATACCGAGGAAAGCGGCGGAAGCCTCTTTGCCGTTTTCTACAAGGAGGACGAAAACCACGAGGCGGACAGGACGGCGCCGGCGGTCTATGTCTCCGTCGCCTATGCGGACGGCTTCAGCGGCGTTACGCTCAATACGGATGTGACCGATGAACAGATGCTGGAGATTGAAGAAACGCTGGCCGCTGACTACAACAGCCCGAGCATTGAAATCCGGGAGACCCGCTACGGCACCCGGATGATCTGCATCACCGAGAACGATGCCCAGACGGACTATGCCGACATGATTACCATCTGGAACGGCTACTTCATCACCGTCGGCATCCAGAAGACAGAGCAGATCGTCGAGGAGGACATGGAGCTGGCCCTCCAGATTGTCAGCGATCTCTGGGTCGTGGACAAGGAATAAGACCCCGCTTATCCATATCAGACTGCGCCGCCTGCTTTTGCAGGTTGGCGCACTTTTGTTCAGCCAAAATCCCCGGATGGGGCGCTGATGGGCAGCGCAGTCAGGACGGGCCCGGCGCCGGGCAGAGAAAATTTTGTGCTGAAAAAGAACGGTGCATGGGAACCGATTCCAGCCCATGATCGTCTATATATTGAAGCTATTGAGGAGGTCATGAGACGATGAAAACATGGATCGCACTTCTGTCGGCCCTTTTGCTGACGTTGTCCTGTGCGGCGGCGGAGTCCCCGGAGGCAGGCCATACGGCGATGCTCTCCCTTATTGCCAATCCCAGTACCGGCTATTCCTGGGCAGGCGCTGTGCTGGGCGGGGATACCGTCCGGCTGGACAGCGCGGAAGGAACCTACATCCCGGATGCGCAGACCGCCGCGATGACCGGCGCCGGCGGGCAAACGCAGTTTGTGCTCACGGCCGTGAAGCCGGGAAGCAGCGTCATCACCTTTGATTATCGCCGCAGCTGGGAGGACACGGCGCTGGAGCAGAGGGTCTATCTGGCTGTCGTGGATCAGGCGCTGAATCTGACCTTGACGGATGTGACGGAAACCGGCGTTCTGCAGGGCGCCGTGCTTTCCCTGGACGAGGAGAATCACACCGCGCTGATTGAGCATGACATGCTCGGCGAAATCCTGGCGCGGTTCAGCCCGGAGATGCCCTTGCCGGCCTTGGATGAGCAGATCGTGATCTGCACGGATGGGACGATGACGCTTTCTTTGCCGGCCATGGTGAACGTGCGCGCATGGTGCCGCATTTCCCCTGCGGATGCCAGTGACGATGCCGCTCAGCCGTCCTCCTTTGCGGCGTTCACGGGTCTGAGCGCATTTATGCGTCAGGTGACGGAGGACAATCCCGTGATCTCCGTCTCGTACTCCGATGGCTACGCCAGCCTTGCCCCGGAATACGCCACGGATTCTCCCGATGAGATTCAGGCCATCCTGGATGCCGCGCTGCAGATTGAAATCGGTTCTGTCAGCGATATGGCTGTGACGGACTGGGATCCCGTCCTGCGCGTCACCAGCGCCGATGGTCAGTGCTGGTTCGCTGCCTTCAACGGCCATTGGCTGACGAAGGATGGGGTCAACTACAATCTGCTGCATGACGAGGCGTTCTGGGCGCAGACTGCCAGGCTCCGTCAGGCAGATGATGCCCAGGAATGACATCGACCGCAAACAAACGACATATCCTTTGCAAAGCGCCGCAGCCATGCGGCGCTTTTGTCGGCCAAACGGCCCGTGGCCGCTCCCACTTCCGAACGGCTTTGCAATGTCAAGCTATTCCGTGCTCGCTGTACGATACCTTGCGCAGTTTCCTATCGCGTAAAAACCGCCAGGGAACGTCATGTTCCCTGGCGGTAAATGGAGGATACATCATGTTGATCCGAGATCATCATGACTGCCCATCCGGTGAGGCCTCCGGGCATGGGATGGTTTGGCTTGTCCTCGGGTTGCCTCCCGGCGCGGTCATCTGCGGCGCCCTTTACGGTACACGACCGCCACCACAGCCGCGGCCGAGAGCGCCAGCAGCAGCCACAGCGTCAGCTGCGAGCTGTCGCCGGTCTGCGGCAGAAGGGTCAGCTTCGCGGAATCGGAGAGGACGTAGTCCCCGAACTGATCCGTGACCACGCAGCGCACGGTCAGGCCGTTGTGCTCCTCCTTGACCGATTCGATGCGGTAGGTGTCCTGATTGGCGCCCGGGATGTCCTCCCAGCGATCCGTTCCGGTCATGCGCTGCCACTGGTAGCGGTAGGGCGCCTTGCCGCCGGCGGCTTTCACGGTGACACATGGTTGTCCACATCAGCGTATTCTTCGTAATTCCCGTTCGCGCTCACATAAAGGTCCAGATTCTGCAGGCTGCGGCCCTTCGTCAGCTCCCTCAGGGGGATATCCATGGAGTAGCCGAAGTCATCGCCCATGGAACGGACGAACCGATGGGTGAACAGGGTTTCGCCGCGATGCACGCTGGTCAGCACCGGCGTAACGCTCGATTCGGTATTGCCGCTCAGGTTCTTCACGTTGACGCGCACATAGTCCTCGTCGTTCAGCTTGAAGATCTTCGCGCTCAGCGCCAGGTCGTGCACATTGGTATTGAGCAGCTGTTGACCCGTGCCAAGCCGGGTGATCATGATCGGCTCATTGGTATCATTCAGCGTCTGAGGAGCATCCGCGCCCGTCAGCATCAGGACGCCGTTCTCCATCGTCCCGTTCACCGCGATGTCGCCCTGCACCTTGGAGATTTCCGCAGTGAGGTTCATGTCGCCCGACCAGGTCGACGGAACCAGCATATTGGCCTCGTAGTAATGCGTGTCGCCCGGCATCAGCATGGCGGTCTGCACCGATTGAACCGTCGTGGCGCCGTTCGCGTCTGTCCTGGTGATCTCCCATCTGTCGTTGTTCAGCGCATCGTACATGCCGCCGATCCGGGTCACGGTATACGCGCCGCTCATGACCCTCGGTGTGCCATTCGCGCTGTTCACCGTGCTGCTGTTTTCTACCGGGTTGGCGCAGTCAATGTGAAGGGTCTGAATCAATGTGCCGCCGTTTTTGATCTGCACATCGAAGCTGGACAGCGGGACATTGCCGTCAGCTCCGCCGAGCTGACCAGCTTGTAGGTGAACTTGGAGAACGACTGCCGCAGATAGGAGCCCTCGCTGGTTTGCAGATCCACCGAGTAGAAGCCGGTACCGCTGTCCTGCAGCTTGATGGTGTTGGGGCTTTCCTTGAGCTCCACCATGTTGAAGGGGCCGCAGACCGTATCCGTGCCGGGGTCATAGCGCAGGCAGCGCACCATATACTTCGGTTGCGCCGTCGGTTTCGTCGGGTCAGGGGTCGAGCATTCCGTCCAGTACAGATACACGCCCGTGCCAAACTTGACGATGTCAAACTGGTCCGCGTTGATCTCCACCTCAAAATCCGTAACCGGCGGGAACGCGGTCGGGTTATTCGCATCCAGTGTGACACACTTGAGCCGATGGATGTCCTTGCCCTCCTCCTGCTTGACCCGCTCCAGATAGAACAGCGTGTCCTTGAACGTGTAGTAAGCGCCGCTAATCTGGCTATAGACCCGGAAATTGACGATGTTCCCCTGTGCCAGCAGAAGACGGGAATTATAGGAAATGTAAGAAAGCTCGCTGAGCCCGGTATTGTCATTTCTGTTCAGCGAATAGATGTTGATCTTTTGTTGCTGCTGACTAGTCGTTTTCCCGTTGGGTATGCCAATATGGTAGCGGCTAATGCCGTATCCGTCTCTGAACGCGGTATTGTCGATCTCCTCATACCCCGCCAGAATCGTTGTGGAGAAAGGATTCTGGTCGAAGACAATCTGGCCATAGATATTTTTCTTGCCGTCGCTGCTCGTACAGGTGCTGACGATGTAAGCGGATTTTTCGTTGTCCGCCGTCGCACTCAGAAAGACCTCCGGCATGATGGCGTAGTCATCCTTGCGGAACACCCTTGTGTGCTCCTGATAGAATACGATATCCAATCCTTTGTCCGCTTTATCGGGAGCTTGAGGCGTTGTGCCGGAGCCGGTGCCGGTGAACATGCCGCTCAGGATCGTCAGCGCGCAGAAGCTGCTCCCCTGATTGTTCAACCCACGGCTGACCTCCACCGCAAAGTCGTAGTCCGCATACGTCTTGCGCTTGGGTGTAGTGCCGTTCCCGCCACTGTTCGCATTCCCGATTGAGTTTTTGTCCAGGCAGCCGACCTCTCCATTCTTGCTCGTGTCATTCAGGTTGTACCACATCAGCCGCGCTCCGACTTTGTTCGATCCGGTAGCTGCGCCGGGCTGGATCCAGAACAGATAGGTCTGGTCGCCAATCACCGCGTACTGGAAATTCCCGGTCGCGCTGTCGATCTGGCTGAACACCTTCTTTGTTTCGGTCGGCTCCACGCCGCTGCTGCCGGTTACGCTGTTCTCCGTGGAAGACTTCGGTTCCATGGCGCCTGTGCTGTCAAAGTGCTGGTATGTCCCATCCAACGGCGCGCTCAGCGTCATGGCCGAATTGCTCTGGCCAAGGCTCTCCTCATCGTTAATCAGGGTGTGCTGCCATTTGAGGAACAGCACGCGGACGGTGACGCCTATGCCCATGCCGTACTTCGCGTTTGCGCTGACGCCCTTGATGGCGAGGTCCACGACGGGGTTGAGGTAGCCGTAGCCGCGCAGCGCGACGCTCGCCACATCCTGCAGGCCCAGACCGATCGTGCCGCCCAGCTCCAGTCGGATGGAAATGGTGAATCCGCTATCTTTGCCGTTGAAGTATTCGATCGTCGGGTCTTTCGTAATCGCCATCGTGCCATCGACGAAATCCATGTTCACGGTCACTTTGGTCTCCAGACCGAAGCTGGCGCCCATGCTGAAATCCACGCCGGCAAAGAATGGCACCGGGCCCATCATAAAGGTCTGGGTGAAGGCGGCCTTGAAGGCCAGCGTCGCGCCGGCGTCGCCGTCCATGGTCAGCTTGTGCTCGTTCGAGTTGTACACGCCCTGCACGGACACAAAGGGGTTCACGCTCGCCCCAAAGCTGCCCAGCATTTTGGGCTCCGTGGTGGTGTTGACACCGCGATACGCGCCGGCCTTGGCCAGCAGCTTGTCCGCCGTGCTCTTCGCCGCGAATTCCTTCTTCGCGTTTTCTATGTCCTGCGTGTCTTCGCTTTTCCAGCTGGTGTCCTTGCTCGAGTAAGTGGCTCCCCAGGAAAACATCGCCCGGCCCGAGGGCAGAATCATAAACTTCGGCGCCTTGCCCGGGATGCTGACGGCCAGACGTTCGCCTCCGATGAAGGGGACAGACGTCGGAATGTCAAAGCCAAATCCGCCGTCGCCGCCGAAGAACTTGAACAGCGTGCTGCTTTCGCTCAGGAAGGGCTCATCGACGATCGCCTTCTGAATGTCCAGCTGGGTATTAAACGTGTATTCCTGCTTGTCCTTGGTGATGATCTTGAAGGAGACCTTCGTGCCCGGCTGCAGGATGCTCAGCCAGGTATTCTCAAACACAAATTCCGTCTTGTCGCTGTCGCTCGCCTTGAAAGCCTTCGAAACGACCGTATCCTTGCCGTCGTAGAGATAATGCAGCTCCAGCGTGCCGTCCGTGGCGCTGCTCAGCTTCGCGGAGACGGCGTGGCTGTAATCATTCTTGGGCGAATAGTAGAACGTGCTCTTTTCGGTGAGGATGTCGCAGCCGTTAAAGCCGCTCATGATCAGATACGGCTTGCCGTTGTCCTTTTCCAGGTAGATGGTGGTGGCATCGCCGCCGAACAGCTTGATCATCTTCACCTCCCGGATGCGGTAACCGCTGGCTGTGATGCGCAGGGTCAGCTGCATCTGTTTCTTCTCGTCCGCGCCCATGTCGCTCATCGAGAAGATCGCATCGCCGGAGGAATTGGTGGTCAGCGTCTTTGTTTTGGCCGTGTTCTCCCGATTGGTCGCCGTGACCGTCGCGCCGCTGATCGCGTTTCCCTTTGCGTCCTTGACCTGAATCTTGAACTGAAGTTTGGAAATGACGGAGATTTTGAAATCCGCGTTG
>SFFH01000044.1 GCA_004557905.1 Clostridiales bacterium | reverse complement strand
TGCAGGAGGAGCGCGGCGGCGAGGTCGTCGTCACCCGGCGCAGCAGGACGCTGGAGGAGATCTTCTTGGGCCTGATCCACGAGCGGGGAGAGGAGGCGGAAACATGAGGGCGGCGATGCTTGCGGAACGCATCAAGGCGGCGCGGCGGCATGATCTGCTCCTCGCGGCGCTGACCGGGCTGCTGACGGCGCTGTGCGCGGCCGTCCGGCCCGAGGAGGATTGGCAGCTGGCTGCGGGGTATTCGGCGATGACCGTCAATCTCTCGCTGATGAACGCGGTGGTCATGCCGCTGGCGATGGCGGCGCTGGCCAGCCGCCTGTGGGACATGGAGACAAAGGGCAGCGGGTGCCGCCTGCTGTTCACCCTGCAGCGCCGGGAAAGCCTCTTTGACGCCAAGGCGCTGCGGGGTATGGCGCAAAACGCTGTGATCTGCCTGACGGAGGGCGCGGTCTTTCTGCTGGCAGGACGCGTGTGGGGCTACACGCAGGCGCCTGCACCCTCTCGCGCGCTCTGGCTGATGGTCTGCACGTTTGTGGTGAACGCGATGCGCTTCTATGTGCTGCTGGCCCTGTGCGTCCGCTCGGGCACGCAGGTGCTGCCGCTGGCTGTCGGGCTGGCGTGCAGCCTGCTGAGTGTGTTTACGGCGTTCATGCCGGAGCGCCTGGCGCTGCTGACGCCCTGGGCGTACGATGTGCCGCTGAGCGCGATGCGCATGCACTACGACAGGGAGACGCGCATCACGGCGTATGAACCACTGGCGTTCCCCGTGGGGCTGCTCGCCGCAGCGGCGGCCTGCGCCGTGCTGGGGTACGCGCTGGCGCGCCGCACGGTGCGCAATCAGGAGGTGTGAGCGATGATGGTGCGGTGTATCCGCGCGGAGATGCGCAAGCTGCGCGGCGCGGGCATCTGGTGGGTCTTTGCGCTGCTGCCGGTGATTTCGGCGGCGTATGGCACGTTCAACTTCATGCAGAACCGGGAGATTCTGACCAACGGTTGGTACAGCCTGTTTACGCAGCACACGCTGTTTTATGCGCTGTTCTTCTTTTCCCCGATGGTGGGCGTGTATGCGGCGTACCTGTGGCGGATGGAGCACATAGGCGGCGGCATGAACCTGCTCATGACCATGCCGGTGCAGCCCTTTTGCTTCTTTGCGGCGAAGGGCGCCGCTGTGCTTGCCGTGACGCTGCTGACGCAGGGCTGGGTGTTCGCGCTGTATGTGCTGTGCGGCAGGGCGGTTTGCGGCCTGGCGGGTTGGCCGCCCGTGCAGATCGCGCTGTACATGCTGCGCGGGCTGCTCGGCGCGCTGGCCGTCGTCGCGCTGCAGCTGCTGCTGTCCATGGTTATCCGCAGCTTTGCCGTGCCGGTGCTCATCGCGCTGGTGGGCGGCGTCGTGGGCATGGCGCTCGTCGCGCAGGACGCGGGGCTGTGCTGGCCGTACGCGCTGGTGCTGCTGGGCATGAACGCCAACCGCGCGCAGGATCAGCTCGCCGGCGGGATGGGCGCGTATGCGCTCTCGTGCCTGGGGTTTGCGGCGCTGTTTTGCCTGCTGGCGCAGGCGCTTCTGACCCGGCGGGACGTGCGGGCATGAGCCTGACAGATGCTTTCCCAAACGACAAAAGGGGCTGCAAAGCGTTTGCCTTGCAGCCCCTTTTGTGCTCCATCACAGGAGCCCGGAGATGAAGATCAGAAGAATCAGCGCGGGCAGCACGAACTGGAAGAAGGGCTTCAGCTTCGCGGAGAGCTTGATGCCCTCGCCCGCGTTTGCCTCAGCGAGGTAGTTGTCAAAGCCCCAGCCCCAGCGGGTCGTGCAGAAGAGCAGATAGACCAGCGAGCCCAGCGGCAGCAGCAGGTTGCTCACCAGGAAATCCTCGGTGTCCAGCACGTCGCGGCCGCCGATGAGATGCACGCCGGAGAGCACGTTGTAGCCCAGCAGGCACGGCATGGACGCCAGCAGGAGGAAGACGCAGTTGGCGATGACGGCCTTTTTGCGGCTGAAGCCAAACATGTCGATGCAGTTGGCAATCAGGTTTTCAAACACGGAGATGACCGTGGTGAAGCTGGCGAAGGTCATGAACAGGAAGAACAGCGTGCCCCAGAAGCGGCCGCCCCGCATGCCGGCAAAGACGTTGGGCAGGGTGACGAAGATCAGCGACGGGCCGGCGTCCGGCTGCACGCCGAAGGAGAAGCTGGCCGGGAAGATGATCAGGCCGCTCATCAGCGCCACGAAGGTGTCCAGCAGGCAGATGCGCACGGCCTCGCCCGTGAGCGTGTTCTCGCGGGTCATGTAGGAGCCGAAGATCTCCATGGCGGCGATGCCCAGGCTCAGCGTGAAGAATGCCTGATTCATCGCGGCGGTGATCACGGAGAAGAGGCCCTGTTCCATCGCGCGGCTGAGGCTGGGCAGCAGATAGAACGAAAGGCCCTCGCCCGCGCCGGGAAGCAGGCAGCTGTTGACCGCCAGCATGAGGATGAGCAGAAGCAGCGCGGTCATCATGAATCTCGAGATGCGCTCCAGACCCTTCTGCAGGCCGAAGCTGACGACGGCGAAGCCCAGCACGACGACCAGCGCCATGAAGAGGGTCATCTCCGCGGGGCTTTGCAGCATCTGGCCGAACGCGCCGCTGATGGCCGCCGCGTCCATTCCGGTGAAGGAGCCGGTGAGGAACCTGACAAAGTAGTCGAGCATCCAGCCGGCGACGGTGGTGTAGTACATCATCAGCAGGTAGCAGCCGGCGACGCAGAACCAGCCGTGGATGTGCCACTTGCTGCCCGGTTTTTCCAGCGCATGATAGCCCTGCACCGCGCTCTTGCGGCTGGCGCGGCCCACGGCCAGCTCCATTGTCAGCACCGGCACGCCCATGGTCAGCAGGAAGAGCAGATAGAACAGAACGAACAGGCCGCCGCCGTTCTGGCCGGCGACGTAGGGAAAGCGCCAGACGTTGCCGATGCCGATGGCGCAGCCGGCGCTCACCAGCAGGAAGCCGAGGCGGGATTGGAAGTTCTCGCGTTTCATGGTACAACTCCTTTGTTTCCATTTGAACGGACAGAAAAATCCATACACGCGCAAAACTCTAGCAGAATCAGGCCAAAAAGTCAATTGTTTTGGCCAAAAATCAAGGCGCGCGCGCGTTATCGGCCTTGACCTGTATGAAGCTGTGCAAAAATCGTACAACGAGCACAAAGAACGGCGTTTATAAAAGTCATTCGGAGGCGGAAGCGGGCACTGCCCGCGCCTTGCCCGTTGCCGAATTCCCGCGGATGCCTTATAATGGAAGCACATCGACGGGGGGAGGAAGGATCATGGACAAGCTGCTTTTCGGCGCCGCCTATTACGATGAGTACATGCCGCACGAGCGGCTGCACAGGGACGTGGAGATGATGAAGCGCGCGTGCGTGAACACGGTGCGCATCGCGGAATCCACGTGGAGCACCTGCGAGCCGCAGCCTGGCGTGTTCGACTTTTCACATGTGGAGCGCGTGATGGATGCGATGGAGGAGGCGGGCATCGGCGTGATCATCGGCACGCCGACGTACGCGGTGCCCGCCTGGATGGTGAAGGCCCATCCCGACGTGCTGGCGGAGACGAAGCAGGGGCCGCAGCGCTACGGCCCGCGCCAGATCATGGACATCACCCATCCCGTCTACCTCTACTATGCCGAGCGCGTCATCCGCGAGCTGATGAAGCGCACGGCGCACCGGAAATGCGTCATCGGCTTTCAGATCGACAACGAGACCAAGCACTACGGCACGGCGGGCCCTGCCGTGCAGACGCAGTTTGTGAAGCACCTGCGGCAGGTGTTTCACGATGATCTGAGCGAGATGAACCGCGCCTTCGGCCTGGATTACTGGAGCAACCGCGTGGACGCCTGGGAGGACTTCCCGGACGTGCGCGGCACGATCAACGGCAGCCTGGGCGCGGCGTTTGAAAAATTCCAGCGCGGCCTGGTGACGCGGTTCCTCGGCTGGCAGGCGGGGATCGTGAACGAATACCGCCGAGAGGATCAGTTCATCACGCACAACCTGGATTACGAGTGGCGCGGCCATTCCTATGGCGTGCAGCCGGACACGGATCACTTCCATGCGGCGCAGTGCCTGACGATTCCCGGCGTGGACATCTACCACCCCGGCCAGGATGCGCTCACGGGCGCGGAGATCGCCTTTGGCGGCGACATGTCCCGCTCGCTGGGCAGCGGCAATTACCTGCTGCTGGAGACGCAGGCACAGGGCTTTCCCGACTGGACGCCGTATCCCGGCCAGCTGCGGCTGCAGGCGTACAGCCACATCGCCAGCGGCTCGTGCAGCGTCATGTACTGGCACTGGCACTCCATCCACAACGCCTGCGAGACGTACTGGAAGGGCGTGCTCAGCCACGACTTTGCGGAAAACGAGGTCTACCGCGAGGCCTGCACGATCGGCGCGGAGCTTGATCGCCTCGGCAGCCGTCTGGTCAACCTGAAAAAGCAAAGCGACGTGGCGATTCTGGTGAGCAACGAATCGCTGACGGCGCTCAGGTGGTTCCCCATCCGCGCGACGGCGGCGGGCAGCGGCGATCTGTTTTACAACGACGTGGTGCGCTGGCTCTACGACGCGCTCTACCGGATGAACGTGGAATGCGACGTCCTCTGGCCGGAGAGCGAGGATTTTGAGCGCTACAAGGTGATCGTTGTCCCGGCCCTGTACAGCGCGCCGGATGCGCTGCTCGAGCGGCTCGTGCGCTTCTGCGAGCAGGGCGGCACGCTGATTGCGACGTTCAAGACCGGCTTTGCGAATGAATTCGTCAAGGTGAGCGACGAGGTGCAGCCGCGCATCCTGCGTTCCTGCATGGGCGTGCGCTATCACCAGTTCACGCTGCCCCAAAACGTGGCGCTGCGGGGCAAGGCCGTCGGCGATGCAGAGGATCGGGCGGCGAAGGGCTTCATGGAGCTGCTCATTCCCGAGGGCGCCGAGGTGCTGGCGCGCTATGAGCATCCCGCGTGGGGGAAGTACGCCGCCATCACGAGGCACCGCTTCGGCAAGGGAAACGCGGTGTATCTGGGCTGCATGACGGGCGAGGCGGTGCTGGCCAACGTGCTGCGCGGCGCGCTGACGGATGCGGGCGTGCGCATGCCGGCGCAGCAGTTCCCGGTGATCGTGCGCGGCGGCGTCAATGACCTCGGCCGGCGCGTGGCGTTCTATCTCAATTACAGCGCGGACGCGCAGCAGACGCAGGCCTGCATGACGGGCCGGGAGCTGCTGGGCGGCAAGGCGGTGGCCAAGGGGGATGCGCTTGCCCTTGCGCCGTGGGGCCTGGCCATTCTCGAGGAAGCATAAGAAGCATCAGAGGAGGAAAACACAATGGAAAAGCTGACCGTGCTGGGCACAGGCTATGCCCTGGCGACCCGCTGCTACAATACCTGCTTTGCCATCACGAACGACCATGGCACGCTGCTGGTGGACGCGGGCGGCGGCAACGGCATCCTGCGCCAGATGGAGGACGCGAAGCTGGGCTTTGAGACGGTGCACGACCTGTTCATCACGCACGCGCATCCCGATCACCTGAATGGCGTGGTCTGGGTGCTGCGCAAGATCATGACGATGATGAACGCGGGCAAGTACGAGGGCGAACTGCACATCTACTGCCACGAGACCGTGCGCAAGGGCCTTGAGGTCATCGGCGAGCTGATGCTGCAAAAGAAGATGCTTAATCATATCGGCACGCGCATCTTCTATCACGACATTCATGACGGCATGACGGCGACACTCTGCGGCTATGACGTGACGTTCTTTGACATCGGCAGCACGAAGCTGCTGCAGTTCGGCTTTACCACCACGCTGCAAAGCGGGAAGAAGCTCACCTGCCTGGGCGACGAGCCGTACAACCCGGTCTGCGAGCGCTATGTCACGGGCAGCGACTGGCTGCTGTGCGAGGCGTTCTGCCTGCTTGCGCAGGCGGACGTCTTCAAGCCCTATGAAAAGCACCACTCCACCGTGGCCGACGCGGCGAAGCTGGCGACGCAGCTGGATGTCCCGCATCTGGTGCTCTGGCACACGGAGGACAGGAACTACGCGAACCGCAAGGCGCTCTACACCGCCGAGGCGCGGGAGCATTACGCGGGCGATCTGTACATCCCCAACGATCTGGAGGTCATCGAGCTGTAATGGACATCATTTCACGTCTGGCGCAGGAGTTTGAAATCAGCACGGCCATCACGGAGCGCGTCGTGGCGCTGCTGGACGAGGGCAACACCGTGCCGTTCATCGCGCGCTATCGCAAGGAGCAGACCGGCGCGATGGACGACCAGAAGCTGCGCGAGCTGAGCGAGCGGCTTGATTATCTGAGAAGCCTTGACAAGCGCCGCGAGCAGATCGAGGGCGCCATCGACGAGCAGGGCAGGCTGACGGACGAGCTGCGCGCGCAGCTGGCCGGGGCGCAGACGCTGGCCGGCCTGGAGGACATCTACCGGCCCTTTAAGCCCAAGCGCCGCACGCGCGCGATGATCGCACGGGAGAAGGGCGTGGAGCCGCTGGCCAAAGCGATCATGGCGCAGCGGCGGGGCGACGATCCGATGAAGCTGGCGGCGGCGTACATCGATGAAGAAAAGGGCGTGCCGGACGCGCAGACGGCGATCCAGCTGGCGCAGGACATCATCGCCGAGGAGATCAGCGACGACGCGGCCATCCGCGCGAGCCTGCGCGCGCTGGTGAAGCGCAGCGGCGTGCTGCGCAGCGTGCAGGCCAAGGAGGGCGAAAACGTCTACGCGCAGTATGCGGACTATCGCGAGCCGGTGATGCGCGCGGCCGATCACCGCATTCTGGCGCTCAACCGCGGCGAACGCGAGGAATGGCTGAAGGTGAGCATCGAGGTGGACGACGCGCTGGCGAACCAGACGATCTGCCGCGCGGTGATCGACCCGCCCAGCGCCTGCTGCGAGATCGTGCGCGAGGCGGCGAAGGACGCGTGGAGCCGCCTGATCGGGCCGTCGCTGGAGCGCGAGATCCGAAATGAGCTGACCGACCGCGCGAACGAGGGCGCGATCCGTGTCTTTGGCCAGAACGTGAAGCAGCTGCTCATGCAGCCGCCCATCCGCGGCAAGGTGACGCTGGGCGTGGACCCGGGCTTCCGCACGGGCTGCAAGCTGGCGGTCGTCGATGAGACGGGCAAGGTGCTGGAGACCGGCGTTGGCCATTTCACCCTGCCCGGTCAGGAGCGGCAGAAGGCCGCGGCCAAACAGCTCATCCTTTCCATGGCGCGCAGGCACCATGTCACGGCGATTGCCATCGGCAACGGCACGGCCTCGCGCGAGAGCGAGCAGTTCATCGCCTCGCTTCTGCCCGAGCTGCCGGGCGTCAAGTACATGATCGTCAGCGAGGCGGGCGCGAGCGTCTATTCGGCCAGCAAGCTGGCGGCGGAGGAATTCCCGGAGTACGACGTGTCCCTGCGCAGCGCGGCGTCCATCGCCCGGCGCATGCAGGACCCGCTCGCCGAGCTGGTGAAGATCGATCCCAAGGCGATCGGCGTGGGCCAGTACCAGCACGACCTCAAGCAGGCGGAGCTGGAATCGGCGCTTTCTGGCGTGGTGGAGAGCTGCGTCTCCAGCGTCGGCGTGGATGTGGAGACCGCCTCCGTGCAGCTGCTCACGCATGTGGCGGGCATCGGCAAGGCGCTGGCGGCCAACATCGTATCCTATCGCGAGGAAAACGGCATCACCTCGCGCGCACAGCTCAAGAAGGTGCCCAAGCTGGGACCGAAGGCGTTTGAGCAGTGCGCGGGCTTTTTGCGCGTGCGGGGCAGCAATCCGCTGGACGCGACGGCGGTGCACCCGGAGAGCTATCCGGCGGCGAAGGCGCTGCTGGAGCGCCTGGGCCTTGACGTGAGGGACATCCGGCGGGGCGGCATCGCGGGCGTCACGGCGCGCGTGCAGGAGCTCGGCGCGGGCAAGCTGGCGGGTGAGCTGGGCGTGGGTGAAATGACGCTGCTGGACATCGCCTCGGAGCTGGAAAAGCCGGGCCGCGACCCGCGCGAGGACCTGCCGGCGCCGGTACTGCGCACGGACGTGCTGTCCATGGAGGACCTTGTGCCCGGCATGGAGCTGACCGGCACGGTGCGCAACGTGATCGACTTCGGCGCGTTTGTGGACATCGGCGTGCATCAGGACGGGCTGGTGCACATTTCTCGCATGTCGGAGAAGTTCATCAGGCACCCGAGCGAGGCGGTCGCCGTGGGCGACGTGGTCAGGGTCTGGGTGATCGACGTGGATCAGAAGAAGAAGCGCATCGCGCTGACGATGGTGAAGGGAAGAATGTGATGTGCACAAGAGGCGGGCATCGGCGCTGATGGCGGCGCTGCTGCTGCTGGGCGCGCGGGCCTGCGCGCTGGAGGCGGCCGATGTTCCGGCGGCCTTCGGCGGCAGCGGGGAGGACGCGCTGTATGAGGTCGTCGCCTGCGGGGACGGCCTCTTTGCCGTGGGCACGACGGCCTCAAACGACTACGATCTCTCCGTTCGCACGCGCCGGGGCGAGACGGGCTGGGCGCTGCGGATTGGTGATGACGACGGCGTGCGCTTCAGCTTCTGCACGGCGCGCGCGGGCATGACGCGCATGACCGCGCCCGCGGCGTTTGAGGACGGACGATGCAGTCTGGTGCTCGCGGATGAAGCGGCGCAGCGCGGCGAATGGATCGTGCTGGATGAGCGGGGCAGAAGCGTCTCCCGCGTGGCGATTGACGGCGCGGCGGCGCTGTGCCCGCAGGGGACGCAAATCGTGCAGCTGCTGCCGGTGGACGGGCCTGAGGGCGTACAGCTTGCGGCGCTGATCGGCCATGCGGACGGGGAGACGATGTGCTGTGCGCATGTTGCGCAGGACGGCAGCGTGACGCCGGGCGAAGCATTCTCGGCGGGCGAAGCGGGCGCGGTGTGCGCGGGCCGGGACGGCCAAATGGCGTATGCCGCGGAGCAGGACGGACGGCTGCGCATGATTTGCGTGAACGGAAACGGAACGATAGAGGAACGGTATATCGGCGAGCCTGCGCGCGTGCGGGCGGTGCATGACGCGCAGATGGGCGGCGACGGGAGCGTGACGGTCTGCGGCGAAACGGCGGACGGCGGCGGCTTTCTGCTGCGCGTGAGCCGGGAGGGCGAGCGGCTGTTTCTGCTCGAGACCGGCGCGCCGCTGACCCGTCTGACGGCGACGGAGACCGGCTATGCGGCGCTGGAGGACGGGCGCATTCTGTTTGCGGACGAGGACGGCGCGGGCGTGGCGTGGGCCGCCGCGCCGGAGGGCGCGCTCGATCTGGCCTCCTCCCCGGGCGGCGTGGCGGTGCTGTCGCACCTGCAGGCGCGCGGACGGCGGCAGGCGGTGTTCACCCGCGTCGCCCAGCCGGCGCTCGAGCAGCCGGAGACGCGGGAGGAGGACGAGACGCCGCCGGGCACGATTGCCGCGGGCGACGGTTATCTGCTGTGCAGCGCGGAGGATGCGCTGGGCGTGCGGGTGCGCCATGTGGCGGCGGACGGCCGGGAGCTTTTCAGCGTGCGCACGCCGATTCACACGGCGGCGGACGCGCTGCAGTGGCTCTGCGCGGCCAAGCTTGGTGACGGATCGATCCTGCTGGGCGGACAATATCTCTACGGAACGGGCGGGGACGCGGAGAGGCAGGGCGTGACGGCGCTGCTCGGCGGCGACGGCGTGCTGCGGCGGATGGAGACGCTGGAGGGCGCGGCCGCGGTGCATGCCATCGAGGTCACGCAAGGCGGCGAGATCCTGCTGCACACGCAGGGTCAGAATTCGGAGGATGCGGTGCAGGTCTATGACCGGTGAAAGAGACTTTCCATAAAAAAGCGGACGCGGTTTGATCGCGTCCGTTTCTCAATTTCTCGTTGATGCCCGATGAGGCTTACGGCTGCGCGCCGTGCTGCGCCATATGCCGCTTGATCGCCTCAAACGTCTCGTCGCTCAGGTCGTGCTCGATCTTGCAGGCGTCACGCACCGCGGTTTCGTGGCTCACGCCCAGCTGCGTCAGCATCTGAGTGAGCACCTCGTGGCGCTCAAAGATGCGGCTGGCAATCCGATGCCCCTCCTCGGTCAGAAAGATGTGGTTGTCCTCATTGACGGTGACCAGGCCGTGCTCGCGCATCTGGCGCAGAACGATAGAGACCGTCGGGCGGGAATAAGACAGATACGAGCAGATGTCGATCGCATGCACCTCGTTTTGCTGCTGCGAGAGAATGTAGATGGTTTCCAGATAGTTTTCAATAGCTTCGGATACGGCCATGGGATTGCCTCCTGTCTGCCGCCGCGCAGGCGCGCGGACTTCACTGCGAATTCGTATTATCTGTTAGTTTACCATAATCTTCACCGCCAAACAACCGCCGCAGGGAAAATTTGGCGGCTTTTTCCATTTGACGTATCCGGGAGCCGCGAGACGGCGAATCGGCTGCTGAACCTCATTGTTCCGCCCCGCATAGAGTAATGCGAGGTGGTACGATGAGGGCTTTATATTGGGCTGTGTGTGGCACGGGCTTCACCTTTGCCATGACCGTGCTGGGCGCGGCGCTGGTTTTCTTTTTTTCCTCGTGCATCGGCGGGCGGATGAACCGCCTGTGCCTGGGCTTTGCCGCCGGCGTGATGAGCGCGGCCTCGGTGTTCAGCCTGATTCTGCCTGCCATGGAGCAGGCCGCGGGCGGCACGGCGTGGCTGGTGGCGGCGGTCGGCTTTGCCGCGGGCGCGGGGCTGATGGCGGCGCTGGACGCGTATCTGGCCCGGGCGCACCCGACGTATCTTCAGGATGAGCAGGGCAGGCGGCTGACGCTGCTGTTTTCCGCAGTGACGCTGCACAACATCCCCGAGGGCATGGCGGTCGGCCTGGCGTTTGCCGTCGCCGCGCAGGACGGCCTGGCCGGTCTGGCGGGCGCATGCGCCCTGGCGCTGGGCATCGGCATCCAGAACTTCCCGGAGGGCGCGGCCATCAGCCTGCCGCTGCGCCAGAGCGGCATGAGCCGGGGCAGAAGCTTTGCCTATGGCGTGCTCTCCGGCGCGGTGGAGCCGCTCTTCGGCGCGGCGGCGGCGCTGGCGGCCGGGCTGGCCGCGCCCTCCATGCCGTGGCTGATGACGTTTGCCGCGGGCGCGATGATGTGGGTGGTGTTCGCGGAGATGCTGCCGCATGCGGCGGCGCGGCGTGACGGCGCGCTGGCGGCGGCTGTCGGGTATCTGGTGATGATGGCGCTGGACATCGCGCTGGGCTGACGCGCAATTCGATGCGCACGCTTGCTTTTTCCTCCGCAAGCGGGTATAATGAAACGGCATGAAACATCGTGCGGACAGGAGGCAATCGTATGACCCCGGAACAGATGGAGGAGCGCGACGTCGTGGAGTTCGTCGACGACGAGGGCAACACGCTGCTGCTTGAGGTGATGGACTATTTCTTCTACAACGGCGAGGAGTTTGCCGCGCTGTGCGACGCGAAGGAAGACGGCGAAACGGCCGAGGATGACGCGGTCTATATCATGAAGATCAACAGCTTCACCGACGAGAACGGCGAGGAAATGGAGGAATTCGTTCCGCCGGATGAGGAACTGATGGAGAAGCTCATCTCCGTCGTGCGCACCCGCTTCAGCGAGGAGGACGACGAGGACGATGAGGATGAGGAATAAGCGCTGACAAAGGACGGTCTGGCGGGGCGGAAGGAGTTCCGCTCCGCTGTTTTTATCTCCAAGATGCTTTGAACAGCGCGAAGCGAAGAAGGAATTTGGGGGACCGGAGTCTGCCGCGCCCAGTGGGCGATGCCGGCAGGCGGAGCGTCGGGAATCGCAAGGAGCGCCTTAGGCGCGACTATGCGAGTTCCCCGGACTGAAACCCCCAAGCAGGGTTTGGGGCCTGCGGCCCCAACGTTCCTGATTTGGGAGATATGGGGCTATCCGCGTCCATAGGAGGAAAGATGAACGACCTGCTGAAACTGAAGATCGAGCGGCTGCCCACCTGCCCGGGCTGCTACCTGATGAAGAGCGAGGGCAGGATCATCTATGTCGGCAAGGCGGTGAATCTCAAAAACCGCGTCAGCCAGTATTTCCACAAAAACCGCGATCACACGGTCAAGGTCCGCGCGATGGTGGCGCGGATTGACGACTTTGACATCGTGCTGTGCGACACGAACCTTGAGGCGCTGATCCTGGAATGCAACCTCATCAAGCTGCACAGGCCGCAGTACAACATCCTGCTCAAGGACGACAAGCACTACCCGTACCTGCGCATCGACGTGACGCAGGACTATCCGCGCGTGGAGCTGGTGCGCCGGGTGGAGAAGGACAGGGCGCGCTACTTCGGCCCGTACATGGGCGCGACGAGCGTGCGCGAGGTGATGGACGTGCTGCGCGGGCTGTTCCCGCTGCGCACCTGCTCCATGGCGATCCGGCCCGGCATGAGCAGGCGGCCCTGTCTGCACCATCAGCTGGGCGAGTGCCTGGCCCCGTGCGCGGGCCTGACCACGCCGCAGGCGTACGGCGAGGTGGTGCAGGAGGTCATCGACTTTTTGAGCGGGAAGTCCGACGCGGTCATGCAGCGCCTGGAGGCGCAGATGACGGAGGCGGCGAAAGCGATGCGCTTTGAGCAGGCGGCGCAGATCCGCGACCGGATGCGCGACGCGCAGAGCCTGATGGAGCGGCAGAAGGCGATCAATGTGCGCGGCGGCGATCAGGACATCCTCGCCTGCTGCACGGACGACATTGACGCGATGGTGGAGGTGCTCTTTGTGCGCGGCGGGCGCATGATCGGCGCGGAAAGCTACGCGCTGGAGGGCGCGGGCGACCAGAGCTGCGCGCAGATTCTCTCGCAGTTCATCCTGCAGTTTTACGACGACGGACGGCAGCCCGCCAGCGAGCTGCTGTGCATGGAGCTGCCCGAGCAGGCTGAGGACATCGCGGATGTGCTCACGCAGCGCAAGGGCGCGAGGGTCACGCTGCATGAGCCGCAGCGCGGCACCAAGCACAAGCTGATCGAGCTGGCGCGCAAGAACGCCGGCGACGCGCTGGAAAAGCGCAACGCGCATCTGGAGCGCCAGAAGGAGCGCACCACCGGCGCCTGCGCGGCGCTGGCGCAGGCCGTGGGCATGGAGACCGTGCCGAGGCGCATCGAGGGCTACGACATCTCCAACACGCAGGGCGAGCAGTCCGTGGCGAGCATGGTGGTGGCCATCGACGGCACGGCGGCGAGAAAGGAATACCGCATCTTTAACATCAAAACCGTCGAGGGTGCGAACGACTTCGCCTCCATGAACGAGGTGCTCACGCGGCGTCTTCTGCGCGCGACGCAGGAGCGCGAGGCGCTCATCCGCCAGGGCAGGCTCAATCCGGACGGCACGCTGCCCGAGGGCGCGCCGCCGCTGTCCGGCTTTGCCGACCTGCCGGACCTGATCCTCATCGACGGCGGCCCGCAGCAGCTGCGCTTTGCGCGCGAGGCGATGCACAAGGTCGGCTACAACATCCCAATGTTCGGCCTGGCCAAGCGGCTGGAGGAGATCTTCCTGCCGAATCAGGAGGAGAGCATCCTGCTTGACCGCAAGAGCCCGGCGCTGCACCTCATCCAGCGCATCCGCGACGAGGCGCACCGCTTCGGCATCACGCATCACCGGGGCCTGCGGCAGAAGGCGAGCATTCACTCGTCCCTGGAGGACATCCCCGGCATCGGAAAGACGCGCCGGCGCGCGCTGCTGACGCACTTCAAGTCGATCAAAAGGATTGCGGAGGCGAGCATGGAGGAGCTGTGCGAGGTGGAGGGCATCGGCCCCGCACAGGCGAAGGTGATCTACGGGCACTATCACAGGGAGGACGAGGATGGACAGGCTTGAGGCGTTTGAGCGCATGCTGGCGGATTTGCAGGCGCGCCTGGCGGCGACGGAGGAAAGAATGCAGGCGCTCCGCGCGCAGGGAAAGGAAAAGTCGGTCACGTTCCGGCAGCTGATGGGCGAGAAGCTGCAGCTTCAGGCGATGCTGGAGCTGTACCGGGTGTATGGGCTGCTGTAAGCGGACGGCTGCGGCGATGAAGATTTGCCGGAGCATGGGAACAATTCATGGCCCGGCATCGTCCTGTATGACAGATGGGAGGATGAAAACGATGAAACGAATCAGGAAAATGGCGATGCTTGTGCTGATGGCGGCGATGCTCTGCCTGTGCGCCGCCGCAGAGGCTTTGGCAGCAGCGTCTCAGGCGCAGAACCTCACGGGGGAGACGATCATCCAGCCGGAGCCGATCGCGTTGAGCATGGACGCGCTTGCCGGCAAAACGGTCATGGTCCGTGTCGGGGCATACCATCAGGAGGATCACACGCTGGAACTGACCGTCCTTGAAAAGCTTCGCTTTGCGGCGGAGGCGGTGGAAGGCCTGCAGCCCGGCGATGCGCTGAACCTTGGCGGCGAGCTGCTTGTGGTCCGGCAAATCGAGCCGATGACGTACCTGCTCCTCCTGGATGACGGCAGCGGCGTAGACGAGGCCTCCGTCTGGCTGAAGAAGGGTGAGGACGGCGACTACGAGGCGGGGCAGTACAGCGATTTCATCTGGCGGCAGGTGGGCAGCGCGCCCTTTGCCGTCGCGCAGGATGATGCTGGAAAGCCCCACAAGGCACAGCATGGAGGAATTCCTGCGCATCAAAGAAGAGGAAGAGGAGCGCGGGTATCCGGGATTCGGATGCGATAATGTGTGGGCAGCGTTCAACGCGGAGGGAGAAATCGCGAGCCTTGAACGGTTCTATGTCCCGTGGCAGTGACACAAGCACGAAAGAGGGAGAGAGCATATGCTTGCCAGCGTACACAGCATGGGCCTTGCGGGCATTGAGGGCTACCGCGTGACGGTCGAGGCGTTCAGCGCGGACGGGCTGCCGATGTTCGAGATCGTTGGCTTGCCGGACGCCGCCGTGAAGGAGAGCCGCGAGCGCGTGCGCGCGGCGATGGCCTCCTGCGGCCTGGCATTCCCGGTGGCCCGCCTGACGGTCAACCTCGCCCCGGCGGACATCAAAAAAGAGGGCCCGGCCTACGACCTGCCCATCGCGCTGGCCATCCTGGCCTCCAGCGGCGTGCTCGATGCCACGGCGCTGGACGGCACCGCCGCGGTGGGCGAGCTCTCGCTGACGGGCGGCGTGGTCGGCGTGCGCGGCGCGCTCTCCATGGCGATTGCGGCGCGGGGCTGCGGTATCCGACGGCTGCTGCTGCCCGCGGACAACGCGAAGGAGGCCGCCTGCGTGGAGGGCGTGCAGATCCTGCCGGTGGCGCATCTGCAGGAGGCGATTGACTGCCTGCGCGGCACACGGCACATCGAGCCGGAAAGGACCGTGCCCTACGCGCAGATGATGCGCGCGCACCATACGGCGAACGACTTTGCCGACGTGCAACGTGCTGATGATCGGCCCGCCGGGCAGCGGCAAGACGATGATGGCGCGCTGCCTGCCGGGCATTCTGCCGGACATGACGCTCGAGGAGGCGCTGGAGGTAACGCGCATCCACAGCGCGGCGGGCACGCTGCGCGCAGGCGAGGGCCTGATGCTCGAGCGCCCGTTCCGCGCGCCGCATCACACGGTCAGCTCCGTGGCGCTGGTCGGCGGCGGGAGCAAGGCACGCCCGGGCGAGATCAGCCTGGCGCATGGCGGCGTGCTGTTTCTGGACGAGCTGCCGGAGTATCAGCGCGCGGCGCTGGAGGCGATGCGCCAGCCGCTGGAGGACGGCTTTGTCAGCGTCGTGCGCGTGAGCGCGCAGGCGAAGTACCCCGCCCGGGCGATGCTCATCGCGGCGATGAACCCGTGCCCCCATGTTGAACCTACTGAGGTGCCATAGAGTAACATCAAATTTGAAAAACCTTGCCGTATAAGGCTTTTTTTATTGCCTTTTATGCTGTTGAAGCCTTTCAGATGCTCATTGCACCCATATGATATTCCTGGAGATTATGCACTCAGCAGAACATCTGTGGAGAACTTTATCACGTGGTCAAGCAAACCGGATTCACAGCTTGTCAGTAAGATTGCCTGGTTTGAAGCGCATCAGAGTACTTACGAAAAATTCGGGCCCTACTGGCTGGCGTTGGTAAGATGCTACTACAATGCTGGGGATTATGAAAAATGCCTGAATGCAATTAATGAATATGAGTCGATTACAACGCGGATTTTTAGGCAGAATCTTGATTTTGCTGATGTACTCCCAATGGTAATCATTTCCGCAAAGGAAACAATGGATACACCGGAATACATAAAAATCGCCGAAAAGTATTGTCCCCTCATTCTCTCCAATTCGAAGGATTCTAATTGGAGCATTCGGTATTTTACTGCTCAGATTTATCTGGATTTGTATGCATTAACAAATAGCGCAACGTATCTGGATGAAGCATACGAAATTGCTTTCAACAATGTCAATGAACTTGTTGGTGCACAGCGTGAAACAAATACGGCCTATCTTGCTCCTGTTCAAGAGGCAAAAGCAGATAAAGATGCAACAAAACGAGAAAAGGACGAGGTTAATCAGTACAATAAGATCATAAAAGAAGAACGTAAAACTGCTCTTCCTCCAGTAAATGAGGCGCTTTATCTCAACTGCGACTTACTGTTTGCGCTGGCAGAACAACGTAATGTTCCTGAAACCGAAAAAGCACGTAGCCCAAGTTGTGTTTTGGTAGGATGAACATACATCACAATATGTTGCGGTGATAGCACCTCAGTAGGCACAACATAGCCCAAGTTGTGTTTTGGTAGGATGAACATACATCACAATATGTTGTGGTGATAGCACCTCAGTAGGCACAACATAGCCTGCGTCGATCAGTCGCGCTTCCTCTCTTTTTATACACCCATTTCACCAACAAATCAACATGGCGTGCGGAATTTGCCGTATTTTTTGCGCGCGATTCACCGCAAAAGGAAGCGGCACAGCCGGCGGGGATCCACCTCCGCACCGCTGTGCCGCACAGGGAAAACGATTGTATGGGCCGCGCCCCGGCTACTGCGCGAAGCACACGTCCGGGCGTCTGGCCGTGCGCGCAAGCAGGGTGTCAAACGGCATGCCCGTATCCCACAGCGCCCCTGCGAACAGCGCGGCGGGCAGCCAGATGCAGCGCTCGAACAGGCCATCCTCCAGCAGTGCCAGGATCTGGCAGCCGGGATCGCCCTCGTGCAGCCGGCGAACGGTCTGCACCAGGGCATCACCGTGAATCATCCACTCGCTCTGCACCAGGCGCATCACGCGGCCGGCCAGGGGGAGGCGCGCCTCGATCACCCGGCTGTCGGCCTCGCCGATGCGCTCCGGGCCGGCGCGATGCACAAAGCTCGTCCAGTCCAGGCAGATCATGCCCTTGGTCACCACGCCCGTCAGGCTCTGCGGCCGCACCTGCAGCATCTGCTGCGTGAAGGCCTGCGTCCCGGAGGCGTCCGCCAGATTGTCGGGCATATAGGCATACGGGAAGGCGCCGCAGTCCTCCCAGACGATGCGCACGCGCGGATCCACCTGCGCGATGTAGTCCATGTGGCCGCGCACCGACGTGGCGTGCAGGCCAAACTGAAGCTCCAGCCCCGGCGCAATCGCCAGGATCCGCGCGCACACCCGGTTGACCCATCCAACCACGACCTTTGCAATCAGGCAGCCGTTGACGGTATCCTCCGCCGTCTCCGTAAAGCTCTGGAAATAGATGCCGTCGCCGGGCAGCGCGCTGTACTCGCGGACAAACCGCTCCACAGCCTGCTCCTCCAGCGCCGCCAACGCAGCCGGATCGGAGATATCCACGCCGATCTGCGTATCCCAGCCCCAGGAATAGCCCCAGATGACGCGGATGCCCAGCTCGTGCGCGTAGGCGACGATATCGGCGGCATTGAGCGGGGCGAAATCGTTCCAGATCACCACCTCGTTCAGCTTGAGGTGCGCCATATTTTCCAGGTAGCCGCGGTAATCGTAGATCACATGGCCCCAGGTCCACAGCCCGCGGCGCAGGACATCCGGCCGGGAGCAGACCCTCCGCTCAGGAAAGCCCTGCGCGAAGGGATTGACGAAGTAATAGGGTTTCATCCACACGTGCGCCTGCTCCAGCTCCGGGAGCCATACGTTGACAAAGTCGCTCACGCCGTAGAGCACCGCAGCCGGCGTGCCGCCGGTGATGCACACGCGCCGGTCAGCCGTCTCGATGCGGTAGCCCTGGTCGCCCGGAGCCGCATCCGCCGCAACCCGGCAGACGATCTCGCCGCCTGCCTCGCCCGTGTCATAGCGCGACAGGCAGCCGTACAGCAGGCGCCTGGCCAGGTCAAGCGCCGCGCCGGTGGCCGGCTCCGTGCGCACGCGCCATCCGTTTTTCATATTGCTCACCCCTTCAGGCCGGAGGACACCATGGCGTCGGTGACCTTTTCCTGGAAGACTAGGTAGACGATCATCACGGGGATCACGCTCAGCGTCGTCGCCGCGAGCTGCAGGTGCCATTCCGGCTGGCCGTACACGTCGTTGAAGTTGTTCAGCGACAGCGGAAGCGTGTATTTCTCGATGCTCGTGGTGAAGACCAGCGGCTCCAGATAGGTGTTCCACGAGGCCAGGAACGCGAGAATGCCCGCCGAGGACGCCACCGGCATCGAGATGGGCAGCATGATGTAGCGGAAGATGCCGAAGTGGCTCAGTCCGTCCAGCCGCCCGGCCTCCTCCAGCTCCGAGGGAATCGTGACGAAGAACTGGCGGAACATGAACGCGCTCAACGCGCCCTGCGAGCAGAAGATGGGAATGAACATCAGCGGATACAGGCTGTCCGTCATGTTCCACGCCTTCATCTGATAGAACAGCGGGATGATGATGACCTCGATGGGCATCATCAGCGCCGTCAGCAGCAGGATGAACAGCAGCTCGCGGCCCGGAAAGCGAATGCGCGAGAACGCATAGCCCGACAGCGCGGAGATCAGCACATTGCCCAGCGTGCCCACGCACGCCACAAGAATGGTATTGAGATAGTGCCGTGCAAAGGGCTGCTTGCGGAAGATCTCGATGTAGTTCTGCCACTGCCAGCCCTGCGGAAGCAGCCTGGGCTGGCCGAAGACCTGGGCATTGGTGTTCAGCGAATTGACCAGCATCCACCAGAAGGGATAGACAAAGGCCAGCGTGACCAGCGTCAGCAGCAGGATCCGCGGAATCCACCGAACGGCGCGCCGGATCGTGTTACTCCTCATAATGGGACACCTTCTTTCGCGCAAGCCACTGCAGCAGCGTCATCAGCAGCATGATCAGGAACAGGATCACCGCGATGGCGGAGGCATAGCCGCTCTTGAACGCCTTGAAGCCCTGGTAATAGACGTAGTAGACCAGCACCATGGTGCTGCCCTCCGGGCCGCCGTCCGTCATCAGCTTGATCGTATCGAACACGCGCATCGAGCCGATCATCGTGACGATGGAGGCCATCAGCACGGTCGGCATCAGCAGCGGCAGCTTGATCTTGCGAAAGAGCGTCATGCCGCTGGCGCCGTCGATTCGCGCCGCCTCCACGATGCCGCTGTCCAGATTCATGACTGCGCCATAGAAGACCAGCACGTTCGTGCCCAGGTTCTTGAGCACGCGGGTGACGATGACGGCGCCCATGGCCCAGCCCTTCTGCTGGAGCCAGTTCGGCCCCTGGATGCCCAGCTGCGCCAGGAACCAGTTGATCGGCCCGGCCGTGCCGCCCTGCAGCAGATACTTCCACACGATGGACCACGCCACGCCGGAGGTGACCACCGGCAGGAAGATCACCGTGCGGATATAGCGCGTGCCGAACTGCCCGTCGCCCAGGTACAGCGCCATCGCCATGGCCAGTATCAGGTTGAGCGGCACCAGGAAGAAGGAGAAGATCAGCGTATTCTTCAGCGTGAGATGGAACAGCGGATCGGAAAACAGCTTCCTATAATTGTCCAGCCCGCAGAACGCGTTCGTGCCGAACAGGATATTCTTGTTCTGAAAGGAGTAAATGAACACATTGATGAGCGGAATCAGCACAAACAGCACGAAGCCCAGCATCTGCGGCAGGATAAATGCATAGCCTGTCGCGCTCTCCGCCAGCCTCCTGCGATGCGCAAGATTGCTTCTATTCATAGCTTCACCTTCAAAAAAAGCTCCGGCGGCGATAGGCCGCCGGAGTGCTTGGTTTCAGGGAAATGCACCCTGCTCAGAGGCTTACTGGAGGTTGTTGCGGTAGACCGTCGCAATCTGGCCGAGGATGGACGCGACGTCCGCATCCGCATTCCACAGCTTGTCAAAGAGGATCTCGGTCTCGATGTTGATCGTCGGGGAATTGATGTTGTTGGACATGGCGCGGCTGTTGAGCACGGAGCCGGCCACGATCTCCTTCATCTGATCCGCCGTCAGATACGCGTTGGAGGAGAGGAACTCCTCGCTCTCCAGCACGCTCTTGCGGCACGGCGGCCAGTACTTGGCCACGCGGGCAGCGCAGGTCGCGCTGGTCATGTAGCCCACCAGCTCAGCGGCGAGCCCGGCGTTCTTGCTGTTGGGGTTGGCCGCCATAGCCGCCTGGCCCAAGAACGACACGCCGCCCGGCAGCTTGGTCACGCCCCACTTCCAGGTGACGTCCTTGAGGTTGCCCAGCTGGCTGATCTGGTTGAAGGTGCAGGCCGCGGCGCCGGTGAAGAAGTTGCTCTCGTCTCCCGGAGGCACTACAGAGCCATCCTCATAGACCATGTCGTGGAACATCTGAACCGCCGCGATGGACTCGGGCGTATCGATCTTCACCTCGAGATCATCCGTCCAGAAGTCGCCGCCGAAGCCGCGCACAAAGGGCGTCAGGTTCATCACGGTGCGGTCGGCAAAGCCGGCGTTGTTCACGGTCATGTAGCCGTAGACGCCCGTCTTTTCCTTGATGGTCTTCATGCACTCGCGGAAGGTCTCCCAGGTCCAGGTGCCCTCGGCGAGATACTCGTTGGGATCCTTAAGGCCGGCCTGCTCAAACAGATCGGCGTTGTAGATCATGATGAACGGGCTGGTGGAGAACGGCACCGCATAGGTGCTGCCGCCATCGCGCCACAGGCTCATCGCGCCGTCGTCCAGATCGGCGGGGTCATAGGAGACAAGCGCGTCGTCGAGCTTGGCGCACAGGCCAGCCGCGATATACGCCTTGATATCGGCTTCCATGATCCAGAAGGCATCGGGCGCAGCGTTGCTCTGCAGATCCATCAGCAGCAGGCTGCTGTACTCCGCGCCGGAGAGGGATTCGAAGGTGCAGTTGATCTTGATGCCCTTCTCGGCGGCAAACTCATCCACAAACGAACCCAGCAGGGCCAGCTGATCCGCATTGCTCGTCCACGTGGCGATCTTGATGTCCACGGCATCCTCGCACAGACCGGGGACGACCAGTGCCATCAGCATCACGCTCATCAGGACTGCCAACAGTTTCTTCATAGTAACCTTTCACTCCTTTCAGGATTGACCAAAGAACGCAGACGTTCTTCCTTCAGTCCGTATTATAATCACTTCGGTTTTCAATGTCAATAATTGCGAATAATTCCATCGATTATCTGTTGAACCCTTACACATTCCGCCCGCATCCGATTTCCCTCCCGCAGAAAAACCGCGATTGGATGCGCCGCGCACCCCGTTTTCTGCTATAATGGAGGCGGCAATGCACATCCCGCATGCCATTGGCGGAATCAGCCTTAAAGGAGGATGCACATGGCACAATTGACGATACACTACGAGCATCAGGCGGACAGCCCTGATGTGATTGTCCTGGGCGGCGGGACAGCCGGCGTGATTGCCGCATGCGCCGCCGCGCGCGAGGGAAAGCGCGTGCTGCTGCTGGAGCGGGAATACGCCCTGGGCGGCACGGCGACCCTCTCCCTGACCACCCCGCGGATGACCAACCACATGCCGCAGATCGTGTCTTGCTCCTCACTGGCCGGCTTGCTGCAGGCGGAGATGGAGCGGGACGGCTTCGGCGGCGATACCTACTTCGCCGATCCGCAGATGACCAAGCTCTATCTGGAGCGGCTGTGCGCCCGCTTTGGCGTCGAGATCCTGTACGGCGCAGATCTCGTCTCCGCCGCCATGGACGGCCAGCGCATCGCGGAGGTGATTGTCAGCACGTCCGAGGGCATGCTGGGCTTCCATGCGCCGGTCTTCATCGACTGCACGGGCAACGCGCAGCTGGCGCTGCTGTCCGGCTGCGAGACGGCATGCGGCTATGAAGGGGAGAATCAGCCCATGTCCCTGCGCTTCAGCGTGGGCGGTGTCGATATCCCCCGCGTCTACGGGACGCTGAATGAATGGGGCTACCGCTTCGGCGGCGATCACTTCCCGATGGAGTTCTACTCCCTGTGGCGGGAGGAGGCCTTCAATCCCTTCACCAAGCTGCTGCGAAAGGGCGTGGAGGCAGGCGCCCTCACCCAGCAGGACGGCAGCTACATCCAGGCCTATCACCATCCAAGCATGGGCAGGGATACCCTCTGGTTCAACTGCCCGGAGGCAGGGCACATCCTGAACGCCGTGTCCGCGCGCTCCATCACCCGCATGGTCCTCTATTCCCGCGAATCCGCGCAGCGCATCTTCAGCTTCCTCAAGGCGAGTTTCCCCGGCTTTGAAAACAGCTACATCCAGTCCTTTGCGGACATCCCCGGCATCCGGGAGTCTCGGCGGCTAGTGGGCGAATACGTCGTCTCCGAGGAGGATGTCCGCGCCCGCAGGCGCTTTGACGACGCCATCGCGCAGACCGCCTACCCCATCGACATCCACAACGAAAAGAACCTGGTGCTGATCCACATGGAGCCGGGCGAATACTACGAGATCCCCTACCGCTGCATGCTGCCCCGGTCTGTGAGCAACCTGCTGGTGGCCGGGCGGTGTGTCTCCTCCACCTTTGCGGCGCAGTCCAGCATGCGCATCCAGCTGACCTGCATGGCGCTGGGCGAAGCGGCCGGCATCGCCGCGGCCATGTCCGGCGATGTGCACGCAGTCGACGGCGCGCAGGTTCGCAAACGCATGATGGCGCACGGCGCCACCTTCGCCGTAACCGCTTAATAATCCCCCGGTACAGAAAAGTTGTGGTTCCCAGCACTCACACTGCCGAGAACCACGACTTCATTTCTTCTGACCAGGGGAGCAGATCATCAATTTCATAATCCTTGCTCTGTTCTGCGCGTTCGGGCAGTACAGGTTATGCGTCCCGCAGAAGAATCCACCGCTTGCATCCGGATTTCTGCTGTTCTGGTGGAAATACATCTTTCCACCGCAGTCAGCGCAGTAAACTGGAAGTTACCTATCCCAATTCATTTATTTCATTCTGCAGATTTGCAAGGAATCTGCCTGCGTGAGCGCCATCCATCTGTGTATGATGAAACTGGAAGGAGATTGGCAAATAATACCTGAAAAACTTCTTTCTATATCTGCCCCAGATGATAAACGGATTGTTGAAAATTCCACTGTTCATGCCGACAGCACCATCTATTTCAGTATCAACAATTGCTGATGTGCCGATTACCATACTGTCAGCGGACAGATCCCAATCTTGACAGCTATTGGCAACCTGAGCAGTATATTTTAAGTAGTCTTGGTTGAAAGTATTCATATCATTCGAATACAGAATATCACATGAACTTACTTCTCCGTTTCTATTCTTGACAATTGTGTTCACCGCAATCGTTTCATATTGTATCAGCTTATCACCAACAGGAAGAAGATAAAATTCCTTCACATCCACAGCAGCTTTTCCAATACAATAATCAAGCAGCATATTGAATTTCAAATGCTTCTTTTTACTGATTCTGATTAGGTTTGTTACATCTATCGTTTTAAAGAAAGTCACCATTGGGTTCGGCGCCTGCATCCAAAGCTCAAACGCCATGGCTCTAGATGTATCTTTCGGGTTTATTTCTCTTGCCATGATTCCCTCCACAAATTTCCGATTTGTCGAACTCTCAAGTTCTCCATTTACAATAATTATAGCACACGGATATGAATAATTCTACCAGCTAGAGCAGCGCATTGCTTCTGTAGATTAGGAGACGATTATGGATAAAAATGCGATAAAAAAATATGCTGTCTGGGCACGGACAGAGCTGATCGCCCGTGTTTCCATGAAAGCGGAACAGTATGGCATTGCCGAGGATAACATGCAAAAGTGTCAAGCTAAGCATCTGATTTTGCTTTGCTTGCCCCTTTGGAGACCGCAAATTTGCAATGATGCGCAGGCTTTTCCACTAACGTGCAGAAGTAAAAATGATGGCGAATATGCTATGACGGTAGCGCCTCAGTAGGCACAACATAGCCCTGCGGCCATTACGGCTCCAAGACGCAGGAATGCCGCTGCAAGCCGCACGAGATCGAGCGGTATCTCTCGCGCATCTCCGGGCCGCTGCTGGACCGCATCGACATGCAGCTGGAGGTCTCCGCGCTGCCGGTCAGCGAGATCACGGCGGGTGCGAAGGAGGAGCCGTCCAGCGTCATCCGCGCACGCGTGCAGGCGGCCAGAGCGCGCCAGCAGGCGCGTTATGACAGGACGCATGTGACCTGCAACGCGGAGCTGTCGGCGCGGCAGGTCAGCGAGGTATGCGCGCTTGACAACGATTGCCGGCTGCTGCTGGAGCGGGCGTGCGAAAAGTACCATCTCTCCATGCGCGCGGTGAGCCGCATTCAGAAGGTGGCGCGGACGATTGCGGATCTGGCGGGCGAGGAGAGGATTGGCAAGGCGCATCTGCTGGAGGCGCTGGCGTACCGGAATCTGGATAAGGACTACTGGAGACGGTAAAGCGTTTGCCAAATCCGCTGTGCTGTGATAAGATAGGGAGAATCTTCCGGGGCTCTCCCGGGGAAACGGAGTACGATGAGATGATTGAGAAGCGAGACATCCTCTTTACGCCCGCCAATGAAATGCGGACGCTGCATATCTACCTGCCGGACGATTACGGGATGAGCGGCGAGCGCTATCCGGTGATGTACTTTTTTGACGGGCACAACCTGTTCTCAAACGAGGACGCGACCTACGGCAAGAGCTGGGGCCTCAAGGATTTTTTGGATCAGTGGGGCAAGAAGCTGATCATCGTGGGCGTGACCTGCTCGATGACCAACCGCCTGGTGGAATACTGCCCGTATCACTTTACGAAGGGCTTCCTCGGCGAGATCAGGGGGACGGGCGACGCGACGATCCGCTGGATGCTTGACGAGCTCAAGCCGGTTATCGACCGGGACTACCGCACGATTCCGTTCCGTGAGTGCACGGCCATCGGCGGCTCGAGCATGGGCGGCCTGATGAGCTTGTACGCGGTCATCCGCTACAACACCTGGTTCTCCAAGGCGGCGTGCCTGTCGAGCACCACCGGCCCGTGCATGGAGGATTTCCGCAGAGACATCGCGGAGGCGGAGATTTCGCCTGATACCCGCGTGTACCTGTCCTGGGGCACGGAGGAGGGCGGCGGCTCCAAGATGTATCCGCGCAAGGACACCAACGACACCATGGCCGCGCGCAACGGCGAGCTGGCCGCGCGGCTGAATGAAAAGGGCGCGCGCACACGCATCTACGGTCAGCCGGGCGGACGGCACTGTGAGGCGGACTGGGAGAAGCAGGTGCCGATGTTCATGAAGGCAAGGCTGTTAAGCGGCTGCGCAGTAAACCAGCCTTCCCCCTTTGGGGAAGGTGGCTTGCCGAAGGCAAGACGGATGAGGTCTTCGTTCGCTTAATCCCCCTAAAGCACCCTTTATCCTTCCGCCATTTCAGCGTGCTCGCTGAGCCAATGGGCCACGGCGTCCTCGTCGTTGCTGCCGATCACCGCCGTGGCGACGGCCTTGAGCTCCGGCGCGGCGTTGCTGACCGCATAGCCCTCGTCGGCCAGCTCGAACATGTCGACGTCGTTCTTCCCGTCGCCGAAGACCACGAGCCGGTCACAGCCCAGCTTCTCCCTGAGCTGACGGATGGCGTTTGATTTGGAGGCAGCCAGCGGCATGATCTCCAGCCACTGCTCGCCGGAGTAGATGTCCTTCTGATAGACCGTGTGGTAGACGTCCCGATATTTGCGCTCCAGCGGCTCGAGCTTCTCCTCCTCGCCGATGCAGGCAAAGTAGAAGATGTCGCCCTGGTACAGATCCTCTGTGCTATTGACCGGGTTGTCCCGGCGGTCGCCCCGGCGGGAGGCGACAAAGTCCAGCACACCCCGGCTGCTGCGCGCCGGGACATAGGAGAACCGCTCCACACCGTCCACAAACGCATAGACGATCGGCACGACGCCGTGCGCAAGCAGATCGTCAAGCACCGCATGCGCGTCGCTGCCGAAGAAATTGGAGAGCAGGATCTCCCCGGTCACATTGTCGACGATCATTGCGCCGTTGTAGACGATCAGCGGGATGTGCGCGTCGAGCCCGCGCGTGACCTTTGCGGAGGTGGAATACGACCTGGCGGTGGCATAGGAAAAGAGCATGCCCTGCCGCGCGAGGCGGTTAATGGTCCGGTTGGTGTAGTCCGACGTGGAGACGTCGCTGCGCAGCAGCGTGCCGTCCAGATCGGAAACGTACAGCGTCTTCATGGCGTGATCTCCCTGCAGAATTTTCGGATATTGTAGCATTTTGTGGCTGGATTGTCAAATTAGCAGTAATATTTCAAAATATCATGCGCGGTATTTACAAGGGCCGGGCAAGGTGATAGAATATACCAACTGAAATAATATGTTGCATTGGGAGGTGCAGACATGGATAAGGGCATGACGCGAAGGAGCTTTCTCAAGACGGCAGCGGCCGGCGCGGCCGGCGTGGCCGCTTATGGCATGATGGGCAGTGTGGCCGCGGCAAAGGCGGAGGAGGACACGTTTGACGGCCGCCGGAAGTTCGCCGGCGTGCACAATGTGCGCTACATTCACGACGATCTGGTGTATCTCGGCGCGAGCGACAGACGGATTGAGCTGTTTGAGAACGTGTACCCGATTCCCCGCGGCGTCTCGTACAACTCTTATCTGCTGCTGGACGAGAAGACCGTGCTCTTTGACACGGTGGACCGCTCCGTCTCCGGCCAGTTCTTTGAGAATCTTGCTTACGCGCTCAACGGGCGCAAGCTCGACTACTTTGTCATCAACCACATGGAGCCGGATCATTGCTCCGCCATCAGCGAGGTGATGGTGCGCTATCCGGAGGCCAAGCTGATCTATTCCTCGGCTGCGGCGAAGATCATCGAGCAGTTCTTCGGCTTTGATCCCAAGCAGTACGGCTATCCCGTCGAGGAGGGCATGGAGCTGGCCACCGGCCGCCACAAGCTCATCTTCGTGATGGCGCCGATGGTGCACTGGCCCGAGGTCATGATGACCTACGACGCCACGGACAAGGTGCTCTTCTCCGCGGACGCCTTCGGCACGTTCGGCGCGCTGGACGGCAACCTCTTCGCCGACGAGGTGAACTTTGAGACGGAGTGGCTCGCCGACGCCCGCCGCTATTACTGCAACATCGTGGGCAAGTACGGCAGCCAGGTGCAGGCGGTGCTGGCCAAGGCCGCGACCATCGACATTCAGACGATCTGCCCGCTGCACGGCCCGATCTGGCGTGAGAACCTGGGCTGGATTATCGACAAGTACGACAAGTGGAGCCGCTACGAGCCGGAGGACGAGCAGGGCGTGATGGTGGTCTACGGCTCCGTCTACGGCGGCACGGAGAACGCCGCAAACATCGTCGCCTCCCGCCTGTCCGAGGGCGGCGTGCGCAACGTGCGCGTCTACGACGTGTCCAAGACGCATGTCAGCGAGCTGATCGGCGAGGCCTTCCGCTGCAGCACCATCGTGCTGGCGTCCATCACCTACAACATGGATATCTTCACCCCGATGAAGAACCTGCTGACCGACCTGGCCGCGCACAATGTGCAGGGCCGCAGGGTCGCGCTCATCGAAAACGGCAGCTGGTCGCCGGTCGCCGCGTCGCTGATGGAGGATCGCCTGGCGCAGATGAAGGACATGAAGCTGATCGCTGATCCGGTCACCGTCCGCTCCACGACCAACGAGGAGAGCCTGGCCCAGCTGAACGCGCTGGCCGATCAGGTGCTCGCTTCCGTGCTCGGCGGCGTCGTCATTGCCGACGCGCCCGTCGAGGAGGCTGCGCCGGAGAAGTGGGTCTGCTCGGTCTGCGGCTATGTGCACGAGGGCCCGCTCCCCGCGGATTACAAGTGCCCGCTGTGCGGCGTCGGCGCGGACAAGTTTGTCAAGGCGTAACAGAATAAGTCGTATGCCGGCGGAGGATACTGCCTCCGCCGGCGTTTTTTCTTTCGGAGGGAACCGGGGAAATGTCCATGATCCTGCAAAAAAGCTCAAACGGACAGGAAAAGAATACCGATCTTGCAAATCATCCTCAGACGACGCAACGCCGCCGATCAGGTATTTTGTACTCTCTTGTGGAATTTTGGCGCGCGTTTTGAAAGACGGATTGACTTTTCAAGAATTGTGTTCTACACTCGTGTCAGATGGGAAGAGGACAGGACGTAAAACGATCAACTTGCAAATTATGCTCTTTTGCGCCGCTGATGCCTGAAGGTCTCTTCCCTTCACCGGGATGAGGCGGAGCGTTTCTTGCTGACCTCCGTTCATCATAAACGGGCCCTTTGAGAAGCGGGGTCCGGGAGTTCCTCTCCAAATATGCAAAAGGCTGCCGGATGACGGACCCGGCAGCTTTTTGTGTGCAAAAAGGGAAAAGGGTTACTTCTTGTCGTGTCGATGGCCTCGAGCTGGCAGTTGTTCTGGCCGCCGTGGTGGCGGCAGGAAGACACGGTGCAGTGAATGGTCTGATTCATACAAATTCCTCCATCTTGATCATACTTGAGCGCTTGCTCGGGGATAGTGTGCCCGACGTGCGGCGAGATATGCGGATTTTCTGAGGATGCGCGCATTGCATTGTGCCGCAATACAGGCTATAATGAAAAAAGCGGCTGCACCGCATTTTATCGTCACGGAGGGAAACTTTTATGGAATATACGACGCTTGGAAAGACCGGACTGACCATTTCCCGCATGGGCTTTGGCGGCATCCCGATTCAGAAGGTGGACGTGCCCACTGTGCGCACGCTGATGCAGGCGCTGGCGGAGCAGGGCGTCAACTACATCGACACGGCGCGCGGCTATACCGTCAGCGAGCGCTACCTCGGCGAGGCGCTGGAGGGCATGCGCGACAAATTTGTGATTGCGACCAAGTCCATGGCGCGCACGAAGGCGGCCATGGAGAAGGACATCGAGACGAGCCTGGCCAACCTGCGTACCGATCACATCGACCTGTATCAGGTGCACAACCCGTCGCTCAAGGACCTTGAGACCGTGACCGCGCCGGGCGGCGCGCTGGAGGCGCTGCTGGAGGCGAAGGCTGCGGGGAAGATCGGCCACATTGGCCTGACGGCGCACATGGCGACGGTGTTTGAGCGCGCGCTTGATATGGACTGGGTGGAGACGGTCATGTTCCCGTACAACATCGTGGAGACGCAGGGCGAGGCGCTCATGCACCGGTGCACCGAGCAGAACGTGGGCTTCATCGTCATGAAGCCGCTGGCCGGCGGCGCGCTGGAGGATGCGACGCTCGCGCTGCGCTTCATCCGCCAGAACCCGGACGTATCCGTCGTGATCCCGGGCATGTACAGCGTGGACGAGGTGCGCCAGAACCTGACCGCGATGGAGGATGCTTCGCCGCTGACGGCGCAGGAGCTTGAACGGATCGACGCCATCCGCAAGGAGCTGGGCACGCAGTTCTGCCGCCGCTGTAACTACTGCCAGCCGTGCACTGCGGGCATCGGCATCAGCGGCATCTTCGTGCTGGAGGGGTATCTGCAGCGCTACGGCCTGGGCGACTGGGCGAAGGCGCGCTACGCGGGCATGGAGAAAAAGGCGGGCGACTGCATCGGCTGCGGCGCGTGCGAGGCGCGCTGCCCGTACCAGCTGCCCATCCGCGAGATGCTCGCGCGCTGCAAGGCGGAGTTCGGAGCGTAAGGCATGAAAAAAGTCAAACTGCTCGCTGCCGTGCTCCTCTGGGCGGCGCTGCTCGCGCCGTTCTTTCTAGGCGCGCCGGCCGCGCATCCGGCGACGGACGATTTCACCTTCGCCGTGTACACGCATCCGACCTGGGTGCAGACCGGCAGCCTGCTGCACGTGCTCAAGGACGCGGTCAGCTACGCGCTGCGCACCTGGCGGGACTGGCAGGGGACGGTCACCGGCGTGATCATCATGACGCTCAACCCCGCAGTGTTCTCGCTTGAGCACTACGGCGTGCACGCGGTGCTGCTGCTGACGCTGCATCTGCTCTCGTGGCTGGCATTCTGCGGACACGTGCTGGGCCGCCGGCTCGGCCTGCTGCGCGGCGTGTGGGACATCGTCGAGGGCATCTACTGGTTCAACGGCGCGTGGTTCTACACCGGCGCGCAGGCGGCCGCGCTGCTCACGCTGGTGCTGTGCGACCGGCTGAGCGAGAGCCGCGCGGGCAAAGGGACGCTGGCTGTGCAGACCGTGCTGTGCGGTATCCTGCTCTTTGCGCTGGGCATGGACAACTTTATCACCGCGATGATGACGCTGGCGGCGCTCTTTATGATGGCGCTCCAGCGTGCATGGGCGGCGCACAGAACGCCTGCCGCTGCGATGACCGGCGCAGTCACCTGGGATGACGCGCAGATTGCGCTGGAGGAGACGCGGGCATTTGGCGGCATGGAGGAGCGCAGGCTGCAGCGGCAGGCGGCTGTGCGCACGGCGCTTCTGCTGCTGCCCATCGGGCTGGGGCTGCTGCTGTCGGTGATCGCGCCGGGCAACAGCGTGCGCATGGAGCGCGACGGCGCGCATCAGGCGGGCCTTCACTGGCTGATCTCCTCCGCGCTGTGGACGATGCGCGACGCGGCGAAGTACGTCGTGCGCTTCCTGGTGAAGACGCCGCTGCTGGCGCTGCTCCTCGCGGGCACACCGCTGCTGGCCAAGGCGACCGACCGCATGGAGGAAAAATCCTGGCGCTGCCCGCCGATTCCCGTGACGCTGCTGGGCGCGTATCTGATCCTCTGCGCGATGATCTTCCCGCACATGTATTCCTCCGGCTATGCCGGCAGCGGCCGCGTGGTGAACATGTATCACTTCTATGTGATGCTGGCCGCGCCGGTGGCCTGGGTCATGGTCTTGCTGCGGCTGAGGACGCCGCGCCGCGCGGCGCTCTGCGACGGCCGGGCGATGAAGATCTGCGCGGCTCTGGGCGCCGCGGCGTTTGCGCTGTGCATCGCGCTGGGGCAGATGGGCGGCTATCACAAGCTCGTGTCCGATCAGCTGGACGGCACGCAGGACGCGTACATCGCGCAGTTCCAAAACGAGTACGCGCTGTGCAAGGCGGCCGGGCCGGAGGATACGGTGGAGCTGCCCGCCTGGACGGTGCAGACCGTGACAGGCAAAAGCACGGCGTACGAGGACGAGACCGTGTGGACGAACGAGTCCATGGCGCAGTACTTCGGCGTCAGGAGCGTCAAGGTCGTGGAATAAAACATCAGGCACACCGCGGGGTTTTGCGGTGTGCCTGATTTTATGCGTGAAGTGGAGAAACGCACTTGGGCGATTACTCCGCCAGCAGCCGCAGCAGCTCCTCGTGCACGGCGTTCAGCCTGTCGGGGTCGTTGTCGTACGCGTCAAACGAGGTGAACACCTGCGCGATGAGCGCGTCGTGCGCCTGCGGGTCCTTTTTCTCAAGCGCGCGCAGCAGACAGGCCTCCTGCGCGCCCATGCGCTCGGACTCCAGACGCATGCTCGGCCACGGGCCGCGCTCGCCCGGATAGACGATGAACGCGTCGCCGCAGGGGAAGCTGGTGCCGATGCCGGTCCAGTTGCGGGCACTGGTGGCCTCAAAGGGATGGGGCACGCCGCCAAACTGGTTGTAGCCCCAGTGCAGATAGCCGCGCATGCCGTATTTCGCGCAGCCCCAGAACAGCAGGCGGCCGTTGGCCAGCGGGGAATCGAGGAAGCGGTTGAGCCACTTGCCTTCCGGAGCACAGCAGACGTACGTCCAGACCTCGTCGCCCCGGGCGATGGCCGCGTCAAACGCGGGCTTGTTGTGCTCGTAGCTGTCGGTGATGGGTACCATGATGTCCACGCCGCCGCGCATCTGCGTGGTCTTGACGGCTTCGATGATGCGCACGCCCGGCAGATACCGGCGCACGATGTTCGCGGCGAGCATGAACTGCACGCGGCGGGCCTGCAGCACGGCGTCCGTTTCGTAATGTACGTCCGGCTCGTCCATGACGTGAAAGAGCACGCGGTCCATCCAGCCGTGCCGCGTCAGGAAGTCGGCGAAGGCCTGCATCTCGCAGCACAGCAGCTCGTAGCCCTCGTCGGAATCAACGGAGACGGCCGGGTTGGCGCGGCACTTGAGGTCAGCGGTGAACATGTCTTGCGTGCCGTCCGGGCGGTAGCCGTGGAAGATGATGCCGCCGGTCTCGAACGTGTCAAAGCCCTCCTCAAAGAAGATGCGGATGATCGGAGCCATGTCCTCAAAGTCAAACCGGTACGGCTTTTCGGTCCTGCGCTCGGAGAGGTCTTCGTGCATCCACAGCAGGAAGACCTTCTGGTGCACGCTGCGCATGGAGCGGGCGTATGCGCGCACGACATCCTCGAATTCCTTCGTGCCCAGCGTCACGCCGTGCATCTGCTCCATCGCCCGGACGCTGAACCAGTTGGTCGTTTCAAACAGATCCTCGTCAAACGAGATCGGATAGACGACGAACGTCACGCGGCAGACGTGGGTTTCCCCGCCGGCACGCAGGGTCAGCTCAAGCGTGTGCTCGCCCGAGGGCGTGTCCGCCTTCGGCGCGAGCGTGAGGTACGCGCACGCGCGGCCGTTCCGGGCCGGTACGTTACAGCCGTCCAGCGGGCGCAGGCAGTCGTATACGCGGAAGGGTGCGCGGCGGATGGCGTACGATGGACAGTGCTCCGGGAGAATGACCATCGCGCCGCCCTGATTCACGCCGTCTCCGGTGTTGTACTCAACCGGCACGTCGACGAGCTCGTACAGCGCCGCGTCAAACCCATCGCCGGAGACGGAGACGCCGGCGCTGCCGGCGGCGCAGGAAAGCATGATCTGCACGCCGGCTTTGCCGTTCTGCGCGGAGACCACGCGCAGCGCCGCTGGCAGCGGCGCAAGCGGCGTATCGGGGAAGAGAAATTCCTGTTTTGTGCTGAGCACGCCGAGCATGGCGAAAACCTCCTGATTGCGAAAATGAGAGAGCTGCTTCTATTGTAGCGGCTTGCGCGGGAAGAATCAAGGGCTGCCGGAGAATCCGGTCAAAGAGCGCGATCCTGCCGGCCAGTTTGCGTCCATGCCTTGAAACGCGCGTTCCCCGTATGGTACAATGATCGGGAAGTCACCCGAGAGGAGCATGATGCACATGAACAGGAAACTCATCGGCGCGGCCGCGCTGATGCTGACGGCGATGCTGCTGGCGGCGACCGCAACCGCGGCCTGTCCGACGGAGGAAGCTCACCGATACGGATCCTGGAAGACGAAGACGGCGGCGACCTGCACGCGCCAGGGGCACCAGTTCAGGTATTGCCAGAAGTGCGACCACTGGGAGCAGCGCTACACGGCCAAGCTGCCGCACACGCCCGGCGAGATGACCGTCACCAAGGAGCCGACCTGCACGGAAACGGGCCGGCAGGAGGCTGTCTGCCAGGTGTGTGGCAACCTGGTGAAGTACACCATCGACAAGCTGCCGCACGTCTATGGGGACATGGTGGTCGTCAAGGCGCCGACCTGCACCCAGAGCGGCCGGGGCGAGTACACCTGCGCGGCCTGCGGCAGGGTGAAGAGCGAGACGATCCCCAAGCTGGGCCACGACTGGGGAAATACCGTCCAGACCAAGGCGCCGACCTGCAAGGCGGACGGCACCGGTACGCAGACCTGTACGCGCTGCGGAAAGACGCAGACGGTGAAAATCGACCGGCTCACGCACGTCTACGGCGAGTGGACGGTCACGCAGGCGCCGGAGGGCAGGAAGAAGGGCGTCCGCGAGAGCGCCTGTACGCTCTGCGGCGCGGTGAAAACCGAGCACTTCTATGACGCGGACACGCTGTATGAGGACATGGAGCCGTGTGAGGAGGTCATCGTCCTGCAGGAGCGCCTCAAAGACCTGGGCTACTACAACGGCAGCATCCGCTCCGGCACATTCGGCAGCCTGACGACCACATCGGTTGCGCGCTTCCAGAGGGATCACGGCCTGGAGGACACCGGCCTGGCGGACGCCGCCACGCGGCAGGCCATCGACAGCGCCTGGGAGAAGGCCACCGGAAAGAGCGCTGCGCCGGTGCTGAATGCCGAGGAGATGGCAGGCGCTGCGGAGGCGCAGGCGATCGAGGAGTAAAGCATCACAAGGTAAAGGCCGCGGGGAAAAGCCCCCGCGGCCTTTTGGGTGCGTCCATGACAAAAGGAAAGCTGTCCGCTCCGGCGGGCCGCATCGCCGAAAAGCTCCTGCGTCCTGCGGGAGCTTTTCGGCTGCCTGGACATTTAGCGCAATTGCGGCGCGCCTCTTGCAAAATGGCTCAAAAGGCGCTATAATGAACACTGTTCATGTTGAGGAATGGGGGGCGCACGATGAATCCGGGAGCAACGTCAAAGGAGGCCATCATGCAGGTGTGCCGGCGCATTGCGGCGCAGGAGGGCCTGTCTGCGCTGAGCATGCGCACCGTGGCGCGGGCATGCGGCGTCGCGCTGGGCACGCTCTACAACTACTATGCCGACAAGGACGCGCTGCTCATCGCGACGGTGGAGAGCATCTGGCAGGAAATCTTCCACACGGACGCCGGCAGCCTGACGGCGCGCCCGTTTCCCGAGCAGGTCGCCAGCCTCTTTGAATGCGTCCGGCGCGGCACACAGAGGTATCCGGGCTTTCTGGGTGCGCATTCCATGGTGATCGCCGGCGCGAGAAGGGGCGAGGCCCGCCGCGCGATGGAGGCGTGCTTTGCGCACATGAAGGCCGGGCTGCTCGCCGGGCTGGCGGCAGATCCCGCCGTGAATCCGGCGGCGTTTTCGGACGCGTTCACCCCAAGCGACCTCGTGGACTTCGCGCTGGATCACCTCCTGCTGCTCCTGATGAAGGGCGAGGAGGACTGCGCGCCGCTGACGGAGCTGCTCCGCCGGGCGATCCGGTAGACGCGCAGCAAGAAAAGAACGCTCAGGCGATTCCCTGCTGAGACAGGAAGACGAACCCTATACACACGGGAGGTTGATACCATGCAGGCCATTTTTGAAACCCTCTTTGACATCGTGTACCTGACGACGGTCATCACGCTGGGCATTGTCATGATCCGGCGCAGCGCAGGGCGCAGACAGTTCCTGCTCTACGGTGCGATGGCCGTGACGCTGGGATGCGGCGACGCGTTCCACCTCATTCCCCGGGCCGTGGCGCTGTGCACGACCGGGCTTGCCAGCTACACGGCGGCGCTGGGCATCGGCAAGCTGATCACGTCGATCACGATGACGGCGTTCTATGTGCTGCTGTACTGCGTCTGGCGCAGCCGCTATGCGGTCGAGGGAAGGAAGGGGCTCACCGCTGCTGTCTGGGTGCTGGCGATCGCGCGCGTCGCGCTCTGCCTCATGCCGCAGAACGCCTGGACGAGCGCCCATCCGCCCCTCTCCTGGGGCATCCTGCGCAACGTCCCTTTCACGATCCTTGGCGCGCTGATCGTCGTGCTCTTCTACCGCAGCGCGAAGGAAAGGCAGGACGCGGCCTTCCGCTGGCTCTGGCTGACGGTGGTGCTGAGCTTTGCCTGCTATCTCCCGGTGGTGCTGTTTGCGGACACGGTGCCGGCGGTGGGCATGCTGATGATTCCCAAGACCTGTGCGTACGTCTGGACGGTGCTGATTGGCTATAACGCCATGAAAAAGGAGTGACAAACGATGAAGAAGTATCTGAATCTTTCCCTGCTTTACGCCGTGGCCGCGATGGCGGGCGGCGTGTTCTACCGCGAGTTTACGAAGCTCAACGGCTTTGTCGGCGTGACGGCGCTGGGCAAGGTGCACACCCATCTGTTCCTGCTGGGCACGATGGTGTTCCTGCTGGTGGCGCTGTTCGCGGCGCAGGGCGACCTCATGAAGCAGAAGACCTTCCGCGTCTTCCTGCGCGTCTACAACGTCGGCGTGCCGCTGACCGCCGTGATGATGGCCGTGCGCGGCGTGACGCAGGTGCTGGGCACGAGCCTGTCCGCCGGGGCGAGCGCTTCGATTTCCGGCATCGCCGGCATCGGCCACATCCTCACCGGCGTGGGCATCATCCTGCTGCTGGTGTCGCTCAAGGGACTGGAACAGGATCGGGGCTGAGCACATGAACAGGCGATCTGTTTGCTGGAAAAAGCCGCTTGAAATCAGGATCTGAATACAACATGAAAACCCCCGCGGGCCGGGTTGCTTCCTTCATGAGAGGCAGGCGTAGTTCCTGTCTCTCATCGGGAACGCAATCAGGACCGCGGGGGTTTGCATTTCTCTGTCAGGTGATCGTTCCGCAGAAGCTGAACGTGAAGGTCAGCGGCTTTTTGACGGAGATGAGGTACTCGTCGTGCGTGCGCGCGCCCCAGCTGTCGTCGCCCGCGACGCCCATCTGCCTGAGCGCAGCGCGGATGACGGTGTAGTGGATGGGCGGCAGCTCGTCCGGGTGGCTGGCGCACTCCAGCTCGTGCGGCGTGTAGGGCAGCGCGGAGAACTCCATGCCCTCGCCGGTCAAGCGCAGGCCGCGGCCGCGCACGTCGGTCACCTCCGCCCAGCGCACGCCAGTGCGGTTGCCGCACTCCTGCGGGACGAGATAGGGCGTCAGGTTGTCCCGGGCCGTCGTCTGCCAGATGCCCAGCCTTGCGCCCTCACTGCGATCGCAGTAGCATTCCTGCGGGCCCATGCCGTACCAGCGAATCCGGTCGTAGTCGGCGTCCAGCTTGAGCATCATGCCGAACTCCGGCATGTCGCCCAGCCCCTTGACCGGGTCGTAGTGCAGCGTCACGTCGATTGTGCCGCAGGGATGGACGGTGTAGGTCACATCGCAGGCGGCCGGCGGCGTGGTCGGCAGCGGATAGGTGAAGCGGACGCAGACGGCGCCGTCGCCCGGCTCCCACACCTCCGGCTTGCCGGAGAAGGAGGGATTGCGCAGGTTGCAGTACAGCGAGGCGAGCTTCCACTGGCCGTAGCGCGCGGGCATCCGGTTGCCGCGGTCGTTGTCCGTGGGCGCGCGCCAGAAGTTGGGCGCCGGAACGCTTCTGAGCATCTCCACGCCGCCGAATTTGTAGGAGACCAGGCCGTTCTGCGGATAGGAGAACAGCGCGCTGAAATGATCGCCGTACACGCCCAGGTTCATCGCGCCGCGGACGATGCGCAGCGGTGCGTGCTGCGCGCGCACAAGAGTCTTGTCCACCGTCCACACGCCCTGTCCGAAGGCGACCTCGTGGCCGCGCGGGGCCCAGGCCGTGTCCTCCTTCAGCGTGAAGGAGATGGTCGCGGTGTACTCGCCGCCGCGCGTCTGAGGCGCAAAGGGCAGCCTGTAGCGGCGCTTCTGCAGCGGCGCAACGGCGGTTTTGAGCGGCGCGCGCGCGATTTCCACGCCGTCCCGGGCGAGCGTGACGGTGCAGTCAAACGCGGCGGTGTTCAGGAACATGTGGCGGTTGTGAATGACCACGCTGCGCTCCGTCACGTTGCAGACGATATTCTGGTAGTTGTACTTGACCTCCTGCACCTTCGGGCTCTCGCTTCCGTCACCGAAGAGGATGCCGTTGCCGGAGAAGTTGCCGTCGTTCGGGCGGTCGCCGAAGTCGCCGCCGTAGCCCAGACGCACGCCGCCGAAGCGGTTCTTCGTGCGGATGCTCTGGTCCAGATAGTCCCAGATGAAGCCGCCCTGGAACAGCGGCTCCTCGTAGGCGTACTCCGTGTACTTGTGCATTGCGCCGTTGGAATTGCCCATCGAGTGCGTGTATTCGCACAGGATGTACGGCTTGTCACGGTGCTCCTTCAGGTATTCACGGATCTTCACGACGGGGATGTACATCGTGGAGACCACGTCGCTCTCCTGGGGATAGCTGGGGACGCGGTACGCGCCCTCGTAGTGGACGATGCGCGTGTCGTCAAGCGCGCGGAAGCGGTCCGCCATCGCGTCGATCACCTTGCCGCCGGCGGATTCGTTGCCGCAGGACCACATGAGGATGCAGGCGTGGTTCTTGTCGCGCTGGTAGGTGGAGTTCACGCGGTCGAGCAGGATGGGGAGCCAGTCCATGCGGTCGCCGGGCAGCAGGTAATCCTGCGGCTTCTTGCCGGAGTAGACCATGTCCCACACGCCGTGCGTCTCCATGTTGTTCTCGTCGATGACGTACAGGCCCAGCTCGTCCGCGATGCGGTACAGGCAGCTGGCGTTCGGGTAGTGGCTGGTGCGGATGGCGTTGATGTTGTTGCGCTTCATGGTGATCAGGTCGCGGCGCACCTTCCATTCCGGCACGGCGCGGCCGCTCTCGGCGCAGTAGTCGTGACGGTCCACGCCCTTGAAGACGATGCGCTGCCCGTTGAGGCGCATCACGCTGTCCACAATTTCAAAGCGGCGGAAGCCCACCTTCTCGCAGACGAACTCGGTTTCCTGCCCGTCCTCACCCAGAAGCGCCAGCTCGAGATCGTACAGGTTCGGCGCTTCGGCGCTCCAGAGCCGGGGCGCGGGCACGGGCAGGGAGAAATGCACCGTGGGCGCGGCGTCCTGCTCGGCCATGACGACGGTGTCCTCGTCCTTGAGCGCGAGGGAGAGGCGGCCGCTAAAGCCGTCCCTGGCCGCGAGCTGCACGGTGACCTTGAGCGTCGCGTCGGTATAGCGGTCGTCCAGCAGCGTCTTCACCCGGATATCCTGCATGTGCACATCGGGCGCCGCGTAGAGGAACACATCACGGAACAGGCCGGAAAAGCGCATGAAATCCTGATCCTCGAGCCAGCTGCCGGAGCACCAGCGCACCACCTGGCAGCAGAGCTTGTTCTCCCCGGGGACGAGGTAGGGCGTCAGCTCAAAATCGCTGGGCGTGAACGAATCGGACGAGAAGCCGACATAGTGGCCGTTGAGCCAGACGATGACGCAGCTCTCCGCGCCCTGAAAGGAGACGAACACGCGCCTGCCGGCAAAGCTCTCCGGCAGGAAGAAGTACTTGCAGTAGCTGGCGACGGGGTTGAAATCCTCGGGGATTTCGCCGACTTCGATGGCCTCCCGGCCGTCCCAGGGGTACTGCACGTTGCAGTACTGCGGCACGCCGTAGCCCTCCATCTGGATGTGCGCGGGCACGGGGATGTCCGCCCAGCTGCGGCAGTCGTAGTCGGGCGATTCAAAGCCGTCGATGGTCTGGCGGAAGTTCAGCGCGTGGTGGAACTTCCACAGGCCGCTTAAGGAGAAACGCAGGCTGGTTTCGCCTGCTGCCCATTCCGCGCGCGAGGCGTAGGGAATGTGGTCCGAGTGCGCCGGAACGCGGTTTTCGGCGAAGTATGCGGGGGACCTCAGTTTGCTGTAATCAAATGCCATAATCAGGACCTCACTGTCAGAATATGCTGTATAGTACATTCGACAGGCGCAAAAAAACTCCCCCGCCGAAGCAGGGGAGAATGGAAATTTTGTGATGCAAATCCTTTTGCCGATTACTTGACCGCGCCTGCGACGCCGTTGGTGAAGCTCTTCTGCAGGATGAAGAAGATGATGACCGTCGGCAGGGAGCACAGCGTGACGCCGGCCATGACGACGCCGTAGTCGATGACGTAGCCGCCCATCAGGTTGGAAACGAGCATCGGCATGGTGGTCGCGTCCGGGGTCTGCATGATGACCTTCGGCCAGAGGTAGGCGTTCCAGGCATTCATGAAGGTGATGGTGGCAGCGGACGCATAGGTCGGCTTCATCATCGGGATGAACATCTTGATGAAGATCTGGAACTCGTTCAGACCGTCGATGCGCGCAGCCTCAATCGTGTCCTTCGGGAAGGTTCGCGCGCTGTTGCGGAAGTACATGATCAGGAACGGCGTAGCCAGACTCGGCAGGAAGAAGCCGACCCAGCTGTTGAGCAGGCCCGCCTTGGAGAACATCTGGAACAGCGGAACCAGCACCGCGACGAACGGCACCATCATCGCCAGCATCAGGATGCTCATCACGCGGTCCTTGTACTTGTCGTGATAGATTTCAAAGCCATAGCCCGCAATGGAGGAGACCGCCAGGGACAGCACAACCTGGAGAAGCGTGGTGGCGAAGGAGTTCTTCATCGCGCGCCAGACATCCTGCTGCGCGAACAAATTGGTCAGGTTCTCCATCAGGTGCGTGCTGGGGATCATGCGGCCGCCCAGAATCTGCTGCGTGTTGTTGCACGCGGAGATGAACGCCCAGTACAGCGGGAAGACCGAGATAAAGGACGCGACGATCAGGAACGCATACATGCAGAAACGGGAAACCTTCTTGGACAGAGCGCCTTCTCTCATCGCTTGTCACCCACTTTCGTCTGGATCGCGGACAGGACGGCGACCATGATCAGGATCACGAAGGACATGGCCGCCGCATAACCGAAGTTCGGATTCTTGGTAAACATCGTGTTGTAGATGTAGTGCGACATGGTGATGGTCATGTTCGCCGGGCCGCCGCGGGTCAGGTTGACCGACTCGTCGAACAGCTGCAGCGTGCCGTTGGTGGACATGATGGCCGTCACCAGGATGATCGGCTTGAGCAGCGGGATCGTGATGTTGATCAGCTGACGGAACTGGTTCGCGCCGTCGATGCGGGCCGCCTCATAGATCGAGTAATCGATGCTCTGCATGCCGGAGAGGTAGAAGATCATGTTGTAGCCCGTCCAGCGCCAGACCAGACCGACGATGATGACGACCTTGGCATAGAACGGATCGTTCAGCCAGTTGATCGGCTCGGAGAGGATGCCGATGTTCGTCAGCAGGGCGTTGACCATGCCGTCGTAGGTGAACAGGGTACGGAAGATCATGGAGTATGCGACCAGACCGGTGGCGCAGGGGAGGAAGATGCAGGTGCGGAACAGGCCGCGGAACTTCAGATCCTTGTTGTTGAGCAGGGTCGCGAAGATGACGGCCAGCACCAGCATGATCGGCACCTGAACGATCAGGTAGGTCAGGGTGTTCGTCACGGACTGGATGAATACCTTGTCGCTGAGCATGCGCTGATAGTTGCGCCACAGCGGATCGCAGTAGGTCAGTGCGGTCGGCAGGCCGCGCTTCATGGAGGTCAGGAACGCCTGAACCATCGGGTAGAAGCTGAAGACGAAAATCATCAGCGTTGCGGGGGTCAGGAAAGCCCAGCCGGCCGCACTCTGCTTGCGCTCCATGGTCCAGAAGCGGTGCTTTTTCTTGGGCGCCGGGGTCGCATTGGTCATGGGATAATCCACCTCTCTTCATGGTGATGGCCCATGGTGAGACAGCACAACAGATTGGTCAAAAACACTCAATTCGTATGTGCTGTTTCACCATGGGAGAACTGCCGCTCCGGTTTCCCGGAGCGGCAGTTATCATGCGGGAAAACAGCTCGTGAACCGATGGGAGATCAGAAGCCCATGGCGAAGTTCACGGTGTCCTCAGCGTTGGCCAGCTCGGTGTCGAGATCGCCGCCGTTGATGTAGTTGGTCAGCGCGGTGCCCAGAGCGTCGCGGGCATCATAGTAGAACGCGCCGGTCTGGTTGGCCGGAACCTGAGCGGTGAACTCAACGATCTTCGCGAAGATCGCGTCGCCGTTGAAGTACTCGTTGCCCGCGGTGTAGTTGGAGCCTTCCTTCGCGCCGGCCCAGGTGCCGATGGCAGAGGTGGTCGGGAGGATGGTGTTGTAGAAGTCGACATTGCGATAGGCCTTCATGAAGTCAAGCGCCAGATCGATGTCGGTGCCGTTGGTGAAGACCCAGGAGGAACCGCCGTTGTTGGAGTAGTTGGTCGCGGTCTCGAAGCCGGTCATCTTCGGCATGTTGGTCAGCGCCCACTTGCCAGCCTGATCCGGAACGCCCATGACGGTGCCCAGGATCCAGCAGCCGTTGATGGCGCTGCCGGCGGTGCCGTTGGAGAAGGTGCCGCAGTACTCGTCCCAGGTGTTGACCTCGACGAGGACGCCTTCAAGCGCCATGGTCTTGTAGATTTCAAGCGCGGCCTTGCAGACTTCGTTGTTGGTAAAGTTGACAGAGCCGTCCTCGTTGAACATGGACGCGCCGCAGGACTGGAGCATCATGCAGATGGTATCGACGGAGCCGGCCTGAGCGGTCAGCAGCGGCTTGCCGGTCTTGGCCTTGACGTCCTTGCCGATCTCGATGAAGCGCTCCCAGGTGATGTCGGTCACGTCGGCGATGGTGTAGCCGGCAGCCTCGAGGTAATCGGTGCGGTAAGCGGCGATGACGGTGCCCGCGTCGAACGGCACGCCGTAGTTCTTGCCGTCCACGATAGAGTACGCCAGCTTGCCTTCGGCGAAGCCGTCAAAGTCGTACTTGCCGGTGATGTCGGCATAGACGGACGGGTAGTTCAGGATGAACTTCTGCGCGGAGTTGTCCTGGATGAGCATGATGTCCGGCAGGTTGGAGATGTCGCCGGCGGAAGCCGCGGTGATGACGCGGGTCTCGATGTCCTCGGAGAGAACCTCCTCGATGACGATCTCAACGTCCGGGTGCTCGGCGTTGTACATTTCCTTCGCAACCTTCATGGCGGCGATGTTGAAGTTCGGGTCCCAGGTCCAGATGGTGATCTTGCCGTCCTCGGCAGCCAGCGCGGCGCCGCAGGAGACGATGATCGTCAGGGCCAGGAACAGGGAAACAAGCTTTTTCATGGTGATTTTCCTCCTCATGATGTTTGTTGAATTCGGACAAGTTACAGGCCGAATTGTTGGTATCATTATAGCATGCAAAAACACCGCTTTGTGCGCAAATTCAATCCAATCCTGAACGAAAACGCTCATTTTTGTCCTGCATGCTCACAAAACGGTGTTCATTATTGGTTTAACCGGCTACGGCGCCAGTCACTGGGGCTCAGGCCGGCGTACTGCTTGAAGTTTCTGTTGAAGGCGGCGAGGGAGGAATAGCCCGCGCGCACGGCGATGTTCTGGATGGAATCGGACGTGGTGCGCAGCAGGTTCATCGCGCGGTGCACGCGGTAGCGGTTGACGTGCTCCATCGGGCTCATGCCCATGATCCTTGCGAACTGCTTGCGGAAGTAGCTTTCGCTCATCGAGCAGCTGCGCGCCAGCTCGCTCACCCGGATGTCCTCCTTGTAATGCTCGTAGATGTAGGTCAGCGCGGGCTCGATGGGCTGGCGCTGGCGGTGATCGACCGGCTCGCCGGGGCTGAGCATCGGCGTGCGGGTCCTCTGGCGCGCGATTTCAAGCAGGAGCAGGTACACGCACAGCTCCAGCTGCGCCTCCGCGTCCGCGTCGCCCCGGTGGCGCAGATCGTACATCAGCTTGACGATGGTGTCCAGCGCGCTGTCCGCGCTGCTCTCCAGAAACAGCCCGGTCTCCCGGATGGCGTCCAGCAGCGCGAGGATCGCGCCGCGGCAGCGGTCGGGCGCGCTGCGCTGAAGGTAGTCGTCGCTGATGACGAGATAGCGCCAGTGCGTCAGCGGCTCGCCCTCGTTGTGCTGGTTGTGGTAGACACCGCGCGGCACGACGATGACCGAGCCGGCGGAGAAGCGCCAGCCCCTGTCGTGCAGGTAGACCTGCCCGCTGCCGGCTAGGCAGATGCCGATCTCCAGGCAGTTGTGGACGTGCAGGCTGTCGGGCATGTAGGGCGGATAGTAGGGCGTGTCCAGCATGGTCACCAGGATGCTGTCCTCTGCCGGCGGATAATTGCGGCACTCGCAGCTCAGGGGCTCCTCGAGCTGGCGGCGCAGCTCGATTTCAGATGAGGTTGGCATGGGTGAACACCTTTCCCGGGCAGAGCTGGCGCAGGCAGTGCAGCAGCTGATTGGTCGGCTGCAGGTAGATGCGCACGATGTACCCGTCCTCCGGGCCGGAGCCGTGGGCATAGAGCGCGCAGCTGGGCTTGTCCGGGTCCTGCGCGGCCGTGTAGTAGGTGACGCGGTGCTTGCGGTCCGCAGCGGCAAAGGCGGCTTCGCCCTGCTCGATTTCCGGGGTGAACTGGTCGGCGATGACGATGACGCGCTGCAGGTCCACATAGGCAAACGCCTCGTCGACGGGCTTTGCGCGCGTGCCGCTTAGGCGGCGGATGTGCAGGTCATAGCCGTCCAGCTGATACTCGTAGCTGACGGAGATCACGCCTTTGTAGTACCAGGCGAAAAACAGCGTGCCCAGCGAGGGAAAGAGCATCAGCGTGCCCCACATGGTGCCCAGAAACGTGAAGACAGCGACGCAGACGTACAGCAGCACGAGGATCACCTTGTTTGCCGTGGGGATTTTGCGGACGACGGTCTGCCGGTAGGTGATGTCGGCGATTTGCGGGTTCAGGGCCATGGGTGCGACCTCCTTGGGTGGAATCAGCTTCGCTGACCTCCACTATACCATATTTCCGCCGGTTTGAAAACGAATTGTTGTGCAATCGCAAATTGACCTGTATAATAAAACCAATGATGGATCTATTCCAACATGCTGTATAGTGAGCGAAGCGAAGAGGGAGTCTGGGGACTGTGTCCCCAGGTGGGGTTTGGGGCTGCGGTCCCAACGTTCCCGGATGGAGGACAAGCCATGTTTTCATCTGAATCGATTGAAAAGGCCCGTGCGCGCGCCCAGCACGTGACGGGCGTGAAGCTGCCGTTTGCCGTAGAGGTTTCTGCGGGCGAGGGACTTTGCGTGACGCTGGCGGGCGGCGCGGCCAGGATTGAGGCGCAGGATGAAAGCGCGCTGACGCGCGGCTTTTTCCTGCTGAGCCGCTGCGTGCGCGAGGGCAGAGCGGCCCTGTCTGTGCGCCAGAGGCGGCACTTTGCCTCCTGCGGTGCGATGGTGGACTGCTCGCGCGGCGCGGTGATGAAGCCGGAGGCCGTGCGCCGCTGCATCGACCAGCTCGCCTGCCTGGGCATGAACCTGCTGATGCTCTACACCGAGGACACCTACGAGGTGCCGGAGTACCCGACGCTGGGCTACCTGCGCGGGCGGTATACGCAGGACGACCTGCGCGCGCTGGACGCCTACGCGGCTCAGGCGGGCGTGGAACTGGTGCCCTGCATCCAGACGCTGGGGCACATGCGCCAGTTCCTGCAGTGGCAGGACAACGCGGCGCTGCGCGACCAGATGGACATCCTGCTCATCGACGACGAGCGGACGTACGCGTTCATCGAGGCGGAGATCCGTGCGATGCGCGCGTGCATGCGCACAAGCCGCATCCACATCGGCATGGACGAGGCGCACGGCGTGGGCCTGGGGCAGTATCTGCTGAAAAACGGACAGACCGACCGCTTTGCGCTGCTGTGCCGGCATCTGGAGCGTGTGCGCGCGATCTGCGAGAAGTACGGCTTCAGGCCGATCATGTGGAGCGACATGTTCTTCCGCCTGGGCTCCAAAACCAACGATTATTACGATATCGAGAGCGATATCCCGCAGCAGGTCATCGACGGCATGCCGCCGGTCGATCTGTGCTACTGGGATTACTACCACGAGGACGAGGCGTTCTACGACCACATGCTCACCCAGCATGCGCGCATGGGTGCCCGCACGGTGTTTGCCGGCGGCATCTGGACGTGGAGCGGCTTTTTGCCCCATGTGAAGAAGACCGAGGCGACGATGTTCCCGGCACTGCGCGCCTGCGCGCGGCACGGCGTGGACACGGTGCTGGCGACGATGTGGGGCGACGACGGCGCGGAGACGAACGTGATGTTGGGCAGCGCGCTGCTGCCCATCTTCTCGGAGAGCTGCTGGCAGGGCTGCGATTGCCCGAGGGAGGAGATGATTCTCGCGGGTGAGGCGCTCACCGGCATGCCGCGCGCGGCGCTTGACGCGATGGGGGAATTCTATCCGAATGCAAAGGACGTGCGCACGGGCAAGAGCCTGATCTGGTGCGACCCGCTGTATCCGCTGGAGATGACGGACGACACGCCGGATGCGGCGATTGCGCGCAGCGAGGCCGCGCTTTCTGTGCTGGACGCGCAGCAGACGCTGGAATGCCGCTATGCGGCGGCGCTGTTTGAGGTCGTGCGCGAGAAGGCCCGCCTCGTGCGCGACCTGCGGGCGCGCTACGTCGCGGGCGACCGCGCTTGGCTGCGCGAGATGGCGTTTGTCGGCGTGCCGCGCATCCTGCAGAAGTACGACCGGCTCATGAAGCTGCACCGCGCGCTCTGGGAGCGGGACATGAAGCGCTTTGGCTGGGAGGTGCTCGCGCTGCGCTACGGCGCGGTCATGGGCCGCCTGGAGGACGTGGCTGACGAGATCAAGCGATATCTCGCGGGCGAGCTGGATGGGATCGAGGAGCTGGAGGAAAAACCGCTTGAGTCCGTGCGCGCCGCGCAGCACTTCGAGAATCTGGTCACGCCGTCGGCGATGATGGGCATGGGGTTCTGAAAACAATATTCAAACGCGCCGAGAAAGGTGAAACTTTTTCGGCGCGCGTTCGTCTATTCAGGTAGAGCAATTCGGAGGTGAACGGGATGAACAGGTGCGCGGTGATCCTGCTGCTGGCTATGCTGCTGGCTCCGGCGGCGCTGGCACAGGATGCGCCCGACGCGTTTGAGCCGGACAGCGCGCTGGCCGTGTCGGACGGGCGGATGATCCTGATCGGCAGAACGGAGACGGCGACCCTCCTTCGGCTGGAGGAGGACGGCGTGACGATGGCCCGCTGCCGGTTGGAGGAGGACGGAAGCCTCTATACCCCGTTCGTGTTTGCGGACGGGCGAACCGGCTATCTGGTGGAACGGAACCCGTACACCGGTGATTCGTCGCTCGCGTTCTGCTACTGGGGCGCGGGCGATACGGCCGGCGCGCCGATTGCGCTGAGCGGGAACCTGCGCGACGCAAAGACCTGCGGCAACGGCTTTGCGGCGATTCAGGCGGCGGACGATGCGCAGGCCCTGGTGATCTATGACGACCTGGGGCGGCTCGTGCTGCGCCATGCGCTGCGCACAGAGCGCCGGGCCAATCTGGTGTGCTGCGTGCAGGACGCGGACGGCGGCTATCTGGCGGCGATCAGCTATTCGCCGCTGGAAGGGAGTGCTTATGGCGATCCCTGGCTCACGGTTCTGCGCCTGTCGCCGCAGGGGCGCGAGGTCTTTTCCACGGAGCTCGGGCAGCGCTGCGGCCTGGCCCACTTCGTGCTGACGGGGGACGGCGAGGGCGGCGCGTTTGTCCTCTTTCCGGACTGGGACAACTACAAGGTGGCGCAGGTGTTTCGCCTGTCCCCGGAGGGAAAGGTGACGTTCCGGGGCGTTCTGGAGGCGCAGAACCTGATCTGCTATCCGGAGACGGGAAGCGTGGACAGCGCAAGCGGCAGCCTGATCCTCACCGGCTGCGCCATCTCCAAGTCCCGCGGCGTATACGACGTGGTTCAGCTGGCGATCACGAAGGACGGCCAAATCGCCTGGTCGAAGGCGTGGGACTTTTCCGCCCGGCCCGATTACAGCTTCCGCGTGCAGAGAACCGGCGACGGCGCGCTGCTGGCCGTGTCGGGCAGGAATTATCTGGACACGAAGGACACGCCGCTGGTCGCCGTGCCGGTAAGCAGCCTGCCGGAGATCGGCCCGCCCGTGCTGACGCT
>SFFH01000043.1 GCA_004557905.1 Clostridiales bacterium | reverse complement strand
CTCGGTGTAGACGGACGGGTGAATCTGAATCTGATCCATGTCCACGGTCGCCGCGCCGACCGCCACAGCCATGTCGATGCCGTCGCCGGTGATGCCGGCGGCATTGGTGGTCACGAAGCCGTCAAGCTCCGGCTTGAGGGCCGCCACACGCTTGAGGTCCGCGCCGAAGCCGCCGGAAGCCAGGATAACGGCCTTGGCGTTGATGGTATAGTCGCCGTTCTCGGAGGTGACCTTCACGCCGGTCACCTTGCCGTCCGTGACGACGAGCTCGGTCGCGGCGGTGTTCAGGCGCAGGTCGATCTTCGCGTCCGCGTCCACCGCGGCGGTCAGGGTCTTGACCAGGTACGCGCCGACCGGGGCTTGGTGGCCAGCCAGTCGATGGCGTCCGCAGAGTTGTTCACCAGGGTCATGACCAGGTCGAGGTTGTTGATGCCCTTGCCGCCGACCATGGTATCCAGGGCGAACAGCTCCGGAGAATCGAAGTAGCCGACCGGGTTGGCCTTGTACGCCTCAAACTGCGCCTCGACGGTCGCAATCAGGTCTGCCAGCTCCGGATACTTTTCCTTCGCGCCGGCGATGGTCTTCTCGACCGCGGCGGCGGTGGCGTCCTTCCACTCATTCTTGTCCTGCGCGGCGGTCTTCGCGGCGTTCATGCCGCCCGTCGCACGGGAGGTATTGCCGCCGGTGGAGCCGGTCTTCTCCACGACGATGATGTTCTCCACGCCCAGGTCAGCCGCCTGCAGCGCAGCGGTCATGCCCGCGCCGCCGGCGCCGACGATGACGATGTCGCAGTCAGTGTCCTCGACAGTCACGTTCTCGGCCTCCATCAGGCCCGCCGCGATCATGGCTTCCTCGGTCGCCGCCTTGACCGCGTTGGTCGTCACGGTCGCGCCGGAGATGCCGTCGATGCCGGCGCCCTGCGCCTCCACGATCTGCGCGGCAAAGGTGCCGTCCTGGCAGGCTTCAAGGCCGCCGAAGCCCGGGGTCTCGCTGTCGCCGGTGACGACGGCTTCGGTGATCTTGCCGTCCTCCACGGTCAGGGCGACGGTCACCGGGCCGATGCCGTTGTCATCGCCGGTAAAGGTTTCAGCCGACGCGCCGGCGATCACGCTGGTCAGCATCAGCACGGAAAGAAGAATGGATGCAAGCTTTTTCATGGTTGAATGTACCTCCTTCTTGCAAGTCGGTTTCTATTGTATCCTCTTGTGAATATGTTGTCAATTATTCTTCCAGAATTTTTCCACAATTTCGTCTTTTCCGTTTCCGGGGCGCCCCGGGATTTGTGAAATCTGTCCCGGACGGAAAAAGACCGGCGCAGCGTCGCACCGGTCTTTTTCCGATTACGGAGAGGGGGAGGGGGAACTTTCATCTATGATCAAAGGGATACACCCTGTCTGTCAGGCAACCATCGCCATGCCGGCGACGCGGGCGAACATCTCCGCCACGCTCTTCATGTCCATTTCGCCGCGGCGGGCCATCATCAGCACGCCGTACATGCCCACGCCGGTGATGCGGCTGGCCTGCGCGCTGTCAAGCCCGCGTTCGTTCATGGCCTGTGCTACAATCTTCTCGACCGCCGGGCGCATGTGATCGACCACCCGGTCGCACATGTCGCTGTACAGCGCCGCGTGCTGGGGCAGGCACAGATCCGCCAGCAGCGGCTGGGTGAAGCACTGCTGCCAGGCCTCGTGATGGACGAGGCGGTCGATCTTCTCCTGCGCGGTGCCTTCGCCGTCCGCGATCTTCTGCGCCTCGCTGCCCAGATAGGAGCAATAGCCCTCGACGACGGCCTTGACCATGTCGTCCTTGGTGGTGAAGTAGTAGTAGAACAGACCCTTCGCCACATCCACTGCGGAGACGATCTCCGCCACGGACGTTCTCACAAAGCCCTGCTGCGCAAACAGCTTCGACGCGGCGGCCACCATTTCCGCCTTGCGTTCTTCCGGTTTCTTGACGACGCGCATCGCGTTTTCCTCCTTGCATTCTTTCACAGCGGGCCTGCCTTTATGCCCGGCTTTTTGTTCCTTGCGATGGATGTATTGTATCAGGCCGCGCACGGCCCCACAAGGGATACCCGTTCAATGATACGTCTGCGCGTCTCAAATGTCATTTTGGGTGATTCCTCTCACCCCGTTAGCGATTGATCAGCTGCTGAGGCTTTCGAGGTAGCCCTCCAGCGCCTGTACATCGTCGAAGACGCGTCCCTCGCGCAGCTGCGCCTGATCGTCCTGCGGGGCCTTGTCAAGCGGCACGTCCGTGGTCCGCACGATCTCAAGCGTCTCGCCGTTTCGGTTCTGAAAAACGGCCAGCCTGCCGTCCTCCCCGCCCCGGAGCACCCAGTGCAGCGGGCAGGGGATGTCCGTACTCAGCGAGATGTCCACCTCCGAGGAGGAAAAGCCGGTCACCGCCGCGCCGGGGATGACGCTCCCAATCTCCTGCTCCAGCAGCGCGCGGGACATTCCCACAAGCTGCGCGGGCAGCTCCTCGCGCCGCTGCACGCTGTGGCCGCAGGGCGCATAGTACAGCGTCCTGTGCAGAAAGCAGCCCGCCGCCGTTCGTTCGGACAGATCCGCCCCCGCAGGCATCTCCTGCCCCGCAGGAAGCTCTTGGGCAGCGGGATATCCCTGCACACCCTCCTGCGCGGCTGACGGCGGCGGCACGGTCGCCTCCGAGGCCAGCATGGTCTGCGGCTCCTCCGGCGCGTCCACCTTCACGGGAAACAGGCACAATATCGCGGCCAGCACCGCCGCCGCAATCAGGAATCGATACGGACTTCCCCAGATTTCTGCAAACAAAACACCCTCATCTCCTTTTGTCACCAGTCTGCGCGGTTTGACAAAAAGAAATGAGGGAAAAATTTTGATTCGATGGAATTCCCGCATCCAGAGAAAGACGCGACCGGTAACCAGAAAGGAATCCGCTTTCCGGCGGCGAATATGGACGAAGAACGCAGACCGATTGACGAAGGATTTGGAGGAAACAACGCGATGGCATATGCATACGATATTCCCTTTCATGTGGATTTGACCGGACGTGTAGCGCTGGTGACGGGCGGCAGCGGCGGCATTGGCGGCATGTTCTGCAGGGCGCTGGCAGCCTGCGGCGCGAAGGTGATCGTGCTCGGGCGCAATCCGGCACGCTGCGAGCAGGTGGCGGGCGAGATTGTCGAAAACGGCGGCGAGGCGGACACGATGGCCGCCGACGTGACCGATGAGCAGGCGATGCTGCGCGTCAGGGCGGAGATCGAGCGCCGGTACGGCAAGCTCAACATCCTCATCAACGCGGCGGGCGGCAATGTGCGCGGCGCGACCGCGCCGCAGGAGCAGCTTTCCGACGGCGGCGAGGCGACCTACTTTGATGTGCCCGCCGGCGACATTCAGCAGGAGATCGACCTCAACCTGCGCGGCACATGGCTGCCCAGCAAGCTGCTCACCCCGCTGCTGCTCGGGCAGGAGGGGGCGTGCATCATCAACATCTCCTCCATGGGCGCGTTCGGCCCGCTGACGAAGATTTCGGGCTACTCCGCGGCGAAGGCCGGCGTCTCCAACTATACGCAGTGGCTGGCGACCTATCTGGCGCGCTCCGGCGTGCGCGTGAACGCCATTGCGCCGGGCTTCTTCAGGACGGAGCAGAACCGCGCGCTCCAGTTCAATCCGGACGGCACGCCGACCCCGCGCGTGAAGAAGATTCTTGCGGGCACGCCGATGGGCCGCTTTGGCGAGCTCAGCGAGCTGATCGGCGCGCTGCTGTTTCTCGTGGACGAGCGTGCGTCTGGCTTTGTCACGGGCGTGGTGCTGCCGGTGGACGGCGGCTACAGCGCCTATTCGGGCGTGTAATACTAATTCGCAATTAAAATGCCTAACAGAGCGTATCATATTTTTCGCTCTGGCGAAGCCGAGTGAAGTGAGGCGTTACTTAAGGTACGTTGAACGGAGCGAGGTAAAGCCAGGGCGGAAAAGGTGATGCGCGAATTTGGCCATTTTAATAAGAATTAGTATAAGCACAGATGCCCCGGCATGCCTTATGCAAGAAAGCGGGCCGTGCCCGCCCCCCCACTTCTGAACCGCTTTGCAAAACCAAGCTGTTCCGTGCTCGCTGCTCAATTCTTCAAGCAATTTCCTATATGGCAAAAAAGCCGTGGTTCCCGGAAATCCGGAATCACGGCTTCTTGTTTTGTCGTTTTGTCCGTCAAGGCGGCGTTTCACGCCAGCGGCTTCCTGCCCGGCGTGCCCGCCTTGCGCGGATACGCCTTGGGCGTTTTGCCGGTCTTGTCGGTGATGAGCAGGCAGTGCGCCCAGTCCTCCCGGCCCGGCACCGGCGCCGGGCTGACGCCGCGCACCGTGCCGCCCAGCACGAACGCCGCGCGCTTGGCCGCAACCAGCTCGTCCTGCACGCCCGGGCCCTTCCAGGCAATCGCCAGGCCGCCGGTCTTCACGAACGGCAGCGTCAGCTCCTGCAGCGTCGCGCTCGACGCCACCGCACGGGACACCGCCGCGTCGTAGGCCTCCCGGTGCGCCTCCATCCGCGCCGCATCCTCCGCGCGCGCGTGCAGCGCCGTCGCCGTCAGATTCAGCCGCTTCAGCGCGTCCTGAAGAAACGCGATCCGCTTGCTGAGCGCATCCAGAAACGTCATCTGAAGATCGGGGCGCAGGATCAGCAGCGGCATGCCCGGAAAGCCCGCGCCCGTGCCCACGTCGATCACCCGCGCATTCTGCGCCAGCAGCCCCTGCGCCAGCGGCGCGGCGCTGTCCAGGTCGTGCCGGTCGACGCGCTCGTCCTCGTCGAGCACCGCCGTCAGATCCATCCTCTGGTTGTACTCGTCCAGGATCGCGTGGAACGCCTCAAAGCGCTCCATGGCGGTCTGGTCATAGGCGATGCCCAGCGCGTCAAGACCGCGCATCAGTCGTTCTCTGTTCATCATCTGCTTTCCAGCCAGAGCTTGATCCAGCTGAGCCCCTCTCTGAAGTGATTCTTGATGAAGTATTCGGGCTTGGACGGGCTGCCCTTGCCCGTGGCGGCGATGCCCGTCTGCCTGCACAGCGCCAGCGCGCGCGCGACGTGATAGTCGCTGGTCACGATCAGCGCCTGCGAAAGCCCCCGGTGCTCCATGATCGCCCTGGCGTAGACCAGGTTTTCCCGCGTGTTGAACGACGCCGTCTCCGCGACCACGTCCTCCGGACGGACGCCTTTTTCAATCAGCCAGTCGCGCATCACGTCGCCCTCGGCGCGCGGCTCGTTGATGCCCTGCGCGCCGCAGACGATGATGAGCTGCGGTTTTTCCTGATAGCTCTCCAGCGCCGCCGTCAGCCTGCGCTCAAGCGCCACGGACGGCGTGCCGTCCTCCTTCACCTGCGCGCCCAGCACGATGATCACGTCGGAATCCCCGACCGGCGGCAGATGCGTCTCCTTGTAATAGACAAAGCCCATCAGTCCCGCCGTGCAGGCAAGGCCCAGACACGCCAGCACAACCAGCCCCACCAGCAGCCTCCTTATGATTCTGTTCAAGATATGCTCTCCTTTTATTCTATGCCGTCCGGCGCGAGCGACACCCATTCATATTCCTCGTCCCTGAGGCCGCCGTCGCGCTTGCCTTCGGCGCTGACCACATAGCTGAACGACGCGTCCTCCTGCGCGCTGCCCAGACATCGCCCGCGGACCATCGAGTACGCCTCGCGCCCGGCAAAGATCATGTGATCCACCAGCTGGATGCCGATGAGGTACAGCGCCGTGGTGATCTGCCTGGTCACGTCAAGATCCGGCTGGGACGGCAAGGCCACGCCGCTGGGGTGATTGTGCGCCAGAATGACGGAATACGCCTTGTGGCGCAGCGCCGTCTCCACGACCGTGCGCGGATGCAGCGCCACCTGATCCACCGTGCCCGTGTGCAGCAGCGATCTGTGCAGCACATGGCCCGCCTGATCCAGGCAGAGCATGTAAATCTGCTCCTCCGCCACGCCGAAGAACAGCGGCGCGCAGTATGTGCGCGCGTCGTGAAGCGTCACGATGACCGGGCGCTCGCCCAGCGCGTTCATCTGGCAATAGCGCGCCAGCTGCGGCATCATCGTCAGAAAAAGCGCCGCGCTTTTGCCCATGCCCTTCACGCGCAGCAGCTCGTTTTCGTCCGCGCTGAGCACGGCGTTCAGGCTGCCGAACACGGCGATCAGCTCGTGCGCCAGCGGGTTCACGTCCCGCTGGGGAATCGCATAGGTGAGCAGCAGCTCCAGCACCTCGTGCTCGGAAAAGGCGGAAAGCCCCGCCGTGCGCAGGCGCTGACGCAGGCGCTCCCTGTGCCCCGCGTGAATGGACTTTTCCTTCTCCGCCATGGCGCGCCGCCTCCTTTTGGGATCATTATACGATAGGGATGATGGGCCGTCAACCGGAGAGAACGCTGGGGCCGCAGGCCCCAGACCCCGGCTGAGGGATTTCATCCCTCAGACTCCCTTCCCCGCTTCGCGCGTTCTTTTGACGCTTTGCGGTTTATTCAAACAGCGCGCGGATATCCTCCTGCGTCAGCTGCGTGGGCATCGCCTCGCCGGCGGTAATCATCTGATCAAACAGCTCGCGCTTGCGCGCGCCGAGCTTGACGACCTGCTCCTCGATGCTGCCGCGCGTGATGAGCCGGATGACGTTGACCGTGTTCTTCTGGCCGATGCGGTGCGCGCGGTCGGTCGCCTGGTCCTCCGCGGCGGGATTCCACCAGGGATCGAAGTGAATCACCGTGTCCGCGCCCACGAGGTTGAGGCCCGAGCCGCCCGCCTTGAGCGAGATCAGGAACACCTGGCCCCTGCCGCCGTTGAACTGGTCGACCAGCTCGATACGGCGCTTGGGCGGCGTCTCGCCGTCCAGGTACAGGCACTCGATGCCCACGGCCTCCAGCCTGCGCTGCAGGATTTTGAGCATGCGCGTGAACTGCGAGAAGATGAGTGCGCGGTGGCCCGCCTCCAGCGAGCCGGGCAGGATGTCCAGCAGCAGGTCGAGCTTGCCGCTCGAGGCCGCGTAGGAGGGCAGCACCAGCGACGGATGCCCGCAGATCTGGCGCAGCTCCGTGATCGCCGCAAGCACCTCGATGCGGTTTTTGCCCGCGAGCATGGTGTCCATCTGCGGGCGCAGCCGCATCAGGCTCGCCTGGTAAACCCTGCGCTGCTCCTCGGTCATGTCCGCCATCATCTCAATCTCGTTCTTCTCCGGCAGCTCCTTCAGTACGTCACCCTTGAGGCGGCGCAACAGGAACGGGCGGATGCGCCGGCGCAGCACGTCCGCCTCCTCGCCCGTGCCGAAGCGGTGCATGAACTGCGCAAAGGAGAGCAGATAGCCCGGCAGCACGAAGTCGAAGATCGACCACAGCTCGCCCGGATGGTTCTCCATCGGCGTGCCGGTCAGCGCGAAGCGCGTCTGCGCCTTGAGCTGCTTGACCGCGCCCGCGCCCACACTCATGGCGTTCTTGATGTACTGTGCCTCGTCGAGGATGGCGAAGCGGAACGAAATGGCGCTCAGCTGCCCGATGTCCCGGCGGATGAGCGGATAGGACGTGAGGTACACATCGATATCGCAGTCCTCCTTCGCCAGGCGCGCGATGGTCTGCGCGCGGGCGCTCTGCGTTCCCTCGCCCGCCGCCACGCGGATCTCCGGCGCAAAGCGCCTGATCTCCGCCATCCAGTTATAGACCAGCGACGTCGGCGCGACGACGATGGACGGCCGCTGCTCCCCGCCCCGGCGCTTCGCCCACAGCAGGAGCGAGATGACCTGCAGCGTCTTGCCCAGGCCCATGTCGTCCGCCAGGATGCCGCCCATGTGCAGGCGATCGAGCGCCTGCATCCACATGAAGCCGCGCAGCTGATACGGGCGCAGCATGCTGCAAAGCGGCTCGGGGCACGGCTCGCCGTCCTCGTCCATGGAGGCCACAAACGTCTTCACCGACTGGTCCGCGGCCACGGGCAGGCGGCCGTTTTCCAGCAGGCTGAGCATGTACGCCGCGCGGAAGGACTGAATCTCCAGCAGACCGCGGCCGCGCTCGCCCTCCTCCTCGCCTTCCTCCTGCGCGCCGGCAGCGGCCTCCGCCAGCTCGCGCCACTCGTCCATGTCCGTCAGGTCGAGGAACGAGCCGTCCTTGAGCCGGAAGTACTTCCGGTTGTCGCGCAGCGCCTGCAGGATTGCCAGAACCTCCGGCGCGGGCTCGCCGTTTTCGCTCAGCTCCAGCTGCAGCGCGCCCTCCTGCATGCGCAGCATGCCGGAGAAATGCGGCTTGCGCGGGGTCAGCCTGCGGAACTCGTCGGAGCAGTAGACCTCCGCCGTCTTCTGCAGCTCGTAGATGCCCTCGGTCAGAAAGCGGTAGATGGGCTCCTGGCCGCTGAGGATCACGCGGCCCTTCTGCATGCGGAAGCCCGCTTTGGCCAGCAGGTCGAGCGCCGCGCGCTCGCCCGCCGCGTCGCGCAGCATCAGCACGCGCTCGTCCTCCTCGCTTCGGACAGGCGTCGGCGCGAACGGATCGATCTCCTCGTCGCCGTAGCCAAACGCCAGCCTGGCGAGCACAATGCGCTCCTCACGGTCAAAGTACGCCTTGACCGTCAGCGGACGGCGCACGATGCACTCGGCCAGCGCGCCCTCGAGGGTCACCGTGCCCGCGCGCTCGAGCGCCGGCAGCAGCTCGGAGATCACACGCGCGCTCTGCTCCGCGTCAAAGCGGAAGGCCGCCTGGCCGTCCCTTCCCGCCTCCAGCATCACGCGCACGATGTCCTGCTGCTCCGGCGGCAGGCGCAGCACGTCGCCCTCGCAGAAGACGAAGCGGCAGTCCTGCCCCAGCGGCCGCAGGGATTTGGGCATCTGCGCGCGCACCTCCAGCTCGCGTCCGCTTCTGGACACGCCGAAGAGCAGCTCCGCCTGTCCGTCGAACACGCAGGGGATGTGATAAACCTCCTCGCCGAAGGAGAGCTTGAACGGCTTGGCCATCAGCAGCTGCATCAGCCGGGGGACAAAGCGGTCCCCGACGCTCAGCCACTTGGCCTCCAGGCCCGTCTGCACCAGCCTGCCCTCCAACTGGCAGACGTAGGCCGCGTCCTGCAGCAGGCGGATGATCTTTTCGTTCACGCCCGTAAAGCCCATCCACTGCGGCTCGAGCACAAAGCCCTTGCCGAAGGCCATCGTCTCCCCGTGCGAGAGCGCGTGCAGGAACTGCGCCATCGACTTGACGACGTACATGCGCTCCTGCCCCACGCGCAGGGACACGCGCACCGGCTGCTGCCCAACGAGCTGCAGCGTGACCTCCATTTCCAGCGGCGTCTCCATCGGCAGCGCCGCCTGAATCGTGCCCATCAGCTTGCCCGCGTTCTCCCGGGCACGCCTGCGGCGAATCTCCTCGATCGCGCCGGAGGCCATCGCCTGCAGCATCGCCGCCGCCAGATGGCGGCAGGGCTTGTGCACGTTGCCGAAGAAATCGCACGAGCAGCGGCCGCTGAGCCTGCCGCCCGCGCCCACGCGCACCACGCGCCGCGGGTTGTCGTCCACGACAAAGCGCAGCATGCCCGCCTCCTCCTCCATCGGATGCACGCCGCCCGCCCGGTACAGCGCCAGGCCCGCCGCATATTCCTCCTCCGGCGTGATGAGCCGGAGCGTCTCCATCATGTCTTCCGTCACAGAAATTCCTCTTCCAAAAACATTTTTGACCAACCTAATTATCATTCTACAGCGGAGAAAGGATTCCTGCCTGGTTTTCGCGCCGCCTTTTCCAAAAAGCGCAGCGCTGTGAAAAATCCTGCGCGTTTCCGGCGTCAGCGGTGGATTTTTTTCCATTTTTCTGATATGCTGAAACACCCTGCAGGAGTCTTTCGTCCTGCAGGGTGTTTGCTCTATGGGATTGTGCTGTTATCCGATCATTCCTCGCGGGCGTTCTTCCTGCGCCTGCCATGCACGACCACGCCCGCCATGGCGGCAGCCGCCACGGCTAGCAGGATGAGCCAGCCCGTCAGGCTGCTGCTGTCGCCGGTCTTCGGGAGGGCGGATACGTCGGCGTTCGAACCGGTTTCATCCGGATCGGGCGTCACCTCGGTCGTGGTCTTTGTATAGGTGTTTTTGAAGGTCATCTGATTCAGCGGGGCAGCATCCCAATCATAATCGTATTCCGTTCCCTTTTTATACGCCGGGAAGATGGACAGCTCGTATGCGCCTGGCACCAGCTCCGGTACCTCATCATCCGACAGCTCGGCACCAGCTATATGCGGCCACAAGTACCACACCGTGGGATCATAAGTCCAGCCATCCGCGCCTTCGTTCACCTGCTGCACAAATACACCATCGGAAATCTTATAAAAGCTCTCGTCGGAGAAGGTAAAGGTCAGCTTATTGTTATAGTCGCCCACACCGTCGGTGGTAATGGTGGAACCGGAAACAGTCACACCATCAAGCTCCAGCTCTTTTCCATCGAAACTCACAACTTCCAACTTAAAGACCGTCTTGCCGGGCTTTGCGCTGCCGCCCTGCTCTACTTTGGTCGTGTAGGGCGCTTCCAGCGTGAACGTTTTTACTGCATCCTTCGCAAAGGCCGCGGCCGGGATGAGCGCCAGCACCAGGCACAGGCTCAGCAACATGCCGAAAACTCGTCTCTTCATCATGTTTCCTCTCCTTCTCCGCGCAGGCGGCTGCGCGGCGTTGCGCCTTCATCACGGGCTTTCCCATGATCATTCCGTTCTCATTCGTGTTTCTCCGGCGGCAGCAGGCCTGCAGCATCCGCTTGTTCGTCCGCAGCCCGTCGCTTCGCACAGTCCATGCACCGCGCTGCCGTGATGCGGCCTGCTTATCTAGTTGATTATAGCAGATGCGCCTTCGTTTTTTCAAGGCGTGGGCGGCAGAAATATGGCGTAAACCGGAAAAGAATCCTCCGCACAGCCTGTCCTGCGGAGGATTTTCCGTTCCGGATGCGTATCAGGAAAACGCCTTGCCCTCAAACGCCGCGCGCCTGCGCACGTCCTGCATCAGGCTGTCGAACTGCGCGGGGTTGAGCGACTGCGCGCCGTCGCACAGCGCGTGCGGCGGATCGTTGTGCACCTCGATCATCAGGCCGTCCGCGCCGGCGGCGATGGCCGTGCGCGCGAGCGGCTCCACCATCCAGGCGATGCCCGCCGCGTGCGAGGGATCGATGATCACCGGCAGATGCGACTTCTGCTTGATGATGGGCACGGCGGAGATATCGAGGTTGTTGCGGATCATCTTTTCAAACGTGCGGATGCCGCGCTCGCAGAGGATCACGTTGGGGTTGCCGCCGGCGAGGATGTACTCCGCGCTCATGAGCAGCTCCTCGATGGTGGAGGACAGGCCGCGCTTGAGCAGCACCGGCTTTTTGCTGTGGCCCAGCGCCTTGAGCAGGCGGAAGTTCTGCATGTTCCTCGCGCCGACCTGAATGACGTCCACGTCCGCGAAGTCGTCAAGCTGCGTCTCGCTCATGATCTCGGTGACGATGGGCAGGCCTGTGATGCGCCTCGCCTCGCGCAGCAGCGCAAGGCCCTCGTTTTCCAGCCCCTGGAACGAGTACGGCGACGTCCTGGGCTTGAACGCGCCGCCGCGCAGGCAGGTCGCGCCGCTCTTCTTGACAGCCTGGGCGACCTCCAGCAGCTGCGCCTCGCTCTCCACGGAGCACGGGCCGGCGATCACCGTGAACGTGCCCTCGCCGATCGTCCTGCCGCCCGCGTCCACCCTCGTGTCCTCCGGATGGAAGCGTCGGTTGGCCAGCTTGTAGGGCTCGGACACCCGGCGCACATCGGCCACGACGCCGCTGGCGCGCAGCCAGTCCTCGTCCACATGCGTGGTATCGCCGACAAGGCCGAGGATGGTCTCCTGCGTGCCGCGGCTGTAATGGATCTCCACGCCCTGGCTGCGGATCTGCTCCATCAGCAGCCCTACGGCCTCCTGCGATGCTTCCGGTCTGAGAATGACGATCATATCGGCGCCTCCAATTCAACTTTTTGTCAATTTAATTTCAGGGATTCTCCATCAAAAAGCGGCCTGTCCATATTGGGACGGGCCGCTCTGCTTTCCTGCCTGGTCTTATGCTCCGCAGCGCAAACAGCCCGTGAATCCAAACGGATACAGGCCGTAAAAATACGCGAACATGCTGCGGGCCATGGTGGTTTCCTCCATGTCTTTTGCTGTACATAGCATAACGCTATTTTGACGTTTTGTCAACCCTTATTTCGAGAAAAAAGCGTCCTTTCTGTCTCCAGCAGCGCCCCCGCGCACAGCAGCACCATTTCAAACTGGAAGAAGTACCTTGCGCGCGTCTCCCAGATGCACAGCAGCAGGAACATGCCCACCAGCGCGATGAACAGCGGCGCGCCCGCCGTGTTCCTGCGGCGGATGGCCTGCGCGCAGGCGAGCATCGCGATCACCATCTGCGCCATGAACAGCGCCGTGCACAGGTGATAATACGCCGGATACCACCTGCCCTGCCCGAAGATTACCTGCTTGACCGCGTTGTCCGGCGCGTGCTCGTCCGCCTCGATAATCTCGTTGAGGCGGAACGTGCCGTCGCCGAAGGTGGACAGGTTCTTGCGGGACATCATGTTCAGCAGCCGGCTGGGGTAGCGCAGGTAGTACACCCGGTCGATGATCTCCTCAAGCAGCGCCTCTTTTCGCGCCTCGGGGTCCTCAAAGGACGTGGAGAAGATCAGCCAGCCGCCGTCGCCGTACTGGCCGTAGCCCTCGTCCTCGTGGATGGGCAGGCCCATGGCGATGTGGTGCAGGCGCGGCAGCTCATTTTGGCGAATGTCCTCCGCGGACAGATGCCGCGCCGTGTAGCCGTTCACCAGCGCGTTGCCGGAAAGGAACGCCGCCGCGAGCATCACGCACGCGCACAGCGCCGCCTTGCCCCGCCGCTCAAACACCAGCACGATCATGCAGGCAATCGCCGCGATGACGGACGTGAACTTGATCTGCGCGCCGATAAAGGCCGAAGCCGCAAACGCCAGCGCCCACAGCACGCGGCCGCGCGCGCTTTCGGCTTTCCTGAGGCGGCAGAAGCCATAGACCGTCATCGTCGGGAAGGCGAGGGAGAACGCGTCGGTGTACAGCTCCGTCGTGCAGTACAGAAACGGCAGGCACGACGCGCACAGCACCAGCATGCGCGTCTGCGCCTTCACGCCGCCCATCTCCCGGCACACGCGCGCGCCGGCGAGCAGCCCCAGCGTAAAGAGCAGGCTGCACACGAGCGCCGCCTGCATGAACCGGTCGCCCCAGCCCAGCAGGCCAAAGCATCTGAAAATGCCCGCCAGCGTGTACACAAAGCCCAGGTTGAACGGATAGCGCGTGAAGTACACCCAGGGCCGCTCGACATTGCCGAACGTCCCCGTGTCCACGATCAGCTGCGCGGCGGTGAAGCACTGCTCCGCATCCGTGACGGGCACAAACCGCAGCACATGCGCCATGACCATCTGCACGATGAAATAGAATCCCGCCGCCGCCAGCAGCACCTGCCGCTCGTGCCGCGCGAAGAACGCCTCGTGCCGGTCGGATGCGCGCAGGGCCAGCAGAAGCAGCGCGATGCATGCGGCCGTCAGCAGCACAAGCAGCTTGCGGCTGCGGTCATACAGCGGCCACGGCGAGAGCGTCACGTTGAGCACGGTGAACGCGTAGCACGGGATCATCAGCCCCATGCCGAAGAGCAGCAGCGCATGGAGGCATTTCTTCAGGTTCATGGCGCCTCCTTGAGCTTTTTGAGCTGATATCCGCCGCGTGCCGCGACGAATTCATACCGGGTGTCGAAGATCTCCGCCACGCGCGCGTCGTACGGCGGGCCAAACTCGCGGTTATAGTAGATCACCAGCCACTTCGGCGGATCGGTTTCAAACGTCTCCACGATCTCGTCCATCACGGCCGGGTCTGCATCCGCCAGGATCTCCTGCAGGAAGTAAAACCGCATGCACGGCAGCGCCTGCGCGGCGACGTACCACTTCGGCTCCACGCGGTAGGCCATGAACGCATCGCGCTCATCCTCCGGCACCAGCGCGTAGAGCGCCTGGGCGTCCTGCGTGAACGTCTGCATGACCGCATGATCCGCCTCGCGCTGCGCGTTGATCTGCACACCGGAAACGATCAGCACCAGCAAGCTCGCCGCAGCAGCCGCGCAGCAGATTCCGTGCAGCCGCTTTGCCATCCGCTCCCGGATGAGGGCCAGCGTCTGCGCCGCGCCCAGCGCGGCCATCGGCACGCTAAGCATCAGATAATGGCGATAGAATTTGTGGGAGAGGAATCCCGCAAGGCCGCCGCACGCCGCGCCGGCGACCATTGCCAGCGCCAGCGGCACCCTTCGGGTGCGCACGGCGGCGCACGCCGCCCCCAGACACGCCAGCACCGCCATGAAGATTGCATAATGCCCGTAGCTGTCAAAAAGCAGCGTCTGGACACGGCTCTGTCCCTGCGTCTCGGCATACATCATGTTGTGCAGCAGCGAGCCGTAAATCGCATCGGACAGTGCCCCCTGCGAGACCAGCCAGATGACGATTGGCGCCGTCACCAGCGCGCAGCCCACCGTAAAGCCCAGTACGCAGCGGCCAAGGCCCGCCCATTTCTTTGCCGCCATCAGATACAGCGCAAGCGCGCCTGTCGCTCCCACAAGCACCAGCGCATTGTTCGCGCGGGTCATGAAGCAGAGCATGGCCATCACGCCCATGCACAGCGCGGGCGCAGTCAGCCTCTTCTCCTCCTCGGTCAGCCCTTCACCAAAGACCCCGAGCATCACATCAAGGCCCGCAAGCGTAAACAGATTGGCGTATTCCTCCGTCAGGTTGCCGCCGTCCGTCAGCGGCGCATAGATCGCCAGATAGATCAGCTGCACGAGCACAGCCTTGACGCCCAGCCTTCGCGCCATGCGTGCGAACATCAGCAGGCACACCCAGAGAAACAGTACCTCCTGGAGAAACACCGCCAGCGTGGAATAGCCGCCGGAAAGCAGCTGCGGAACCATCTGCAAAAGGAAGAGCAGCGGTCCCTTATGGTCGAAGATATCGCTGTAGGGCGCATAGCCCTGCGAGAGCGCCGTACCCATCGTCAGGTACATGGCGTTGTCGCTGCCGATCGCCGGGCCAAGCGGCGTATTGCAGGTATAAAAGACCAGCGAAAAGACAACCGCAAGTGCCAGCGCCAGCATCGCGCTGCGCACGGTCTCCCCGGTGTTTTCCCGCCTCAGGCGGATGGATCGATCCATGCTGTCTTCCTCCTTTCGCTATCACGGCGCGGGAATCACGACGTCCGGGAAATACTCCCGCACAAAGGGCACGTCCTTCACCTGCACCATCAGACCGTTCAAACCGTTCAGACACCCCGCGTCGCCCTCAAAGTCAAAGATCAGCCGGTAGGCGCACAGCGCCTGACCGCTTACCCGGCCGGTTTTTTCATTCAGTTTGGCCTGACCGTACTGATTGTCGCCCAGCAGCGGATGGCCGATTGCCGCGAACTGCGCGCGGATCTGGTGCGTGCGGCCCGTGCCCAGCAGGCACTCGCACAGCGTCAGTCCGTCCCGCTCGTCGATCACCTGGTAATAGGTGACCGCCTCCTTGCTGCCCGGCTCATTTTTGCGCAGGACGGTCACCTTCTTCTGCTCCGGCTTTTTGGTCAGCCAGTGGCGCAGCGTGCCCTCCGGATACTTCATCCGCCCGTGAACGATGCACAGGTAGTACTTCTGCACCTCGTGCGTGCGGATCTTTGCGTCCATCGCGCGCAGCGCCTCCTGCGTCTTGGCCAGGATCACGATGCCCGCGGTGAAGCGGTCGATGCGGTTGCACAGCGCGGGCGCGAAGTCCGTTTTCGGGTTCCACTCGCCCTTCTGGTACAGGTACGCCTGCGCGTACGTCAGCAGCGTGTGCACCTTTTCGCCCTCGTCCGGGTGGCAGACGAGGCCCGCGCGCTTTGAAAGCAGCATCACCTGCTCATCCTCGTACAGGATCGTCAGCTTCGGGCGGATTTTGGAATAGAACGGGTCCGCCCGCTCCGCCTCCGCGAAGAATTCGTCCTCGACGTACATGTCCACGACGGCGCTTTCATGCAGGACTGTCTCCTCGTCCGCGCGTTTGCCGTCCACCTTCACGCGGCCCAGCCGCAGGAACCGGCGGATCTGGCCCATCGTGGCGGAGGGCATCGCCTTTTGCAAAAAGCGGGTCAGCCTGCGGCCGTCCCAGCTTCTGTCCACCTGTATCGATTTCACAGTGCAAACCTCTCCCGGATGACGCGCATCACGCCGTTCTCGTCGTTGCCGGGCGCGATGTATTTGGCGACGCGCTTGAGCTCCTCCAGCGCGTTCTCCATCGCGTAGCTCTCCGACACGCTTTCAAGCAGCTCCAGATCGTTGAGGTAGTCGCCAAACGCCATGCAGTCCTCCGGCGTCAGGCCCTTGAGCTGCTGGAGCATCTGCATCGCGCGGCCCTTGCTGACGCCCGGGCGCATCACGTCCACCCAGTTTTCGCCGGAGAGGATCACCGCATAGCGGCCGCCCAGGCGCTCCTTCAGCGCCGGCAGCTCGTGCGCAGCGGCGTCGCCCTCGTCGAAAAACGCCACCTTGCACACGTCGTGAAATTCCCCGCACGCATCGGCCAGGCCCTTCACTACCTGCGTATCTTGATAGTACATGCGCATCTCGCGGATGAAAGCCGGGGAGGCGCTCTCGTCCACCAGCGCCGCATTTGCCCGGCAGATGACCGGATACACGCCCTCAAGACCCTGCGCCGCGCGGACGATGCCCGGCAAATCGCAGGCAGGCAGCGGATCGATGAACAGCTGCCTGTCGTTTTCCATGATCAGCGCGCCGTTCTCCGCGATGAAGATGAGCTCGCTGACCAGCGCCCCCATGTCGCGTCGCAGGGCGGCATACTGCCGTCCGCTGGCCACGCAGAAGGAAACGCCCTTCTCCCTGAGCGCGCGCACGACCGACGGGAATTCCTCCGGCAGGCGCTTGTCCGTCGTCAGCAGCGTGCCGTCCATATCGCTGGCAATCAGTTTAATCATGCTTGTTGTCCTTTTGCTTTTCATAGTCCTCCCTGAGGATCGCGTACAGCGCCACGTCGACATATTTTCCCTTGTTGTACAGGCGCTGGCGCAGCTCGCCTTCCTTGCGCATGCCGCACTTTTCCATCACGCGGCCGGAGGCGGGGTTGTCAAGCTCGTGCTGCGCCTCGATGCGGTTGACGTCCATCGCCTCAAACGTGTAGGCGATCACGCGAGACAGCGCCTCGGTCATGTAGCCGCCGTTCCACAGCCAGTGCGCCAGGGAATAGCCGACCTCGACGGTCGCGTTGTCCTCGTTGTAGTCCATATAGCCGATGGTGCCCACCAGACGGCCCGTGCTTTTCTCCTCGATGCCCCAGCTCGAGGGCAGGTCATTGCGGTAGCGCTTCATCATGAACCGGCAGTAGTCCCGCGCCTCGCTCACGTCCTTCTGCGCGGACCAGAGCACATGGCGCGCGACCTCCGCATCCCGGCTGTACGCAAAAATATCCTTCGCATCCCGCATGGCGATTCTGCGAAGGATGAGGCGCTTCGTTTCCAGCGTGGGCATGGAAAACATGCCGTAGGGGTTTGGCGTGAACATCTGCACACTTCCTTCCGCTCCCCATTATACACGAAGGGCGGGGAAAACGGAATCCCCTTATCGGCGGCGCAGGCCCTTGGGATAGTGGTTCACGCCGCGCAGCGTGAGCAGCGTATAGCCCGGTTCGAGGTCGCCCAGCTCGAGCGTCTCGCCCGCCTGATAGGCCAGTGCCTGCGCTTCATCAAGCTCGGCGGTGCGCGCCGCCTCGCAGGGCGTCAGGGCCATCGCCAGCGCGTGATCCGGCTCCGCGCGCCTGCCCTCCGCATGGGCCAGCAGCAGCCCCGTGCGCAGCACGCGCAATCCGTCAAGCCGCGACAGGTCGTCCAGCCCCTCCGGCAGCGCCCACAGGCTGCCGCCCGCGGCGTGCAGGCGGTCAAAGGAGACGCCGGGGGCGAGCACGTCCTCCGGCACGGCGATCGCCGGCTGCTGCGCCTTTTTTGCCTGTTCGCCCCTGCCGCGCGCGGGTTTGACGGCGCGGCGCGGCTTTTCTTCATTCTCCGGCGCGCCGGGCGCGTCCGGGGACTTGCGCAGCAGCGAGACAAAGTGCCCCTCGCCCCGGATCTCATGCGGGTACAGGTGGACATAGCCCCGGCTGCCCGAGGGCAGGCCCGGCAGCTCGAACGCCTCCAAAGCAAACTCCGGATGCGCCGCCGTAAAGCGCGCGAGCACGCCCTCGTTCTCCGTATCGTTGAACGTGCAGGTGGAATACACCAGCGCGCCGCCGGGGGCGAGCATCTTCGCCGCCGCCTCGAGGATTTCCAGCTGCCGGTCCGCGCAGCCGCGCGGGCTGCCTGCGCTCCACTCGTCCCGGGCTTCGGGCTGCCGCCTAAACATGCCCTCGCCGGAGCACGGCGCGTCCACCAGAATCCGGTCAAAGAACGCCGGGAACCTGGGAGCGAGCTGCGCGGGCATCGCGCTGGTCACGATAGCATTGCGCACGCCCATGCGCTCCACGTTGCGCGAGAGAATCTGCGCGCGGGAAGGCACCGGCTCGTTGCACACGAGCAGCCCGCGCCCCTGCATCAGACCCGCGATCTGCGTGCTCTTGCCGCCGGGCGCAGCGCACAGGTCGAGCACCCGCTCGCCGGGCTGTGGGGCAAGCACGCTCACGGCGGACAGGGCGCTAGGCTCCTGCAGATAGAACAGCCCGCCCTCGTGCAGCGGGGACAGGCCGGGGCGCGCATCGCCCTCCACGAAGCAGCATCCCTTCGCCCACGGCACGCGCTCGCCCACGCCCTCGATCGGGCAGGGCAGGCTGCCGTCCGGGCGCAGCAGCAGGTTCACGCGCAGCGCGCGGGTGACGGGCTGGCTAAGCGACTGTTCGTACGCAAAAAAGCCTGCTTCACCGAGCAGGCGTTTCATCTGGGCAACATAAGCCTCGGGCAGGGTATTCATAGGGCCTCTTTTTCTTCCTCAAGGGTCGCGCGGTCCGACACGCGCACAGCGCAGAGCCTGCGGCGCTCGTCGATGCCGGACTCCACCACATACATCCGCCCGATCGGGCAGGCGGAATTGAACACGGATTCCGTCGTCGTCAGGATGCAGAAGACGCTCCTGGACGCGCGGGAAAGCATGGCGCGGAAGACGACGTTCGGCGGCTCCATGCCCTCGCGTGCAATCTTGCGGGCGAAGCGGCGATAGGCCGTGTTTGCCTTCGCCGCGTCGTGGAAGACCTCGGGCGACAGCGTGAGTGTGCAGAGATTCCCCTCGATCTGACTGGACGTCTGATAGCGGCCCGTCCAGGGCCTGTCCTCCGGCCACGCGATGACCTCCACCACAGCGCGGCCGGTTTCAATCGTGCGCACCGACTTTCCCTCCCTTCCGGTTCGGCGATAATAACATGATTATATATTGATTATAGCATATCAAGAAACGCTGCTGCAACAGAAATTAAGCAGTTGTCAGCATTTTCCGCATCCTGTTCTCCATTCGAGCCTGCTTTAAGCATCGTCGACAGAATCGCAATAGTCGCCTTCGGCTCCGCTGCGATTCTCGCTTTTTCGTTGCACTTACGGGGAACGTTGGGCTGCCGCCCAAACCTGCTTGGGGATTTCATCCCCAAACCCCTTCTCCGCTTCGCGCTTATGGCTCGTTTTTTCAGCATTATTTCAGCTCCTGCGCCGCGGCAAGCGCCGCCGTGCAGCCCTCGCCCACCGCCTTGGCCACCTGCAGGGGCAGACCCGTGCAGTCGCCCGCAGCGTACACGCCGGGCAGATTCGTGCGCATCTGCCTGTCCACGCGGATGAACGCGCCGTCCATCTCAAGACCGGGGATCAGAGAGGACAGCGCCATCGTCTCCCGGAAGATGAACACGCCGTCAAACGGCAGCTCCTCGCCGCCCGCGCGAAGACCCGTCGCGCGCGTCTCGCCCAGGATCGCCTCGGGCTTTTCCGCCCGCACGGCGATGCGGCTGTCCAGCGCGGCGTCCGGCTTGCCAAAGTATGTGACGGAGGCGCAGAGCCTGGCCAGGAAGTTGGCCTCGGGAACGGCCTCCGGCCCCTGGGCGATGACCGCCACATTTCTGCCGCGGTAGAGCATGGCGTCGCAGGTACCGCAGTAGCTCACCCCGCAGCCGAGCAGCGCCTCCTCGCCGGGCAGCAGCCGGGGCTGCTTCGCGCCGGTGCACAGGATGATTTTTTTCGCCTCCGCAAAGTCCGCGCCCAGCGACAGGGCGAAGTGCTCACCCATGGGGATCACCTGATGCACCACGCCGCCGCGAAGCTCTGCGCCCATGTCCTCCGCCTGCGAGCGCATCCGCTCCAGCAGCTCCCGTCCGGACACCGACGGCAGGCCGGGATAGTTCTCAATCGATTCCGCGCGCGTCAGCCAGCCGGTATTCTGCCCGATGACGACCACGGATTTTTCTCTCTTTCGTGCGTTGATGGCGGCGCTGTAGCCCGCGGGCCCCGCGCCGATGACGGCGATATCAAACAATGCGGCTTCCTCCATACGCTTCGGATAACAGGCAAAAAGCCGCAGCAGACTGCGGCTTTTGTGCGTTACTTTTCAACCGGGATCTTCACGACGACCTTGCGGTAGTGCTTGGGGAACTCGTGATGGCAGCCCGCCTTGTGGCCGTCGCTGGGGAACATGATGTAGAACATGCCCGGACGGATGGACACGGAGGTGGACTTGCCGGTGTAGAAGTAGTTGTCGTGCTCCGGATCCTGCTCCACGAGGTTCAGCTCCTGGACGTGTGCCCAGGCCATGCGCTCGCCGCCGGCGATGCAGTACTGCAGATCGATGTAGTTCCTGTGGGCTTCCAGATTCACGGTATCCAGCTGACGGGTATCGCCCTCGGACACCGTGGCAAACAGGCCGTTCTCCAGCTCGTAGCGGCCCGGCTCCAGATCCGGCGCCTCCGCCAGGAAGGCAAACGCCAGCTCCATATCCTGATGCAGCGCGTAGTAGCGCTCCTGCTCTTCAATGCGATCGATGATCAAACGGATCAGCCTCCTTTTCAATCCATTTCATTATACGGCAATGCAGGGGTTGCGTCAAGCGCCGCCCGGCAACGGTTCAATACTTTCACTTTTTACGGCTCGTACCACGCGGCGAACGCCTCCACCGCCTGACGGATGCGCTCGCTGCCCGCCTGCATCTCCTCCACGCTGTTCACACGGTTTTCCCCCGCGGCCATCGCGCGCATGACGGCGTCGCTCACGGCGCTGGAATGATGGGAGTAGTCAAAGTATTCGTCAAGATCGGTGATCCATTCCACGCGCGAGGAGAAATCGTAAATTTCCACGTTCGGGCAATCCAGCAGCAGCTCGCACACCCGCGCGCGGGAGCGGAACTGCTGCTCGGAAAGCCCGCCGCGCGTCATCAGATACCAGTAGCCCACCGAATACGGCGGCATGTAGATCAGAAACGTCGTCTCCGGGTGCGCCTGCACATGGCGCAGAATGTGCTCCGTGATGTTGCCCGTGGAGCGCTCGATGCGGTACTCGGAGTCCGTCATCTCCTTCTGCGGCGAGACGGGCGTGGTGTCGAACACGCTCTGCGCCGAGAAGGTCACGTCCGTCCACTTGTACATGTCGTCGCGCTTTCCCGCAGTGCTTTTGCCGATGTTTTTGAGCATTTTAGGGATCTTCACCAGCAGCACGTCGCGGTTGAGCAGATAGCTCACGTCGTCGAGCGGATTGTCGTTCCAGAGATATTCGATGATCTCCTCATCGTCGTCCACCGGGCCCATCAGGCTGTACGCGTCCACGGCGAGGATCGCCAGCTTGAGCGTCTCCCCACGCTTCTCCTTCGCGGCAAAGACGTGCGAAAGCTGCCATCCCATCTGCGCCGTGTGCGAGCCGCGCATGGGCAGCTTGATGGATTTGACGCCGAAGCACACGTCGATCACCGACGGGTTGCTCATCTCCACCATGGAGGTGCCCAGGATGACGGCGTCGTAATCGTAGTTTTTGGCGATGCCGGGGTTGTTGTAGCTCTCCTGGTCGTACAGCGGCAGGATGGCGGATTCGCGGTACTGCTCAAACGGATCGACGGCGTATGTCAGCGCCGCGCAGGCTGCAAGCCCCGCCAGCAGCGCCGCCAGCACGAAAAGCGCCCAGCGCTTTCTCTTCATCCGCATCCTCCTTTCCGCATGCCTGCAAAGGCCTTCGGTCATCAGTTTACGGCACTTTTCAGGAATTGTCAATTCCCGCCGTTCAGGGTATAATAGACGTATATTTGATGATCAGAAAGGGGCTGCTTCCATGGCCAATCCCAACATCCCCACCCCGCATATCACCGCGAAGGAGGGCGATTTCGCCCGCACGGTGCTCATGCCCGGCGACCCGCTGCGCGCCAGATTCATCGCCGAAACGTACTTTGAAAATCCCGTGCTGGTGAACAACACCCGCGGCGTGCAGGGCTACACCGGCACCTACAAGGGCAAGCGCGTCTCCGTCATGGCCTCCGGCATGGGCATGCCGTCCATCGGCATCTACTCCTACGAGCTGTTCAACTTCTACGGCGTGGATAACATCATCCGCGTGGGCACCGCCGGCGGCATCGGCGACAACGTGAAGGTGCGCGACGTGGTGATGGGCATGAGCGCCTACACCAACTCGAACTTCGGCCGCCAGTTCTTCGACGGCAACGTCGCCCCGTGCTGCTCCTTCAAGCTCCTGGACGCGGCCGTCTCTGCCGCGCGCAGAATGGGCATCGAGCCCAACGTCGGCGCGCTGTACTCCTCCGATATCTTCTACGACGAGGCCGGCGGCGCAGGCAAGCTCAAGAAGCTGGGCGTGCTGGCGGTGGAGATGGAGGCCGCCGCGCTGTACCTAAACGCCGCGCGCGCGGGCAAGAACGCGCTGGCCATCTGCACCATCTCCGATCACATCTTCACCGGCGAGGCCCTGCCCGCCGAGGAGCGCCAGATCGGCTTCACGCAGATGATGGAAATCGCGCTGGACATCGCGTAAACAGAGGAAGTTCATCATGAGCATCGAAAGAGCAAGGGCCCATCTCGCCAAATATGGGCTCGAGGACAGGATCCGGGAGCTGACGGTGTCCAGCGCGACCGTCGCGCTGGCCGCCGAGGCACTGGGCTGTGAGCCGGCGCGCATCGCCAAGACGCTCTCCTTTGAAAACGGCGAGGGCGCCATCCTCGTTATCGCTGCGGGCGACGCGCGCATCGACAACGCGAAGTTCAAGCACCGCTTCGGGATGAAGGCGCACATGCTGAGCGCGGAGCGGGTCGAGCCGCTCATCGGCCACGGCGTGGGCGGCGTGTGCCCGTTCGGCATCCATGAGGGCATCCCGGTCTATCTGGACGAGTCCCTCAAGCGTTTTGACATCGTCTATCCCGCCGCCGGCACGGCCGCCAGCGCGGTCATGCTCACGCTGTCCGAGCTGGAGCGCGCCAGCGAGGCAGACGGCTGGGTGGACGTGACGAAATAACCGACATCAAGGAGAACAACATGCTGGATCGAATTTTCATTTCCTCGGACATCGAAGGCACCTGCGGCATCTGCCACTGGGACGAAACCGAGCTGGGCAAGGCGGACTACGAGCCCTTCCGCCGCCAGATGACCGCCGAGGTCCGCGCGGCGTGCGAGGGCGCCTTTGCCGGCGGCTGCGACGACATCCTGATCAAGGACGCGCACGACAGCGCCCGCAACCTGCTGCCCGCCGAGCTGCCGCAGGGCGTGCAGATCTTCCGCGGCTGGGGCAGCGACATCCACGCCATGATGTCCGGCATCGACGCCAGCTTTGCCGGCGCGATGTTCACCGGCTATCACTCCGCCGCGGGCATGGACACCAGCCCGCTGGCCCACACGATGAACACGCAGAACTGCTCCGTCACCATCAACGGCATCCAGGCCAGCGAGCTGGTCATCAACGCGTTCGTCTGCGCAATGGTGGACGTGCCGCTGCTGATGGTCGCGGGCGACGTGGGCGTGTGCGAGCAGGCCAAGCGCCTTAACCCGAACATCTTCACTGTGCCGGTGCAGCGCGGCTGCGGCAGCGGCACCATCTCCATCCATCCGTCGGAGGCCGTGCGCCGCTACCGCGAGACGGCGGAGCAGGCCGTGCGCGAGGGCATTGCCCACCCGGACAGGTTCAAGATCGAGCTGCCCAACAAGTTCGACGTGGAGGTCGAGTTCGTCAAGCACTTCAAGGCGCGCCGCGCCAGCTTCTACCCGGGCGTGCGCCAGACCGGCGCGCGCAGCGTGCGCTTCTCCTCGGACTCGTATTACGACGTGCTGCGCTTCTTCATGTTCTGCCTGTGAGCCGGCATTCCTTTTGCCCGAAATAATAGGGCCACACGTCATTGACGCATGGCCCGAAATGGTGTAGAATGTAGTCAAGAGGTTGCTGTCCTCGCACAATGACCGCTTGCTTCCGCAAGCGCTCAACCGAGCAAGAAAAGCATTTGCCGCCGACGCAGAGGGCCATTCTGCACGGCGGCTTTGCTTTTACTTCTGACGCATACCGAAGTACATGGTCAGGATGATTGAAGCAACTGCCAGAAGAGCATTGAATAACTCAACGTTCGACATGGACATCACCTCGCTTCCTGCTTTTGTAGAGCGGAAACGAGACAGCCACCGTGCAAGTTCTCTTGACTACCCTGACATCATACCACAGCCGCACAGGATGCACAAGTCCTGATGCGGCTGCTTGTGTTTTATGCCTTTTTTCGCAGCACCATCATGGCGCGGAAGAGCACGGAGGTGACGGCCGCGCCCACAGCGATGGCCGCGACGATCTGCACAGCCTCCAGGCCGAAGGCTCCGGCCGCATCGCCGTTGTTCTCCACCAGCGCGAGCATCGCGCAGTAGAACGTGTAGCCGGGGACGAGCGGCACCAGCGCGGTGAGCAGGAAGATGGTTGAGGGCATGCGCATCAGCCGCGCCTCGATCTCGCAAAGCACCGCGATGACGACCGTCGCCGCAAAGTAGCTGAAAACCGCGCCCTGCCCAAGCAGGTTGACCATGACCTCGTAGAGCACATAGCCCAGCAGGCCCGTCAGCGATGCGGGCAGCACGGTGCTCACCGGCGCGTTGAGCAGAAACGCATAGCCCAGCGTGCCGCCGAAGGAGCCGACGGAGTGCAGGATGATCTGACGGAGCACGTCGCTCACAGCACGGCACCTCCCATCATGCCGGTCAGCTTGAGGCCCACATACACGCCCAGTGCGATGCATGCCGCCAGCAGCAGCGCCTCCACGGCGCGGGCAATGCCGGAGATCAGGTCGCCGTACATCGTGTCGCGCACGGCGGTGGTCATCAGAAGGCCCGTGAGCAGCGGCATGATGCCGCCGACGATCGCAGCGTTCACGCTGCCATAGGGCATGATATAGGCTGCAAGCTGCGCGAGCGCGGCGGTGAGGAAGCCGCCGCAGAAGTCAAAGAGCAGCGTGCCCATCGCCATGTGGGAGAACAGCGGCTGAATGGCCTGCACGGCCATGCCGATGAACAGCGCGACGAGCAGCGTGCCCAGGCCGCCGCCGAAGACCAGGCTGAAGGACGCGGCGGAGACGCCGTAGGCGGCAATCAGCGTCAGCTGATGCAGCCCGGGATCAGCCGCGATGGCAGCAAGCTCGGCCTCGGCCTCGTCGGCGCTGAGCAGGCCGTGCTCCACCTTGCGGGAGACGTCGTTGACCCGGGCAAGGCGGGAGGTGTTGGTGCCGCGATGCGTCACGCGGCGGATGCGGGACAGGCCGCCGACGCTCACGAAGATGGAGGTCGGAAAGGCGACGATGTTCACATCAGAAAGGCCCAGTCCGCTGGCCATGCGCAGCGCAGTCTCCTCGACGCGGTAGGTCTCGCCGCCGTTTTCCAGCACCAGCTGCGCCGCCTGGCAGATGAGGCGGATCTTCTGCGTCTCCGGCCGGGTGGTTTCAGAAATCAGCATGTTATGTTCTCCTCATGCGAAGGGTTTCCATCAATCGCGATGATTATAGCGGCTTTATGTGCTCTTGTCAATGGCGGCCAGTGGCTGCTCCCTCTTCCGAAATGCTTCACAACGCAATGCTTCTCGGTGCTCGTTGCACGGTTTTTTGCGCAATTTCCTATGCGTTAAAAGAGCACCGTCCCCTTGAAGGGACGGTGCGTGAAAGCAGTATTCGAGGGCCTGCCGCCCGAAGAATACGGGTGAAAACCGGCGCGAAGCGCAAGTGGCCGATGCCACTGGCATCACGGCTGCTTGCCGATGTAGGCCAGGATGCCGCCGTCGACGTAGAGCACATGGCCGTTGACGAAGTTGGACGCGTCGGAGGCCAGGAACACCGCCGGGCCGCCCAGGTCGTCCGCCTCGCCCCAGCGCTCGGCCGGCGTCTTGGCGATGATGAACTGGTCAAACGGATGACGGCTGCCGTCCGGCTGGATCTCGCGCAGCGGCGCGGTCTGCGGGGTCGCGATGTAGCCCGGGCCGATGCCGTTGCACTGGATGTTGTACTTGCCGTACTCGGAGCAGATGTTGCGGGTCAGCATCTTCAATCCGCCCTTGGCCGCCGCGTAGGCGGAGACGGTCTCGCGGCCGAGCTCGCTCATCATGGAGCAGATGTTGATGATCTTGCCGTGGCCCTTCTTGATCATGGACGGGATGACGGCCTTGGCGACGATGAACGGCGCGTTCAGGTCGACGTCGATGACCTGACGGAACTCAGCCGCGGTCATCTCGCACATCGGGATGCGCTTGATGATGCCGGCGTTGTTGACCAGGATGTCGATCACGCCGACCTCTTCTTCGATCTTCTTGACCAGCTCGTTCACCGCGTCCTCGTCGCAGACGTTGCAGACGTAGCCGTGCGCCTTGATGCCGGCCGCCTCATAGTTGGCCAGGCCCTTGTCGACGAACTCCTGCTTGAGGTCGTTGAAGCAAATGGTCGCGCCCGCGGCGGAGAGGGCCTTGGCGATGGCGAAGCCGATGCCGTAGGAAGCGCCGGTGACCAGCGCGACCTTTCCGTCCAGGCGGAAATTGTTCATATAATCGTTCATTGGAAAAACCTCCTTTAAGGATATAGCATATTGAAAAGCTTACAGCAGATCCAGCGGGCTCAGGTTGTCCATGTCGTCAAACTCCTGATTCTCGCCGCACATGCCCCAGATGAAGGTGTAGTTGCTCGTGCCGACGCCCGTGTGGATGGACCAGGACGGGGAGATGACGGCCTGCTCGTTGTGCAGGATGACGTGGCGGGTTTCCTTCGGCTCGCCCATCATGTGGAAGATGACGTTCTCGTCCTTCACGTCGAAGTAGAAGTAGACCTCCATGCGGCGCTCGTGCGTGTGGCAGGGCATGGAATTCCAGTTGCTGCCCGGGGCGAGCTGAGTCATGCCCATGCACAGCTGGCAGGACTGCATGACGGCCGGATGGATGTACTGGTTGATGACGCGCTTGTTGCAGGTCTCGCTGCTGCCCAGCGGGCGCTTGTTGGCCTTGTCGATGTCGATGTGCACGTTCGGGTAGGTCTTGTGCGCCGGGCAGGTGTTGATGTAAAACTTGGCCGGGTTTGCGCCGTCCTCGCTCTCCATCCTGATCTCCTTCGCGCCCATGCCGACGTACAGGCCGTCGTACTGCTTGAGCTCGTAGACGACGCCGTCGACGGTAATCTTGCCCTTGCCGCCGATGTTGATGACGCCCATCTCGCGGCGCTCGAGGAACGTGTCGGAGCACAGCTCCTTGCAGCCGACCAGCTCCACGGCCTTTGTCACCGGCATCACGCCGCCGGCGATGATGCGGTCAAAATGGGAATAGGTGAGCATGGCCTCGTCGGGCGCGAAGACGGTTTCAATGACGTATTCGCTGCGCAGGCGCTCGGTGGTATAGTGCTTGGCATCCGCAGAGGCGGACGGCTGACGGACGGTCAACTGCATGGGATAGCCCTCCTCCAAATGATCATCGTAAACTCGCAGACAGATCCATCTTATGGATACAAGCAGTATAACACACCTTCTTCCAAAATGCCAGAGGATTAAGCAAAATAGTTGATTTCTTTTGAAAAACTCATACATGTTTGACAACTGGTCGGATGTATACAAACCATGCGCATATTTTTCCTGTCCGGCGGGAAAATATCGGGAAGAAACAGGAAGGAAGGGATGCGGCATGGAGGACGCGGTGACGCTGCTTGCTTCGCTTTCGCGCAATCTGGACGTCTTCAGGAGCCGGCTGAACGCGCCGGTCAACGAGGACGTGATCGTGCGCAGGTTCATAAGCGGCGCATTTGAATCGGCGATCGTGGCTATCGACGGCATGGTCTCCGCCAAAGACATCGACGAAAACATCCTCAAGCCCTGCATGGACCTGCCCCACGACGCGGGCGGGGACATACCTGAGGAGGAGCGCATCGCGTTCCTGATGAAAAACGCCGTGTCCATCCTGCCCGTCAAGACGAAGGACAACGTGGACGAGATCCTTGCCGACGTGCTCAGCGGGCAGTGCGCGCTGCTGTGCGAGGGCTGCACGCTCGCCTGCGTGATGGACGTGCGCGGGTTTGAAAAGCGGACCATTGGCAAGCCGGAGGTCGAGCATGTGGTGCTCGGCCCGCACGAGAGCTTCACCGAGTCCATCCGCACGAACATCACGCTGCTGCGGCGCATCGTGCAGCGCGAGGAGCTGGTGACGGAGTTCGTCAGCGCGGGCGGGAAGATGAAGACGCGCTGCGCGCTGTTGTACCTGCGGGGCACGGCGGAGGAGGCGCTCATCGAGCGAATCCGCGCGCGGATCGAGGGCTGCACCTACGACTTCGCGCTGACCAGCGGCGAGGTGGAGCAGCTCATCGAGGACAGCCCGCTCGCCCTGATTCCCAGCACCATCCGCACCGAGCGGCCGGACCGCGCCGCGTCCTTTCTGGCGGAGGGGCAGATTGTCGTGCTCACGGACGGCTCGCCCGCAGCCATCGGCGCGCCCGCGACGATCTTCCACCACCTGCACACGCCGGACGACGCGTCCATGCGCTGGCAGTACGGCACCTATCTGCGCATCGTGCGGCTGATCGGCATGTTGATTCACGTCTTCCTGCCGGGCATCTATCTGGCGGTGCTGCGCTTTCACCCGGAGCTCCTCTCGCCCATGCTGCTCACCAGCGTGTACGAGACCAGCTCCCGCATCCCCATCCCGGCATATACGGAGGCGCTGCTGATGACGCTCGCGTTTGACCTGATCAACGAGGCGGGCCTGCGCGCGCCGGGCACGATGGGCAACGCGCTGGGCATCGTCTCCGGCCTGATTCTGGGCGAAAGCGCCGTGAGCGCGGACATCGCCTCGCCGCTGCTGCTCATCGTGGTGGCGGCCAGCGGCCTGGGCGGCTTCTGTGTGCCGAGCTACGCGCTGAGCATCGGGTTGAAGATCGTGCAGCTGCTGTTTCTGACGGCGGGCGCGGCGGGCGGTCTGTTCGCAATGGCGCTGCTGCTCGTGTTTCTGCTGTGCGCGGCGGGCGCGATGCGTTCCGTCGGCTCGCCGCTGACCGCGCCGGTCACGCCGCCCCGGCGCGCCAATCCCGATTTTCTCGTGCGCCTGCCGATGAAATTCCAGAAAGCGAGGGCGTTCTTTGCCAACCGGCATGATGCCGGTTCCACGCCCGACGAAGATACATGAATCTTGAAGCTCTGTGCCCGAGGCCGCTTCTGTGAAGAAAGGACATTCATCACCATGACAAAGCCTGATAGCCGGGTGCGCGCGTGCTGGCGCGTGAGAGGCTGCGCCGCGGGGCTGTGCGTGGGCGCGCAGATCTTCCTCCTCGGCACCGGCGTCGCCATGCCCCTGGCGCTTGGCGGCGCGTGGATCGCGTCGCTGGCCGCGCTGCCCATGGCGGCGCTGACGGCAGCCGTCTGCCGCCGCGCGCTGGTCTCTCCAAGGCGCACGGGAAGGCTCACAGCCGCGCTGCATCTTTTGCTCGCCCTCACGCTGCTTTTGTGCGCCGCATTCGCGCTCTGCGCGCTGGTCAGCCTGGCCGGGCAGACGCTGGTCGTGCAGGCGCGCGCCCTGTGGAGCGCGGCGGCGGCGCTGGCGGCGGCGGCGCTGTGCGCGCTGACCGGCGGCGCGGACCGGCTGTGCTTTGCGCTGCGCTATATGCTGCCCGCGCTGCTGCTGGGGCTGACGGCCCTGCGCATGCCACCGGAGCTGCCGGCGGGCCTGTTCCCGATTCTGGGCGCGGGCGGTCTGCCGCTGGGCGTTGCGGCCGTGTGCATGCCGGGCGCGGCCTCCCCGCTGCTGATGCTCCTGCTGCCGCCGCCGGAGCTTGCGCTTGCCGGCGAGGCGGCGCAGCGCTGCCCCGTGCCTCCGGCAAGGTTCTTCGTCGGGCGTGCGCTCGCGGGCGCAGCGGTCGGCGTGCTGCTGCTGTTCATCGCCAGCGTGTGCACGACGTACGAATCCATCGCGGACAGCAGCGAATGGGGCGCGCGGCTGCGCATCGCCCTGGGCGCGCAGATGCATGGGAGCGTCACGCAGACGCTGCTGACCGTCTGCCAGTTGATCGCCATCGCCCTGCTGGCCGTCTGCATGCTCGCCTCCGCCGAGCAGGCGCTCCTGCGCGCGATCCCAAAGGCCAAAAAGGGCCGCGCGGGCCTGGCGGCGCTCGTGCTGATGCTGGCCGCCTGCATGGCGGCGCTCAACGTCTTCGGATCTGCGCCTGCGCTGTTTGCCGCGCCGCTGCTGATCCTGCCGACGGCGCTGCTGCTGACCCTTCACAAGCGGATGGGAGGGAAAACCCAGTGAAACGCCTTGCGCTCCTTGCCCTTCTGCTGGGCAGCCTCTTCCTGCTCTCCGGCTGCGGCGGCGGTCAGGAGATCGAGAGCTGCCTGTTCGTGCTGTCCATGGCGGTCGATCCCGCGCCGGAGGGAAACCTGACCGTGACGGTCAAGGCGCTCTCCGGCACGCAGGACGCCGCCCCGTCGGGCGGAAGCAGCGGCGGCGCGTCCTCAGGCGCGCAGGAGGAAAGCGGCCAGGCACAAAATCCGCAAAGCAGTAGCTCCGGGCTTGAGGCGTCGGAGCCGGGCTACATCGTCCTGAGTGCAACCGCGCCCAGCTGCCTGCGGGCACTGAGCATGCTCAGCGCGACCACGCCGCGCACGGTCAACCTCTCCCAGCTGCGGGAGATCGTCCTGAGCCGCACGCTGGCCGAGACCGACGCGACGCTCTCCATCCTCAAGGAGATCCATTCGATGTACCGCGCCAACGGCGAGGCCGTCGTCGTCGTCACGCCGGACGACGCGGGCGACTTCATCCGCCGCCAGCACGCGATTCTGGGCGTGCGGCTGTCGAAATACCTCGAGGTGCTCTTTGAGCATTTTTCTGAGATCGACACCATTCCGCCAAACGCGCAGCTCGCCTCCGTCATTTCCGCGATGGAGTCGGACACCCTCGACGCGGCGGCGGTTTATGCCGCGGGCAACGCCTTTGACAGCACGCTGGTGCTCGGAGACGGCGCGGACCTTGATCGCCTGCCCGGCCATCTGCCACGCACCTCGCCCGCCGAAAACGAGTACCTGGGCGCGGCGCTCTTCTCCGGGCCGAGGATGGTGGGCACGCTCACCGGCGAGGAGACCGGGCTTCTGTGCCTAATGATGGGCAAGGCGCAGCGGCGCACGGCGTTCATCGGCAATGCGCAGTACAGGACGAACCTGCCCACGCGCGTGAAGCGGACGATCGACGGGGACGGCGCGCTGCATGTGCGCATCTCCATGAATCTGACGCGCACCGCAGGCGAGGCGGAGGAGTCCGAGCAGGAGATCGCCGCAAGCATTGAGCGCCAATGCGTCAACGTCCTGCTCAGGCTGCGCGCGGCCTCGTGCGACGCGGTGGGCTTTGGCCGCCTGGCCATCCGCCGGTGCCTGACAGTGCCCCAGTGGGAGGCGCTTGACTGGCCGATGCTCTACGGGACGCTGCCCGTCCGCGTGTCGGTCCGCGTGAAGGTCTTGTAATGCGCGGAGCAAAGATGGTATACTATGGACAACACCTCAGAAACGGAGAACGCACATGCTCATCGACGTATACGACTTTGACGGCACAATCTACGACGGCGATTCCACGGTGGATTTCGTGCGCTTTGCCCTGCGCCGCCATCCCCGGGTGATCCTCGGCCTGCCGCGCGTGGCGCTGGCGGCCATCCGCCTGGCGGCGGGACGCAGCAGCCTCACGCGGTTCAAGAGCGTGCTCTTTCATGAGATGAGCAGGCGCTTCAGCCTGGAGGACGAGGCCCGCGCGTTCTGGCAGAGCGAAGGGACGCGCAGAAAGCTCGGCGCGTGGTTTCAGACGACGCCGCGCGATCTGCCCATCGTGATCGCCTCCGCCTCGCCGGAGTTTGAGCTCACGCACGCGGCAAAGCTGCTGGGCGTAGGGCATCTGATCGGCACGCAGTGCGACATGAAGACCGGCGAGTTGACCGGCAAAAACTGCAAGGGCGCGCAGAAGATCGCGCGCATCCGCGAGGCGCTGGGCGAGTTTGAGGTGCGCGCCATGTACACAGACGACGCCAAAGCCGATGGACCGCTGCTGGCCATCGCCAAGGAGCGCTACATCGTGACGCACGGACAGGTCAAAAGAATCTGATGCTTTCAACCGCGCGAAGCGAAGAAGGGAGTCTGAGGAATAAATCCCTCAGGCGGGTTTGGGCGGCAGCCCAACGTTTCCCATCCTATTAGAAAAAACGCAGTTTCAGAGCAGGCTGCGCAGCAGCCTACGATTGAAACGGGTTTGATCCGCAGAAAAACGAATCTACCGACAAAACATACGACATCCACACATGAAGGAGAGAATGTCATGAAGAAGATGGAAAACATGAGCGGCTTCCTTGTCGCCGCGATCACCCCGTTTGACGCAAACGGCCAGTTCAGCGCCAAGGCGCTGCACGCGCTGATGGACAGGACGATTGCCCAGGGCGCGGCAGGCTTTCTCATCGGCGGCAGCAGCGCGGAATGCCCGCTGCTCTCCCATAAGGAGCGCATCGACGGCCTGATGGCCGCCGCGCACTACGACGGCCGCGAGCAGACGAAGCTGATGGCCTCCGTCGCGTCCATCTCCACCGACGAGGCGATGGAATACGCCAAGGCCGCCGAAACACTCCGCTATGACGCGATGATCTCCACCGTGCCCTACTACTACAAGTTCGGCATGAAGCAGATCGCGGAATACTTCGTGAAGCTGCGCAATCACGCCGACCTGCCGCTGTTTCTGTACAACTTCCCGGGCAACACGGGCGTGGAGATCGACATCGACAATCCGTACATCCGCGGCATCCTGACGGACGGCACCATCGCCGGCGTGAAGCAGACGAGCCTCAATCTGTATCAGATGGAGCGCATCAAAAACCTCAACGACCAGCTGGTGATCTACGGCGGCTTTGACGAGGTGTACATCGGCGCGCGCATGCTCGGCGCGGACGGCGCCATCGGCTCCACGTTCAACTTCACGCTGCCGCTGTTCACGAAGCTGGAAGCAGCCTATTCCGCCAGGGATTACGAGCTGGCCCGGCAGCTGCAGCGCCGCGCGAACAACATCATGCAGGCGCTGGTCTCCTGCTCGCTGTTCCCGTCCATCAAGCACATCCTCAAGGTACAGGGCCTCGACGTGGGCGCCTGCCGCGCGCCGTTCCCGACGCTGACGGATGAGCAGAAGGCGCACATCGAGAAGGTCGTCGATATGCAGAAAGGCGCTGTCTCTCATGGCGAAAGAAAGCCAGGAGAGTCAGCGCCTTTGTTTCATTTTCCGGGGAAATTTGTCCGCCGGGCGTCACCGTGCATCGGACGGCTTTTTGACCACCTTGATTGCGCACAGCGCGACGCACAGGCTGAGGATGCCCTCCGCCAGCAGGGCGACGCCCATCAGAATCGTCAGCGTCTGTGCGCTCCGGGACGGACGCAGCATCAGCACCATGCCCGCCGCGCCTGCCGGAATCGCCGCCAGAAGGATCAGCCACCACGTCTCAAGGCCAAAACGCCGCGCGTCGATGGACGTCTGGATTTTGAGCAGGCCGTCCGTCAGAATGGTGATGCCCAGGATGATGCACAGCGAACTGATCACATGCTCCGGGTGCAGAAACATGGCGGCACTCAGCGCCATCAGCAGGATGCCGAACGCCAGATCAAATTGAAAGGCCAGCTGGTACAGGTCGCGCGAGAGGTATCCGATCAGCTTGACCACGCCGGTCACGCCGAGAACCATGCCGATGATGATGCTGATCGCCGCCAGCGGCAGATCCGGCATGAAGGCCATCCATAGCCCGATGGCACACAAAAGAACCGAAATGACGATGTAGCTTCTCTTTATGGTCTGAATCATCCCGGCAGAGCGCATGTGATTCTCCTCCATCCTGTTTTACTCCACGAGGGTTCAACCGCTTCGTCTCCCCGATGGACTTGATGCAAAGAGTATAGCAAAGCCCGGCGCATCCGGAAAATGGGCATATCCGGGTACCTGATAAAAAAACGGACAGTCCGCTCATCTTGCCCAAAAAACAGACAGCCGCCGGAAAATGTCTGCAAAGCAGCGGGCTGTGCCCGCTGCACGGCGCCTGACGCAAATTTCTATGACACGAAACAGCGCCGGACGGAATCCCACCCGATTCCGTCCGGCGCCTTGTCTTGTTCATATCTGCCCATTCACCGCATATGGAACTCCTTCCACCATCCTTCGGATGGTCCCCCTCCCTCAAGAGGGAGGCTTTAGGCATCGTTCAGGCTCCCTCTTGAGGGAGCTGTCTGCCGGAGGCAGACTGAGGGAGTTTCCTTTGTCAGCAATTTTTCTTCTGAAGGAAAACCGAACCGCCCTAAATCCTCGTGCTCCGCACAAGCAGCTCTCTGACCTCTCCCTCGCGCAGCCTGCACAGACGAATCATGTCCTGCCGGAAGCCCTCCTTCATGCCGCTGCTCAGCCAGTTCACGATCTGGCCGTAGCACTCGCAGGTATACGCCTTGATGATGATCCGCTTGTCATTGTCCTGAACCTGAAGACCGTCCAGGTCGCCCAACAGCTTTTCCACATACTGGGTGACGGCATGTTCACAAATCATGAACAGCTGCTGCTCATAGATGGCCCGGTTGGAGGAATTGTAGATGTGCATGGCCACTCGGCGGCGCTTCAGCGCGAAATTGATCACGCTCTCAAAGCATTCCCACAGGGAATTGATGACGAAGCTCTCCTGAATGGTCCTCTCAGCATCCTCCATGACGATTGCGTAGATGAGCGACGGCAGATCCTCAAAGTGATAGTAGAAGGTATTGCGGTTGATCCCGCAGTCCTCCACAATGTCCTTGACGGTGATTTTATCGACAGGCCGCTCCTCCAGCAGACGGAGGCAGGAATCCATGATGGCCTTGCGCGTGAATGACGCCATGACGCGTTTCCCTCCTCCCGTTCTTTCGCATGCTCCTTCCCTGCAAAATCAGTATATCATGAGAACAAGCACCTGTGCAAGGAGGAAGTTTTCAGGGCCAATTGCCGCAGACGGCAGGCCGTCACGGTGCATTCTTTCCTTCTGCGTTTTTTAGCATTTCCGCGGTTTTGCCTAAAAAACAGGCACTTCAAACCGACTGCACAGAAATTCATCACAGCGCGGTTTTTGTCGGTTGTCGTTTTCTGTCGACTTTCATAAAATACAACCATCGACCGACACCACATCATCTGACACATGCAGATCAAGGAGATATCATTATGGGTTTGACCGATCAGATCAAGAAAACCGCACTCAAAACCGCTTTTGGCTATCTGGAAAAGAATCCGGAGGAAAACGCGCCCAAGCTGATGGCTTGGGTGGACAAGCTTGCCGGCACCGGCCCGGACAGCTTTCAGGCCCAGCGGGACGCCGTCCGCAACGTGATCAACGATCCTGACAACAACATGCACCGGCTCGTCATGGACATCCTCAGGGAGACGGACAACGAGGTGCTCAAGGCCACCTTCACCAACTTCTTCCTCAACGCCAACATCATCGGCTGGCCCGTGCAGGAAAAGAACCGACAGAAGTACGGCTGCAACATTCCCTGGGCCATCCTGCTGGACCCGACCTCGGCCTGCAACCTGCACTGCACCGGCTGCTGGGCCGCGGAATACGGCAACAAGCTGAACCTGACCTTCGAGGAGATTGACTCGATCATCACCCAGGGCAAGGAGCTGGGCGTCTACATGTACATCTACACCGGCGGCGAGCCGCTGGTGCGCAAAAAGGACCTGATCGCCCTGTGCGAAAAGCACAGCGACTGCCAGTTCCTCTCCTTCACCAACGGCACGCTGATCGACGAGGCCTTTGCCGACGAGATGCTGCGCGTGAAAAACTTCATTCCCGCCATCAGCCTGGAGGGCTTTGAGGAAGCCACCGACGGCCGCCGCGGAAACGGCGTCTATCAGAAGGCCACCCGCGCCATGCAGATTCTGCACGACAAGCACCTGCCCTTCGGCATCTCGGCCTGCTACACCAGCGCCAACGTCGATTCCATCGCCTCGGAGGAGTACATCGACTTCATCTGCGGCCTGGGCGCGCGCTTCATCTGGTATTTCCACTACATGCCTGTCGGCAACGACGCCGCCCCGGCGCTGCTGCCCAGCCCGGAGCAGCGCGAGTACATGTACCATCGCATCCGCGAAATCCGCGCCACCAAGCCCATCTTCGCGATGGACTTCCAGAACGACGGCGAGTATGTGGGCGGATGCATCGCCGGCGGCCGCCGCTATCTGCACATCAACGCCAACGGCGACGTCGATCCCTGCGTGTTCATCCATTACTCCAACGCGAACATCCGCGAGGTCAGCCTGCTGGACGCGCTGCGCTCCCCCATCTTCATGGCCTATCACGACGCTCAGCCGTTTAACGACAACATGCTGCGCCCGTGCCCGATGCTGGAGAACCCGGAGATGCTGCGCGAGATCGTCAAGAAGACCGGCGCGCATTCGACCGATCCGCAGTCGCCCGAAACCGCCGATCACCTGTGCGGCAAGTGCGACGACTACGCGAAGAACTGGACGCCGACTGCTGAGCGACTGTGGGCATGCAGCCACAGCTGCGCGGACTGTCCGTCCGCCTGCAACAAGGAGGGCTGAGCCATGACCACCTATTTTACCTCTGAAAGCGTCACCCAGGGCCATCCCGACAAGGTCTGCGACCAGATTGCCGACGCGATTCTCGACGCGGTGCTTGCCGCCGATCCGTATGCCCACGTTGCCTGCGAGGTGACGGCCATCACCGACGCCGTGCACATCTTCGGCGAGATCACCACGCTTGCAAGCGTCGATTACGAGGCGGTTGCCCGCGAGACGATCCGCGCCATCGGCTACACGCAGCCCGGTCACGGCTTTGACGCGGACACCTGCCGCATCACCGTCGATCTGCACGAGCAGTCGCCCGATATCAACATGGGCGTACAGCGTGAAGACGAGGCCGAGAGCGGCGCCGGCGATCAGGGCATGATGTTCGGCTACGCCTGCCGGGAGACGGAGAGCCTCATGCCGCTGCCCATCGAGCTGGCCCACGCGCTCACCCGCCGCCTGGCTCAGGTGCGGGAGACGGGCATTCTGCCGGAGCTTCTGCCGGACGGAAAGGCGCAGGTCACCGTCCAGTATGAGGACGGCGTGCCCGCGCGCATCGACACGGTTGTCGTCTCCACCCAGCACACGGACGGCATCTCCGAGCAGGCGCTGCGCGCCCGGGTGATCGACGAGGTCATCCTCAAGGCGCTGCCGGCTCATCTGCTCGATGACAGGACGCACATGCTGATCAACCCGACCGGCCGCTTTCTCATCGGCGGCCCCGCAGGCGACAGTGGCCTGACCGGCCGCAAGCTGATCGTGGACACCTACGGCGGCTACGCGCGCCACGGCGGCGGCGCCTTCTCCGGCAAGGACCCGTCGAAGGTGGACCGCAGCGCGGCGTATCTGACCCGCTATCTGGCCAAGAACGTCGTCGCCGCCGGCCTGGCGGACCGCTGCGAGGTGCAGCTCAGCTACGCCATCGGCGTGGCGCAGCCCGTCTCGCTGCTGATTGACACCTTCGGCACCGAGTCCGTGCCTGTCAAGAGAATCCGCGAGCTGATCCTTGACACCGTGGACATGCGCCCTGCGGCCATCATCCGCCGCTTCGGTCTGCGCGCGCCGATCTACGGCAGGGTTTCCTGCTACGGCCACTTCGGCGAAAATGCGAAGGAAATGCCGTGGGAGCGGACCGACCTCGCTGACATGTGGCTCAAGCGGGTGCAGACGCACTGCGCATAATCCCTCATCCATCAAGGCGGCCGGAACGCCCGCGTGCGGACGCTCCGACCGCTCTTGTCTGTCTGCTGCCCATGAACCGGAAAGGAAACTGACCATGTCTGTCAAAATCATTGCGGATTCCACCTGCGATCTGCCCGAAGCGCTGCTCACGCAGTACGACATCACCATTCTGCCTCTGTCCATTGTCAAGGATGGGCAGTTCTACAGGGACAGGATCGAGATCACCCCGCAGGACGTCTTTGCGCACGTCGATGCCGGCGGCGCGCTCTGCTCGACGGCCGCCGTCAACGTCAGCGAGTTCACCGACTGCTTTGCGCAGTACAGCAGCCGCTATGACGCCGTGATCTGCATCACGCTCAGCGCGGAGATGTCCAGCTGCTATCAGAACGCCTGCCTGGCCGCAGCTTCCTTTTCTAACGTCTACGCGGTCGATTCCCGCAACCTCTCCAGCGCGCAGGGCCTGATCGCGCTGGACGCGGCCCGGCTGGCCGCAGAAGGATACGCCGGGCATGAAATCGTCCGGATACTGAACGAGGAGACCGGAAAGGTGCAGTCCAGCTTTCTTCTGGATCGTCTGGACTACATGCGCAAGGGCGGGCGCTGCTCCGCCGTCGCCGCGCTGGGCGCCAACCTCATGCACCTCAAGCCCTGCATCGCCGTGAAGGACGGCAAAATGGGCGTCGTGAAGAAATACCGCGGCTCCTTTGAGCACTGCATGGTTCAGTATACGAAGGAGCTTCTTGAGCACTCTCCCAACAGCCGGGGCGACATCGCCATCGTCGTCCATCCCGCCGCGGACCGCGCGGCGGTCGACGCAACCCTGCTCACGCTGAAGGAGGACGGCCGCTTCAAGGCGGTGTACGAGGCCCGCACGGGGTGCACGGTGGCCTGTCACTGCGGAGCGAACACCATCGGCGTCATGTTCATGACCGACTGACCCAAACAAATGCTTATCTCAGAAGCAAAAATGTAGTATACTGAAGCACAGCATTTCAAGAAGGAGAACAGGCATGAAAATCGGCATCATCGACGTGGGCGGCGGCTTCCGGGACATCTATGGCGCAGGCGTATTGGACGTGTGCATGGAGCAGGGCATTCAGTTTGATTCCTGCATCGGCATCTCAGCGGGAAGCGCCAATCTGGCGTCGTATCTGTCCCATCAGCCGGGGCGCAGCTACACGTTCTACATGGAATATGTGTTCCGCAAGGAATACGCCAGCCTCGAGAACTGGCTGAAAACCCGCAACTATGTCGATCTGGACTACATCTACGACACGCTTTCCAACAGCGACGGGGAAAACCCGGTCGATTACGAAGCTATGGAGAAGAACCCGGCCGAATTTCTCGTCGGCGCGTGCAACGCCCTGACGGGCGAGCCGGTCTACTTTGACAAGTCGTATCTGCGAAAGGACCACTACGACATCTTCAAGGCCTCCTGCGCGCTGCCCGTGTTCTGCAAGCCCTACATGATTGGCGAGATGCCGTGTCTGGACGGCGGCATTTCCGATCCGATTCCCGTAGACAGGGCGCTGGCCGACGGCTGCGACAAGGTCGTCCTCATCCTGACGCGCCCTGTCTCCCAGCCCCGCGAGGCAAAGAAGGACCGCGTGATTGCCGACCTGCTTTCCCGCACTTACCCGAAGGCGGGTGCATGCATGCGCATGCGGTACAAGACATACAACGACGGCGTCGCCCGTGCCCAGGCGCTCCAGGCGCAGGGCAAGGTGCTCATCATCGCGCCGGACGACATCTGCGGGCTTTCCACCCTCACCAAGGACCGTGAAAAGCTGCAGAGGATGTATGACAAGGGCGTGCGGGACGCACAGGCGATTCCGGCGTTCCTGAATACCTGACCAGGCGAAAAAGACAAATCCCGCCGCACTGCACGCACATGCAGCAAGCGGCGGGATTTTTGTACGCATCCGGATTACATTCCGTCTTCCCCGGGCAGAGCAATCTGTCCGTCCCTGATCACAAACCCTGTGGTATACGGAACCGCGTCATTCAGCACCGACGGAATCCACCGGCTGTAAATCGTTCCCTCGCCCAGGCGGATCATGATTTCGCAGCCGGGATGCTGCCTGAGCGCGTCGGCGTACCGGCTCAGGGTGCCCTGCGCGCGGTACTCCATCATCTGAAAGAAGAAGTCCTCCGCCAGACGCTGCTCCTCCTCGGAAATTTTTTGGCTTCCCTTCAGCTTTTCCACGATCGAGCAGCACCGCTCCTGCTCCAGCCTCCTCTGATAATGATCAAACAGGAGCAGGTTCTGATCGGCGATCTTGTGCTGTCCGGCCCATTCGCTCACAGCGATGGGCTGCGGCTGATAGACCAATCCGTCCACGCCGTCCGCCGTCAGGGACGCATAGCAGCAGGGATAGGAGATGGTCTGATCGACGACCAGCTCGGTCAATGCTCCCTGCACCGTGACGCACCGCTTGTGCAGGTGGCCGCACAGGTACAGCTGCACGCCGTACGCCCTAAACAGCTCAATCGCCTTCTCCTTGCCGGAAAACGCGGTGCTGTGCGACGTGCACAGCGGATAGTGGCCCGCCGCAATCACCTGCCAGCCCATTTTCCCGGCCTCTTCAAGCTGCTGCTGCATCCACAGGAGCGTCTCATCCTTCAAAAAGGCGTCGCTCATCAGCTCGGCATAGCCGTTTGTATCCAGCAGCAGGAGCATCTGATTGCCCAGCACCACGCTGTAGCTCAGCGACGCGGCATCCCGGCTGTGCGCCTGTCCATAGCCAAAGTCCGTATAGAGCTCGGCAAACTGGTCGGTGCTGACCTCCCCGATGTCGTGATTGCCGGGCAGCACGATGACCGTCACGCCCTGCTTCTGCGCTGCGCGCAGCTTTTCGATCAGCGCCTCGTGCTGCGACATCCTTCCCTGATTGGTGATGTCCCCCAGCAGCAGCACGACGTCGGCGCCGCGATTCACCGCGTCCCACAGGAATGCGTCGACGATCTGCAGGTGATAGGGCTCCAGCGGATTGACGATGTTGGTATACCGGAACGCCGGGTTGACATGGAGGTCGGACGCGGCGGCAATTTTCAGAGTCGTCCGGTTTTTCTCCGTTCCCACGTCCTGCTCGGCCGCCGCCTGCGCGCACAGGACGGCCAGTGCAAGGCACAGCAGCCATGCAGCAATCCTTTTCATCTCCGCACCCCTTTTCAAAAAATCTGGTCGTCCGTTTCCCGGCAGGCCCCGGCCGCCTGGGCGCAGGCTTTTTGAGGAGCCTCGCCGCACAGCACGCGCCTGCGCGCGTCGGCCAGCGCCGCCTTCATTCCCGGCCCGGGCGAAACGCTCGCCGCCATCAGCATCCGCGCGTCCGGCATCGGCCCGCTGACCACGCGCTCGTAGGCAGCCAGTCTGTCCATGACAAACGCCTCCTCCCGGTCGGCGTTCTCCCGCGGCTTGCCGGTGCCGCGCGTGTCGCACACCGCAAGCCAGGCGAGATCCTTCGCGCAGACGGACTCGTCAAACAGCAGGTTCATCCATGCATCATCCGCCTGCGTGTAGTAGCCGACGTGCACGCGCATGTGCAGGCGGCACATGTCCTGCGCATAGCGGATCGCCGCCCCCGGCGCGCCCAGTCGCGTAAGCATCGCCCCGCACAGCGGCACGCCCGTCTCCGCATGATCCGCCGCGTGCCAGCTGCCGTGCTCGTCCTGCCGGGCGGAGACAGCCTTGCCCAGGTCGTGCGTCAGCGCCGCGAGCATGAAGTGCAGCGGATGGCTGCTTTTGTCCTTCACCTCCGCGGCTGCGCGCAGCGTGAGCAGCGTGTGCTCAAACGCGTCGCCCTCGGGGTGATGCAGCGGATTCTGCTTCACGCCAATCAGCGCCGCCAGCTCGGCAAACCAGGACTTCAGCGCGTCCGCGTCCCGGAGCACGCGGAAGAACACATCCGGCTCCTGCGCCGTCAGGAGAGCCTTGTTCATCTCGGCATACACGCGCGCGGCGCTCAGGCGGCCCAATGGCATACGTCGCATCTTCCGAAGAGTCTCCGCGTCCGGCGTCAGATGGAACCGCGCGGCGAACTGCGCCCCGCGCAGCACCCGCAGCGGGTCCTCCTCAAACCCGTCGCCCGGCACGGCGCGCAGCACGCCCTGCGCAAGGTCCTCCATGCCGCCCAGCGGATCGACGATTTCGCCCGTCAGCGCGTCGCGCATGATCGCGTTGACGGTAAAGTCCCGACGAAGCGCCGCCTGCGCGGGAGAAAGCTCCGGGTCCACTTTTACGGCAAAGTCCTTGTGGCCGGGTCCTGTGCGCGTCTCCGTGCGCGGCAGCGCGATGTCGATGCCCGCGCCCCGGATCGTGTAGATGCCGTAGGCGCGCCCGCTCTCATCAATCTCGCCGAATTCACCGAGCAGAGAGCGCAGCGCGTCCGGCGAAACGCCGTGCACCTCGCAGTCGATATCAGCACTCTCCCGGCCCAGCAGCGCGTCGCGCACGCAGCCGCCCACCAGCAGCGCGCGTCCGCCGCACGCCTGCACGCGCCGCGCGATCGCGCGGATCATCTCCTGCTGATTCATAGCGTCTCCAGCTCGCCCTGATCCCCGCGCGCATACGCGCAGGTGAGCAAGTCCGCAGCAGCGAAGTGAACGTCCTTTTTTCTGCCCGGCAGCCTCGCGGTGAAGCCCTGTCCGTCCGCGTCGATGGACGTGACCAGCAGGTTTTTCCTCTGCATCTGCCCGTCCTGCATCAGCACCGCGCAGATTTTCCGCCCGTTTTCCAGCGAATACCTAAGAAATCTGTCCATCATTCGTTGTCCTCGTCAATGCCCGTCGCGTAGATGCGCACGTCCGGATTCTGATAGACGAGCTCGTAATGCTCGTCGATGTAACCAAGGTCAACCTCAAACTCGGCGCGCTCGTAATCGCTGACGTAGATGTAGTCCACGCCGTACATGTCCAGCACATAGGCGTACAGCTCGGGATTCTCGTAGAACCTCCGGCAGTTGTCCGCGTGCTCGCGGTAGTCAAGGCCGTGGAAGAAGACGTACAGGTCGCTGCCGCAGATGATTTGCCTGCCCGCCAGCGAGCAGACCGGATTGATGTGCTGCTGGCCGGTCATGAAGATGGCGTCCCTGTCCGTGTGCTCGTCGATCCACGCGCCGGCCTCCATCGCCGTACTGGAGAAGAGCTGATAGCCGGAGACGACCTCACGCGCGACGGACAGCCCGCCGGAGAGCATGCTTGCCGTCATGAACAGCGCGCACAGCACCACCCTGCCGCGCAGGCCAGCCAGCCGCTGCATGAGGATGGAGCCGTAGTCCGCCGCCAGGATCACGGCGAACATGTACCAGATATAGAACAGCTTGTTGTTGTCGTACTCGTTGGGCTGAAAGAGAATCGTCTCCGCGACGAGAAAGATCGCCGCCATGCCCAGCACGACGTCCAGATATCCCCTGCGCCTGGCCTCCAGCACGGCCAGCAGCATCAGGATGAACGGCAGGCCCGCGTTCTTGACCCAGAACCAGAAATACCCGTCGATCATGCCGCGGCCGCCGGAGTTGTTCACCCAGTTGAACTGGAAGCGCAGGGAGCCGCCCTCCACCGTCTGCCGGACGGCGCTGCCCAGCACCTGCGGCAGCGCGAGCGCCAGCACGATCCCCAGGTACACGCCCGCGCGGGCGAGGATGCCCTTTGCGTCCTCGCGGTCGGTGATCAGCCTGCCCGCCACAAAGCCGCCTGAGAACAGGCCCAGCGCCAGGAACGTGTGCGTATGCACCAGCGGCAGGCAGCCCGCCCACAGCGCGAGGAGCACCGTCTGGCGCATGGAGCGCTCGCGCATGGAGGAGATGATCAGCATCAGCGCCGGGATGCCCATCGCCCAGCCGCCCATCAGCGCGCGCTGGGGGATCATCAAGTCGGCGATGACGTTGGAAAAGCGCAGGTTGAGGTCCGGCTGATTGGCCGGCGTCTTGTAATAGCCGGTGAAGATCTCCTGAATCTTTTGAAAGTTGTCCCGGCCCGCGAGATCGAAATCGTACAGAAAGCCCAGGCCGCCGTTGAAGAAGAACAGCAGCGCCGCCGCCACGACGGCCAGACGCCGGTTGCCCAGGATCTGCCGCGCCAGAAGCATGTAGCCCGCGTAGGTCAGCGCCATGAGCAGCGTGCCCGGGAAGACGACGGCCATGCGCAGATCCATGCCCAGCAGCATCATCGTCGTGCTGAGGGAATCTGTCAGGTACGGGTAGTTGAGTGCCGTGCCGTAGAGCAGGTTGTACGTCGGCGGAAACTCCATGTCCCGCATGGAGGTGATGAACGACAGGTGCATGCACAGATCGCCGTAGGTGGACTGGCCGCACCAGGCGGAGCCGTCCGCCGCAGGCATGAGCATGTGCGTGTGCTGCAGATACGCGGAGAGCGCGGTCAGCGGCAGCACGACGGCCGCCATGGCCGCAAGCATCTGCTGGTCGTCCTTCGTCATGCCCCTGACCGGCCGGTTGTCGCGAAGGCAAATGCTCGCGCCGCCGATGGCCAGCAGTAGCGCCGCCGCGGCGCCATGCGCCGCGAGCGTGAAGCCCCATATGTTTGCGCACAGCGCAGGCAGCACCATTTCCAGGAGCACGCCCAGGGTCAAGCCCAGAAAAACCCGCGTGAGCGGGCTTTTTCCGGGCAGCTGCATGCGGATGATCGTCACGCCGCCCAGCAGAAACAAAAGGGTATACAGTATCGCCGCCATG
>SFFH01000099.1 GCA_004557905.1 Clostridiales bacterium | reverse complement strand
CTGCTCCCGCCCTGTGATGGTCTGGTACTGCCGCTTGGAGTAAAGAAACTCCGCGTCGGCGGTTTTCGGGTCGCATTCGTAGGCGGAGATCAGCTCGCCACCCTGTGTCTTGTCTGGATTCTTGGAGTAGTCGATGCGGTCAGTCAGGCAGTCGGCAATCGTCTTGCCGTGACTGACGTGCATGGAAATGATGCGTGTGGTCGCCATGGGGCCTCCTTTCAGTGGGATGGATTTGTAATTTCTTTTTTGAAGTCCTCCGTATTTTTCTTGTATGTTTGCGCTGCCATGTGCTATACTATGATATAAGGAGCGTGATGCGAAATGACCTTTGGCGAAGCCATCATCAAGCTGCGCAGCGAGCGCAGGATCTCCCAACGTCAGCTTGCGGAGGAATTGAACGTGAGCTTCACCTCCGTCAATCGCTGGGAGAATGGAAGGACGATGCCCAATAAAATGACGGTGTTCGTCATTCGCAAATACTGCGAGGAGCACGGTCTGGATTTTTCTTATGACGAGGGGGTCGGCACATGAATCACAGAATGACGATAGCGCAAATCTGCGGTGCGGTGGAATCGCCGCTCTTTGACCGAAAGAGCGCCCGCATCGACGCAAAAACGCTGGCGATTCATCTGATCGCCTTTGCCAACGCGGACGGCGGCATGATCGCTGTCGGCGTGGAGGATGACGGTACGATCACCGGCATCGACGGCCATGCGGAGCATATCAACGAGCTGCTTCGTGCGCCGTTTGACTTCTGCAAGCCCTCCGTGCGGGTGGAAACGGAACGGATCTCCTGCGTGAACAGGGACGGAACGCCCGACCACATCCTGCTGATCGAGGTGTTGCAGAGCAATGACCTCCACGCCAATCAGGCGGACGAGGTTTTCTTCCGCGTCGGGGATAAGTCCAAGAAGCTCAATTTTGAGGAACGCTTGCAGCTCATGTACGCAAAGGGGACGCGCTATTTTGAGGATACGCCTGTCCCGGACGCGGCGATGGAGGACATCGACCTCGGCTTTGTCAAGGCGTACACGGAAAAGCTGGGCTACCGAAAAAGCCCGGAGGAATACCTGCGGGAGAACAAGGAGTTCGTTTCGGAAAAGGGCGGCAAGGAGGCAGTCAGCGCCGCCGCCATGCTGCTGTTTGGCAGGAATCCGAAGCGTTTCTTTCCCCGCGCCCGCATCCGCTTTGTCCGATATGAGGGTACGGAGGCGAAGGTCGGCGCGGAGATGAACGTCATCAAGGACGTGGTATTCGAGGGCCGCATTTTGCAGGTGACGGAAAAGGCGCTGGAGTTTGTGCGCGGGCAGATCAAGGAGCGCACCTATCTCGGCGCGGATACCCGGTTCGTCACAGAGCCGGAATACCCGGAGTTTGCGTGGAAGGAGCTGATCGTCAACGCCGTCGCGCACCGGGATTACAGCATCAAGGGTACGGACATTCAAATCAAAATGTTCGATGACCGGCTGACGGTGGAAAGCCCCGGTACGCTGCCCGGTATCGTGCGGCTGAACAATATGCGGCACGTCCACTTTTCCCGCAATCCGAAGATCGCGCAGTTTTTGCATGAATACGAATATGTGCAGGAGTTTGGCGAGGGCGTAGACCGTCTGTACGAGGTCATGGAGACGGCGGGGCTGCCGCAGCCGGAGTATCGCGTGGAGGCGTTTATGCTATACGCCACCATTCGGAATACGAAGTCGGAGGATAACTGTGGTGGAACCACACCAGTCACCACCACAGTTATCGCCACAGATACCAGTACAGTCGCAACGATTTTAGCTTTCTGTGCGCAGCCTAAAAGCCGTGAGGAAATCATGTCCATGTGCGGACTGAAGAACAAGAACCATTTTATTAAAGCACACCTGAAGCCCCTGCTGGAAAGCGGGCAGCTTCGCATGACCATTCCCGACAAGCCCAACAGCCGCAATCAAAAATATGTTGCGGTCAAACCGGAGGAATGATATGTTCACCTATATTTCCATTGAAGAATTTGCGGACGGCGTAGTAAAAAACAACAAGAATACCAACCGTAAGGAGCTGATCGCCTCACTGCGGGAATCCCTTGCCGCCAAGAAAAACGGCGCAAGGTGCATGATCTGCGGCGCGCCCATCTGGGCGGCAGGCAGCGGCGTCACAGGGACGTACCTGTGCTTCACCTGCACCACCGGCGAGGCCGACGACAGCGAGGACTACGAGATCGAATAAACAATACAAGCGCGGAGCATAACACTCCGCGCTTGCTGCGTAATATGGCGTTTCTGAAATTGCACAAAAATATAGCTTTTCGAAATGTTTTGCGCGTTTCTAAAAACGACGCTACCCGTAAATCCAGTCCTGAATCGCATAGCGCAGGACGTGGAGCTTTGCCAGCAGCCATGTCGCCAGCATGGGCAGTCCGTAGGGGCTTATGAGGAACGCGATCACCAGCAGCCCCACGCCGTAGCTGACGGAATCCACGAAGATGATGAACAGACCGAAGAAGCCGAGAATGGCGGCGGGGATGCAGAGGATGCCGCTGGACAGGCTGACGACGAACACGAAAAACCATGTGACGACGGCAAGCACCGCGAGGATGGGCGCAAACAGAAGTTTCAAAAGAAAGCGCATCTCTTTTTCCTCCATTCGTTTTGTATTGTGAGAACAGGATACAGGAATATGCTCCAGATTGCAAGGATGACGGGGAACAAAAAAGCAGGGGCGGCCTGCGCGCAGCAAGCCGCCCCCACATGGGATAAATACCCCCGGGACAGGATACCGCTTGCCGCCTGCCAGATCCGCTCCTGATTTTGGAGTATATCATCCATATCCGCAGCGTAAACGCGCCCTGTTTCATGCACCCGCCGCGTGAGCTGATTGAGGTTGTTGGAGGAATACCGCAGCAGCGACACCAGCTCCCGCAGCTCCGGCAGATCGAGCTTCACCACATAGCCGTCAATGGCCATTTTCCGAAGATATGCGCCCATGTTTGTCGTGCCGAGCTGCGCCATCTTCGCCTCTATCATCGCCCGTTCCTCCGGTGTCACGCGGACTTTAAGCTGGATGTCCCGTTTCCGCTTCGCCATGTCACAGCTCCAAATCCTTCTTCTTTGCGGCAGGCTGCTTCTGCTCCGCCGAAGCCTGTTGCAGCTTGGAGCGGACGGAGGGACGCCGGAAGCTCTGGCTGCGATCCTCGTCCTTGCCGATCAGGGCATACACGCCCCTGCGGTCTTTGAGGGTCGTGAGGGCAAGGGTGGAAAAGGGCAGCAGTTTTTGCAGCGCCGCCGTGTCCTTCGCTCCGGCGCGTTCCATGAAGTCACGGGACACCTCTGCCATGAAATGCGTTCCGCCGGGGCTGTTGGGCTGCACAGGCTCTTGCAGCTTGCCCAGCAGCCGCGCCGCCTCCGCTTTGATCTCGTCGGCGGTGAGGGGCTGGCGCAGCCGCTGCTCCTGTCGCGCCTGTGTGAGAAACAGGTCCGTCAGGCCGGGGTGGGAGCTGACCACAAACTGCACCGAGCGGTCGCTATCCATGCCGTCTTTGTTTTCATAGACGGGGATGGTATTCGCCCAGCGCTTGTTGTCCCGCGAAATGCGTCCGTCGTAGTCAAAGTGACGGACGGTTGCCGCCAGGACGTAGAGCATCCGCTCCTGCCCGAACTGCTCCGCCACCTGTCCCACCGCCGCAGTGTCAAGGCGGTTGTCCCGGTAATTGTCCCGGATGGCGGCTTCAATGGCGTCCTTACAGCTCACATTGGCGCGGAAGGACGCGCGGTAGGCGTCCAGCTCCACATTCTCCCGCGCGTGATCGGCGGGATAGGGATAAACCGGCAGCAGGATCGCCATGGGCGAGGGGGACAGCAGCAGCGCCCGCGTTTCCGCCTCGCTGAGCGTCAGCTCCTCCATGCTCATCAAAATATCCTCCCGCACGGTGTATTCATAGCTGTGATGGAGGATTTCCTCCGGGGGCTGGCCCTTCAGCCAGTCCCGGTACTTGTCCTGCTCCCGCGAGAGCTTGTCGTATAACGATTGCTGTAATGCCTCGTTCATATTCATCGTGCCTCCTGTTCGTGAGATTTTTTCCGGTCGCCCGCACCGTGGACGCTGGGCGCTTTCAGCTTGCCGAGGACGGAGGGGCGTTTCGCCACCACATTCTCCGCCGCCTGTTCCATGGGCGTCCGGTCGTCGATGTTCAGCTCGGCGTTCAGCTCCGCCAGCCGCGCAGATTTTTCTTTCAGCTCCGCTTCTTGCGGGAAGGGCTTGCCCAGCTCCGCCTTGGCCGTTGCAAGCTGCGCCTGCACGTTTTCAAGCCTGCCCTGCACCGTTTTGTACCGCTCCGGCATCTGGGCGAGGGCGTTGTCGATGCGGACAAGGTTGCCCCTTGCGTCCTTGCCCAGCTCTACCCGGTGGCTCATCTTCCCCTTGAGGGTGAGAATGAAGTCCTTGCCGAAGTTTTCCACGGTCAGCGACATAGAAAAGCCCCGGTAAGTGCCGATGGGAACACTTTCGAGGCCCTTTGCGTCCTTGAACGCCTCCAGAATGGCAGCACCGGCATTGTCCTTATCGGTGAGGAAATCCCCCTTGACCTCCATACCCGCAAAGCCGTCCTTGGGGTGGGGATGCTGCTCCAGCGTTTTCATATCCGCCTCAAAGCCGGAGAGGAAGCCTTTGTTTTCCTCAATCTGCACCGGAAAATGCCGCAGGCCGCGCCACGTCCACATCGAGGTCCATTTTTTCACGGATGCGCTCGTCTCCGGCGCACAGCGCCTTGATCTCGGCATAGGAGAGCGCCGCCTCGTCAATGTCCTCACAGCTTCTCACCGGGGATTTGCTGGTCATGATCTGTGAGATGAATTTCTGCTTATTTTCCACCGTCTGCCAGAGGTAGGCGTCAAACGTAGATTCCGTGACATAGCGGTAGATGTGTACCTCCTTGTTGCGGTTGCCCTGCCGGATGATGCGCCCGCTGCGCTGCTCCAGATCGCCCGGCCGCCACGGGCAGTCGAGGTCGTGGAGCGCCACGAGCCTGTCCTGCACGTTCATGCCCGCGCCCATCTTGAAGGTGCTGCCCATGAGCACACGCACCTGACCGGAGCGCACCTTTGCAAACAGCTCCTTCTTTCGGACTTCCGTATTCGCCTCATGGATGAATGCGATCTGCTCGCGGGGGATTCCTCTGGCAACGAGCTTTTCCCGGATGTCGTCGTAGATGGTAAAGGGTGGCTCCTCCGGTTCGGTTTCCGCGTCAATGGCAGCCTCCAGCGCGTGAAGCTCCGGGCTGTCCGTGCCTTTCGCGGCGATCCTGCCGCTCTGCGCCGCCTTGCCCTTGGGAGTGGACAGGTCGCAGAACACGAGCTGCGTCAGCTTCTCCGCCTGTCCGTCCTGCCAGATGCGGTGGATGTTGTTGACGCAGAGATTGACCTTGCTGTTCGGGTCGTCCGGCAGGTCGGGGTTTATGACGCGCTGATCGAGGCCCAGCTTGCGCCCGTCCGAGGTGATCTTGAGCATATTGTCGGTGCTTGCGTCTACGATACCCGCGTGAACTTTTGCGGCGCGTTCGGACAGCTCCTGCACCATCTGCTGTTGCAGCGCCGTGGGCTGTGTGACCTCGGTGTGATAGACGGCGGTGGGCGTGGGGAGGTTAAGCTGGTCGGCGGTCTTGATGTCCGCCGCCTCCCGGAACAGGTTCATCAGCTCCGGCAGGTTGAAGAACTTGGCAAACCGGGTCCGCGCCCGGTAGCCCGTCCCCTCGGGAGCCAGCTCGATGGCGGTGGTGGTTTCCCCAAAGGCGGAGGCCCAGCAATCGAAGTGGGTCAGTCTGTTGCGCTTGAGCATATCGTGCTGCAAATACCGCATCATGGTATACAGTTCCGTCATGGAATTTGAGATGGGCGTACCCGTGGCGAAGGTGACGCCCTTGCCGTGGGTGATTTCGTCGATGTACCGGCATTTTAAGAGCATATCCGAGGACTTCTGGGCGTCGGTGGTGGAAAGCCCCGCCACGTTTCGCATTTTTGTGTAAAGGAACAGGTTTTTGAAGCTGTGCGCCTCGTCCACATAGAGCCGGTCTACGCCGAGCTGTTCAAAGGTCACAACATCGTCCTTGCGGGCGGCGTCGTGGAGCTTTTGCAGCTTGGTTTCCAGATTTTTCTTGGTGCGCTCCAGTTCCTTGATGGTAAAGCGCTCGGCGCGGCTGGCCTTGAGCTCCGAAATGCCGTCCTCGATCTCCCAAATCTGCTCCTGCAAGAGCCGCTCCTGACGTTCTCTGGAAACGGGGATGCGCTCAAACTGGCTGTGGCCTATGATAACGGCGTCATAGTCGCCGGTGGCAATGCGGGCGCAGAACTTCTTGCGGTTTCGTGTCTCAAAGTCCTTTTTGGTGGCCACAAGGATATTTGCGGAGGGGTAGAGCCGCAGGAACTCCGAGGCCCACTGCTCCGTCAGGTGGTTCGGTACGGCAAAGAGGGATTTCTGGCACAGGCCGAGGCGCTTGCCTTCCATGGCGGCGGCGATCATCTCAAAGGTCTTGCCCGCGCCCACCTCATGGGCAAGGAGCGTATTGCCGCCGTAGAGGTCATGGGCGATGGCGTTGAGCTGATGCTCCCGCAGGGTGATCTCAGGATTCATGCCCGGAAAGATCAGGTGTCTGCCGTCATACTCCCGGGGACGGGTGGAATTGAAGCGCTCATTGTAGAGCTGCACCAGCTCCCGCCGCCTGTCGGGGTCGCGCCAGATCCAGTCCCGGAACGCTTCTCTAATGGCCTGCTGCTTCTGCTGGGCGAGGGTGGTTTCCTTACTGTTGAGGACGCGCTTTTCCTTTCCGTCCGCGTCCCTTACGGTGTCGTAGATGCGCACGTCCCGCAGGTTCAGCGTATCTTCAAGGATTTTGTAGGCGTTGGCGCAGTCGGTGCCGTAGGTCATGCGGGCGTTGATGTCGTTGTAGGGGATGCTGTTCTTG
>SFFH01000042.1 GCA_004557905.1 Clostridiales bacterium | reverse complement strand
TGGAATGCGCTCGGGCAGACGGCCCAGCAGGAAGTAGCCAAGCAGCGTCAGCGGCAGGAAGGCGAGCATGAAGACGTAGGAATTGAACAGCATACAGGAATCTCCTTTAGTTTCCCAATAGAAAGGTGCGCAAAACGGCGTGCGGCGGGCACGGCCCGCTTTTGTTTCCCGATGGGAAGCCGTACAGGCCGCGTGCAGCGGGCAGAGGGAAGCGTCATTTTGCAAAGCGCTTGCGGTCCACATAGGACATCAGAACGGCGGCGTTTTCCCGCAGCTGCTCCGCGTCCGTGATGCGATACGCATCCTGCGCGATCAGCGTGACGATCTGCTCGTTGATGTGCGCGCCGTAATGCTCGAAATCGACGTAGTGGTTCAGATTGAGAATCCAGTCGAGGTTCGCCTGAAAATCGTAGATTTTGACGTTGTCATAAGCCAGCAGGCGCTCGGCGGCGGCCTGCTTCTGCATCAGGTTGTCCACGAGCTGTCCCTGGGTGTAGAAGGCATACCACTGCATCAGCGAATACGGCGGAAAAAAGAAGATGAACTGCGTCTCAGGATGCGCCTCGATGAAGGGGAGAAGGTTGTATTCCACGTTGAGCCGCGACTGCTGCGAGAGGGCGGGATGTTCCTCGAGCGGCGCCTGCGCGACCTCCTCGCCGCTGATGACCGCGCCGCTGAGCACCGCGTTCGCGCCGAAGGCGAAATCCTCACCCCAGCTGTACATCGTGTCCCGCTGGGAAGGGTCGGTCTGCCCGAGGGTGCGCAGGCATTTGGGGATGTACTTGGCCAGCACGCTCCGGTTGAACCAGTACTGCACGTCGTTGAGCAGCTCGTCGTCATACAGATAGGTGGGCATCTCGGCCTTGGGCGTCTTGTAGAAGAAAGAGAGCGCATCGACGTCCAGCCCGTAGAAGACGGTTTTGATCCCGTGGCTGGAAAACGCCATCTCCATCATCTGCCTGTGGTTGAACGGCGTGCCGCCGTTGACGCAGAGCTTGACAAAGCGGCCGCCCAGCGCCGCGTCCAGCTGGCTGGGCCTGAAGTTCTCCGTCATCGAGGAGCCGATGATGATGCTGTCGTAATCGTAGGTCTTGGCAATGCCGGCGTTGGAATAGCTCTGCGTCCCGCTCTCGATCGGCGGGATGAACGCCGTCGCCTTGTGATAGACCTCGAAGGGATCGACGAGGACGACCAGGGCGACGATCAGCACGAGCGCGCCGATGAGCAGGGTCAGCGTCAGGCGTCCCCATTGGGATCGCGTCATGAATGCGCTCCTTTCCAATGACAGGCCGGTTACTGCGCGAAGAGCGCCTGTACGCGCGCCGTCAGCGCCGCATTGTTCTGCCCGATCTGCGCCATGTCCGTCACGCGGCACGTGCCCTCCGCCATGGCAAAGGCCATCGCATCGTTGACGCAGGCGATGTAGTGGATGAGATCGTAGTACAGATCGTAATCTTCCGTCCAGTCAAAAACCGCCTGAAAGTCGTACAGCTCCACGTTCGGCTCCTCGAGCAGCGCGCCCGCCAGCAGGTTCTTCTGCGCGATGCGCGTGTCAAGCTCGCCCTGCACCGCCTGATCCGCCCAGTACAAAAGCGAATACGGCGGGAAGAAGACGGTGAACGTCGTCTCCCGGTGCGCGCGGATGAAGGGCAGCAGGTTGTGCTCGTAGCTCAGCAGCGCCAGCTCCGTGCCGCGGGCGGTGTCCTTCTGCTGCGGCATGGGCGAGGAGAGCTCGACCTGCGCGCGCAGGCCTGCCTCGCCGGGCATATCCGGCGGCTGCCAGGCGTACATCCGGTCGCGGCACGCATCCTCGTCCGGCGTGCCGATGCAGGAGAGCGCCCTGGGGATGTACGAAAAGAGCACGCTCCTGTTGAACCAGTACTGCACGTCGTTGAGCAGGTCGTCGTCGTACAGATAATCCGGCGTGACGGCCTTCTGGTTGTTGTAGTAATGGGAGAAGGAGAAGAAGTCCAGCCCGTAGACCACGCGGTGAACGTCGTGCGTCCGGAAGGCGATCTCCATCATCTTGGCATGATCCAGTGAGAGGCCCGCATTCATGGAGAGCTTGATAAAGCGCCCGCCGAGGGCGGCGTCATACACGCTGGGCGTGCAGTTCTCGGTCATGGAGGAGCCGACGATGATGCTGTCATAGGTGTAGGATTTGGCGACGCCCGCGCCGGCGTACATCTGCGTCTCGCTGTCGTAGGGCGGGTTGTAGAACCAGGCGCGGTGATAGATTTCAAACGGATCGACGATCACGACGAGCGCGACGATGAACGCGAGCAGAAACACAAGCGACGCCGCACAGAGGATACACCAGCGCTTTCGGGTCATGATGGCCGATCCTTTCCAAAGTGATGCCGATGAAATGAGCAAACCCAATCACTTTATTATACACGATCCGGCTTTTCTTTGCAACCGAGCGGCATTCAGGCGGTGTACAGAAAAGAAAAAAGCCCTGGACGGGCTTTGGGATTACCCCACGCTGTCCTCCACCGGCGCGCGGGGCACATACTCCGGCACGACCATGGGCGCGGTAGGCTGCGGCGTGGGCGTGGGCTGCGGCGTGGGAGAGGGGGACGGCGTGGGCGTGACGGCCGCTGCCGTGGGCAGGGGCGTATCCGCTGCGGTTGGGCCGGACGCGGGATCGCTGGCGGAGGAGAAGAGCAGGGACTGCGTCTGCTTGCCGGCTGCGCCGTCCACGGTCAGGCCGTGGTCGCGCTGGAAAGCCTCCACGGCCTTGATCGTGCCGCCGTAATAGCCGCCCGTGACGCTGCCATTGTAGTAGCCCAGCTCCTTCAGGCGCATCTGCAGCATGTACACGTCCTCGCCCTCGCGCCCGCGGGAGAGCGTGCGGTAGGCGGTCGGCCAGTTTTCCCGGCTGTACACGGGCGTGGGCGTAGGCACGGGCAGGTCGCGCTCGCGCAGGGTCTCGGTGTTGAGCTCGCGCTTGAGGGTCATGGTGTACTCGGGATCGTATTCGCCCTCGTAGACGGTGATGATCGTGCCCGCGGCGCAGTTGTCGTAGATCCACTTCGCGTCGGAGACGTACAGGCGCACGCAGCCGTGCGAGGCCGGCGTGCCCAGGGCATTGTAGGACTTGACGGAGAGCGTGGTTTCATCGGCGGCGGAATAGAGCACGGAGTGGAACGCATTGGCGCTGTCGATGCGGGTGAGGTACTGCGCGTGGGAATCCCAGGTGGGAAAATAGCCCCAGCGGGCGCGCTTGCTGGGCATGATGGTCGTGCCCAGCGGCGTGGGGTTCTTCTTCGTGCCGGTGGAGCAGATCATCTCGCGCACGAGCACGGTGTACTGCCCGTTTTCATCGTAGGTGTAGGCGCGCACAATCTGGTTGGTCACGTCGACCATCAGGGTGTAGCGGGTCGGCGTGGGCGTGGGCGAAGGGCGCGGCGTCGCGCCGGCGGGCACGGCATCGCCGGAAAAGAGCAGCTCCTGCGTCTGCCTTCCGGCCACGCCGTCGGCGGTCAGGCCGTTGTGCTGCTGGAAATCGCGCACGGCGCTGCGCGTGACCTTGTAGTAGCCGCCGGAGACCTTCGCGCTGTAAAAGCCCAGCTCCTGCAGGCGGCTCTGCAGCTTCTCCACCAGCTCGCCGCTGTCGCCGTACTCGAGCTTTCGCGTGTAGACAAACGGCTCGGACGCAGCCGCCGGCACGGGCGTGATCGTCGGCAGGGGCGTGACGGGCGCATATGCCGCGGCATCAGGCATGGGCGAGGGGGTGGACGGGATGGACGAGGGAGTCTGCGCGGGGCGCGGCGTCTCCTGCGCCGGCGTCGGCGACGCATAGGTGCCGTCCGGCGGCACAAAGCCGATCTCACCGTCGTCATTCATGATGACCTTGCCGTTCTCGTCCTCAAAGAGGATGACCTCGCCCGGCGCCGGACACGGCAGCAGGAGAAGGAGAAGAAGAAACAGGGCCAGGCGCTTCATGGGGATACCTCCTGAAATGTGAAACGGACATGTGGGTTCATGGCTTCATGATAGCACAGGCGGGCGTTTTAGGCAAGGCGGGGGAAAAGACGCAAAAAAACCGGCTCTCGGAGGAGAGCCGGAAGGGAAACGAGGGGGATGCGCTGCCGCTTACTTGCTCAGGGTGTCGACCTCGGTCGGCTGCGGGATGACGATGTCCAGCGTCAGCTCGCGGCCGTTGCGGTCCACCTTGACCTTCACGGTGTCGCCCGGGGTCTGCTTGGACTTGATCGCGTTCAGATCGTCGGCGGTCTTGACCGTTTCGCCCGCGAACTCGGTGATGACGTCGCCCTTGGTCAGGCCGGCGCGCTCAGCGGCGCTGAACTCGCTGACCTCGCGGATGTACACGCCCACCGGCATGGAGTACTGCTTGCTCATGTCCTCGGTGACCTCGATGATGGTGATGCCCAGCATGATCTGGCTGCCCTTGGTCTGCGCTTCCACAGACTCCGGATCGTTGATCATGGTGGTGACGAGTTCCTTGATGGCGTTGACCGGGATCGCATAGCCCATGCCTTCGATGGAGACGGAGGAGGACTTGGCGTAGACCAGGCCGATCACGTTGCCGTAGGAGTCAAACAGCGCGCCGCCGGAGTTGCCGGGGTTGATGGCCGCGTCGGTCTGGATGGCGTTGATGGTCACGTCGTCGATGGTCAGCTCCTGCTCCTTCGCGGAGATGATGCCGGCGGTGACGGAGCCGTGCACGTTGCCCATCGGGTTGCCGATGGCCACGGCCAGCTCGCCGATCTCCAGCTGATCGCTGTCGCCGAAGGTGGCGGCGTTCAGGCCCTTCGCGTCGATCTTGAGCACCGCGACGTCGTGGCTCTCGGAGGAGCCGATCAGCGTGGCCTCGTAGGTCGCTTCCTCGGCGCCCTCTTCCTCCGGCATGACGTAGACGGTGATCTTGTCCGCGCCGGAGATGACGTGGTTGTTGGTCAGGATGTAGCCGTCCTCGGAGAGGATGATGCCGGAGCCGGCGCCGGTCTGCTTGTATTCACGCTGGTTGCCGCGGCCGTTGCCCTGGCCGTAGCCATAGCCGTAGCCAAAGCCCGGGAACATGCCGCCGAACGGATTGTAGTAGCCGGACTGGTAGTCGTTGTAGACGACGGTGGATTCCGTCTCGATGGCGACGACGGAGGTGCGGCACTTCTTGGCGATCTCGGATACGGAGAGGGAATCGGCATTGGACGCCGCTTCCACGATGGAGAAGTGCTTATCCTTGCTTTCTGCCACAGCGAAGGTGGTTACAGAGGCCGTAACGGCAAGCACCAGCGCCGCCGTCAGCGCGAGAAATTTGCGGAAAGAACGGGTAGTACGCATAATGATCAAATCTCCTTTCAGGGATGTGTTGTTGGGTTCTTTCGATGGTCCCTATTATAGGCAGGAGCTGTGTAGGGATCATGATGCTATTGGGGAAAGATTATAGAAAAATTGTGGCACAAGTGTGAAAGTCAATCGCCCGGGCGCTGCGCGGCAAAGCCAAGCGCCAGCAGGTCAAAGCCCGCGCGCATGAGCGGGGGCTGACGCACGAGGCGCACGCCGCTGGTCATCAGGCCCACGCCGCAGCCGGAAGCGGGATCGGCGAACAGCTCGGCGCACATGCCGTAGGCCACGCCCTGATGGCCGACCGGTGAAAAGCCGGGGAACACGTCCGGCAGGAAGGCGCAATTGAGCCCGCGCCCGGCGTGCACAATGCCCGGCGCGCCGTCCTGACAGGTGCGCATCATCTGAAGCGATGCGGGCGCAAGCACGCCCATGCCGTCTGCCGAGGCGAACAGGCGGATCAGGCGCGCCAGCCCGCGGCTGTCGGTGATCATCCGGCCGGCGGCGATGAGGTAGTCCCGCTCGGGATCAAAGGGCTCCGGCGGCCGGGCGGCGAGCCTGGCCGCGTTGTATCTGAGCCGGGGCGGAAGGAGGCCGCGCACGGCGTAGCCGTTCGCCAAGTCGCCCGCGGGCGCGATGCGCCGGGGGTCGTAGCTGGCGCGGATGCCGAGCGGAGCAAACACGCGCGCCTGCAGCACGTCGTCAAACGGCTGGCCGGCTGCGCGCTCGATGACCACGCCGGCCACGCCCGCGCCGAGGTTGCTGTATTCAAAGGAGGCGCCGGGCGTGCGGTCACGCCAGCTTTCGTCCGCGTCCAGCAGCTCGCGCAGCGTGCAGGCGCCCTCCAGGCCGCGCGTGCCGTAGGGGCCGCTGTCGGTGAGGCCTGCGGTGTGCGTGAGCAGCATGCGCATCGTCACCGGAACCTCCGGGGCGAAGGGGCTGCGCACGGCATAGCCTAAATCATCAGAAATGTCGCGGTCCAGATCGAGCAGGCCGCTCTCCGCGAGCGAGAGCGCGGCAAAGCTCATCACCAGCTTGGAGACGGACGCGATGCGAAAGCAGGTGCTTTCCGTCACCGGAGCCTTTGGCCTGAGCCGGGCATGGCCAAAGCAGAACACGTCGTCCGCGCCGCCGGGACCGCAGAGCACCAGGGACGCGCCGACCGCGCGGTTTCTGCGCAGGATGGCGGCCGCCTGCCTGCGCACGATTTCCCGGCTCTCATCGGTGAGAGCGCCGTCTCCGCGGCGGCGCAGCGGCGGCAGCGCTTCGGCGATTTTTTGAGCGCGCAGGCGCAGGGCAAGGCGTTCATCATGCGTCGGATTCTTCATCGGGAGCCTCCTGATCACAGGGTTTTGAGGGTATTGTATAGCGGCGCGAAGAGGTTGTCAACGAAGAAAGAAAATTGGGCATTTTCATCTTGCATTGCGATGCGAATGGAGGTATAATGCTTAACATAAATTTTACATTCCATGTGTGGAATGAATAACAAAGCTTTATGGATTGTTGGCAGGTTTGTGAAAAGATGAGGAGGAGATTCCCTGTATGGAAGGTATTCTGAGCGCACTGAACGGCATCGACATGTTTGGACAGCCGCTGAGCATCGGCACGCTGCTTTTGCGCATCGCAGCGGCGGTGTTTATCGGCGCGATGATCGGCATCGACCGTGAGATCAAGAATCGTCCGGCGGGCATGCGCACGCACGTGCTGGTGTGCGTGGGCGCGGCGCTGGTTTCCCTGATCGAGCAGCAGACCATCGCGGCGGTGCTGCTGCTCAACCAGGGCTCCATGGTCGGGGTGAGCATGGGCCGTATCACGACGTCGGTCGTCTCCGGCGTGGGCTTCCTGGGCGCGGGCACGATCTTCATGTCCGAGCACAAGATCTCCGGCCTGACGACGGCGGCATCGCTGTGGTGCACGGCGTGCATCGGCCTGGCGGTGGGCTCCGGCTTCATCCTCATGTCGCTCATGACGGGCGCGATCGTGCTGGTCATCCTGCGGATGATGCAGAAGATCATCCATGTGCACACGCTCAAGAAGCTGGAGGTGCAGTTCGTTCACCGGCAGGAGACGCTCTCGTTCCTCAGCGAATACTTCTCGCAGAAGGGCTGCGGCATTCTGGATGTGGACTTCCACGCGGAGGCCCGGCCGGAGGGCAACCTCTACACGAACATGTACACGCTGACGATGCCCAACCGCATCAGCTACGTGGACATCATCGAGACGCTGTCCGAGCATCCGAACATCCGCCGCGTACGCACGAGAAACCTGTGAGCGCGCCGCGCGTGATGAAGAAGCACAGCAGCAGCGAGAGTACGTCGCTGACGCTCTGGCAGAGGATCAGCCCGGCCTGACCCAGCAGGCGCGGCAGCAGGAGCAGCAGCGGGATGAGCACGAATCCCTGACGGCTGGCGGCGACCAGGCTGGCGCGCACGGTGAGGCCGAGCGCCTGGGTGAGCATGTTCATCATGATGACCGCGCCCTGCGCAAAAAAGACGACGCTCTGCGTGCGCAGGGCGGCGGAGGCGAAGGCGAGCACGTCCTCCTCCGGGCCAAACAGCGCAAGCATCGGCCGCGCAAGGAGAAACGTGCCCGCGCCGACGAGGAGCAGCGCGAACATCACGCAGCGCTGGCAGAAGCGGTACGCCGCCCGGACGCGGTCCATGTTTCCCGCACCGAAGGCCACGCCGCACACGGGCTGAAAGCCCTGCCCAAAGCCGATCACCGCGGAGGCGATAAGTGCCGAGGCGCGCACGCAGAGCCCCATGCCGGCCAGCGCCGACGCGCCGAAGGATGCGCTGACGCGCGTGAGCAGGATGGAGGAGACGCTCATCAGCCCCTGACGCAGCAGCGTCGGCAGGCCGGAGCGCATGATGTCCCGCCAGACGCGCAGACGCAGCGCGATGCCACGGAGGCGGGGACGCACGAGATGCTTGTCCCGCAGCGCGGCGGCAATCAGGATGGCGAGTGTGACGCTCTCGCGCGCGAGCATCGAGACGCCGCCGCCGTGCACGCCCAGATTCAGAACGCGCACGAGCAGGAATTCAAGTGGAATGCCCACGGCCGCGCCGGCGACAAAGGCGAGCATGTTGGGCGCCGTCTTGCCCTGCGCGCGCAGCAGGCTGGAGAGCACGAGGCTGGCGCACAGCAGCGGGCCGCTGGCGAGCACATAGCGCGCATAGGCTGCGGCGGAGGGAACGATGTCCTCCGGGCTGCCCAGCAGGCGGACGAGCGGCGCGGCAAACAGCGCGCCCGGTACGCACAGCAGGACGGAGAGCGCCAGGGCGGCGAAGAAGGCCGTCGACGCGACGGCGTAAGCGGAGGGTTTGTCCCCGCGGCCCAGGCTGCGGCTGACGAAGCTGCCCGCGCCCATGCCCAGCGTGAAGCCGAGCGTCTGGATGAGCGTGAGCAGCGAAAAGCTGACGGAGACGGCGGCGGAGAGCGGGGTGCTCCCCCGGGAGAGGAGCAACGCGTCCGCGAGCGTGCACATCGAGGAGGCCAGCATGGCGGTCATGCTGGGCATGGCGATGCGCAGAATCAGCGGCGCGACGGAGCCGGCGAGCAGATCGCCGGCGATTTGCGTTTTCATGGCTCTTCTCCCTTCTGGAAAAATAAGGTTTGACAGCGGCGCGCGAATGGCGTATCATAACGGCATTCAGGATGCGCACACAGTGTGCGCAAAGGAAGGGCGGACTATCCGCCGGGACTGTGACGGAGGAGGAGATTCATGCTCATTGGAGCGCTTGAGGCGGGCGGCACGAACATGACCGCCTCGGTTGGCAATCCGCAGCGCGGCGTGATGCAGCGCGCCAGCTTTCCGACGGCTGCGCCGGAGGCGACGATTCCGCAGATCGTGGAGTTTATCCGGGCGTTTGACGTGCAGGCGCTGGGCATCGGCTCGTTCGGGCCGCTGGATCTGAATCCGGATTCGCCGACGTACGGATACATCACCGGCACGCCCAAGAAGGAGTGGCAGAACTATCCGCTGCTGCCGGTGCTCAGGGAGGCGCTCCACGTGCCCATGGCGATCGACACGGCGGCCAACGTCTCCGCGCTGGCAGAAAACCGCCTGGGCGCGGGGCAGGGGACCCGGAATATGCTCTATCTCACGGTGGGCTCGGGCATCGGCGGCGGCATCCTGATCGACGGAAAGCCGGTGCACGGCCTGGTGCACCCGGAGCTGGGGCACATGCTGATTGTCCCGGCAGAGGGCGACCCGATGGAGGGCGGCGTATGCCCGTTCCACCGGCACTGCCTGGAGGGGCTGGCCAGCGGCCCGGCGATGGAAAAGCGCTGGGGGCTGCCGGCGAAGCTGATGACGGACGATCATCCGGCCTGGGCGCTGGAGGCGCAGTACCTGGCGCAGATGTGCGCGAACATGATCGTGACGATTTCCCCGGAGATCATCGTGCTGGGCGGCGAGGTGATGCAGACGCACCCCGCGCTGTACCGGATGATCCGGGAGGAGACGCTCCGCGGAGGGCATGACGGCGTACATCGTGCCGCCGAAGCTGGGCATGAACGCGGGCGTGACGGGCGCGCTGCTGCTGGGCGCACAGGCGCTGGAGGCGGAGCACCCAGGCAGCGTCTGACCGCGCGAAGCGAAGAAGGGGTCTGGGGACAATGTCCCCAGGCGGGGTTTGGGGCCTGCGGCCCCAATGTACCCATCAAGGCGAAGCCTCATCGGCAAGAATCGCAGAGGAGCCAAAGGCGACAATTGCGGTTCTGTCAACGCTGCTTAAAACTGCACAGACAAATCAAGATCCTCCCCGGAATTCTAGCACCAGCAGCGCCAGAACCGGCGCGATGCGGTCAAAGGCGTTGCGCGCGTCGTGAATGGCGTTCTCTACGTCCACGCTGCGCTCAGCAAAGCGCTCGCAGATGCGGTCGCTGAGCACCAGCGCCTCGTCCTCCGTCATGCTCATGGAGGCAAGCGCCTCCTGCCAGCCGGGGATGCCGGGATCGGCGCAGAGCCGGGCCGCCTTCTGCGCGCGCACGCCGAGAATCTCCGCGACTTCGCTTTGGGAGAAGCCGAACTGCGTCAGCGCCAGCGCGGCCTGACGGCTGAAGGGCAGGCGCAGCAGGGAGACGAGCGCGTCCGTGACGGGGAAGGGCAGGGACATCTGCATGAGCTTCTTTCGGCCGGGACGACGGTGCATCTTCTTTAAATAGTAATCGTCGCACAGGCGGACGGCGCTTCTAAAGAGGAGGATTCTCGCATCCTCCTCGCCGATCTCATGATCCTTCGTGCCGCCCAGGCGCAGGAAGGACTGGAAGGCGACGTCCTGCGCGTCGGCGCGCCTTTGGACGAGCAGCATGCACAGGGCGCCGACAGAGGCGCTCCATTTCCCGAAATACGCGTCAAAATGTGCGCAAATCTTCGACATTCGGTCTTTATCCTCCAACTCTATGCATGATTCGCGGGCAAATATTCGGACTTTGGAACAAAAAAGCATTTTTTGAAAATCGGACTTGCAAAGCATTTCGCGCTGTGCTATAATGCATTATAGCACGACGAAACAGGGTTGGCAAGCCGAGCGCACTGACCGGTGTTTTCGTCAATTTCGTATTTATACAAGGAGGAAGCCTCATGAAAAACCGTCTTCTTGCATGGCTGCTTTGCCTGGCGATGCTCCTGACCATCGGCGCCGTGGCCGTGGCCGAGACCAACCCGAACGCTGGCCTGGGCTACTACCCGGGCACTGCCGAGAAGGGCTCCATCGCTGTGGAATGCTCCACGATGAGCGTCATGAACCCGATCAAGATGACCTACAACACCGAGCTGGGTATCGCCCGCCACACCCAGGACTGCCTGGTCAAGCTCAGCAGCGTGGACAACCAGATCGTTCCGGCCGCGGCCGAGAGCTGGGAGTCCTCTGAGGATGGCCTGACCTGGACCTTCAAGCTCCGTGAGGGCATGAAGTGGGTCAACTCCAAGGGCGAGGTCGTCGGCGACGTGACCGCCAAGGACTTCGTGTTCGGCTGGCGCGAGCTGCTCAACCCGGCCAACGCCTGCGAGTACTACGCCTTCGCCGCGGTCTTCAAGAACGCGCAGGCCTACTATGACTACGCCTCCGGCGTTCCGGGCGCTCCGGAAGTGTCCATCGAGGACGTGGGCTTCAAGGCTGTTGATGATTACACCCTCGTGTGCGAGCTGGAGAACGTGCTGCCGTACTTCCTGCAGTACGTCAAGTTCGAGGTCATGAGCCCGATCTATGAGCCGTTCTACACCGAGGTCGGCGCCGACAACTACGGCACCTCCCCGGACACCATGCTCTACTGCGGTCCGTTCTATATGACCGACTGGGTCCTGGAGAACAAGATCACCACCGTCAAGAACCCCTACTGGTGGGATGCGGCGAACGTCGAGCTCGAGAAGATCGACTGGATCAAGTACACCGACACCAACGCGAAGATGAACGCCTTCCAGGGCGGCGAGGTTGACCTGATCGACGTGACCGGCGACCAGCGCCAGATGTTCACCGCCGAGGGCTTCAAGGTCTCCAACTACGTTGGCGGCTACAGCTTCTACTTCTACTGCACGCAGGACGATCCGGCCCGCGACATCTCCAACAAGAACCTGCGTAAGGCCATCAGCTACGCGCTGGATCGCGAGCAGCTGATTGACACCGTCTTCAAGAACGATTCCGAGCCGTCCCCGACCTTCTCCCTGGGCATCTCCGGTGTGAACACCGAGACCTTCTCCGAGGCGGTCATCGCGGCCAACGGCGGCGAGCGCCTCTACCCGGCCAACGCGGACGTCGAGAAGGCGCAGGAGTACCTCGCCCTCGCGCTTGAGGAGCTGGGCAAGACCGCCGATCAGATCGACATCACCCTGATGGTCTCCGAGGGCACCCAGAACGAGCTGTACAATCAGGTTGTGCAGGAGCAGCTGCGCAAGAACCTGGGCATCGAGGCCAAGATTGAGGTTCTGACCATCACCGAGGCCCGCGCCCGCCGCAACGCGCACAACTATGATATGTTCGCCGGCGGCTGGGGCCCGGACTACAACGACCCGATGACCGACCTCGACCTGTGGACCACCACCAACGGCAACAACCACACCGGCTACTCCAGCAAGAAGTACGACGCGCTGATCGCGCTGGCGATGGTGGAGACCGATATGGTGGAGCGCGAGCAGATCTTCGTCAAGTGCGAGAAGCTCCTGGCGGAGGATATGCCGATCGTCCCGATTTACTGGCGTCATGAGGACTATGTGGTTTCCGAGAAGATGGCTGAGGGCTATGCCCGTCTGCCGTTCCAGAGCTACAACCTCATCTACACCAAGCTGGCCAAGTGATCCGAAGTCCGATCGTTTCCGACTGAAAAAGCGCGGCATGGGGATTTCCCCATGCCGCATTTTCATAAGTGACGGCGTACAAAAAACCGCGCGCGGCGGGCCCGGCCCGCTGACTGGACGGATTTATGCAGGAATACCCATTGACATCCGTCAAAAAATCCGTAATAATGTATGAATAGAATCTTATGCAAACAGAAGGAGGAAATGAATTGGCTCGCTATATCATCAAGCGCCTGGTCTATGCCGTCCTGACGCTGTTCGTGCTCATCACGCTGGTGTTCTTCATGATGCGCATGCTGCCCGGCGATCCGTTCCTCGGTGAGAAGGCCATCTCTCCGACGGCGCTGGCCAACATGAACGCCAAGTATGGCCTGGACAAACCCGTTTTCATTCAGTATCTCATGTACATAGGCAACTGCCTGACGGGCGACCTGGGCATGTCCATCACCTACAACCGTCCCGTGATGGAGATCGTCTCGGAGTCCTTCCTGGTCTCCGCTGACCTGGGCACCCGCGCGCTGATCTTCGCGGTCATCGCCGGCATTCTGCTGGGCGTCATCGCCGCCATCAAGCGCGGCACCGTGTGGGATTCCCTGTCCATGTTCATCGCCATGATCGGCGTCTCCGTGCCCAGCTTTATCCTGGGCGCCGTGCTCCAGTACTTCCTGGGCCTGCAGCTGCGCAAGGTGTTCGGCGTGAACATCTTCCCGATTCAGGGCTGGGGCACCTTCAAGCACACGCTGCTGCCGGCGTTCGCGCTGGGCCTGGGCTCCCTGGCGACGGTCTCCCGTCTGATGCGCACCAGCATGCTGGACGTGCTCAGCTCCGACTACATCAAGACCGCCCGCTCCAAGGGCCTCTCCCAGCGGCAGATCCTGTGGCGCCACGCGCTGCGCAACGCGGTCATGCCGGTTGTCACGATCATGGGCCCGACGGTCGCGTCCGTGCTGACGGGCACGTTCGTCATCGAGAGCATCTTTAACATCCCCGGCCTGGGCAAGTACTTCGTCACCAGCATCAAGGACCTTGACTACACGATGATCGGCGGCACCGTCGTCTTCTACGGCGCGCTGCTGATCGTGTGCACGCTGGTGGTCGACCTGCTCTACGGCCTCATCGACCCGCGCGTCAAGCTGGAGGATTAAGGTATGGAACACATTGACAAGTCCCGCTTCGCCCATGTGGGCGAAAGCGCTCACGATCGTGAGGCCATCGCCCGTCCCAGCCTGACGTTCACGCAGGACGCCATGCGCCGCCTGTCCAAGAACAAGGTCGCCATCGTCTGCGTCGTGCTGATCGTGCTGCTGTCGCTGATGTCCGCGTTCGCGCCGATGTTCTCTCCGTTTGATTACCGCGAGCAGCACTACAGCCACACCAATGCGCCGATGTTCTCTGTCTGCGACGACGAGAGCAGCGAGGGCTACGGCCACATGCACCTGTTCGGCACCGATACGCTGGGCCGCGACCTGTACACCCGCATCTGGATGGGCGGCCGCGTCTCCCTGATCATCGCCGTGACCACCGCCATCGTCGACCTGATCGTCGGCTGCATTTATGGCGGCATCTCCGGCTACTTCGGCGGCACGCTGGACATCATCATGATGCGCCTGCTGGAGATCATCAACGGCATCCCGTACCTGATCATCGTCATCCTGCTGATGATGGTGCTCGAGCCGGGCATGATGACCATCATCATCGCGTATTCCACCGTCGGCTGGATTCCCATGGCGCGCCTGGTGCGCGGCCAGGTGGTCGCCCTCAAGCAGCAGGAATACATCGCCGCGGCGGAGGCCATGGGCGCCAGCCCGGCACGCATCATCGCCAAGCACCTGCTGCCCAACACGCTGTCCGTCGTCATCGTCCGCGTGACGCTGGCGATTCCGAACGCCATCTTCTCGGAAGCGTACCTGAGCTACATCGGCCTGGGCATCCCGCTGCCCAAGTGCTCCTGGGGCTCCCTGGCCCAGCTGGGCATCCAGAACTTCCGCATGTATCCCTGGCAGCTGCTGATCCCGGCGATCTGCATCAGCCTGACCATGCTGGCGTTCAACATGTTCGGCGACGGCCTGCGCGACGCCTTCGACCCGAAGCTGAGGAGGTAATTCGACATGGCAGAAAGAGTTCTCACCATCGAAGGCCTGCGCGTGTCGTTTGACACCTACGCAGGCGAGGTGCAGGCGGTCCGCGGCGTGACGCTGCACGTGGACGAGGGCGAGGTGCTCGCCATCGTCGGCGAGTCCGGCTGCGGCAAGTCCGTGACCGCGCAGACCATCATGAAGCTCAACCCGATGCCGCCCGCCAGGATCGTAGACGGCTCGATCAATCTGGCAGGCCACGACATCGTGCATGCGAGCGACAAGGAAATGCAGAAGATCCGCGGCAACGAGGTCGCCATGATCTTCCAGGACCCGATGACCTGCATGAACCCGACCACCCAGGTCGGCAAGCAGATCGTCGAATCCATCAAGCTGCACAGGCACCTGAGCAGCGCCGAGGCCAAGGCGGAGGCCATCCGCTGCCTGGAGCAGGTGCGCATCCCGAATCCGGAGGAGCGCGCCAAGCAGTATCCGCACGAGTTCTCCGGCGGCATGCGCCAGCGCGCGATGATCGCCATGGCGCTCTCCTGCAACCCGAAGCTGCTCATCGCCGACGAGCCGACCACCGCGCTGGACGTGACCATCCAGGCGCAGATCATGGAGCTGCTCGCCGAGCTCAAGGACAAGATCAACACCGCGATCATCCTGATCACGCATGACCTGGGCGTCGTCGCCGGCATCGCCGACCGCGTGGCCGTCATGTATGCGGGCAAGGTCGTGGAGACCGGCACCACCGATGAGATCTTCTACGAGCACAAGCATCCCTACACCGAGGCGCTGCTGCGCTCCCTGCCCTCCACCGATCAGGGCAAGCACGAGCCGCTTATGTCCATCCCGGGCACCCCGCCTGATCTGCTGGCCCCGCCGAAGGGCTGCGGCTTCGCGGCGCGCTGCCGCCACTGCATGCAGATCTGCAAGGAGGAGCAGCCGCCCGAGTTCGAGCTGAACGCCGGCCACAAGGCCAGCTGCTGGCTGCTGCATCCCGACTGCCCGAGCGCTGAGGAAAGGGGGGCGAAGTGATGAAAAACGAAGTTCTCGTTCAGGCACAGGACCTGTGCAAGTACTTCAAGATCGGCGGCGGCCGCATGCTGCACGCCGTGGAGGACGTGAACCTTGAAATCCATCGCGGCGAAACCCTCGGCCTGGTCGGCGAGTCCGGCTGCGGCAAGTCCACGCTGGGCCGCACGCTGATGGGCATCTACAAGCCGACGAAGGGCAAGCTGATCTACGACGGCAAGGAGGTCGACCTGACCCGAAAGAAGGAGCGCTTCGCGTTTGCCAAGAAGGCGCAGATCATCTTCCAGGACCCGTACGCTTCCCTCGACCCGCGCATGACCGTCGGCTCCATCATCGCCGAGGGCATGGAGATTCACGGCATGTACGACGAGAAGCGCCGCCGCGAGCGCGTGGCCGAGCTGCTGGACATCGTTGGCCTTAACCGCGAGCACGCCAACCGCTTCCCGCACGAGTTCTCCGGCGGCCAGCGTCAGCGCATCGGCATCGCCCGCGCGCTGGCGATCGAGCCGGAGTTCATCGTCTGCGACGAGCCGATCTCCGCGCTGGACGTGTCCATTCAGGCGCAGGTGATGAACCTGCTGCACGAGCTGCAGGAGAAGATGGGCCTGACCTACCTGTTCATCGCGCACGACCTGAACATCGTCAAGTACATCTCCGACCGCATCGCGGTCATGTACCTGGGCAGCGTCGTGGAGCTGGCCACGAGCGACGAGCTCTACGCCAACACGCTGCACCCGTACTCGAAGGCCCTGCTCTCCGCCGTGCCGATCCCCGATCCGCACAAGGAGGCGCAGAAGCACCGCCAGATCATCGACGGCGACGTGCCCAGCCCGATCAACAAGCCGAAGGGCTGCGCCTTCTCCAGCCGCTGCCCGCTGGCCTGCGACAAGTGCCGCGAGGCCGCGCCGCAGCTGCGCGAGGCCGCGCCGGGTCACTTCGTGGCCTGCCACCTGGTGTAATGCCATCCCCCTTCTTGCCCGATCAAGAAGGGGGATTTGTTATGGATATAAAGGGAGAGAAAGCGAACGAACTCCCTCAGTCAGCTTCGCTGACAGCTCCCTCATGGCGAAGGCCGGAATGCTTCAAGGAGATCTTCATGCACGGTTCATCGGGATTGCATTTTTAGACGACGAAAATGAAAAGGATTCACTGGTCTGACAAAAAATGCACAGCAAAATCCTGCGAACTGCAATTTTCCTCTTGCACGCTAAAGCGATAAATGCTATAATTGCAGATGTATTCGTATTTGCCCTGTGCGGCGGATGCGAAACGGATTCGCCTTTTCACATTCCACGTCCCGCGGAATGCTGCAATAGGAATAATGTATTTGGAGGGAATCCCATGAAAAAGCTGCTTTGTCTGGCGCTGGCCCTCGTGCTCTGCCTGGCTCTCGCCTGCGGCGCCGTCGCCGAGGAGAACTGGAAGATCGCTGTCCTGACCGGCACCACCTCCCAGGGCGAGGAAGAATTCCGCGCTGCTGAACGTGCTGAGGCGGTCTATGGTAAGGAGCACATTGTTAAGGCAACTTACCCGGACAACTTTGCTTCCGAGACTGAGACTACGATCTCTCAGCTTGTTTCTTTCGCCTCTGATCCGGACGTCAAGGCCATCGTGATGTGCCAGGCCGTTCCGGGCGCGAAGGCCGGCTTTGACAAGATCCGCGAGATGCGCGACGACATCCTGCTGATCGCCGGCGTGCCGCAGGAGGATCCGGACGTCATCACCGCCGCCGCGGACATCGTGCTCTACTCTGACGAGCCGAAGCAGGGCGACACCATCATCGAGACCTGCGCCAACTGGGGCGTCGAGGTGTTCGTGCACTACTCCTTCCCGCGCCACCTGGCGATGGAGACCATCGCTGCCCGCAAGGCCCTCCTCGAGGCCAACTGCGAGGCGCTGGGCATCCAGTATGTGGAAGCCACCGCTCCTGACCCGACCGGCGACGCCGGCGTCTCCGGCGCGCAGCAGTTCATCCTCGAGGATGTGCCGCTGAAGATGCAGGAGTTCGCGGGCAAGAAGGTCGCCTTCTTCTCCACCAACTGCGCGATGCAGGAGCCGCTGCAGACCGCGATCCTGACCCAGCCGAACGCCTACTATCCGCAGCCGTGCTGCCCGTCCCCGTACCATGCCTTCCCGGCCGCGCTGGGCCTCGAGTCCCTGCAGGTTGGCGGCGATGACACCGACGCCCTCAAGCAGATCGCTGCGAAGCTGAAGGAGTACGACGCTGTGGGCCGCTACTCCACCTGGCCGACTCCGGTCAACATGGCCATCATCGACGTGGCCACCGCGTATGCGAAGGCCTATATCGATGGCGAGGTTGGCAAGAACGACGCCGCGAAGATCGGTGAGCTGTTTGAGGCGGCCGCTCCGGGCGCGGTGCTGGCGAACTACACCGACGCCAACGGCACCACCTACGACAACTACTACACCATCCTGCTGGGCGCTGTTGATTTCAACGACTACCTCGAGTAATCAGCCTGCCTGAGCCGAATATGGCGTAAAACAAGCCGACCCGCCTCTACTGGTGAGGCGGGTCGCTTTCAGTTTATCAAGGAGGAATACATTTGGCCGCGGAATATATTCTGGAGATGAAAAACATCACCAAGCGCTACGGCGAAAACAAGGTGCTGTCCGACGTCTCCCTCAAAATCCGGCCCGGCGAAATCCATGCGCTTTTGGGCGAAAACGGCGCAGGCAAGAGCACGCTGATGAACGTGCTCTTTGGCATGCCCGTCATTCATGCGACCGGCGGCTTCGAGGGCGAAGTGCTGATCGATGGTAAGCCGACGACGATCGCCTCGCCGCACGACGCGATGCTCAAGGGCATCGGCATGGTTCACCAGGAGTTCATGCTGCTGCCGGGCTTCACCATCACCGAAAACATCAAGCTCAACCGCGAAATCACCCATCCGAGTCTGCTCTCCCGCGTCTTTGGCAAGAATCTGGAAACGCTGGATATGGCCGCCATGTCTCAGGACGCCCGCAAGGCGCTGGACAGCGTGGGCATGTCCATTGATGAATATACGCTGGTCAAGGGTCTGCCGGTCGGCTACATGCAGTTTGTCGAGATCGCCCGCGAGATCGACAAGACGGGCGTGAAGCTGCTGGTGTTCGACGAGCCGACGGCGGTTTTGACCGAGTCCGAGGCGGCGCAGCTGCTGCGCGTGATGAAGAGCATTGCCGCCAAGGGCATCGCCATCATCTTCATCACCCACCGCCTGGACGAGGTGATCGCGGCGGCGGACGGCGTGACCATCCTGCGCGACGGCAAGTTCGTCTGCGAGACGCGCACGGCAGACACCAACGTGACCCAGCTGGCGGAGCTGATGATCGGACGCAAGGGCGAGTCCGCTTTCGTCACCGCCGACCCGCGCGAGTTCCCGGAGGATACGCCGGTCGCGCTCAAGATCCGCCATCTGGCGGTGGACATGCCGGGCGAGCAGGTCAAGGACGTCTCCCTGGACATCCGCGAGGGCGAGATCTTCGGCATCGGCGGCCTGGCCGGTCAGGGCAAGGTCGGCATTCCGAACGGCATCATGGGCGTGTATGACGCGGAGGGCGACGTGGAGCTCTTCGGCGAGCCGGTCCGGCTCAACGACGCGCATGCCGCGCTGAAGAGCGGCATGGCGATGGTCTCCGAGGACCGCCGCGGCGTGGGCCTGCTGCTGGACGAGAGCATCGAGGACAACATCGTCTTCAATGCCATGCAGGTCAGCGGCGAATTCACCAAGTCCCTGCTGGGCGCCAAGCTCAAGGACAGCAGAAAGATCCGCGAGCACGCGAACGAGATGATCCGCGAGCTGGATATCCGCTGCTTCGGCGCGGTGCAGCACACCGGCACGCTGTCCGGCGGCAACCAGCAGAAGGTCTGCATTGCGCGCGCGCTGACGATGAATCCGAAGCTGATCTTCGTCTCCGAGCCGACCCGCGGCATCGACATCGGCGCCAAGAAGCTGGTACTGGAGACGCTGGTCAAGCTCAACCGCGAGAAGGGCATGACCGTGGTCATGGTCTCCTCCGAGCTGATGGAGCTGCGTTCCATTTGCGACCGCATCGCCATCGTCGCTGAGGGCGAGGTCGTCGACATCCTGCCGGTGAACAGCTCCGACGCGGACTTCGGTCTGGCGATGTCGGGCATCAAGCCGGGCAGTGCGTCCGGAAAGGAGGCGTAACGCATGCAGAGAGTGAATGTGAGCAGAAAGCAGCTGATCGCCTGCGTGCTGATCGTTGCGCTGGCGCTTGTGCTGGGCGTGGTCGGCCTGTACGGCCTGAGCTGCCGGAACGCCGATTCCGGCGTGAAGCTGCTGCAGGACATGCGCCTGCAGGCCATGCTCAATACGGCGGGCTCCGGCGCTGTTGACGCCTATGTAGCCGCTGAAAAGCAGGTTGCCACGAAGGCCGCGCGCGCGGCCGGCGGCGGCATGAAGGAAGTGCGCGAGGCCACTGCGAAGGCGGAGACCGAGGCGCGCGCCAGGGCGGAGGAACTCGGCATCGGCGAGGTCGACCTGTCCGAGGTGGATACGACGGCGCTGGGCGTCGCGCTGGGCGCCATGGTCGCCGCGCAGGAGGCCTACTATGAGGAAGAGGCCCGCGCGCAGGAGGCGTACATCGCGCTGAACAAGGACGCAGTTACCACGACGGATGACGCGGCCGAGATTACTGAGGACGCCGCGAGCGACGCGGCGATGGAGGAGACCATCGACCTGTCCGGCTTCGTGGCGACCGAGGAGATGAACCGCCTGTCCGCTGCGGTGGACGAGGCGTATCTGGCGCTGTGCGAGGAGATCAAGGGCATCTTCCCGGCGCTGACGGACGATATCCTCCAGTCCCTGAAGGAGACCATCACCGGCGTGATGGCGGCCGCGGGCGACACCTTTGAGAGCCGCTATGACCGCGCAGAAGCGTCCAGCGGCATGAACGCGGGTGCGTTCGGCGTGATTCTGCGCCAGGCGCGCACCTTCGCGCTGACGGCGCTGGGTCTGGTGATTCTGGCGCTGGTCGTGTTCTTCTATGCGCCGCTGGTCAAGAAGATGGGCGTGCCGCGCCTGATTATCGGCATGTTCTTCCTGCTGCTGTGCCTGCTGGCGCTGATCCTCAATCTGTCCCTGACCAGCCAGCTGGGCAACACGCTGGTGCGTCTGGGCATGAACGGCGTGCTGGTGCTGTCCATGCTGCCGGGCATCCAGTGCGGTATCAGCCTGAACCTGGGCATGCCCATCGGCATCATCGGCGGCCTGATCGGCGGCCTGCTGTGCATCGAGCTGGGCATGAGCGGCATTGGCGGCTTCCTGTTCGCCTGCGTGGTCGGCCTGATGATCTCCGCGGTGACCGGCTACTTCTACGGCCAGCTGCTCAACCGCCTCAAGGGCGACGAGATGAGCGTGACGACCTACGTTGGCTTCTCCGTCGTCTCCCTCATGTGCATCGGCTGGCTGGTGCTGCCCTTCAAGAGCCCGATCATGAAGTGGCCGCTGGGCAACGGCCTGCGCACCACGATCGGCCTGCAGACCGCATACAAGCACGTGCTCAACAACTTCCTGTCCTTTGAGCTCTTCGGCGTGACCATCCCGACCGGTCTGCTGCTGTTCTTTGCGCTGTGCTGCTTCCTCGTGTGGCTGTTCATGCGCAGCAAGACCGGCATCGCCATGTCCGCGGCGGGCGCGAATCCGCGCTTTGCGGCGGCGACGGGCATCGACGTGGACAGGATGCGCATCATCGGCACCATGCTCTCCACGATGCTGGCGGCGGTGGGCATCATCGTCTACGGCCAGAGCTACGGCTTCATGCAGCTGTATCAGGCCCCGCGCCAGATGGGCTTCCTGGCCGCCTCCGCGATCCTGCTGGGCGGCGCGAGCACGTCCCGCGCGAAGATCAGCAACGTCATCATCGGTACGTTCCTGTTCCAGGGCGTGCTGACGCTGGGCATGCCGGTGGCCAACGCGCTGATTCCGGGTTCCACGATCTCCGAGACGCTGCGAATCCTGATCTCCAACGGCATCATTCTCTATGCGCTCACCAAGTCCGGAGGTGACACACGTGGCTAAAAAGAATTGGCGCGAGTTTGCGCGCAACAACGTCGTCACGATCATGTTCATCGTGGTCTGTGCGGTCTGTATGGTGTTCTCCGGCTATACGCCCAGCTACGTCATGTACGAGCTGTTCGGACGCCTCTCCCGCAACGCGTTCATCGTGCTGGCGCTGATCATCCCGATCGTCGCCGGCATGGGCATCAACTTCGCCATCACCATCGGCGCGATGGCGGCGCAGATCGCCTGCATTCTGGTGCTGGAGTGGGGCCTGCAGGGCTTCGGGAGCTTCCTGGCGGCCGCGGCGCTGACCGTCCCGATGGCGGCGCTCTTCGGCTTTGGCATCGGCAAGATCCTCAACAAGATGAAGGGCCAGGAGATGATCGGCGGCATGATCCTGGGCTACTTCGCCAACGGTCTGTATCAGCTGCTGTGCCTGTTCATCTTTGACAACATCATCCCCATCAACAACCCGAACCTGACCATCAAGGGCTCCTCGGGCATCGCGAACACCATCGACCTGTCCAAGACGGGCGGCATGGGCGGCACGCTGGAAAAGCTCTGGCAGCTGCCGGTTTCTCAGGCGGTGCTGGTCTTCGCGCTGGTGATTGCGGCGGGCCTGGTCATCGGCCATGTGCGCAGCCATCGCAAGGACGCCAAAAAGCTGGGCATCCAGCTCGGCGCGCTGGCGGTCGTCTGCGTGCTCATGCAGCTGCCGGTGATGAAGAGCCTGTTCTCCATGGTCAAGGTGCCGATGGCGACCTTCGGCATCGTCGCGCTGCTGTGCCTGTTCAACGTCGTGCTGATGCGCACGCGCCTGGGCCAGCAGTTCCGCGCGGTCGGCCAGAACCGCACCGTCGCCAACGCGGCGGGCATCAACGTGGACAAGGTCCGCATCATCGCCATCACCATTTCCACCGTCCTGGCCGGCTGGGGCCAGCTCATCTTCGTGCAGAACCTGGGCGCGTTCCAGACCTACGGCGCGGCGGATCAGGTCGGCCTGTACGCCGGCGCGGCCATTCTGGTCGGCGGCGCGTCCGTCGTGCGCGCGACGAACACGCAGGCCCTGCTGGGCACCGTGCTCTTCCACCTGATGTTCATCCTCGCCCCGGCGGCCGGCAAGAACCTGTTCGGCGACGCGGCCATCGGCGAGTACTTCCGCGTGTTCATGTGCTACGGCGTTATCGCGCTGGCGCTGGTGATGCACGCGTGGAGCAGCATTGCGCCCAAGAAGAAGCACCACAAGGCGACCGACAAGGCGTAACCGGCATGCTGCCGGCGGCATTGCCGACAAAGAGATGGATTTCCCGATGCATTGTGCTCGAGACAGTTGCTTTGCAGAAGGATGCACACAACAGAAACACGATTCCTTCCAATTTGGGCCGCGGGGTATGGGAGCTCCGCGGCCCGCTTTGTATCTGTCTATGAAAAGGAAAATGCCGCTTCAAGGCTTGCTTTCCCTGCGCGGCATATGATATGATGCTGATGTAGTCAAGAGGACTTGCACGGCTGCACCTCGCTTTCTGCGATACGAGAGAGAGGTGATGCACATGAGCAATACGGAGCTTCTCTGCGTTTTGCTTTCTATTGCATCCATGCTTTTCACGATATACTTCGGTATGCGTAGATAAAAGCAGAGCCGCCGTGTAGTTGGCGCTACATATGGCGGCTAATGCTTTGCAATTGGTTTTCATCCCGCTTTAAGAAGGGGACAACCGTGTGAGGCGGCTACCTCTTGACTACATTCTACAACAATTCGGGCTGTGCGTCAATGACGAACGGCCTCTTTTTGTTCTGTAATTCTTCCTACAAAGCAGAGATACCATGGCGACCTGTTTCAGAAGGATGTGGAAAGAGACGGCATCAATGGGTTTCATTCGCAGTCAATAGGATGACGTGTACTGACCGCTGTACCAAAATTAGCTCATACTGTTGAATAATCTGAAAGGCTGCGGTATAATGCTCACACAGTCAAGTAAGGAGGAACCCTGCGTGAAGAAAAAACGGAAGTGGATCAGATGGGTTGTGCTTCTGCTGCTGGCGGCCCTGCTCGTGCTGGGCTTTGTCCGGCTGAACCAGCAGACGAAGTCCGCGGCCTATACCGAGGTCACGGCGACCGAGGGCGATCTGACGACATACTACAACTTTGACGGCCTCGTGCGCGCCCCGAGCATCCAGACGCTCACCGCCGGCGAGGCTGGCACCGTGCGCACGGTGTATGTGCAGCAGAACCAGCAGGTGCGCAAGGGCGACCGCATCTACCGCCTGGACGGCGGCGAGACCGTGAAGGCGGATCTTTCCGGCGAGGTGACCGGCCTGTTTGTGAAGGAGGGCGACGTGGTCGCGGCGGGCATGACGGTGGCGGAGATCATCGACATGGATCGTCTGGAGGCCGAGCTGGACGTGGACGAGTACGACGTGAAGGCGGTGACGCCGGGAACGCCGGTCTCCGTGACGATCCTGGCGACAGACGAGCAGATCGACGGACAGGTCTCCGCGCTCAACAAGAACGGCACGGCCTCCGGCGACCTGAGCTACTACACGGTGACGGTGCCGGTGAGCGGTCTCGAGGGCGCGTATCCGGGCATGCAGGTGAGCGCGAAGGTGCTGCGCGAGCACGCCGAAGGTGCGGTGCTGCTGCGGCTGGACGCGGTGCAGTTTGACGAGTACAACAAGCCGTTCGTCTACATGGCTTCCGGTGAGGATGAACCCGCGAAGGTGCCGGTGACGGTGGGCGTGAGCGACGGCATCACCTGCGAGATCACCAGCGGCCTTTCCGCGGGCGACACGGTGCTCAAACCCAGCGGCATGAGCATGAAGGAGCTCATGGAAATGGCGCGCCAGAGCAGAACCTCGCGCAACTGACCGGAGGCGCCAATGAGCAACGAATTTTTCTCGATGCGGGGGATTGTGAAGCAGTACCGGATGGGCGACGAGCTGCAGACGATCCTCAAGGGCATCGATCTGGACATCGACGAGGGCGAGTTCCTCTCGGTGCTGGGCCCGTCGGGCAGCGGCAAATCCACGCTGATGAACATCATCGGCTGTCTGGACACGCCGACGTCGGGCACCTATATCCTGCACGGGCGGACCATCCGGGACCTTGACGAAAAGGAGCTGGCGCGCATCCGCTGCCGCGAGATCGGCTTCATCTTCCAGCAGTTTCAGCTGCTGCCGAGGCTGGACGCGATGGGGAACGTTGAGCTCCCGCTGATCTACGCGGGCGTGCCGCCCCGGGAGCGCAGGCGGCGCGCAGAGGAGATGCTCGTGCGCGTGGGCCTCCAGGACAAGATGCACCACAACCGCAACCAGCTCTCCGGCGGCCAGCAGCAGCGTGTGGCGATTGCCCGCGCGCTGGCGACGAACCCGACGATCCTGCTGGCAGACGAGCCGACCGGCGCGCTGGATCAGACGACCGGCGAGCAGGTGATGGAGCTGTTTGAGGCGCTGCACGACGAGGGCCGCACGATCGTCATGATCACGCACGACCTGAAGATCGCGCGCCACGGCTCGCGCATCGTCAACATCCTGGACGGCGTGCTGTCGGAAGGGGTGAGCGCGTATGACTAGGCTGAAGCAGAAGTGGGACATGTTCCTGGAGAGCGTGGGCATGTCGCTTTCCAACATCACCGGCAACAAGATGCGCACGTTCCTGACCACGCTGGGCATCATCATCGGCGTGGCGGCGATCATCGCGCTGATGACCGTCGTACAGGGCGCGACGGACACGATGAACGCGCAGTTTGACGCGATGGGCCTGGGCACGCTGCGCGTCTCCATCACCGGCACGGCGCTCAAGCGGGGCCTGACGGACGCAGAGCTCGAGCAGCTGCTCGCCTGCGCGCATGTGGCGGGCGTGTCGCCCTCGCTGAGCGCGACGATGACCGCCAAGCGCGGCAATACCTGGTCGGACAGCATGCTGGTCTCCGGCAACGACGGCGCTTTCTTTGCGCACAACGCCGATATGCTCTCGCGCGGCCGCGCGATCAACGCGATTGACGTGGCGCAGGAATCGCGCGTATGCCTGCTCGACGGCGACGCGGCGCAGACCCTGTTCTTCGGCGAGGACCCGGTCGGGCAGACGCTGTACCTGGACGGCCGGGAGCTGACGGTTGTGGGCATGATCGACCAGGACGAGAATTCGAGCCTGTTCACGCAGATTCTGCTGGGCGGCAGCAACGACGGCACAATCTATGTGCCCTACTCCACGGCCAAGAAGCTGATGAAGACCTCGACGGTCTCCACACTGGAGGTCTATGTGACCGATCCGGATGAGACGGACGCGGCGGTGGAGGAGATGGAGGGCGTGCTGGACGGCATCTTCAACTACAAGGACGACACCTACACGATCATCAACATGGAATCGATGACCGAGGCCATGAACCTGATGACCTCGATGATGACGTCCCTGCTGGTGGGCATCGCCTCCATCGCGCTGGTCGTCGGCGGCATCGGCATCATGAACATGATGCTCGTCACCGTCACGGAGCGCACCACGGAGATCGGCCTTCGCAAGGCGCTGGGCGCGGAGCCGGGCCAGATTCAGATGCAGTTTCTGATCGAGGCGATCATCCTGTCGCTGCTGGGCGGCGTGATCGGCGTATTCGTGGGCCTGGGCGTCTCGCTGGCGATCTGCGTGAATACGGACATCGCGTTCTCGCTCAATACGTTTGCCATCGGCCTGGGCGTGAGCTTCTCGGCGGCGGTGGGCATCATCTTCGGCTGGGCACCCGCGCGCAAGGCCAGCAGGCTCAACCCGATCGACGCGCTGCGCAGCATGTGACGGACAGACCTCATCCGTCACGGCTGACGCCGTGCCACCTTCCCCAAAGGGGAAGGCTGCGGAGAGGGCAAAGCAACCTGACCTTCCCCTCTGGGGAAGGTGCCCGAAGAGCAGATGAGGTTTCCGCTGCATCGGGAGGGTGTCCTACAGAACAACTTTCCATCAAGGATCGAAGAGGGAATCCATATGAAAAAGAGAATGGCGGCGCTGCTTGCGGCGCTGATGCTGCCGGCGTGCGCGCTGGCGGCGGAAACTATCCGCATCGACGGTACGATCGAGGCGGTGAGGACACAGACGATTGCCGCGCCGCACAGCGGCAGGGTAGGCGACTTTGCGGTGCGGGAGGGCGACGTGCTCTCCGCGGGCGATGCGCTTTTTACGCTCAGCGCGGAGAAGATCTACGCCGACTTTGACGGCACGATCACCGGCGTGTTCGCGCAGCCGGGCGACAGCACGGCCTCCGTGCAGGACCGCTACGGCGCGCTGTGCTACATGGAGCGCGACACGCTCTATACCGCGAAATGCACGACGGCGGGCGCGGCCAGCGAGAACGAGTACAAGATCGTCCATGTGGGTGAAAAGGTGTTCATCCGCTCGAATTCGAACAACAACCGCATCGGCGAGGCGATCGTCACCAGCGTGGAGGGCAAGAACTACACGCTGGAGGTGACGATGTTCGACGACATCCGCGTCAATGAGGAGATCAACGTCTACCGCGACAACCGCTATTACAGCTCCAGCCGCATCGGCGAGGGCACGGTGCGCCGCGTCGACCCGATCGGCGTGACGGCGGAGGGCTATGTCCGCGCGGTGCACGTGCAGGACGGCCAGAAGGTGAAGCGGGGCGACTTGCTCTTTGAGATCGTACCGGACGCGCTGGACGGCCTGCGCGGCAGCGACGGCAGCGTGACGATGCCGGTGGACGGCGTCGTGCTCTCCGTGCTGGCGCAAAGCGGCGAGGAGATCGCCAAGGATCAGCCGATGGCCACCTATTGCGAGAAGCAGGACATGCAGCTGGTTTGTCCGGCGGACGAGGAGGACCTGGCGAGAATTCAGGTGGGCTCGCGGGCGCGAGCGCCGAGGGCGGCTCCTCCGCGAGCTTCGACGTGACGATCCGACTCCCGGAGAATGAGCATGTGCGCATCGGCATGAGCGCGACGGTGGAGTTCTGATGATGCTTGCGCAAAAGGGAAATGCAGTTCGGCAAGTCCCGGAAGTTCAATCAGCTATGCATTGACAAAGAGCCATTGGCATAGTATAATATAGCTACGAAAGTAGCGCAGGCTTTGCCTGCAGCAGGTCATAAACTGACGCCTGCATCCGCTTGGGGATCTATACCAAGAGTTTACCCTGACCGTGGGCAATTGATAGCGGTCTGTCAGTTGATGGAGCTTCCACGTGGAGGCTCCATTTTCTTTTGATAAGGAGTCTGCATCTTGATCAAGTATTCTGCAATAGACCTGCAATCATTGCAAAGCATATACGACACCGACATTTTGCCATATGAATACCATTATGAGCTTGATGATGGGACATTTGTTTCTGTCCGTTTTGAACAGTCTCAATTGGCGCATTTGCTCGGCATTCAAAAAGTAGACCATTCCAGAGCGGATTTGAAAGGCCAAAAATGCTATGACGAAATCAGGAATGGCAATCTGACGTTCACGAAACTGAAAGCCATTAACCGTTCACGCGTTGCACAGGAGTGCAAGGATAAAATGCGCTACTTTGATGAATTGCCCAATCTGCTTGATTCGCCGGATTGTGTAGAATTTGATGTGGATGCATCTGGAAAGCGGACACGCATACGCATGAAGTTTGCTTTAAAGGCAGATCGGTCATCCAGCGGAAAAACTCTGATTTTGGGTGTAGACACGACAGGAAACAGAAGCGACTATTTTCCCAGGACATGGCTGATTGAACCTATGGGGAGCAATATCCTTGATGGTCAGTCGGTCAGAACAGTGGTGTCTGTCCAAAAACTGCCAAGATAAGAAAACAGGATGCAGTCCTCCAAGGCGTCTTCTTTCCTGCTTCTGGAGGAAAACACCTGCGGGCCTTCCGCAGCATCAAAAAAGACGGACGATTCGTCCGCCTTTTTGCTTTGCGCTCACTTCGTCAGCTGCTCGTCCGGAATGCGGTAGAGCTGGCGGTTGTCCAGAGAGCTGGCGGTTGTCCAGCCCCCAGACCTTTTCGGAGAAGCCGCCGGGGACGGCGCGCGAGAGCGCCTCGTCCATCTCGTACAGCCGCGCATCGAGCGTGTCGATCATGTTGAGCACCTCGGCCTCCGGGAACTTGGGCGCCATCGGGCTGCCGTACTCCGGGATGCCGTGATGGGAGAGCACCATGTGCTGCAGCAGCAGCGCCTTGGCGCGGCTGGCGCCGGTCTTCTCCGCGGCGGCCTGGATGTTGACCACGCCGCGCACGATGTGCCCGAGCAGCTTGCCGTCGATGCTGTAATCGGACACCAGACCCAGCGTGTCCGCGTCCATTTCGTCGATCTTGGCCAGATCGTGCACGATGACGCCGGCGGTCAGCAGGCTGGGGTTGAGCTGGGGATAGACCGTCATGATGGCGTTTGCCGCGCGCAGCATGGTGGTCATGTGGTGCAGAAGGCCGCTGCGCTCGGCGTGGTGCATCTGCTTGGCGGCGGGGAAGGTGAGCAGCTTGTCGCCCGCGCGGTCAAGCAGCGCGCAGGTGATCAGGCGCAGGTCCTTGTCCGCGATGCGGTCCGCCGCGCGCACCACGTCCTCGAGCATCTTTTTGGGATCGTGCGGGGCGCAGGGGATGAGGGTGGACATGTCCACCTCGTCCTTCTTCTCCGCGGCGCGGATCTTCTCCACGCGCAGCTGCATGCGGCCGCCATACTCGTTGCCCGTGGCACGGACCTTGACGATGCTGCCGGCCACCGGCGGCTGCACCGTGCCATCCCACATCTTCGCGTTGATGGAGCCGGTGCGGTCCGCGAGGGTCATGTCGAGATAGAACTTGCCATTGGAGGAGGCGCGCTGCTCCGCCGCGCGAACGATCAGAAAGCCTTCAAAGCGGTCGTCCCGCTTGATGTCGGACAAAAGCATCGGATTCATGGTATACCTCTTTTCCTGAAAACCGCGAACTGCGGAATCACTCATTTCTATCATTATGAACGAAGTCGCGCCGGTTTGCAAGAAAAAGTTAAATGTAGGGCAAATACGCTTTTTCGACAAAATCAGACGTTGACATCGATGGGAATCTTGTTTATAATATATCCAGATGTGAAGATTTTGAACAAAAAATCGTTCAAAAAGGCAAATCAGCGGGCGCTGCCCCGTTGAGAATATTTTTTAGGAGAGTGTATTCCTATGAAGAAGATCCTCGCTGTCCTGATGGCGCTCGTCATCGTCGCGACCTGCGGCGTGGCCCTGGCTGACGCCCCGAAGATCGGCATCACCATTTATCAGTTTGCCGATAACTTCATGACCCTCTACCGTGAGGAGCTCGTCCGTTACCTGACCGAAGACTGCGGCATCCCGGCTGAGAACATCACCGTGATGGACGGCAAGAACGACCAGGCCGAGCAGTCCAACCAGATCGATGGCTTCATCGCGGACAACGTTGACGTCATGATCCTCAACCTCGTGCAGTCCTCCTCCGCCGCCTCCGTCATCCAGAAGGCTGACGCTGCCGGCATCCCGGTCGTGTTCATCAACCGTGAGCCGTCCGCCGAGGATATGGCCCTGAACGGCAACTTCTGCTACGTTGGCGCTGACGCCCGTCAGTCCGGCACCATGCAGGGCAACATCGTCCTGGGCCTGGAGAACAAGGGCGACTTCAACGGCAATGGCGTGGTGGACTACGTCATGATCATGGGCGACCCGGAGAACGTTGACGCGCAGTACCGCACCGAGTTCTCCGTCAAGGCCCTGACCGACGCCGGCGTGGCTGTCAAGGAGCTGTTCAAGCAGCGCGGTGACTGGGATCAGACCAAGGGCCAGGAGCTGGCCGCGACCGCGCTGACCCAGTTCGGCAACGACGTGGACGTCATCTTCTGCAACAACGACGCCATGGCGCTGGGCGCCTATCAGGCGATCGCGGATGCCGGCCGCACCGTCGGCCAGGACATCGCCCTCCTCGGCGTTGACGCTCTGGCGGAGTGCGTGGAGATGGTCAACGAGGGCAAGATGACCGGTACCATCCTCAACGACCACGTTGGTCAGTCTCACGCTGCTGCGGACGCCGCCCTCAAGGCTGCCGCGGGCGAGACCCTCGAGAAGTACTACTGGGTCGACTACGTGATGGTCACCAAGTAAGGCTTTCGCGCAAAGGATTGATGGGTGCGTGCGCTGGTGCGTAAGGGGGAAGCAGATTCATGTCGGAATATCGGCTTGAAATGCGGGGCGTCGTCAAGCAGTTCCCGGGCGTCAAGGCGCTTGACCACGCTCAGCTGAAGCTCAGACCCGGCACGGTCCACGCCCTGATGGGCGAGAACGGCGCCGGCAAGTCCACCTTGATGAAGTGCATGTTCGGCATTTACAAGATGGACGAAGGCGAGATCTATTACGAAGGCAAAAAAGTGGACATCCAGGACCCGCTGCACGCGCTGGAGATGGGCATCGCGATGGTGCACCAGGAGCTGCAGCCTGTTCCGGAGCGCTCCGTGGCAGAGAACATCTACATCGGCCGCTACCCGATGAAAAAGCTGCTGGGCGTGATCCCGGTGGTGGATCATGCGAAGATGTACGAGGACACCGCCAAGCTGCTCAAAAAGGTTCGCATGAACTTTGATCCCAAGCAGCGCCTGGGCGACCTGTCCGTGTCCCAGATGCAGTCGGTTGAAATCGCGAAGGCGGTTTCCGCGGACTGCAAGGTGCTGATCCTGGACGAGCCGACCTCTTCGCTGACGGCGAACGAGGTCGAGGCGCTGTTCCGCATCATCGAGGATCTCAAGGCTGAGGGCGTCTCCATCGTCTACATCAGCCACAAGATGGACGAGATCCTGCGCATCTCCGACGAGGTGACGATCATGCGCGACGGCAAGTACATCGGCACCTGGGATTCCAAGGAGATGACGACCGACAAGATCATCACGCAGATGGTCGGCCGTGAGCTCACCAACCTCTTCCCGGAACGCCACAACGTGCCGGGCGAGTCCGTCTTTGAGGTGGAGGACTTCACCTCGATCAATCCGCGTTCTTTCCGCCATTGCACGTTCAACGTCCGCAAGGGCGAGATCCTCGGTGTGGCGGGCCTGGTCGGCGCGCAGCGCACCGAGCTGATGGAAGGCCTGTTCGGTATCCGCCTGCACAGCAAGGGTACCATCAAATACAAGGGCAAGGAGCTCAAGATCACCCGCCCGCGCGACGCCATCACCCAGGGCATCGCGCTGCTGACGGAGGACCGCCGCGCCACCGGCATCATGGGCGTGCTCTCCGTCGCGGACAACATCTCCATTGCCAGCCTTGACCAGTATCTGGACATGGGCATCGTCATCAACGACAGGAAGATCGAACAGCTGGTGCAGGACAACGTCAAGAAGATGAGCATCAAGTGCCCGTCCTCCAAGACGCAGATCCAGTCCCTGTCCGGCGGCAACATGCAGAAGGTGCTCATCGGCCGCTGGCTGGCGAACAACCCGGACGTGCTCATCCTGGATGAGCCGACCCGCGGCATCGACGTCGGCGCGAAGTACGAGATCTACTGCATCATCGAAGAGCTGGCGCGCGCCGGCAAGAGCATCATCATGATTTCCTCGGAAATGAGCGAGATCATCGGCATGAGCGACCGCGTGATGGTCATGTGCGACGGCCGCATCACCGGCTTTATCGACGGCAAGGATGCGAACCAGGAGAACATCATGACCCTGGCGACGCAGTTTGAAACCCAGCCCTCCGCGGCTGTCTGATGACCGGGCGATCAATCCCGCATAAAGGAGAACAAGCATATGGCTAAGAAAGTGAATGCGAAGGCCGTCACCAAGTGGCTTTCCGACAACGCGATTATCGTGATGATCGTGCTGGCCGCCATCTTCACCAGCACGCAGAACAAGAATTTCTACTCCATCAACAATATCCGCAACCTGCTCTCCAACACCGCCGTGCGCTTCATCATCGCCTGCGGCGTTTCCGGCTGCCTGATCACGAAGGGCACCGACCTGTCCGCCGGCCGCGTGATGGGCCTGGCGGCCTGCCTGTCCGGCATCCTGATGCAGAAGGCGACCTACAGCGACAAGTTCTATCCGAACCTGCCGGAGCTGCCGCTGATCCTCGTGCTCGTGATGGTCATGCTGCTGTGCGGCCTGATCGGCGCGGTCAATGGCTCTGTCATCGCGTTCCTCAAGGTGCCGCCGTTCATCGCCACCCTGGGCATGCAGACGCTGGTCTACGGCGCGTGCCTGATCTACACCGGCGCGATCCCGATCGGCGGCCTGCGCAACGACTATACCGGCCTGGCGACCGGCTATGTCGGCACCCGCATGCTCTCGAACCTGACGGTGATCGCTATCGGCGTCGGCCTGATCATGTGGTTCCTCTACAACAAGACCCGCTACGGCAAGTACATGTACGCCATCGGCGGCAACGAGAGCGCGGCTGAGGTCGCGGGCATCAACGTCGCGGCGAGCAAGATCCGCATCTACATGCTGGCCGGCCTGCTCTACGGCCTGACCGGCTTCCTGGTCTGCGCCAAGTCCGGCGGCTGCTCGGTCAACACGGGCATGGGCTGGGAGCTTGAAGCCATCGCGGGCTGCACCATCGGCGGCGTCTCCGTCAACGGCGGCGTCGGCAAGATCACCGGCATCCTCATCGGCGTGCTGGTGTTCGAGGTCCTCAAGATCGTCCTGCAGTTCCTGGGCGTTGAGTCCTCCTACACCTACGTCGCGCAGGGCCTGGTCATCATCATCGCGGTCGCGCTTGACCTGCGCAAGTATCTGGCCAAGAAGTAATCTTCTTCCCCTTGCCCGCCGCATGGGCTGTCTGTGCGGCGGGCTCCTGTTTTGATAACGATTCTCAGGAGGCGCTTCCCTTTGGCAATCATCGAAAAGAAACCCGGCAAGAAACAGATCGACGAGGAGATGGTGGACCGCATCGTCGAGGAAACCAAACAGCGCAAAAACCTCAAGGAACAGATCTATGACAAGATCAATATCCCGGTATGGGTGCTGGACGTCCTGATTGCGGTGCTGGTTGCGGCGCTTGTCGCCGTGATGATCTTCGGCCGCTGATCCCGGCGCAACGGCGAGTTCCTGAGATAGATGAGAACCAATCTCATTTATTTTAGAAAAGGCATTGACAAACGGCTTGAACTCGTGTATGATAATGACACAGGGCCTCACAAGGGCCCGCCAGAAGAAAGAAGCATCAAAGAATAAAAATTTGTATAGGAGGAAACCAGTATGAAGAAGTGGGTATGTCCGGTTTGTGGCTATGTGCATGAGGGCGACACCCCGCCCGAGAAGTGCCCGCTGTGCAATGCGCCGGGCAGCAAGTTCACCGAGATGAAGGGCGAGAAGACCTGGGCGGCCGAGCATGTCGTCGGCGTGGCCAAGGATGCGCCGGAAGAGATCATCAAGGGCCTGCGCGAGAACTTCGCGGGCGAGTGCTCTGAGGTCGGCATGTATCTGGCGATGGCGCGCGTGGCGCATCGCGAGGGCTATCCGGAGATCGGCCTGTACTGGGAGAAGGCGGCCTACGAAGAGGCTGAGCATGCCGCGAAGTTTGCGGAGCTGCTGGGCGAGGTCGTGACCGATTCCACCAAGAAGAACCTGGAGATGCGCGTGGACGCCGAGAACGGCGCGACCGCCGGCAAGTTCGAGCTGGCCAAGCTGGCCAAGCAGCTGAACCTGGACGCCATCCATGACACCGTGCACGAGATGGCCCGTGACGAGGCCCGCCACGGCAAGGCGTTCGAGGGCCTGCTCAAGCGCTACTTCGGCAAGTAATTTCAAACGACATTCTGTAGAATAGAGGCGAAAAGATATGCAGAAGTATGAGTGCCCGTGCGGCTATGTGTACGATCCCGCGATCGGCGATCCGGACAACGGCGTTGCCGCCGGTACCGCCTGGGAGGATGTGCCCGAGGATTGGGTCTGTCCGACCTGCGGCCTGGGCAAGGACGCGTTCTACCCGGTGGATTGACAAAGCATGAAAAGGAGGGTTGCTTCTCGCGGAGCAGCTCTCTTTTCTTTTACGGCAGAAAGGAGCATTTGCATGAATCCCAAGGCACTGTTCAACATCACCTACGGCCTGTACCTGCTTTCCACGAAGGCGAACGGCAAGGACAACGCCTGCATCATCAACACCGCCGTGCAGGTGGCGAGCGAGCCGCTGCGCATTTCCATCTCCGTCAACAAGGGCAACCTCACGCACGACATGATCTTGGAGAGCGGCCGCTTCAACGTCTCCGCGCTGACGACGAGCACGCCGTTTGCGCTGTTCCAGCGCTTCGGCATGCAGAGCGGCCGCAGCGCGGACAAGTTTGACGGCTTTGAGAACGTGGCGCGCGCGGAGAACGGCATCCTCTATCTCACCGGCTGCGCGAACGCGTACCTGTGCTGCAAGGTGGAGCGCACGGTCGATCTGGGCAGCCACACGCTGTTCATCGCGGAGCTGGAGGATGCCGAGGTGCTCTCCGGCGAGCCGTCCTGCACCTACGGCTATTACCAGAGCGACATCAAGCCCAAGCCCCAGGCGCAGAAGAAGACCACCTGGGTCTGCACCGTCTGCGGCTATGTGTACGAGGGCGAGGAGCTCCCGGACGACTTTGTCTGCCCGCTGTGCAAGCACGGCAAGGAGGACTTCCAGAAGGTTCAGGCGTAACCGAAAGCATGAAAACAAGCTGCCCTGAAAAGAGCAGCTTGTTTTTATGCTTCCTAATTTGAGAGGCGGGGCTTTGAAAAGCGCTTACGCGTTACTTGCCCACCTTGGACAGCGCGTCCTCAACAGCGGCCATGATGCCCTTGCTGCTGAACGTCGCGCCGGCGGCGACATCCACCTGCGTGGACTGCGCGTCGATGATGGCCTGCGGAATCGTGGCGAACGCCTTGTCGCAGATGCCGGGGGTATCGCCGTGGGAGAGCACGTCGATCTTGGCGATCTTGTCGCCGTCCATGGTGACCTTGACCTTGATCGGACCGCCAAAGCCGTTCGCTTCGCCGATGTACTCGTTGGCCGCCAGCTCGGTCTCGGCTTCCGCAACGGCAGGGGCCGCCATGAAGCCGTAGTGGATGTTGAGCAGCTCAGCGGTCTTGCGCGCCACATCGCCGCTCACACCGCCGCAGCGGCGCTTGCGGATGGGATCCGCACGCTCGACGTTAGCCGCGGTCATGAAGTTGGAGACGGAATCCACGCAGTTCACGGTCGCGGAGATCGTCTGCACAGGCGCGTCGCCCTCCGGCTGATAGATCGGCAGCGGCGTGGAGGTGTACCAGGCGAACAGCTCCTTGGTGATGGCACGCGCATCGTCCGGCGCGCAGCACAGACCGATGACGCCCGCAGCGCCGCCCAGCGCGCCGCACAGCGTGCCGGCGGTGTAGCCTTCCTTGCCGTTGGCAAACATTTCGGCCGGGATCATGGTGTACGGGAAGCCGACGGTCTCCTGCAGCGCGGTCAGCAGGCCCTTGGCGACGCCGTAGCAGCAGCCGTTCTCAAAGTAGCCCTCATAGGCGATCCTTTCGACTTCGTCCAGATCCAGCTCTGCATACGGGAACGGATGCGCGGGGGCTTCCGGCTGGCTCTCGGCCATGGCGCCCGCGAACGGGACGCTGCCCAGCAGCGCGGCGCCGCCCAGCATGGCGACGGACTTCTTCAGAAATTGACGACGGGTCTCAAGCATGATTCATTCCTCCAGTTTTTTGTTATTTCCACATCAACTGATGCTGAAAACGGGATGGCTTCCATCGTACAGAATTCAGAAATATTGATAAAGTTCTTCAAACACATTATACCACGCTTTTATGATTTGTCCATGGTTTTTAACAAAATGTCCAGATCAACCTGACAGAATACGGGAAGACTGTCCTCACTGACCGAGGAAAAGAATTGACAAATGAGAATGAATATCATATAATAAAACTGTACCATCGACGGAAGGGAGAATCGCAGATGAGCGAGAGGATGAGCGCTCACACGAGGACGGTTCTGAATGTGCTCAGCGAGAGGCGATGCCATCTGACCGCCGAGGAAATCCTCGAAAGGACGGATGGAATCGGCACGGCGACGGTGTACCGTGCCCTGGATCACCTGACCGAAAGCGGCCGGATCCGCAGGCTGTCCCTGGGCAGGAAGAGCGCGGTATATGAATACATCCGTGACGCCCACATGCACTTTGTCTGCAGCCGCTGCGGCGCGGTGTATGACATTCAGGCGGATCTTTCCGGCATGATCCGGGAGGCGGCCAAGTGCGGCGGCCATCAGGTCGACTGGTCTGAGATCACGGCGCACGGGCTGTGCAGCGCATGCATGTCCGGCCGGGAGGAAAACGGGATGCTGCGCGGCAATATGGCCGGGCAAGAGGATGCATAAGCAGATTTGAATGACGCGGATTTCCGGTCGTCTATTGCGTTTTTGCCAAATTTTGCTATAATAAGAGTAACCTTAAATACAGTAAGGAGTGCATTCCAATGGCGAATAAGGTTCTTGTTGAGACTTCTGCACGTCATGTGCATGTTACCCGCGAGGCTCTGAACATCCTCTTCGGCGAGGGCTATGAGCTGACCGTGAAGAAGATGCTGTCCCAGCCCGGCCAGTACGCCAGCGCCGAGCGCATCGACGTCGTGGGCCCGAAGAAGACCCTGAGTGGCGTGTCCATCCTTGGCCCGGTTCGCCCGGAGACCCAGGTGGAGCTGTCCCTGACCGACGCCCGCTCCATCGGCATCGCCGCGCCGGTTCGCGAGTCCGGCCAGATCGCCGGCTCCGGCGCCTGCAAGCTCGTCGGCCCGAAGGGCGAGGTGGAGATCTCCGAGGGCGTCATCGTGGCCAAGCGCCACATCCACATGACCAAGGCGGACGCCGCTGAGTTTGGCGTCGTGGACAAGCAGATCGTCTCCGTGAAGGTGGATTCTGCCGACCGCAGTCTGATCTTCGGCGACGTCGTCGTCCGCGTGAGCGATTCCTACGCGCTGGCGATGCACATCGACACCGATGAGTCCAACGCCGCCGGCATGGCTCCGGGCACCATGGGCGAGGTCATCAAGTAAATCCGAATACGAAAAAAGGCAGCTCCTTCGGGAGCTGTCTTTTTGTATGCCAGAGAAATGTAAAAAGGCTATTGCGCGCAGGCGGAATCACGCGGGCTGCGCGCTCTTACGGCTAGCAACGAGCTTGATGTACAGCGACAGCGCGATCGGGAAGCCGAACAGGCCGAGAATGCCGAAGAGGCGCAGGCCGACGAACATGCTCAGCAGCGTGGCGACCGGATGCAGGCCCATCTGCTGGCCGACGAGCTTGGGCTCCACGACGTTGCGTACGATCAGCATGACGATGTACAGCAGCGCGACGCCCACGGCCATGCGGAATTTGCCCAGCACGGCGGCGACAATGGCCCAGGGAATGAGCACCGTGCCGGTGCCCAGGATTGGCATGATGTCGATGACGGCCACCAGCAGCGCCAGACCCACGGCGTAGGGAATCCGGAGCAGCAGGAAGCCGATGCTCAGCTCGAAGAAGGACAGGCACATGATGAGGATGTACGAGACGAGAATCTTGCGGACAGAGGCGACACCGGTGGTGACCGTCGTGGAGACGGCCGCCTGGAAGCGGGCGGGCAGCTTGCCCTTGATGTAGCTGATGATGTGATCGAAATCCAGCGCGATGAAGCAGGAGGAGACGACGGTCACAATCACGGTGAGGATGGCCGAGGGCATGCCGGTGACGATGCTGGAGGCAAGGCGCACGGCGAGCACGGAGACGCTGGAGATCAGGTTTTCCAGATAGGAGAACAGCGAGCGGCTGATCCGATCGACGATGTCCACAATGGCGGGATCAAACTCCTGCATCTGCACTTCCAGCGCGTCAAAGGAATCGGTGATGAACGGCACAATCTGCGTGGCATACAGCAGCGGAATCTTCGGAAAGAAATGCTCCAGCGCGGAGATGATCTGCAATCCGGCCACCGTCACGGCGACGAACAGGATGCTGTAAAACACGACCGTCAGCAGAAAGGCGGGAATGCGGCCGGGCAGATGGAGCCTGCGGGCGATGGATTTGGCCGGCTTCTGCAGGAGCCAGGCGATGAGAAAGCCAAAGATGAACGGACACAGCGGACCGAGCAGATACTTCATAAAGAGCCCGGCAGCGATGAGCAGCACGCCGTAAAACGCTGCCTGGATCAGGAAAGCTTTCTTTTCTTCAACGGTCATGTTCATCCTCCTCTGCCCGCGTGTACAGGAATAGTATATCTGACAATTATTACAGGAATATGACAAATCCATTAATGCTTGAACGCAGTTTGCCGTGCGGAAACCGCGCAATTTCCCGAACAAACAAAAAGCGGGCAGGCCGGGGAGCCTGTCCGCTGCTGTGCTGCTGATGACGGTTTATACCGCGCCGCTGAAGCCCGCGACGATCCGATCGATCTGGTCGCGCAGGGTAGTGTACAGGTCGGTCAGCACGCTGCCGGCCTGAAGGCGCGCCTCGCATTGGGTGATGATGTCGATGCAGGAGGCGAGCTGCTCGCCGTCGGTCAAGCTGGTGCCCGCGCCGTAAATGTTGGCGGCGATGGTGTTGATGCTCTGAAGCGTGTGGATATGCGCGCGCACGGTGGAGAGCAGGGTCATGGTGTTGGTGCCGCTGGACTGCGTGAGGCGGTAGACGGCGCTCTGCGCCTCGCTGGCCTCGCTCAGCGCGCGGGCGAGCAGCGCCTCGCTGGTGGCCTCGCTGACGCCGAGATTCTTCAGGTAAGCAAAGGTAACGCCGATGAGCGCGACGATCAGAAGGAATATGACGAGATACAGCAGCCGGACGAGCTGTTTGTTTTTCTTCCGGCCGGCATTGGCCTGAAACGAATACATACGCTGAACCCTCCTTGTCTGGCAGGATTCCTTTTCCTGCCCTTCCATTATAGCACATCCTGTGAATGGGGTAAAGTGGGCGGAAGAAACAGAAAAACGAAGAGAATGTGGAGAGAAGAAGGGGAAAATGTCGATATCAGACCATGCAAGTGGAGAATATGGCCCAATTTGGGCGAAGCGCTTGAAGAATGGACGGAGGTTGGCGTATAATAAACGGTATCATGGGAAGAAATGGCGCGGCCATGCCGCGGGGAGGTAGCATGATGCCGATGAATATTGCGATTGACGGGCCCGTTGGCGCGGGCAAGTCGTCCATCGCGGATCAGGTGGCCCAAAGGCTGAACATTCTGCATCTGGACACGGGCGCGATGTACCGGGCGTTCGGCCTGTACGCGCTGCGCAGCGGCACGGATCTGGCCAGCGAGGCGGCGCTGTCCGCGCTGGCGGAGGATGTGGATGTGCAGGTGAAATACGAAAACGGCGCGCAGCGCACGCTGCTCTTTGGCGAGGACGTCAGCGAGCTCATCCGCACGGGCGAGGTGTCCGCGGCGGCCAGCGCTGTATCGAAGTGGCCGGCCGTGCGCAGGCGCATGGTGCGCGCGCAGCAGGAGATGGCCAGGACGGCCGACATGCTCATCGATGGCCGCGACATCGGCACGGTGGTGCTCAGGGACTCGCCGTGCAAGATCTTTTTGACGGCGGCAGCGGAGGAGCGCGCCCGCAGGCGCTATCTGCAGCAGATGGAAAAGGGCAACACGACCCCGTACGAGCAGGTGCTGCGCGAGCTCAACGCCCGGGACGAGCAGGACATGAACCGCAAGACCGATCCGCTGCGGCAGGCGGAGGACGCCGTGCTCGTGGATTCCACGAACATGACGCAGGAGGAGACGGTCGAGGCGATCGTGAGGATTGTGGAGGACGTATATGGAAAGCAATAAACAGCAGATGAAGCCCCTGCACCGCACCTGGCTGTACACGTTCATCGTCTGGGGGCTGTACTTCATCGTCTCCAAGGTGCTGTTCTTCGTGAAGATCGAGGGCAGAGAGAATATCCCCAAGGATCGCAACTGCGTGCTGATGGGCAACCATCAGTGCATCCTCGACCCGCTGATGCTGGCGCTGTGCGTGCCGGACCGCGAGATTCACTTCATGGGCAAGAAGGAGCTGTGGAACAACAAGCTCCTGGGCTGGGCGTTCACCAAGGTGCACGGCTTCCCGGTGGACCGCGGCAACATGGACATGGGCGCCATCCGCACGGCGATGAACGTGCTGAAGGAGGGCGACACGCTGGGCATCTTCCCGGAGGGCACCCGCTCCAGAACCGGCCACATGCTGCCGCTGCTGGGCGGCGCGTCCATGCTGGCGCTGCGCAGCAGGTGCGACGTGATCCCGGTGTACATCGACGGCAATTACAGGCCCTTCCGCCGCATGACGGTGCGCGTGGGCAAGCCTGTGGAGATGGATGATCTGCTGGCGCTGCGCGTGACCAAGGAGTCCTGTGATACGCTCACCGGACGCATCGAGGCGGAGTTTGCGCAGCTGAGCCACGGCAAATCCCTGCCCGCCCCCGCGGAGCAGACCCAGACGTAAATTTTCAAAAAAAGATAAAAAATAAAAAAGTCCGGCAGGAATATGCGAATAGGCATAGAATTCATAAAGATGGGTAATAGGAGCATTGGGCCTGTTTGCGGGCTTGAATCCATAGAAATGCCGGAATAACAGGAAAACAGCGTATGAAACTGACCATTGGAGAGCACGCCGGATTCTGCTTCGGCGTCCGCCGCGCGGTGGACAAGGCGTTTGCCTGCGCGAAGGAGGGGCTCCCCTGCGTGACCCTCGGGCCGCTGATCCACAATCCGCAGGAGGTTGCGCGCCTTGAAAGCGCGGGCGTGCGCAGCGTGGATTCGCTTGACGAGGTTGCCCCCGGCCAGACGGTCATCATCCGTTCCCATGGCGTGACGCCGGCCGTGCACGAGATGTGCAGCGCGCGCGGCCTTTCGGTGATCGATTGCACCTGCCCGCATGTGGCGCATGTGCACCAGCTGGTGCAGGAATACAGCGCAGACGGCGGCGCGGTGATCATCGTCGGCGAGCCGGAGCATCCGGAGGTCGTCGGCATCGCCGGCTGGGCGAGCGGACCGGTGTTCATTCTGCCCACGCGCGAGGCGGCGCAAAGCGCGCTTCTGCCGGACCGGGCGCTCGTCGTGGCGCAGACCACGCTCCGCCGCGACCGGTTTGAGGACGTGGTGTCCGTCATCCGCGGCAGAGTGGCCGATCTCACCGTGCGCATGACGATCTGCGCGGCGACCAGCCAGCGCCAGCAGGAGGCGGAGGCGCTCTCCCGCGAGGCTGACGTGATGATCATCGTTGGCGGACGCAACAGCTCCAACACCCAGAAGCTGCTGGAGACCTGCCGCCTGCGCTGCAAGCGCGCATACCAGGTGGAGACCCCGGAGGACATCCCGCAGGGCGCCGTCCGCCCCACGGACCGCGTGGCCATCACGGCCGGCGCGTCCACGCCGCAATGGCTGCTCGAGCAGGTGCGCAGCAGGATTGAGGCAGACGCTGAATGAAGCGTCGCAAAAGAATATCTATCCCGGCGCAGCGCGCCGTGATAATAAAGTATGTATCATTCCGGACCCAGTCCGGTAGAGATACTTGAGGAGGTAGTACCCGCATGAACGACATGGAAAAGAATCTGGTTTCCGAAGGCGCCGAGGATTTCGCCGCGATGCTCGAGGAGACGATGATCAAGTTCCGCCCCGGTCAGGTTGTCAAAGGTGTTGTCGCCCAGGTGAGCGACGACGGTGTTGTCGTGAGCATTCCCGGCAAGGCTGATGGCTACATCAAGAAGAACGATCTGGTCACCACCGACTGCAAGGTCGACGATGAGATCGAGGCTGAAGTGGTCAAGCTGAACGATGGCGAAGGCTATGTGCTCCTTTCCGAGCGCAAGGTCATGGCCACCAAGAACTGGGAAAAGCTCGTTGCCGAGTATGACACCGGCGCCTGCGTGGAAGCCACCGGCCGTGAGGCCGTCAACGGCGGCCTGATCGCTGATGTGATGGGCGTCCGTGCGTTCATCCCGGCTTCCCACCTGTCCCGCCGCTTCGTCGAGAACATCGGCGAGTTCGTCGGCAAGACGATGACCGTCAAGATCATCGAGGTTGACAAGGCCAAGAAGCGCAT